>CAIJHQ010000001.1 GCA_903820505.1 Candidatus Omnitrophota bacterium
GGTCGTTGAGCGCTTTTTCGAGGCGCGCCTGCTCCTGCTGGAAGGCTTCGAGCATGGGGCGGTGCTCAGCATTTTTCCACTGGTTCATGAAGTAATGGGAGATCGCCCGCTCGGATGGATTCCGCAAAAGAGCAATCAATTTCACTCCGGGAATCAAGTTGAAGATCCGTCCGGGAACAAGCGGATGAAAAAGATAAGTGGGGGTGACATCAAAGGTTTTCGAGCCAACACCCCGCTCCCGATGACTCGGAAAGTGGGCACGATACCAAGTTTCGCCTTTTTCATTACCGTTCGTTTTCTGATAATGCACGTTACTATCGAAGAAATGGATTTCCTTCTTAAATGGTGAAGTAAAAAGTTGCGGATGTTGCATCAAATAATCATGTATGCTCGACGTCCCTGATTTTTGCGCACCTATGATAATAAAATCAGGCAAGGGACGGGCGTGCCAGGTGGCTTTGCGGTACTCGAAATATATACTGTCTGCAGATTTACGCAGGCGTCGATGAAAAATGTGATTGATTTGTTGGATCACATATACCTCGGAAGTGAAGGGATTTTGGTTGATATTCCGGTCGCCGGTGTTTTGTCAGATCACCATTGGATTGGTGAGTAATCGCTGATGCTCTTCATCGCTCTACTGGACAAGATGGCATCAATGAGAATAAAAGCGCTTTACCGGTTGGCGAAATATCGCAGCAAATCTCGTTTCTTTATAAAAGGCCGCCAATTCTTGGGATAACTTAGTCTTAATCTGTGTTTCACGATCCATTATCGCCTCGTTGTTATTTAGAAAATTAAGGAAGATTCAAATCGCCATAGGGAAATCCAATAAATTCCGAAGTAAGGGGTATTGCTTTATCACACGATAAAATCATGACAAGGCGGTTTAATCGCTTGCCGGATCACCAGCCGAAGTTCTGGCCGGTCAGGTCGTAAAGCGCCTGGTTGAAAGGTTTAAAATATTCGTCCAGAAATTCACGTACCGCGGGAGAAACTTCGCTCCTGCCCGTTCCCACATTCCTAGGAGTCAGATTGGGAACCTTGAAATCAGCATCCACACTCACAAAATCGAAAACACGCCGGAGGGATTTGTGTGGATCAATAAAAAACTCCTCGCTGGCCAGGAGCAGGATCTGTTCCGCTGGGAAGAACCGAAAAAATCTTTCCAACTGTTCTGCATAGCGGCCACCGCTTAAATAAGATTTCCGTGAAAAAGCGTTTTCTTGGCCCTGGTCGTTGAGCGCTTTTTCGAGGCGCGCCTGCTCCTGCTGGAAGGCTTCGAGCATGGGGAGGGGTTCGGTTTTTTTGCGCCGACACATGAAGTAATGGGAAATCGCCCGCTCGGCCGGATTTCGCAGGAGAGCTACCAATTTCACTTCGGGAATCAAGTCGAAGATCCGCCCAGGGACGAGGGGATGTAAAAGGTAATTAGGTGTATTTTCAAAGGTTTTCGAGCCAACACCCCGCTCCCGACGACTAGGAAAGTGGGCATGGTACCAAATTTCGCCGTTTTTGATACTATTCGTTTTCTTCTGGTGCGTGCTACTATCAAAGAAATGGATTTCCTTTTTGAATGGTGAAGAATAAAGTTGCGGATGCTGTATCAAATAATCATGCATGCTCGATGTCCCAGATTTTTGAGCACCGATGATAATAAAGTCAGGCAAAGGGCGAGCACGCCAAGTGGCTTTGCGATATTCAAACCGAATCTTGCTTGCAAAACCACGCATAGGTCGAAGAATAATATGGTTGATTTGGTGAATCATTTACATACCTGTGGAAAGACAAGATTTTTGGATAGTCACCTGGCTGCCAGCGTTTTATCATGCCATCTTTACCGTTGTGAGCGATAGACTATTCATTTTTCCAATGAGATAAGTCCCGCCCAATAATCGATTCAAGTTGTTTAATTTCATCAGTGTAGCGCATGTACAATTCCATTTTGATCTCCTGCTCCATCGGAGGATAATCAAAAGGCTTCGTCAGAACATCTTCGCCGAACCACTTTCTCATTTTTAATGGAATGAATAATTTTAAAACGTTCTTAATCCTTGTCTTTTTAAGTTCTTTATATAAACCATAAATGTTCCGATCCCGAGGTACAGCGGATTCATTACTTACGACCGGCTTCAATGGATATTGATCATCAATTCCAAGGAACCGCAGCAGTTTTACCATGCTGGTATCGAAATTTTGATATAAATCCTCCTGTAACATTAAATGGAAATTCTCACGAGGAAATAAGTCCAGGTACGGTTTTAACCGTGAGGCGTAACAACCAGCCCGAAAGTATCCATATAATCCATTTCCTTCCACTTCCAGGCGCTGCCAGTTCTCCTTGAGGCGCTGATCCTCAATGTGAATGGCATCCGCGAAGGATAATCGCTGCGGGTCCTCATCACCCTGGCGGACACGATGCCAGTAATGAGAATAAGCGCGTTTAACTGGGTCGCGAAAAATCGCAGCGAACTTAACCGGCTGATCCCCATATAATGCCTTTACGCGCGGGGCGACCTTTTGGCTCCAGGTGAGATAAGCCGGGGTTGCTTCAGTTCGGACCGAAAATCCTTTTGCGCGCGGAAAATGGGTTTGCATGTACCAATCCGCCCCATTGGTAAAGCGATCATCCTTACTAAAAAAACGAATTTCTTTTATCTGAGCTGCATAAACTGCCGGATGTTGGGCAACCACGTCAAAA
>CAIJHQ010000002.1 GCA_903820505.1 Candidatus Omnitrophota bacterium
CTTTGGGAACGGGACGCGGAGCATACCGCCGCACGCTGCGTCTTTGATTCACCAGATCGATGAACGCCATCTTTGAGCTCCCTCTTCTGTAGCTCTTTTTTAAAAGTCCGTTCACCCGGATCAATCCGGAACGATCACCTTCAGGACCTTCGGAACACTTTCAAAAACGCACGGCGTCGTCTCCACGACTTCCGCGTCCACGTGGACTGGAACTGCCGGGTCGCTCGTGATCCGGAGCCTGCGGCACTGAAAATAATCGACATCTTCTAAACGCGTGATGTCACGGTAGCGCATCGCGCCGAGGTAACGGATCAAATGCCGCAACCCTTTCCGTTTCATCACCAATACGTCGAGGAGACCGTCTTCCATCGACGCTCGCGGCGCGACCTTGAAATGGCCTCCGTAATAACGGGCGTTGGCCACAATCGCCAAATAACCTTCCGAACGGATCGGAACCGGATCTTCCGATTCGATCTTGAGAAGAGGAAAAGGATACTTCAGGGCCTCCAGGATCCCATGCACGATATAGGCCATGGATCCCATGGCCCATTTTGATCCATGGTCCACTTTCTGGATCACGTGGGCGTCGAAACTCATGCCGGCGCCCATCGCGAACAGATGCCCGCCGGCTTTCCCGACGTCGATCTTCCGGACCTTTCCCTGTTTGATCACCCGCGCTGCTTCATGGACCGAAAAGGGGATCCCCAGTTCCAGCGCGAGGGCGTTCGCGGTTCCGAGGGGGATGATTCCGAGCGATACTTCCGTCCCCGCAATGGCGTGGACCGCCGCATTGAGAGTCCCGTCCCCTCCGGCAACCACAACGGTCCGCTCCCCTTTCCAGACAAGGTCTTCGATCGTATCTCGGACATCCTCGATCGTGTGGGCAAAGTAGGGACGCACCTTCATCCCCTCCAAAGAAAAAGCTTTGACGACCTTTCTCCCGATCCTTTCCTCCGGATAACAAGCCTCCTTATGCAAAAAAGGCGGCCGGATCAGCAAGGCCTCAAGCCCAACCGCAAAAAAGGATTTCCGTCCCGCCTTTTTGTTGATAACGACCGGGATCTCTTCCTGGTTCATGGTTTCTTCCTTTTCATCCTAAAAAATAACGCCCTTACCACAACGGTTCCTTTAGTGCTGGCTATTTTAACACGCCGCCGGAAATAATCGGCGTGCTGCTTTGAAAGAATGATGAAAAAAATAAACCTCCGGGGCCGCGTTTTCGGGATCCCCCACAGCCCCCTCCCCCAAGCTCCATAAGGGATTTGCGCTCATGTCGTGGATCCAGTAAATGGCGCCGGTGCCCTGCCCGCTTTCCCGCACGACCTTTTTTATAAAAAGTTCGGGCCGGGTCTTGCCGGGCTCCAGGATCTCCACATGGGTCTTCACTTCTATTTTCCCCCAATCGGCCGGTGCCCTCTTGTGCAGCAAACAGAAAAGCTGTCCGTAACGGATGAGCGTCTTAAAAGCGGCATCAGGTCCTTTGGAATGATTGATCAGGAGGCTGCTGAAATCTCCCGCGTTAAAATGCCGGACACCGTTTTGAATGTCCGCGCTCAGGATTTCCAGCCCGAAGATCCCCGTCATACCGCCCCGGGCTAGATTTGCGGCGTGACCGAGCAGGTCCTGAAAGGACTGCCATGCCATTTTTTCATCCCGGGAAATGACCGCGGCAAGATAAAGAGGTTTCGTTCCTGCTACTTCGGTCACTTCGAACCGGAGAAGTTTGGGGCGGATCGCTCCCTGAAAAGTGATTGATCGCCACGAAGGGCTGCCGGAAAAGATACCCGCCTGTAAAAAACTCCGCATCGTCTCATGGTCCGCTTCGATCGTCATGGTCTCTCTCAGGTTAGGATCGCCGCCGTGACGGGTCCTGCCAGATCTGTTATTGAGGGGTCAATAATTAAAAAAATCGCGAAGGGTGAGCTTGGCGTCCGGCTTCGCGGCAAGGATCGCGGTGAGGATCTTCTGCTGAGCCTTGAGCGTCAGCCATTTTCCCCTACGCCCTTTCCCGACCATCTTATGCGTCAGCTGCTGGGTCGAAGCGCTTACGAGATCGTGATTGGAGAGCCCGAGGCGGGTCATTATATCATCAAGCGGCTGTGCTCCGAGATCGTTCTTCTCCGTCACGGTTTTCTCCATGGGTTTTATTTTAGGAAACCTGCCCGGTCATTTATTCGTGGTAACCGCGATTCACCGCGGCCAGAAATTCCTTGTTCGTGGGATATTTTTGGAGCTGGGTGATCAGGGCTTTGATCGCATCGACCGGCGGCAGCGCCGCAAGCGCCCGCCGCATCTTCCGCGCCGGCTCCAGTTCCTCCGCGGTAAGCAACAATTCTTCCTTGCGCGTTCCGCTTTTGGAAATATCGACGGCCGGATAGATACGCTGGTTCGAGATCTCGCGCGACAGGTAGATCTCCATATTCCCCGTTCCTTTGAATTCTTCGAAAATGATCTGGTCCATCCGGCTTCCGGTGTCCACCAGGATCGTCGCAAGGATCGTCAACGACCCGCCGTGCTCGATCTTGCGGGCCGATCCGAAAATACGCCGCGGGACTTCGAGAGCCCGCGCGTCCACGCCCCCGGAAAGTGTGCGGCCGCTTGATTGCCGTTCGGCGTTATGCACGCGCGCCAGACGGGTCAATGAATCGACCAAGACCATCACATTCTCGCCCGCCAGGGCCTCGCGATAAACCTGCTTCATCAGCGTGTCCGCCGTCTCGATATGGTGCTCATAAGATTCGTCCGAACAGGACCAGTGCACTTCGGCGGTCACATTACGCCTAAAATCCGTCACCTCTTCGGGCCTTTCATCGATCAGAAGACAATAAAGTTTCACCTGCGGAAGACTTTGGGCCACGGACTGACAGATGTGTTTTAAAAAAGTGGTCTTCCCCGAACCCGGAGGCGCCACGATCAGCCCGCGCTGGCCCATACCGATGGGACAGATCAGGTCCATCGCCCGCATCGTCAGCTCTTTCGACCCGTCTTCAAGGCGGATCCGCGGTGACGGATCGATCGCAACGCTTCCCTTGAACTTCCGGAGGGTTTCATCGTCCTGGGGCCGCGGCTGTGGCCGCGCGTGATCCTGAAAGTGGCGCCGCGACCGGCCTTGCCCGGACCTGGAATGATGGGGACGCTGATTATAATTCCTCATTTTTGCAATTTATCCATTTTTGATTGAAGGGAACACCACTCCGCCTCCGCTTTTTCGATCTGGATCTGAACTTCTTTTAAACGTATGTTCCGTTCTTTGGAATAATGGAGCGGATTCCCGGAGATCTCTTCGAGGAGCTTGGCCCGCTCCTCCGTGTGATGATGCATGCGCCGTTCGGCCTTGTCGATGGCTTTTTTGAGTTGGGACAGGGCGATCTTTTGCATGTTTTTCTGGGCCGGCGTTTCTTTTACTTCCGTACCGGCCGGGGAAGCCTTCGCGGAAGGCGCCGCCGGCGCTTCATCGGACTCCGTCAACTCCCCGCGCGCCACCTGCTCAAGATGGTAGACATAATCCTCGTAAGCGCCGGGATAATGGCGGACGCGCCCTTTCTTGATCTCCAGGATGCTTGTCGCCACAAGATTCACGAACGTGCGGTCGTGGCTGATGAAAATAACGGTGCCCTTGAAACTCTTGAGCGCGTGTCCCAAAGCCTCCACCGTTTCAAAGTCCAGATGGTTCGTCGGTTCGTCCAAAAGCAGCACGTGCCTTTTCGAGAGCAGAAGCCCCGCAAGGACCAGCCGGGCGCGCTCCCCGCCGCTCAACACTTTTACTTTCTTCTTCACGTCGTCCCCTTTGAAAAGAAAACTGCCGGCCATATCCAGCACGTCCTGATGGTTCACTCCGGACGCGGCCTCACGGGAAAGATGCGTGTAAATATCGTCTTCCGGTTCGAGCATTGAAAAAACATGCTGGGCATAATAAGCCGTCCTAAGACCGGTTCCCCAACGGAACGTCCCCGCCTTGGGAGAAAGACCTCCCGTGACCGTTTTAAGAAAAGTCGTTTTCCCTTCCCCGTTATTCCCGAGAACGGCCACGCGGCTGCCCCGTTCGATCTCGACGTCAATATGGCGCGCCACTTCCTTTTCCGGATAACCGATCGCAAGGTCTTCGCAGGAAAGGGCCACGCCGCCTTTGGCTTCAACGGGCGGGATATGAATGCGGACCGTGCTCATGGGATGCGCGATCTCGATGGTCTTGAGCCTGGCAAGCTGCTTCATTTTGGATTGGGCGCGCTTGGCCGTGGAGGCCTTGGCGCGGAACCGGTCAACAAAGGCCTGGAGCTGGTCGCGTCTTTTTTCGATCCCGCGGTTATAAGCCTGTGTTTGTGCCGTCTGGTCCTCCTTGAATTCAAAATATTCTTCGATATCGCCGGGATAAAGCGTCAGCTGGCCGTTCTCCACTTCCAGCGTATGGTCACAGGTCCGTTTCAGGAACTCGCGGTCGTGGGATACGATCAGGTACCCGCCGTTGAAATTGAGCAAAAAATTCTCCAGAAGGATCAGTGTGCTCAGATCAAGATAATTGCTGGGTTCGTCGAGCACCAAAAAGTTCGGGTCCCCCAGCAGCATGGCCGCAAGCTTAACGCGTGTCTGGAATCCTCCCGGAAGGCTCCGGACGGCCTGGTCAAGTGTTTCGTTCTTGAGCTGGAACGCGGCGGCCATTTGGGCGCATTCCCAATGTTCGCGCGCCGTCGTGCGCATAAGGAACTCCAGAACGCTTTCCCCGGGACGGAAGGCATCGTGCTGCTCCAGGTAGCTCAGCCGGAGCGACGCGTTACGCGTCAGGGTCCCGCTGTCAGGCGCTTCATGACCCGTGATGATGCGGCAGAGCGTGGACTTCCCGGCCCCGTTGCGGCCGATCACGCCGATCTTCTGATCGTCGCTGAAAGAAGCGGCGGCCTCGTCAAGGAGCATGACGGCCCCGTAAGCTTTATGGATCTTGTTGATCTGAAGCAGAACGGCCATTTATATGTTTTCCAGGGGGGTCGCGGCTGTTTTATGTCAGGCGGATCGGTGTCGTTCGGTGAATTGGATGATCTTATTCATCAGGTCCACGCATTGGACGGGATAAAGCCCCGAAGCGGATTCCGCGGAAAGCATCACATAGTCCGTCCCGTCGAGGATCGCGTTCGCCACATCACACACTTCGGCGCGGGTCGGGACCGGATGTTCCGTCATGCTTTCGAGCATTTGCGTCGCCGTGATCACGAATTTTTTCGCCTGATTGCATTTCCGGATGATCTTTTTCTGAACGTACGGGACTTCATAGATAGGAATGGAGATCCCCATGTCCCCGCGCGCGACCATGATCCCGTCGCACACCGAGATGATCCCGTCGATGTTGCGAATCCCTTCCCAGTTCTCGATCTTGGCAATGACACCGCAAACATGGGCGTGACTCTTTAAATGGGCCCTCAGGTCCAGGATGTCCTGTTTGTTCCTCACAAAAGACTGGGCGATGTAATCCACCTTATGTTCGATGCAAAAATGGATGTCCTCCCTGTCTTTGCGGGTCAGACCCGTAACATCCAGCTTCACGCCGGGGATATTGATCCCTTTCCGTTGCTTGATCGCCCCTCCGACGATCACGCGCGTCTTGAGATTTTTCGCGTCGCGCGCCTCGACCTTCAAAATGATATTGCCGTCATCGATGTAGATATGACATCCGGGCTTGATCGGCTTGAGCGATCCCGCCCAGTCAAAAGGGATCCGGTCCCCTTCCCCTAAAATGTTCTCCGTGGTCAGCCAAAGCACTTCCCGCTTCCGGACCTCCACGGGACGTCCGTCCTTCAGCTCTCCGATCCTCATGCGGTAGCCTTCAAGATCGCCCAGGATCCTGACATGCCGGCGCATTTTTTTATTCAATTCTCTCACAAGGCGGATGCAGGCCAGGTGCCCCTCGGGGGTCCCGTGCGAAAAGTTGAGCCGTACGACATCCATTCCGGCGCGCATCATCTTCCGCAGAACGCTCGCCCGGTCGGATGCGGGACCTAAAGTGCAAATGATCTTTGTTCTCGGCATGGTCTCTCCCTTTAAAAGACGATCAAGCGCGCGAAAGCAGGATCTTTTTCGCGGCCGCCGCAGTGATGTCTCCGTGCTCGCCGAAAGCATCCCCGCGTTGATGGAACCGTTCATGGACCTTCCGGGCCGCTTCTTCCGCCCGGATCTTGTACTCGGAGAACCGGACCGGCATTCCGATCATGCGGAAGAATTCTTCGGTTTTCGCAACGGCTTCCCGGGCCGTTTTGACGCCCCAGATGCGCTGCCCGTACTGTTCGAGCTTTTTCTCCTTCGCGGCAAACTTGTGTTCCCAGACGCCCGGCAGCACGACGGCCAGCGTTTCCGCGTGATCAAGCCCGTAGAATGCCGTAAGTTCATGACCGATCATGTGCGTGGACCAGTCCTGCGGCACCCCGCAGCCGATCAGCGTGTTCAACGCGAGCGTCGCAGTCCACATAAAAGTGGCGCGCGATTCATAATCATGCGGCTTTTGGAGTGTCACGGGACCCACTTCGATCAGCGTCTGAAGCAGAGATTCCGCGAGCCGGTCCTGCAACGGCGCGCCGGACGTGTAGGTCATGTACTGCTCCATGATGTGCACAAAGGTATCTACGATGCCGTTGCGCACCTGCTTGGCCGGAAGCGAATACGTCGTTTCCGGATCCAGCGCGGAGAAAACGGGAAATGCGTAGGGAGAAAAAAAGTGCAGTTTTTCGTGTGTCGCCATCCGGGAGATCACCGAATTCCCGTTCGACTCGGACCCCGTGGCGGGAAGCGTCAGGACCGCCCCGACAGGAAGCGCCGCGTTGACGTTAGAACCGTGTTGCCGGAGGATCTCCCAGGGGTCTTTGCCCTTGAAACAGGCCGCAGCCGCGACGAATTTCCCAGCATCCAGCACGGAGCCGCCGCCCACGGCGAGGATGAAATCGATCTTTTCTTTTTTGACGATCTCGACGGCCTTCAGACAAGTTTCGTAAAGCGGGTTTGTTTCAATACCGCCGAATTCCGTGACCCGGTGGCCGCACAAGGCCGCCTTTACCTGTTCGTAAACGCCGTTCTTCTTGATCGACCCTCCCCCGTAAAGAAAGAGCACGGTTTTTTGTTTCGGGATGCGGTCTTTGATCGCGGCGATCGTTCCTTTACCGAAGATGATCTCGGTAGGATTTCTATAATTGAAATTCTGCATACCTTTTCCTTTTTTATTCGGGAAAAATAAAAAGACACGCGGTCAAGACCGCCCCGATCGCGTAAAGCGCGATAACGTTCGGGATAAAATAGGGAAAAACCATCAGAAGGATGCCGATTACCAACGCTTTAAGACTGGACTGCTTTTTTCCGTACACGAACGCGACGAATCCTATACTTCCGAAAAGGATCCCCCCGAAAAGGCCAGCCGCCGTCAAGAGTTCTCCCCCAGGCCAGGGTCAACAAATCCCTTGCCCCTTCCTGGGAGGAAGATTGACCGCCACCGAAAGCTAATACTTGTAGTGCTCGGCTTTATACGGTCCGTCAAAGGGAACATCCAGGTAGTCCGATTGCTTCTTGGTGAGCCGGGTCAGCTTGGCTCCGAGCTTATCCAAATGAAGACGGGCCACTTCTTCGTCGAGCTTCTTGGCAAGACGATAGACCCCGGGCTTCTTGGGATCCATCACCAGATCGATCTGCGCAAGCGTCTGGTTCGTGAAGGAATTGCTCATCACAAAGCTGGGGTGTCCCGTCGCGCAGCCGAGGTTCACAAGACGTCCTTCGGCCAGCAGGATCACGGAATGGCCGTCCGGAAAAATGTATTTGTCGACCTGGGGCTTAACCGTGATCTTTTTGATCCCATGCAGTTGTTCGAGCCGGGCCACCTGGATCTCATTGTCAAAATGGCCGATGTTGCAAACGATCGCTTCATCCTTCATTTTGGCCATGTGCTCGGTCGTGATTACGTCGATATTACCGGTCGCGGTCACAAAAATATCCGCGATCCCCAGCACGTCCTCGATGCGCGCGACCTGATAACCTTCCATCGCCGCCTGAAGTGCGCAGATCGGGTCGATCTCGGTAATGATCACACGGGCGCCGAACCCTTTCATGGATTGCGCGCTGCCTTTACCGACGTCCCCGTAACCGCAGACCACCACGACCTTGCCGGCGACCATCACGTCCGTCGCGCGCTTGATCCCGTCCGCAAGGGACTCCCGGCAGCCGTAGAGATTGTCGAATTTGGATTTCGTGACGGAATCGTTCACGTTGATGGCCGGCACGAGAAGACGGCCTTCTTCCTGCATTTTGTAAAGCCGGTGAACGCCGGTGGTCGTTTCCTCGGAAACGCCTTCCCATTCTTTCACCACGCCGTGCCACTTCTTCGGGTTCTCTTTCAGGACCTGCTTGAGGAGCTTAAAGAGCTCGATCTCATCCTGCGTTTCGACCTGCCTGTCGAGGAGCCTGGGGTTCTTCTCCGCGTCATAACCCAAATGGATCATGAGCGTCGCGTCCCCTCCGTCATCCACGATCAGGTTCGGACCCTTGCCACCCGGAAAATTCAAGGCCTGGAGCGTACACCACCAGTATTCCTCGAGCGTCTCCCCTTTCCACGCGAAAACCGGAATGCCCTTGGCCGCGATCGCGGCCGCGGCATGGTCCTGCGTCGAAAAGATATTGCAGGAGGCCCAACGCACGTCCGCGCCGAGTTCCACCAAAGTCTCGATCAAGACCGCGGTCTGGATCGTCATGTGCAGACTGCCCATGATCCGCTTGCCCTTAAGCGGCTTTTGAGTCCCGTACTTTCTGCGGGTCGCCATCAAACCCGGCATTTCTTTCTCGGCCATATCAAGCTCTTTGCGGCCCCATTCCGCCAGGGAAAGGTCCGCGACCTTGAAATCGTTTTTGGGCTTTACGGTATTTTTTTTCACGGATCTCACCTTTTTTTCCGCACTCAACATGACACCGTCGCCTTGCAACAAGAGGCGCCGCTGCCCTTGATCCCGAGAAGTTTCTGGAGCACGTCCACGCGATCCGTTTTCTCCCAGGTAAAACCGGCCTCGCTGCGGCCGAAATGACCGTAGGCCGCCGTCTTATTATAGATGGGACGGCGCAGGTCGAGGGTCTTGATAATGCCTTTCGGCGTGAAATCGAAGATCTTCCTGACCGCGTTGACGATCTGTTCGTTGGAAAGCTTGCTGGTCCCGAACGTGTCCACGCGGATCGACACCGGTTCCGCGACGCCGATGGCGTACGAAACCTGGATCTCGCAACGGGCCGCGACACCTGCCGCGACGATGTTCTTCGCGACGTAACGGGCAAAATAAGCCGCGGAACGGTCTACTTTCGACGGATCCTTCCCGCTGAAAGCGCCGCCGCCGTGCCGGCCCATGCCGCCGTAGGTGTCCACGATGATCTTGCGGCCGGTCAAGCCGGTGTCCCCGTGCGGGCCGCCGACTTCAAAGCGCCCGGTCGGATTGATAAAGATCTTGGTGTTCTTATCCATCAAGTTCGCCGGAATGACCTTCTTGATCACTTTCTCGATCAGGTCTTTCTGAATGGTCGGAAGCGTCACGTCGCCGTCGTGCTGGGAGCTCAGGACTACCGCGTCCACGCGGATCGGCTGATCGTCCTTGTATTCCACCGTCACCTGGCTTTTGGAGTCCGGCCGGAGGTATTTGATCTTCTTGGACTTACGCATCGCCGTCAGGTAGCGCACCAGCTTGTGCGAAAGCATGATCGGAAGCGGCATGAGCTCTTCGGTCTCATTGGTCGCGAACCCGAACATCATGCCCTGGTCCCCGGCGCCGCCCGTGTCCACGCCCATCGCGATGTCGGGAGACTGCGTGTGAAGCGCCTGATCGATCCTGCAGGTCCTGTAATCAAAACCGATCTTGGGGTCCACATAACCGATCTTTTTGATCACGTCACGCGCGACCTTCTCAGCGTCCACCTTCGTCTTGCTCGTGATCTCACCGGCGATCGTCAAACGGTCGGTGGTCGCGAGACATTCGCAGGCGACTCGGGACATGGGATCCCCCGCAAGATAAGCGTCTAAAATGGCGTCGGACACTTGATCGCAAAGTTTGTCGGGATGGCCCTCAGAGACAGATTCCGAGGTAAAAAAATAGTGTCCGTCTTTCATTTTCTTTTACTCCTTTGGATTGGGTGGATTAACGATGGCGTTAGCCTGCTGATATGAGGCAAGGTCCCCGATATCAAGCCATTTTCCCCTGAGAGAAAAGGCAAAAAGCCCCGAATTCTCAGCAAGCCACCGCATATAATGGCCGGGTTGGTCAGTATTATGGCCGCTCGAGATATAAGTGTCAAGCAGGCTCCAAATCTCCCTGGGAAGCCAGTAGATCCCGCTCGAAGCGAGCGTGGTGGCCGGTTGGGGCGGTTTCTCCTGGAACTCCAGGATCTTCCCGTTCGCATCGGTCTTCACAAGGCCGTAGCGCTTGGCAAGCTCCTTGTCCCCGACGTCATAGACCGCGATGACGCCGTGGGGCCGTTTTTTTTTTCCGAAATCAGTGAACGCCACCAGGTCGAAATCAAAAAAATTATCCCCGGCGACCACCAAGAGGTCGCAAGGGGCCAGCTTCCGGGTCCGGATCACATAGGCCAGATCGCCGATCGCTCCCAGGCGGGTCTCGTTGCTCGTCGTCCGGTCGTTCACGACCTCGACCGGCCAGGGATATTTCGCCTTCACGGCCCATTTTTCGAAATGTCCCGCGAATTTCTGATTACTGACGATGTAAACACCGTCGATCTCACGGATCTTCTCGACCTGCCCCAGGATCCACTCCAGGATAGGCTTCGGGCCGACCGAAAGGAGCGGCTTGGGCTGATTCTCGGTCAGTGGGTAGAGCCGCGTCGCGTAGCCGGCGCAAAGAATAATGGCCTTCATCGGAACCGTTCTTTCTCCTTGAGGATAAAAAGATTATTCGTCCGTGAGTTCGCTGCAAATGTGCTTGAGCTTGGCGTTCAGGAAAGCCTGAACCTCTTTCCCCGTCTGGAACGCAAGCGCCCTCAGCGCCATTTCCTGGGCGTCCTTATAATGGATGGAACGGATCGCTTTTTTGATCTTGGGAAGCACCATAGGGCTCGCGCTGATCTCGTCGATCCCGAGTCCCACCAGCAGAATGGCGATCGCCGGGTCCGCGGACATTTCACCGCAGCTTCCCACCCAGATGTTCCGTGCGTGACCGTTACGGACCACCAGGTCGATCAAACGGATGATCGCGGGATGCGTCGGCTCGTAGAGATAGGCGATCTTCTCGTTCATGCGGTCGATCGCCAAGGTGTACTGGATCAGGTCGTTCGTCCCCAGAGAAAAAAATTCCGCTTCCGTGGCCAGGACGTCACTCGCGAGCGCCGCGGACGGGATCTCGATCATGATCCCGACGGGAATGTTCTGGGCGAAGGGCAGGTTCTCATTCCGCAACTCGGCCTTGGCCTCATCCAGGATCTCGCGGGCGGCGAGCACTTCCTGGACGCTCGCGATCATCGGATACATGATCTTCAAATTCCCGTGCGCGCTCGCGCGCAGGATCGCCCGCAATTGCGTTTTGAAAATATCCTTGCGCGTCAGGCAAAAGCGGATCGCGCGCCAGCCCAGATACGGGTTCATTTCGTGAGGGATCTCCAGGGTCGAGGCGAATTTGTCCCCGCCGAGGTCCAGGGTCCGGATGATCACCGGACAAGGATTCATGGCCTCCGCGACTTTCCGGTAAGACTCATATTGTTCCTGTTCGGTCGGCAGCGTCGCGCGGTTCATATAAAAATATTCCGTACGGTAAAGTCCGACCCCCTCGCCCCCGTGCGCGATCACCGAAGAAATTTCGTGATGGAATTCGATGTTCGCGGCGAGCACGATGCGCTTTCCGTCCAGCGTTTCGGCCGGCAGTTCACGCAGCTTATCAAGTTCCCCGGTAAGCTGGATGAACCGGCTCTCCTGGGTATTGAACCGGTCGATAGTCGCGGGATCAGGATTGACGATAACGACCCCGTGGGTCCCATCCACGATGATCGTGTCGTCATTTTGAAGTTCTCCGATGATCTTCTCGACCCCGACAACCGCGGGGATCTCCAGCGAACGGCCGAGAATGGCCGTGTGCGAGGTCGGACCGCCGATCTCGGTCATGAACGCGAGCACTTTATGCTTATCAAGGGAGGCCGTATCGGACGGCGAAAGATCATGCGCCGCGATGATCACTTTCCCCTTGAACTCTTCAAGCCTCTTTTTTTCCTCACCGCACAGATTGCCAAGAAGCCGCTTCCCCACGTCGCGGATGTCGGAGATACGTTCCTTGAGATATTCGTCATTGATCTGGGAAAAAGCCTGAAAATACCGCTGGAGCACTGCCGCAAAGGCGTATTCGGCGCTGACTTTTTCATTTTTGATCACCTCGATCACGTCCTCGATCAGGGTCCGGTCCTCGAGGATCAGAAGGTGCGCCATAAAAATATCCGAACTCTCGCGGCCGATCTGGTCGGAAAGCTTCCGCCGGATCCCGAGGATCTCGTTCCGTGTCCGCGTCAAGGCGTCCTCGAACCGGGCGATCTCGTTCGAGATCTGTTCCGGGCCCACCGTCCGCTTCACGATGTTGAAGGATTCCCCGCTGTGCAGGACAAAGACCTTCCCGATCGCGATCCCCGGCGAAACACCGGTCCCCTTAAATTCTTTCATAACCCTATTCTCCGAAATTCGATTCTATCAGCTTCGCAAGTGCTTCCATGGCTTCTTCCGCGTCCTTGCCCGTGATACGGATCAGGATCACCGATCCCAGCTCGGCGGCCAACGTCATAATCCCCATGATGGATTTCCCGTCGGCCAAAAAGTCTTCCTTATGAACTTCGACAAGCGCCTCAAAACGGTTGGCCGTTTGAACAAAAAGCGCGGCCGGCCGGGCGTGAAGGCCCAGCTTGTTCCCGATCGTGAATTGGCGTTCGATCTTTTTGGGTTCTGCTTTCTTCCGCCGTACCGTCATAAAATACTCAGTCTTTTGCTTTTTTCGAATGTTTGGCGTAATGGTCCAACACTAATTTCACGAGCCGTTCGGAATCGTGGCGGACCGGACCGTCCGCCTTGAGCACGTCGCCACGAACGATCTGGTAGCCCTTTTCCTTGATCCTGTCGATATCCAGAGCCACCGGCACGGCCCCTTCCCCGCGGTAACGCGCGAGCACGGCTTCCGGGATCGGCGCGGTATTCACAAAACAGGCGTCCACGATCCGCGGGTCCGTATGGTCCAAAAGCACCTTCAGGTGGTCCCACGCGCTCATCCCCGTCGTTTCGCCGGGTTGGGTCATGGCATTGCAAATATAGATCTTATAGGCGTCCGAATTCAGCACCGCCTCGCGAATGTCCTTGATCAAAAGGTTCGGCAAAATACTCGTGTAAAGGCTCCCCGGTCCCATGATGATCAGGTCCGCGATCGAAATGGCATCGATCGCTTCCTGGCACGCGAAACAATCATCGGGCTTCAGCCGGATGCTCCGCAAAGGTTTTTTCATGCCCGTAATGCTCGCTTCCCCTTCGACCGAGGTCCCGTCCACGAACTCGCCCACCAGCGTCACCTTCTGCAGCGTCGACGGAAGCACGCGCCCCCGGATCGCCAGAACCTTGCTTGATTCCGCGATCGCTTTTTCGAAATCCCCCGTGACCATGGAAAGCGCCGTAATAAAAAGATTTCCGAAACTATGTCCTTTCAGTCCTTCGCCCACTTCAAACCGGTACTGGAAAAGGTCCTGGATCAGCGATCCGGCGTCCGCAAGTGCCACAAGGCAGTTCCGGATATCGCCGGGCGGCAGTACATCCATCTCATCGCGTAACCGGCCCGAACTCCCTCCGGTGTCCGTCACGGTCACGATCGCCGTGATATTGCTGGTAAAGAGCTTGATCCCCGAAAGCATCGTGCTCAGACCCGTGCCCCCGCCGATAGCGACGATGCGCGGGCCGCGGAACAGGGATTCGATCTGTCTTTTGTGATAAACAATATCCACAAGCGGTCCTTCGCTATGGAGCGGCATCAGCGCCCGGACGAATATGCGGACCATGTTCTTGATCGAAGTATAAATGAGAAAGATCCCGAAAATGAGCATCGCGGTCGCGAAGGACGCCAGCAGGACGCTCGACTTGGACATCGTTTTGACGGTCAGCAGCGCCACGACGACGATGAAGCTCAATCCGGCAGTGCAAAGAATGATCCACCGCTTGATCCCGATACCCGGATAGAACCACTTAAAAAATTGCATAGGAGGATCCCGTGAGAGCCGGAAATCAGCTCTTGCGGTTTTCTTCCTTGCCGATCAGATCAAAAACTTCTTTGGGCGTTTTACAGCGGCGCACCAGCTCGCAAAAGTAGCTGTCGCGGAGCAGCCTCGAGATCTGGGCGAGCGCCTTCAAATGCGGACCCGCGGTGTCCTTGGGCGCCACAAGCAGAAAAAGAATATAGACCGGTTCCCCGTCCAGGGCCTCGAAGTTGACGCCTTTGCGGCTCACCCCGAGCACGGCCACAAGCCCGTCCACCTTGTCGGTCTTCCCGTGCGGGATAGCGATCCCCTGCCCGATCCCCGTCGACCCGAGGTTCTCGCGCTCGATCAGGGCGCGCAAGATACTTTTCTTGTCCCCGATGTCCTTGACCTCCGCAAGGATATCCACAAGTTCCTGGAGAACGCCCTCTTTATCCGTCGACGCCAAGTCCAATTTAATACCTTTAACATTGAGAAAATCGGTGATTTTCATTGCTTCACTCCCCCTGCTTGATGAAGGTTTTAGAACTAAAACGCCGGCTCCACGAGCCCGTAATCCCCGCCTTTGCGCTTGTAGATCACGTTGACCGTATTGGTGTCCTGATTTAGAAAAACAAGAAAGGTTTCCGGCGAAACCTCCAATTGAAGGCCCGCTTCTTCCGCCGACATGGGTTTCACGGCAAAATTCTTGACCTTCACGATCCGCGGCTTTTCGGAAATACCGTCCGTTTCGGTCTCCACCCAACCCAGCGCCTTTGCGATCTTCGCGGACGCCCTGGAATCCTTTTTGTGGTGGTCCTTGGTCTTGGCACGGTACTTTTTGAGCTGTTTTTCGACGCGATCGTACGCTTCATCGATCGCCGCAAAGATGTTCTCCTTCGCGCTTCCCTTCCCGAAGGCACGGAGGTGACGGGCAAGCAGCGTGATCTCCGCCTCGTAGAGGTATTTCTCCTTTTTCAAAAAGACATGGGCCTCCACGATCCGCGGCGCGTATTGTTCCAACTTGGGAAGCCGGTCGCTCGCATGTTTTTTCATACCTTCGGTGATCTTTAAATTCTGTCCTGTAAAACGGATATCCACGACAATAGCCTCCTTAGGTCGTTCTGATAAAAACCGGAAAATCCTGCGGTTGATCAGGTCAAAGAGAACCTTTCTCCCAGATAAAGCTCCCTGGCCTTGTTGTCCGAAGCGAGGAATTCCGAAGTTCCCGAGACTTCAACCCTTCCGTTGTAAAGAAGGTAGGAACGGTCGGTGATGGAAAGCGTTTCCCGCACGCTATGGTCCGTCAATAAAATGCTCAGCCCCTGCGCCTTGAGCTTCTGGAGGATCTTCTGCACTTCAAAGACCGCGATGGGATCGACCCCGCTGAAAGGTTCGTCCAACAAAAGTAGCGAAGGATTCGTGACCAGGGCACGCGTGATCTCAAGACGCCTGCGTTCGCCCCCCGAGAGCGTGAAGGCCTTGTTCTTGGCAAGATAGGAGATGTCCAGATCGTTGAGGAGCCTCTTAAGCCGCCGGTCGCGTTCCTCCTGCGGGATCTCGAGCGTCTCCAGGATCGCCATGATGTTCTCTTCCACCGTCAGTTTGCGGAAAATGGACGGCTCCTGCGACAGGTAACCGATCCCCAGGCGCGCGCGTTCGAACATCGGAAGCGTCGTAATGTCCTCGCCGCGGAAAAAAATACTCCCGCTGTCCGCGCGGATCACGCCGACCACCATGTAAAATGAGGTGGTCTTTCCGGCGCCGTTCGGCCCGAGAAGCCCCACGATCTCGCCGCGGGAAATATGGATGCTCACTCCGTTCACGACGGCACGACCCTTGTAGCTCTTCACCAGATCTTTCGTCTCGAGCAAATTCATGTTAAAAAACTCCTTTTTTGAGGGCCGCAGGGGCGTCTCCCCCGAAATAAAGGGCCTCCGTATCGCCCCCGAGAATGATCCGTCCTTCATCGGCGAGATAGATCACGCTGTCGCTGTAGGTCTTGTTGCCGTCCGGATTCTCGATCGCCACGTCCCCGACCGCGACGATCTTGGAGACGCGACGGCTCACGCGGTTGTAATAGACGTCCATCGTGTCCGCCGTCAATTTCCCGCGCGAATCTTTCGCCACGACGTTGTCCTTGAAATGCGCGATGTTCTTTTCGTAGTCGACCACAAGCGGCCCGTCACACGTAATCACCGTCGGCCCGGCGTTCTTGTCCTCCGTGTTCTGCACGATCACCGTCACGTTCGTCTTGAACTTCACTTTTTTCAACTGCGTATCGGCCCGGGCCCCCGTTCCTTCCACATTAATGTTGTCTTTTTTGACCTGCGCGGACTTCTCGGTCTCGATCACATGCTCCGAGGGAAGCATGTCCAGGGACTCGGTCACGAGCCGCGTGCCGTCATCCGTCGTGGCCACGACGTTCTGTTCGATATGGACCTTGTTTTTCTTTTTGTCATATTCGCCCCGGTCCGCCGTCACCGTCACGGGGACCTCTTCGGCGTAAGCCTTGGCCATCACGTTCATGAGCTGCACGGTGTTGGAAAGAAGGTCCGCGGAATCCCCTTCGATCTCGACTTCCTTTTGGCCTTCCGGGGTATACTTGGAGAACGAGAAAGAATAGACCTTATGGACCTGCTGCGGCGAAGGCTTCTCGACCGCCCGCTGCGCCCGCTGCTTCCGGGTGACCACAACCTGGACCTGAACGAAGAAAACATAAAAAACAACCAGCGCGGAAAAAATAAAAATAGACCGTTTTATCATGAAACTCTCACTTCCTCTTGTTTTTGGGACGCCAGCTTTTGAGGCGTCGTCTTCCAGCGGTCATGCATCCAGGCCCACTGGTCCGGATACTGCCGGATCATTTCTTCGAAACAACGCATCCACGCTTCCGTATACTTCCGAACCGCTTCGTCGCGGTTGCCTTCCGACTTCGGCCTGATCGGTTTTCCGATCACGAGCTTGTACCGGTCGCCGGGTAAACGCACAAGAAAAGCCGGCAAAAGCGGCGCGCCGGTCGACATGGCAAGTTTCACCGGTGCAACGGACGTATAGGCCGGATGCCCGAAAAAATCCACGAAAACCCCGCGGAGGTTATCCATGTCCTGGTCCGGCAAAAGACCGACGATCCCGTTCTGTTTCAATTGCCCGTGGATATCACGGACCGCCTGGTCCCGGTAGATCGTCCGCACGTTGACCGACCCGCGCAACCCGACGATCCAGCGGTTGTACGGTTCATAATAAATCCTCCGGCCGACCACGGCGCCCGTGAACCCCTGCATCCCGAAGATCCCCGCAAGGAGTTCCCAGTTGCCCATGTGCGCCGTCATTATAATGAGCCCTTTCCCTTCTTGCAAAATATCTTTGCAAAAAGAAAAGGCCTCCCCCGTCTCGACGAACGGCGGTACTTTCCCGGATCGCGCGAACTGTGTGAACCGGAGAAAATCAAATGCGGTCTGGAGCATGTTCCCCAGGACCTTCCGGGCGATCCCTTCGATCTCCTCCCGGCTTTTTTCCTCCCCGTAGGCGAACTTCAGATTCTTGAGGATCTTCGTTCGCTGCGAAGAAACCAGAAAGTAGCCGAGATACCCGACCCCGCGCGCCAACGCCAGCGCCCAACGCCGCGGCAAAAGAGCCAGGACCGCGGCACCGGCCCGTGCTGCCAGGTAAACAATGAAACGGTAGGGCTTCTTTTTGGCCACAAGTGCCGTTCTCCGTTAGTTTTTTCGGGTTAACGGCGCAGCACACTGTTAACCCCTGGAATTAAATTCAAACCAGCGCTAGACCCGCCCTGCCCTCATCAGGTCCTGGACATCCAGAAGGCCCACGACCCGGCGCGTGTCATCCAGCACCGGCAATTCGTCAATTCGTAGTGATTCCATGATATGGAAGGCTTCTTCCGCAAGTTTGTCCTGGCGGATCGAGCGCGGGTTCAGCGTTGCCAGGGCCTCCACGGGCCGGCTCAGGATCTTCTCGCCCTGCGCGCGCAAATGACGCCGCAGATCGCCGTCCGTAAAAACACCGAGAAGCTTTCCTTTCGCGTCGACCAAGGTACAGCTTCCGGCGCGCGAAGACGTGATCTTGAGCAGCGCCTGTCTCACACTTGTTTTAGGACCGACGAGGGGGTTCGCTTTCCCCGTGCGCATGATATCCTTCACTTTCAAAAGCCGCCTTCCGAGGCTCCCGGCCGGATGAAGTTCCGCGAAATCCTCGGACTTGAAACCGCGTTTTTGAAGAAGACAAAGCGCCAGGGCATCCCCCAACGCGAGCGAAGCCGTCGTGGAGGCGGACGGCGCAAGGTTCAGAGGGCAGGCTTCGCGGCGCACGCCCAGGTCGAGCACGATGTCCGCGTTCCTCCCCAAGGAAGACCGCGCCACGCTGGTCATCGCGATAAGCTGCACTCCTTTTTTCTTGATGAGCGGAAGAAGCCGGACGATCTCCTCGCTTTCCCCGCTTTGCGAGATCGCGATCACAAGGTCCTTGGACGTCACCATCCCGAAATCCCCGTGGACCGCTTCGGCGGGATGAAGATAGAGGCTCGGCGTTCCCGTCGAGGCCATGGTCGCCGCGATCTTTCTGGCGATGAAACCCGGCTTCCCCATACCGGTGAGGATCACGCGGCCTTTGCAGCGGTCCAGCGCCTCCACGGCCTTTTCAAAATCCCTGCCGATCCTTGCCCGGAGCCGCGAGATGGCAAGCGCTTCGATCCCCAGGATCTCTCTGGCAAGTCTGCTGACGTTTTGTTTTTTCATCCGTATCACCCTTCGGCGCCTACGACTTTTTTTAACGCGATAAGTTTTTCAAGTAAAGGATTCAACTGCTTGAGCGCCAAGGCGTTCGGCCCGTCCGAAAGCGCTTTGGCCGGATCTTCATGAATTTCCATGAAAATAGCGTCGGCTCCCGCCGCGACGGCGCACCGCGCGAGCGTCGGGATGAATTCGGACATTCCGCCCGAAGCCGTTCCCTGCCCGCCCGGTATCTGCACCGAATGGGTAGCATCGAACACCACCGGATAACCGAACCCGCGCATCACGGGAATGGCGCGAAAATCGTTCACGAGATTATTGTAGCCGAAACTTGTTCCGCGTTCCGTGAGCAGGATCTTCTTTGTGCCGCTTTCTTCGAGTTTGTGAATGATGTTCTTTGCTTCCCACGGGGAGAGGAACTGCCCTTTCTTCACGTTCACGATCTTTCCGGTCACTGCCGCCGCCAAAAGAAGATCGGTCTGGCGGCAAAGGAACGCCGGGATCTGGAGAATGTCCGCCACCGCGGCCACCGGCTCCGCCTGTTCGGGGGTATGGATGTCGGTGAGGATCGGAAGCCCGAATTCTTTTTTGACCCGGGCGAGGATCTTCAGCCCTTTTTCGAGACCGGGCCCGCGGAACGAACGGATGGAAGAGCGGTTGGCTTTATCAAAACTCGCTTTGAACACATAAGGGATCTTAAGGTCCCTTGTGATCTTTTGGATCGCCGCGGCAAGTTTGAGCGTTCCCTTTTCATCCTCGATCACGCACGGTCCGCCGATCAAAACGATCCTACGCGGATCCCCGAAAACCACCGAGCCCAAAGCGACTTTATGCACTTACTCCTCCCTTTTCCTGTTCCGGCTTTATTTCTTTTCCTTTGTCACTACTTCCCGCTGCGACGCTCTTCGGGGATTGCCCCTCCTGATAGAGTAACGCGTGACAAACGAATTCGCGGAAAAGCGGATGGGCTTTGTCCGGCTTGGACTTGAATTCCGGATGGGCCTGGGTCGCCAAAAACCACGGGTGACCTTCAAGCTCGATCATCTCGACCAGTTTGCCGTTCGGCGAAAGACCCGACAGTTTCATGCCGGCTTTCTGGAACTTTTCGCGGTATTCGTTATTGAATTCGTAGCGGTGACGGTGACGCTCCGAGATCTCCTCGGCTTTGTACGCTTTATACGCGAGCGTGTCCTTTTTGACCAGGCAGGGATACGCCCCGAGCCGCATGGTCCCGCCCATATCCTTGACGTTCTGCTGTTCTTCCAGAAGGCTGATCACGGGAAAAGGCGTCTTCTTGTTGAATTCCGTGGAATGGGCGCCTTTCATGTCCAGAGCGTTCCGCGCAAATTCGATCGCCGCGCATTGCATTCCCAGACAGATCCCGAAGAACGGAACCTTTTTCTCCCGGGCATACTGGATGGCCTGGAGCTTTCCTTCGACCCCGCGCATCCCGAAGCCGCCGGGGACCAGAATACCGGACACCCCTTTGAATTGCTCGAGCGATTTCGCGCTCCCGACCTTTTCGGAATTGATCTTTTTGATCACCACTTCGCTGTCATTAGCGATCCCGCCGTGCTTTAAAGCCTCATAGATGGACTTGTAGGCGTCCTGAAGTTCGATATATTTCCCGACCACCGCGATCTTCACCGAATGTTTCGGATGGAGCGATTTCTCCACCACATTCTTCTTCCAGGCGGCAAGGCTTCCGCTTTTGTACTCGATCTTGAGCTTTTGGCAAATGACCTTGTCGATCTCCTGCTCTTTGATCATCAGCGGCACTTCATAGATCGACGCCACGTCGCGCGCCTCGATCACGGCCTCGGTCTCCACGTTACAAAAAAGCGCGATCTTCGCCTTCATGGCCTTATCGATCTTTTTTTCCGTGCGGCACATCAGGATATCCGGCTGGATACCGATCTCGCGCAGGGTCCCGACGCTGTGCTGGGTCGGCTTGGTCTTGAGTTCGCCCGCAGCCTTGATGTAAGGAACCAGGGTCAGATGGATGAACAGGCAATTTTCCCGGCCGACCTCGTGACGGAACTGCCGCACGGCTTCAAGGAACGGGAGCGATTCAATGTCGCCGACCGTGCCGCCGATCTCCGTGATCACCACATCAAGCCGCTTGTTTTTATAGAGTTCGCGAATGCCCTCTTTGATCGCGTTCGTGATGTGCGGCACGACCTGGACCGTCCCGCCGAGATAATCTCCCCGGCGTTCCCGGGTGATCACTTTGTAATAAATTTGCCCGCTCGTGATATTGCTTTCGCGGGTGACCGTCCCGTGCGTAAAGCGCTCGTAATGTCCGAGATCGAGGTCCGTTTCCGCGCCGTCCTCGGTCACGTAAACTTCCCCGTGCTGAAAAGGGTTCATGGTGCCGGGATCCACATTGAGATAGGGATCAAGCTTCTGAAGCGCGACCTTGAGGCCTTTGGCTTCGAGGATCCGCGCGATCGACGCCGCGGCGATCCCCTTTCCGAGAGAAGAAACCACACCGCCCGTCACAAAAATATGTTTTGGCATATCCAATTCCTTTGGGGTTTTCGTTACGCCGCCGGACCGCACCCTCGACAGGCCCGGAGCAAACGCGATTCAACCTCTTTCAGGTCCTCTTCCGTGTCCACGCTGATGAAATCATATTTCGTTTCGATCACGCGAATGGAACGGCCCCTTTCAAGGATCCTGAGTTGCTCCAATTTTTCGATCTTCTCCAAAATCCCGGCTTCCCACGCGACGAACTGCAAAAGAAAATCGCGCCGGTACCCGTACACTCCCAGATGCTTCAAAAAACTGAACGCGCAATCCTGCTTCCCCTGGAAAAAAGGGACCGTCGCCCGTGAAAAATAAAGCGCGTTCCCGTCCGCGTCGCAAACGACCTTCACGGCATTGGGGTTCTCATAGGCCGCCCTGTCCGTCATGCGGACGGCGAACGTCAATACCTCGGTCTTGGGCGAAGCTTCGAAGATCGAGACCATCTCATCCAGGGCTTTCGGGTCCACAAGCGGCTGGTCCCCCTGGATGTTGATCACCCAGTCATGGTTGAAATGTCCCATCACTTCCGCGATCCGCGACGTTCCGTTCGGATGGTCGGCCCGCGTCATAAAGGCCTTGCCGCCGAAACCTTCCACGCATTTTCGGATACGCGCGTCATCGCAGGCGACCACGACCTCTTCGAGTTTCGCGGCCTTTTTCGCGCACTCCCAAACATGCTGGATCATGGGTTTGCCGGCGATCGTCCGGAGGATCTTTTCGGAAAGCCTCGTGGAGCCCAGACGCGCGGGGATAACGCCGATGGCTTTCTTCATGCTTTCCGGATCGCTTCCTTCAATTCGGCGGGAGCCACGGTCGCGGTCCCCAGTTTGGCCACCACGATACCCGCCGCAAGATTCGAAAGTTTCGCGGCTTCCTGCATCTTCGCGCCGGCCGCCATGGCAAGCGCCAGCGTCGCGATCACGGTATCTCCGGCCCCGGACACATCATAAACTTCGCGCGCGGCGGTCGGCACGCGGGTGATCTTTTGATTCTTTTCGAAAAGGGCCATCCCGTCCTCGCCGAGCGTGATCAGCACGGACTCCAGGCTTAATTTCTTCATCAGCCCCCATCCCACCTGCTCCAGCGTCGGAGGTTTCTGCCACGGCCCGTGCGTCCGTTCATAGCCGACATAAGCTTCGCTGCGGTTCGGAGTAATGCACGTCACGCCCTGATAATAGACAAAATGTTTTTCCTTCGGGTCGACCAGCACCGGCTTCCCGTATTTTTTGGCGAGCCGGACGACTTCTTTAAGCAAACACGGCTGCATCACTCCTTTGCCGTAATCCTCGAGGATGACGACATGCGCCTCCCGGATCTTTTCGCGCACGAATTTCAGGATCTTCTGGATGTCGGCCGGGGAAATATCGTCCGTTTTCTCCCGGTCAAAGCGCACGACCTGCTGGGAATGGGCGATCACGCGGGTCTTGAGGGACGTCGGACGTTCCGGATCATAAATGATCCCGCCTGTCTCGATCCCCCGGCGGCGTATCACCTTGAGCAGCATCCGTCCGTAGAGATCGCGGCCCAGAACACCGCAGGGATAGACCTTGCCTTTGAGCGAGCAGATATTGTTCGCCACGTTGAGCGACCCGCCCGGGACGAAAGATTCGCGTTCGACTTTCACCACGGGAACCGGCGCCTCAGGGGAAATGCGCTTGACGGTCCCCCATACGAACTGATCGAGGATGAAATCGCCGATGACGAGGACCCGGCACTTCGCAAAACCGTCGACGATCTCGAGAAAGCGCTTTTTTTCAGCGCCCGTGAGCGGCAAAGCCTTGTTTGTCATATGACCCTCTTGATCTCCCTACAGGCATGAAGGGGGTATATTAGCACTGCTCAAAAGCAGTGTCAATGAAAGGAAACCGCCATAACTCTTTTTAATGTAATAAGTTATAGATATTCTGGGTGGTGATATTTAAAAGCAGGCCGAGACGGCCTGAAGTAGCATCCCGCACATGGGGCTGTCAGGATTTCTTGGGGGCGCTGCAGGAGGAACAGTCCCCGGAGCAACCGCCGGAGGGGGCGCTCTTCTTCGCGGTATCCTTGCTGGCCGCCTCTTTGTATCCCTTGGAGCGGTAATCGGTTTGGTAAAAACCGCTGCCTTTGAAAAGGACCCCGGCCCCGCCGTGGATGATGCGCCGCACCTTGTTCTTGCCGCAGGCGGGACATTTTCGGACCGGCTGGTCTTTCATGGACTGGAACTTCTCGAACTGATGCCCGCATTGGTCGCATTCGTAACCGTAGGTCGGCACTGGATATTCCTCCTTTGGAAGGGCGTATTATAGGGACGGAAAGTCCTCCCTTCAACACGTTCTTTAGGCGGGCCTTAAAAAGGTCCTCCGGATCTTCATGATCTGACGCAAGACCCCGTTAAGACTCAAAAAGACTGAGGGAAGAAAAATCCGTATCGCTGGTCAGATTGATCCCGAGCTTCCGCAGGCCCTTTTCGTCGCCCGAGGTCGGGATGTGTGTCATGTGGGCGTCGGCGCCGCGGAGCTCCTTTAATTTCTCCATCGCGGCCTGAGCCGTGGGGTTGGTCGCGGCGCAAATGCTCAGAGCGATCAGGATCTCTTCAAGGTCCAAACTCACGACCCGCGAATTAAAAACCGTCCGCCGGAGGTTCCCGATGGATTCGATAATGGTGGGAGAGATCAAATGGATCTGGTCCGGGATCCCCGCCAGTTTTTTGACGGCGTTCAGCACGAGGCTCGACGCCGCGTGCATGAGCGGGGAATTCTTTCCGGTCTCGATCGTGCCGTCGGGAAGCTCGAGCGCGGCGCCGCAAAAGATCCCCTTGTTCCCTTCGCCTTTTTTCAGGGCTTCCTGCGCGGCACGGCGCGCCGGGAGGACCACGCACCGGTCCTCGGCCTTTGCTTCAAGATTTTTCATGAGAAGTTCCGCGCGTTCGACCGCCTCCTTTTCCACGAACCCCATCTGGTATTCGCAGGAGTAGCGGAAATAGCGCGCGATCACTTCCTGGACCGCCGCTTTCCGGACCGTCTCGTCATCGGTGATGGCGAAGCCGGCGCGGTTCACGCCCATATCGGTGGGAGATTTGTAGACCCCGTCGTCCCCCATGATCTTTTTCAGGATCCTCCGGAGCACCGGAAACACCTCGATATCGCGGTTATAGTTCACCGTGGTCTTGTGATAGGCCTCCAGGTGGAACGAATCGACCATGTTGATGTCGCCGAGGTCCGCGGTCGCGGACTCATAAGCGACGTTGACGGGATGGCCCAGGGGAAGGTTCCAGATGGGGAACGTCTCGAATTTGGCGTACCCGCTCTTCAGTCCCCGTTTGTGATCGTGATACGCCTGCGAAAGACAGGTCGCCAGCTTGCCGCTTCCGGGGCCCGGGGCCGTCACGACGACCAGCGGTTTGGTGGTCTCGATATATTCGTTGGCGCCGTAACCTTCGTCGCTCGCGATCAGGTCCACGTCGGTCGGATAGCCCTTCGTGAAACGGTGGGTGTAGACCCGGACGCCGCGCCGCTCCAGTTTATTCTTGAAGATCTTCGCCGCCGGCTGATCGGAAAAACGCGTGATGACCACGCCGGTCACGTCCAGATCCCAACTGCGGAGATCGTCGATCAATTTGAAAGCGTCCGCGTCGTAGGTGATGCCGAAGTCCGCGCGCACCTTTCTCCGTTCGATATCCCCGGAATGGATGCAAAGGATGATGTCGGCGCTGTCCTTGAGCTTTTGAAGCAGCCGCATTTTCACGTTGGGATCAAAGCCCGGCAGGACCCGCGCGGCGTGGTAATCGAAAAGAAGTTTTCCCCCGAATTCAAGATACAGTTTGTCGCTGAACTTTTTGACCCGTTTCAGGATCTCGGCGCTTTGTTCTTTTAAATATTTCTCATTATCAAAACCGATCTTTTTCATGATGCCTGCCGCCTCCCCTTTTAAAATGAATGTCGCGTTTTCACTGCGCCGTTTTTTCCGTTTTGTCCGTTTTATCCAGTGCCCGCCCCGGTTCGTACTGCACGAGCGTCGCGCTCACATCGCCCAGCACCGGGACCTTGACCTTTATGAGAAGCGGGATGCGACGTTCATCCAGGCTCATCCATCCGCATATCTTCCCGCGCCGCACGAAGAACCCCTCGAACATGACGACGGGTTCCACTTCAACCGACTGAAAAACCCCGACGCCCTTGATCGTCATCTCCTTTGTCCCCCGGGTGAAGACATCCAGGTCCCAGTTCTTTTCGTCGGCATTCACGGGGATCTGCACCTTGCCGTCGGGCTTCACGTCCTGCGTCCGCAGCCAATACGCGCACGAGATCTGGTCCTGGACGTGCTGGGGAATGAACATTTCCTTACTGCTATGGTCCTTGCGGGAAAAGAACTGCCCGAGATTCTTCTCCTGATCGTATTCCATGGATTCGTCCGTCCAGTAACGGCCCTCATGGATCTTTTTTTCGTAGCGGAGGGAATGGAGGTGTTCGACATCAACGTAACTGTGGTGTGTATCGCGCACCCTGTAGATCCAATCCAGGATTCCCCGGGAACGGACGTCGACGACGATATGAAAGGCGTCCCGTCCGTTGATCTTCACGATCTCCGTGACCTCGGCCGTCGCGTCCCCGACCGTCAGACCCAGGTAACTGATCTCAAATTTTATTTTTTCCCCGGGAAAGATCGTCTTCGCGGGCAAATCCGCCGCGGGATAGACCTTTTCCTCACCCATCACGCGACCTGGAAAGGCCGGAATCATCAAGAATAGCAGGATCGCGATCGACCTTTTCAACATGGTCTGTTCCCCTTCAATTCTGTGCAGGCCGTGGTGCAAAGTCCGCATCCGTTACATTTTTCCCGGTCGATCTCAATGATCTTGCGTTTGGGCACGCTGCCTCCCGAAGGATCCCTCGAAGAAGGACTGCTCGTCCAATGATCTTATCGCATCCTCCGGCGTTAATTCTGTCAAACAAGCGATCGTGGCGCAAGCATTGTTGAAGCGGAACTTGTGGTAGCACGGCCGGCACTCCAGCCCTTTCTTAAAAACCGTGGCCGCGGATTGAGACGGCGGGTAAGGCCCGTAAACTTCCGGCGGCACCGGCCCGTAAAAACCGATCAGCGGAACTTCCAGTGCCCTGGCCAGATGTACAAGGCCCCCGTCGTTCCCCGCAAAAAGAGCGGACTTTTTCAGGATCATAGCCGTTTCATTCAGCGAGGTCTCTCCCGCGAGCACCACCGCCGGGATCCCCAGCGACCGCTTCAGTTCCTCGCAAAGTTCTTTTTCGGAAGCGCTCCCGAGAATGCAGATCCCTTTCACATCAAGTTTCGTTTGAAGTTTCCGGACGAACTCCGCGATATTTTTTACGGGCCACCGCTTGAAGGCCGCTTCCCTGCCCCACGAATCGCCGCCGCCCGGGCTCAGGGTCAAGAAGGGTTTTCCAATCCCTCCCATTTTTTTAACGACCTGCTTTTCAAGAGCCTCCGCGTCGGGCGGGAAATAAAACTCTAAAAAACGGTCTTCAACCGAAATTCCCGCCAGTTCCGCCAGGTCGCAGTAATGATCCGCGGCATGCCGTTTCAGGAATCCCTCGGCAAGAGGATAGCGGATCGTATGGAAAACGGCCCTTTTTTTGAAGGCGAATCCCGCGCATTGCGGGATCCCGAGCACGAACCGCCCGCAAAAAGCGTGTTCCCGGCGCAATGAATAATCCAGGATCAAGTCGTAGTGTTTGGCCCGGAGCTTGCGCCCGAGCTCAAGAACTTCCCGGAAATTCTCCCACCGGGTCTGACGGCGCATGCGGTCCTTGTCCACGACAAAAATATCGTTCACATGCGGGTTATTTTCCACGACCGCGCGGGTGCGCGATCCCAACAACAAATCCACCGTTTCGACCGTCGGGACAAGACGAAGCGCGCGAAGGACCGGCGTAATGAAAAGAAGGTCCCCGATCCCGAAAGGATGAACGACCAGGACCCGCCGCAAGGTACGCATGTTATGCCCCGCGCTTTTTATTCATTTTCATAGTGGATCCTCCCAGCAGACCCGAAACCGCTTCGGACACCTGATCGACCGTGATCTCATCGAAATACGAGAACTTGCGTTGCTCCGCCGGAACGCCCGACACGTCTCTTACGACCACGCGCACCCGGTCCCCGAGCGGCTGCCAGCGGCGCGGTCCCAGTCCGGGCTCATATCTCCCGAAAATGACGACGACGGGCGTCCCGACCGCGCTCGCGATGTGCGAGGGACCGGTATCGCTTGAAATAAGGACGGAAGATCTTTTCAGCAGCGCCCCGAGCATTCCGAGCGTCATTTTCCCGCTCAGGTCCACGACCGGAACGCGGGTGCTTTTCCGCAGCCGCTCGACGACCCCGCGGTCCCGCCGGGTCCCCACGGCAAAAAAAACGGAGGGATGTTCCCTGTTCCTCCGCGTCACCCACTCCCCGAATTTCTCCGGGGCCCATACCCGGGTCGGATCGCTCGCGGACGGACACAGGACGATCCACGGTCTGTCCTCCGGGATCCGATGATGGAAAATAAAATTTTCCAAAGAACTGACGGCACGCCGCGTGACCGGGAAATAGGTTTCCGGTTTCAGCGGCGCCGGAACACCCAAAGGCTCGAGGAGTTCAAAAAGATATTCCGCTTCCGACTTTTGCCCCTCTTTTTTATTGTAAGGATGCACATGCGTCAGGGCCCACGGCGCGCGACGCGCGTAACCGATCCGGACCGGGATCCCGGCCAACCAACCGGCCAGATGTATCCGGTTCGTTCCGTGACAATGGATCACGAGATCGAACTTTTTGCGGCGCAGCTTCCCGGCGAACCGGCATTGGCCCCAGACGTTTTGCTCGCTCCCTTTTTTGTCGTAAAGGATCACTTCGTCGAGAAAAGGATTTCCCTGGACGATCTCGCGGTGCTCCAGAAAGACCAGCGCGGCGATCCACGCCCGCGGGAATTTTTCTCGAAGGGCCTTAAAGACCGGTGTGGTGAGCATCAGATCGCCGATACGGTCCGTGCGCGTAACAAGGATCCGCGGATCTTCAGGGATTTTCAGGGACATTGAGAAGCTCCGAAGCGCGCATCAATACTTTTTCCGGTTTCAAACCGTGGAAACAGGTCCGTGCGGCATAAGGCAGTTCACGGGAGTTGCAGGAACATGAATCCCCGTCCTCCCGCGCGATCCGGAACGCCGGCCCCGCATGGCCGTATTTTTCATGATCGGTCGGCCCGAAGACTCCGACGGTGGGGATCCCGAGCTCAAAACCCAGGTGCATGATCGCGCTGTCATTGGCGATCACAAGCGCGGCCCGCGAGATCAGGGCCGCGGTCTCCGCCAGCGTCATGCTACCGCACAAAACACGGACGGCGCCGGGCATCTCCCGGGCTACCGCTTCGGCTATCGGCCGTTCGTCCCGGGAGCCGATCAAAAATATCTTTTTCCCGGTCCGAAGAGCCAGGGTCCGGATGACCTCGCGGAAATGTTCCACCGGCCACCGTTTTTTTTCGCTCGCGGCCCCCGGCGCCACAAGGATCCAGCCGTTCTTCTCCGGAACCCCTTGTGAGGCGACCTTCTCGAGACAGGCGTTTTCATCCGCCTGATCAAAGAACCGGAAGGGCGGCGGGTTCCCCAGCTTCATTCCCATCATTTCAAGGATCTCGAGGTGCCGCTCGCGCATGTTCACCTTGGTGAACTTCCGGAAAAGGGAGCTCCGCTTCTTGCCGGAGACCAGGAACGGGATCGCCGTGTTCCGCAGATCCACGACCCAGTCATATCTTTCACGCCGGAGTTCCCGCAAAAAAAGCCATTTTGAGAAAAGATCCGCTTTCTTGTCATAAACCACGATCCGGTGGATATCCGCGCTTTTTTCGAGCACGCATTTTGCCCGCGGACCCACGACGGCCGTGAGCCTCGCTCCAGGGAACCGGACCAAAAGCTCCATCATGACCGGAGTCGTCATGATCACATCGCCGAGATTGCTTAAAGTGACCACCAGAATGTTCATTCCGCTATTTTCCTTCTATCTGTCTGTGCCCGAAACCTTCAGGGCCGGAAGATCTTCTCGACCGCTTCAAAGACAGCGTCCGGAGAGATCTGTGAAAGCCAGCCTTCCGCGGGAAATTCTTTGCCGAAGAACGGCACGGAATAACCCGGCGGAACGAATTGAAGCACGATCTTTTCCCCCGTCCCACGCGGACCGGTAAGGTCCGGATCGGTCGGGCCAAAAAGCGCCACCACCGGCGCCCCGACCCCCGAGGCGATATGCATGGGCCCCGAATCGCCGGTCACAAGACACGCCGCCTGTTTGTAAATACATGCCGCAACCCGAAGGGGCGTTTTCCCGACCAGCGGAACGATCCTGGCCTTCCGGTTCCCACGGGTCAATTCCTCCAGCAACGGCATGTCATTCGCGGAGCCCGTCACCACGACCGGCAGACGCCATTTTTCATGGATCTTTTCAGCCAACGCGTTGAAATGCGCGACCGGCCACCGTTTCGGCTCCCAATTCGCGCCGAGATGAAAACAAATGAAGCGGGCGCCTTTGTCGATCCCGTTCTTTTTAAGGATCTCTTCCGCGAGCCGCAGATCGTCTTCTCTATAATAAAAACGATAAGTCTTCTCTTCCGGAACTTTGAAGCCGGCTTTTTGCATCAGGTCGAAAAAATGATCCAGTTGGTGTATGGGGCCTGAAGGCTCCGGAAGCGCCCGGGTGAGAAAAAGCTTCCGTCCTTTCCCGAATCCGATGCGTTCCTTGACACCGGCAAGCATCAGAAGCAGCGCCCGCGTCCGCGACCGGTGGAAAAGGTAACCCTGGTCCCACGGCCGCATTTTCCGAAGTTCTCCGAGAAATTTCAGGCGGGCGAACCAGGAGCGGTGCGTGCTTTTTTCATCAAAACCCAGAAATCCCGAGACTGCGGGATGGGCTTCGAGGATCTCGCGGCAGCGTTCCGGAGCGATACAGATGATCCGGGCCTCCGGATAGCGTTTCCGGATGAGCTCAAGGGCCGGCATCTGGAACAACAGGTCGCCCAGCCAGTTCTTCATCACCACGAGGATCTTCATCCCGTCAGGATTAGGTGCGGTCATGAGCCTGTTCCCCTGCGTAAAAGTTTAAGAACTCGTCTTCACAATAATATTTACGGAAGTACTTTTAAAGTGCTTTCCATCTCCGCCGAAGTCCACGACGCAAGAAGCCTCTGGCAATTGTCGAACACCTCGTCGACCGAAATATGGGTCAGACAGGCCAGCGGATCCTTTTCTTTGCAGACGCCTTCGTAGCACGGCTGGCAGGCCAGATGATGCGAAAGCACGGCCACTCTCTTTCCGGGCGGAAGATGCCGCCGGGCGTCCGTGGGGCCGAATAATGCGAGCGTCGGGACGTTCATCGCCGCGGCGACATGGAGCGGCGCCGTGTCCCCTGTCACGACGAGATGAAGCTGTTTAAAAATAGAGGGCAGATCTTCCAGGCCTGTCTTGCCGATGAGGTCCAGCACCTTCTCCTCCCCGAAATGATGGAACGCCTCTCCGAGAGGAGCTTCGTCTGGAGAACCGATGAGCACGATCCGCGCGTCGTGCTTTTCCAACAACCGTTTACCCAGTTCCTGATAGTGCCCCGCGGGCCACCGCTTGCTCGGCCATTTGGGGCTCGAGCCCATCACGAACCCGATGATCCGCGTTCTTTCCCGCGGTAGCAGGGCCGTCATCATCTGCCGGGCCTTTTCCAGGCCTTCCGGGGTCGGCCAAAGTTCCAAAGTATCGTCGAACTCCTGGATCCCAAGTTTGGACAGGATCCGGAACTGATGGCGGACCGGAGCATCCCCGATCTCAAAGGTCCTGTCGGGACGGTTGAGAAGACCGCCCCAGCGGCCGCGCGCGAACCCGAACCGCTGGACCGCGCCGCCCAGGTAGGCCAAAAGATGGGTCCACTTGTTATTGTGGAGGTCCACGGAAATATCAAAACCTTCCCGGCGGATGCGGCGCGCCGTTTTCAAAAGGTAGAAAAGATTCGAAAGTTTTTTTCGGTCGACCAGGATCATATCGTCCAGATAAGGACAATTCGCCAAAAGCGGCGCCAGTTTTTTGTCGACACACAGCGTGATCACCGCGTCCGGAAAGCGGCTGCGGATCATCCGAAGGCTCGGCACGATCAGGACCAGGTCGCCCATGGCGCCCAGCTTGAACACGAGAATTTTCTTCTTTTTGCGGACTTCCTGGTAGACCTCGAGAGTTTTCCGGACCATCTGCTGCAGGTTGAACTGCGCCTCCACTTTTTTCCGCAGCGCGACCGCGAACCTTTTGGCCTTGGCGCGGTCCGTCAGGATCTCGAACATCGCTTCCGCCATGGCGGGAATGTTCCGCGGCGGGAAAAGCAGCCCGTTCACGTCGTGGTCAATGATATCCACCACGCCGCCCAGCCAGGTCGCGGCGACCGGCGTCCCGACAGCGCCGGCCTCGATGATCACGCGCCCGAAAGGTTCCGGAAGGAGGGACGCGAGGACCAGAAGATCGGAACTTGCCAACAGCCCCACCACGTCCCGCGTCGGCGGAAGGATCTTGACGCAGGATTCGAGGCCGAACTGGCGGATGGTATTTTTCATCAGGTCCGTGTAACGGTGTCTCCCCTTTCCTTCAGAACCGACGATGAGGACTTCAAAATGCGTGAGCCGACTCCGGAGAAGATGGACCGCCTTCAGGAATTCCACCTGTCCTTTGTTCGGGGAGAACCGGCCGATGAGCACGATCCGGAAAAGGTCCCGTTTCGTCTTGAACCTTTCAAGGGAGAACGTGAATTGCGAAAGGTCCGCGCCGCGCGGGATCAGGCGGATCCGGTCCGGCGGCACGCCGAACTCATCGATCATGCGCCGGCCGATCGCGTGGGAAGCCACGATCACCCTTTTTCCCCATCCCATGACAAAACTGAGCGGATGGACCGAGTAATTGCCGTGACAGGTCGTCATAAAGGGAATGCCCGTTTTGCGGGCGGCGAGCCAGCCGAGCCATGCCGGCACGCGGCTCCGCGCGTGGATGATGTCGATCCTTTCGCGCTGGATGATCTTGACGATCTCCTCGACGAGCAGAAGACCGGTCAGCGATTTTTGATGGACCGGAAGGCCGTAATGCGGGATCCCCATTCTCTGAAGCTCGGCCACAAGCGTCCCGCCGGAAGAAATGACCACCGTTTCGTGGCCTTCTTTCTTCATGGCGCGCGCCAGGTCCACCACCCCGCGTTCCGTTCCGCCGAGTTCGAGCGCGGGCAGCATTTGCAGGATCTTCACAGGAGTTCTCCCAGCCGTTGGACCAAAGCGTTCCTTTCCCGCTGGACCACGGGGAACGCCGGTTGCTGCAAAAGAGCGGTGATATTCCTCTCGATATCCGCGAGAGAACTGAGCGTCACGAGCCCCCGCTGATTCAGGATGCGGTGGAACCGGTAATGTTTGTCCGGAAGTTCTCCCGCGCTTAAAGTGAGGACGATCACGCGTTTTCCGGACCCCACGGCCTCCGAGATCATGGCCAGACTGTCCTCGGTCACGATCAGAAGGTCCGCGAGCCCCATCATGCCTCCGATCGCGTAAGGAGGGTTCTCTTCATTCGCGAGCACCAGAAGCCGGCAGGCCGGATGATGCTCCAGGGCGCTTTTGAGGAAACGTTCCACGGGAGCGGCGGTCCGCCGCGACGTCGTCACGACATATTCCCCGCAGCGCGGCGCGGCGCGCTTCAGCGCCGAGCAAAGTTTTTCCATGTCCGAGATCGTCAGATCAAAACCGTGCGCCGCCCCGCCGAGAAAGACCGCGACTTTCACTTTGGCCCCTTCGCCTAATCTTTCCTTCAGTTTTTTGACGTCCTCTCCACGGTCATGGGTTTTATAACCGCTCGGCATGATCACACACCGGAAAGTCTCTTTCGGGACCCCTCCGCCGTCATGGGCAGGAACGACCGCCAGATCGTAATGGGTCAGACCGTAAGGAAAAGGCGGTTTCATAATGACGATCTTCTTGGCGCCGGTCTCGCGCGCAAGACAGAGCTGAAGCGGCGCGAGCCCCGAGCCGGCCGCGATGATGAAATCGGCGTTCGCTTTTTCGATCGCTTCTTGTGTCTTTTTTACAAAGAAAGGCCGGAGCCAATGAAGACGTCCCTGGATCCAGGGCCTCATGAGCGGGGCTAATACGAAGAAAAGTTTCCGGTGCCATGAGGAGCGGTACTCAACGTCGATGCGCTCGGTCTCGAATTCCAGTCCGGGACGGCCGTGATATTCCTTGAAGCCGGCGAGAAGTTCGGCCACGACCTCCGACTGCTTGAAGTGACCGGCCTTGCCGTCCGAAAGAATGAGGATCTTGCGGTTCCAGCTGTATTTCCAGCGTTTATTCTCCCAAAGCCACTGGTTCGGGAACCGCCGGATGAAATCTTCCAACAGCGCGAGGTACTGTTTTGTCTGGAATGCGACGCGGTCTTTCGGTCCAAGGGACGGATCATCCTTCAGCGTTTCCCCGACGTAGATCTCATGCTTGAGGCCCTGTGTCCTGACCATAAAACACGGCAGGACGGCGGCGTCGGTCCGCTGCGCGAGCTCAAAAGCGCCCGTGGGCACCGAGGTTTTCCGCCCGAAGAACGGCAGAAGCATCCCTTCGGTCTTTCCCGCGGACTGGTCCCCGAGCACGCCGATAAGTTGCTTTTTGCGGAGCGCGAGGATCAGCGACCGCACCCCGGCACCCCGGCTGATGGAAACCGACCCGTGGCTTTCGCGGAGTTCGTTCAGAAGCCCGTTAAGACGGGGATATTTCTGGTCGCGGGCCAGAACATGGATCGGGGAGCCCAGCAGGCCGGACACGACCTGCAAAAGTTCCCAATTCCCGAAATGGCCGGTGATCAGCACGCCGCCCCGGCCCGACTTCAGGAGTTGCTGGAAACGTTCCTGGTGATGGATCTTGATGTTCTTTTCGCGGTGTTCGCGCGTCATTTTCCGGAAAGACATCACCTCCACGATCGACTGCCCCATGTGGCCGTAGTGGTCCCCCACGGCCTTCCACCGCTGCGCCGGGGTCAGCTGCTCGCCCAATGCCCGTTTGAGATTGATATACGCCACCCGGCGTTTTGAAGAAAAGGCGCATACAAGGCGCCCGAGCATGTCGCCGATGCGAAGGCCGGCGGGCAAAGGGATGTGCTCGAAAAAGAAAACGAGCCCCCGGACAACCCCGCAAGCGATCCGATCTTTCCAATCTCCCATTACTGTCGCACTCCCAATAACCGGAAAAGCCGGTCCGTTAATATTTCCTCTCCCGAAACGATCCGAAGCCGGGCCGCCAGGACGAGAGGGTTCAGGACTCGCGAGATCAGCTCGCGGGAACGGAAAAAATCCTTTTCCGTGGTGATGATCTCTTCCGCGCCGGCGGCCAGACTGACCTGTTTGATCTGTTCCAGTTCTTTTTCCGTGTATTCATGATGGTCCAGGAACTCGAAATTCCGGACGGTCTTCATTTGCGCTCGCTGCAGCACAAGCTGGAAGGAGCGGGGCGTCCCGACCGCGGCGAACGTCGTCACGCGTTTGCCCGTCATTTTATCGAGGAAAATGCGCGTCTTGGTCTTGGCCCGGTAAAGGAAAAGCGGCTCCATGAAAGTCCCGATGACCTGGGCCTGCGGCGCCAGGACCGCGACCTTTTCCTTCAGTTTTTTCAGTTCCTCGTCCGTGACCAGGTTCACGTGCGTGAGCATCACGATCATCGCCTCTTTCAAGGCCGTGACGGGTTCTCGCAGGATCCCGCGCGGCAGAAGTTTTCCGTTGCCGAAGGGGTTCAGCGCGTTGATGGCGACGATCTCGGCATCGCGTTCAAGGGCGGCGTGTTGAAAACCGTCGTCCAAGATCGCGATATCGACGTGTTTTTTTTCGCTCAGGATCTGCGCGGCGACCTTCGCGCGGTCTTTCCCGACGCCCAGGATGGCGGTCGGAAGGTGATGTTTCAGCGACTCGACCTCATCGTGGCTGTAACCCCGCGTGAGGATCAACGGAACGCGCCGGTAGGAACAGATCTTGCGGGCCAGATATTCGACGAACGGCGTTTTGCCGGTCCCACCCCAGGTCAGGTTCCCGACGCTGATCACCGGGAACGGAAGACGCTTCCGCTTCAGAACCTTTTTCGTGTGGAGCCAGCGGAAAAGCCTGACCGCCCGGCCGTAGACCCAGGAGGCAAGCTCCAGGAGCGGATAAAGAAAGCTGCTGAGGACGTCAACGGGTTTGTCCTCCGCCAACAGCCGAAAATAATTTTTGAGATTGTCCATCCGAGAAAATCCTTTCTGGCGGGGTCCGGCCGCTGAGGAACGTCAGGATCCATCCGGCCTGACGTTTGCTGGCACCCCGTAAACGGTTAACGATCTGAAAAGCCTTCCGGCCCGTTTCATGACGCCTGCCCTCGTTCGTGAGCATCTCTGCCGCCGCGGACGACAGTTCGTCCTGGGCCGAGACCTCGAGAGAGCCGCCGTCACGGTCGAGCTCGCGATAGATCTTTTGGAAATTGAAAACGTGAGGTCCATGGAGGATCGCTTTTTCAAAGCGCGCGGCCTCGATCGGGTTCTGCCCTCCGTGAGGGATCAGGCTCCCGCCCATGAACACAAGGTCCGCGATCCGGTACAAATTCCTCAAAATGCCCAGCTGGTCCAAGACCAGCACGTCAAAAACATCCCCTTCCTTTCTCTCGGTTGATAGAACCGTTTTAAAAGAAAATCGCTGTAACTGCTTCCGGAGAGCCTTCGCCCGCTCGATGTGCCGCGGCGCCAGGATCATTTTAAGCGCCGGGAATCGCGCCCGCAATGCCGTAAAAACCTCCGCCAGAATTTCTTCTTCCCCCGGGTGCGTGCTCCCGGCGATCCACACAAGGTCCCGTTCCCCGCAACCCCATACCCTCCGCAGGCCCGCCACATCAACAGCGCCGGTATCCGCCCATCCCGCCTGCCCCAAACCTCGTTCAAACTTTTTATGGTTGCTTGGGACTGTCATCGGCAACCTTTTCAATTGATCGGAGGCCGATGGCTGCCCCAAACCTCGTTCAAACTTTTTATGGTTGCTTGGGACTGTCATCGGCAACCCTTTCA
>CAIJHQ010000003.1 GCA_903820505.1 Candidatus Omnitrophota bacterium
CTGCGCCGTGATGCCCAGCGTCGAAGCCCGGTCCCGCAGGATCGTCGCCTTCAGGGTCGGTAAATTTAATTTGACGCTGTTCTGAACGTCCACGAAGCCGGGATGCGCCCGGAACTCTTTTTCAAGCTGCGTCGCGCTCTCATAGACCTTTGCCTGGTCCGCGCCGCGAATGGTATAGGAATATTTACTCCCCGAGGCGGTGCTTTCACCGCCCGTACTGATCTGGAGAGAGGGCGTCGCTTTCAGGAACGCGAACCCTCCGGCGATCTGTGACAGCTTGCCGCGTATCTCCGCAAGAGCCTTCGCCATCGGGAGACGTTTTCCGGAAGGTTTGAGCACGATATGAATGAACCCGGTGCTCTGGTCGGAACCGGTCTGAAGTCCGGAAGCGGTCAGCGTCCTTTCAATATTGGGATCTGACTCAAGCACTTTGTTCACCCGGGCCTGATACTCGCAGGCCTGCTTGGTCGACGTCCCCAGAGGCATCAACGTGCCCCCCATGATCGCGCCGCTGTCCCCGTCCGGCAGGAATGTTTGGGGCAACACGCAAAAAAAGTAAGCGGTCCCGCCCAAGCAAGCCACCCACAGGACGATCGTGATGAAGGGACGCAGCAGGATCTTTCTGAGAAGAACGCTGTACCCTCCGATCACTTTGTCCATGAACGGGTTCATGATCCTTTGGATCCAACTCTCTTTTTCTTTTCCTTCCTCCTTGGACTTCAGCATGCGCGCGCACATCATCGGACTGAGCGTGAGCGACACCACGCCGGAGCAAAGGATCGTCACCACCACCGTGACCGCGAATTCCCGGAAGATCCTTCCGACAACGCCGCCCATGAACACAAGCGGAATGAAGATGACGGCCAGAGAAAGCGTCATGGAAAGGATCGTGAAACTGATCTCCTGAGCGCTTTTGATCGCGGCGGGAAATGGCTTCATCCCCTGCTCGATCAGACGGACCGTGTTCTCGAGCACCACGATTCCGTCATCCACGACGAACCCGACCGCGAGGATGATCCCCATAAGAGACAGATTGTCCAAACTGAAGTTGAGGGCCTTCATGACCAGGAACGAGGCGACAATGGAGACCGGCAGTGTCATCGCGGGAATGATCGTGTCCGATAAACGCCCGAGAAAAGCAAAAATGACAAGGATGACCAGCACGAGCGCGATGAGGATCGTGTTCTTCACATCGTCGATGGAGGCGATGATCGATTCGGATTTATCATAATAGACAGTGAGTTGGACCGATCCCGGGATCTCACGCTTCAATTCCTCGACCGTCTGTTTGATCCTCTCGGCCAGACCGACCGTGTTCGATCCCACCTGACGGTAAACCGGCAGCACGGCCACACCGGTGTGCATCTTCTCGCCCGGTTGGGTCGAGGCCATGACATTCACGACATCGCTCTCGGTACTGTTCACGCAGGTCGCGATGTCCCGAAGCCGGATGGGAGCGCCGTTCCGGTAAGCCACGATCAGCATCTCATATTCTTTGGCGTCGATCATCTGCCCCTGGGGCTGTATCGAAAAAGTGCGCGCACTGCCGTTCAGGCTTCCTCCGGGGATCGTCACGGTCCCGCTTTGAACGGCCGCGGCGATCTCGTTGAGACCGACCCCGTAAGCCGCGAGCTTGGCGGGATCCACCTGGACGCGGATCGCGGACTGCGACCCATAAACCTGGACCTGCGAAACGCCTTCGATCATCGAGATCCTCTGACCGATCGTCCTGTTCGCGTAATCATAAAGCTGGCCGGGGGTCAAGCTATCGGAAGTCACCATCAGGTACATGATCGGCGTGTCGGAGGGATTCGTCTTTGTGTAAGTGGGCGGTGCCGGAAGATCGGTCGGAAGATTCGCCTGCGCGCGTGAAATGGCGGCCTGCACGTCCGGGGCCGCGAGATCGATGCTCCGGTCCAGATCAAAGGTCAACATGATCTGCGTCTGGCTGTCCGTATTGGTAGAGATGATCGATTTGAGACCCGGGATCTGCATGAACTGGCTTTCGAGGGGCGCGGCCACGGTCGAGGCCATGGTGTCCGGACTCGCGCCCGGATAAGCCACCGTCACCGTGATCACCGGAGAATCCACGACCGGAAGGTCGCTGATAGACAGGCTGAAGAACGCGGCGATGCCGAAAAGCATGACGAGCACCATGAGCAGCGTCGTCATGATCGGTTTTTTTATGAAGCCTTCCGTGAAGCTCATCGTTATCCTTTGATCACTAATCTTTCAAGTGGAAGCGCACGGCGCGCGGTATGGCCGCGTCCGGAAATTCAGCTTGCTCCATTACCTTTCTCGGCCGCCCCCGCAGGAATTTCTTTCACCGCCGCTCCGGGACTCAGGCCCATTTGCCCGACGGTCACGACCTTCTCGTCCTTTTTAATGCCCTCTTCGACCACGATGTCGTTCCCCTGCCGGCTTCCGGTCTTCAGGATCCGCAGGTCCGCCGTATTTTCCGGCGTCACGACAAAGGCGAAGGCCCCCTTCTGCCCCAACTGCGCGGCCGCGTACGGGATAAGGACCGCGTCTCTCTGGATCCCGAGGATCAGTTTCACGTAAACGAACTGCCCCGCCCACAAGGCGTTGTCCTTATTGGGAACGATCGCGCGCAGGGAAATGGTCCCGGTCGTATTGTCGATCGAGTTTTCGATCAGTTTCAGCTCCCCGACGTAGACGTTCCCGTCATCCGGGACCCGGACCTCCGTCTTCAAGGCACCCGAGGCCATGGCGGCACGGATCTCCTCAAGCTCCCGGTCCGTCACCGTAAAATCCACGTAAAGCATGTCAATCGCTTTGACATTGGCAAGCGTCGGTCCGTTGTTGGCGAGCACGACGTTCCCCGGGTCCACAAGGACTTTTCCCGTCACTCCGTTCACGGGAGACTTGATGGAACAATAATCCAGATTGATCTGCGCCAGCACCGCCTCGGCTTTGTCCAGGGTCATCTTGGCTTCCGCCGCTTCGACCTCCGTTTCATATTTTTCAAAATCCTGTTGGGACACGAGCTCCTTGCTGGCAAGTCCCCGGTTCCGCTCCAGGGTATCCCTTTTCATTTTCAGGTCTACGGCGTCCGCCTGCAAAACCGCCTGGGCTTTCTCAAGCGCGGCCTTATATTCCGAGGGATCGATGGTAAAAAGAAGGTCCCCTTCCGCGACCCTCTGCCCCTGCTTGAAATGCGCGTCGAGGATCTTGCCCGTCACCTGGGATTTGATGTCCACGTTCACGAGCGCCGATAGATTCCCGAAAGTCTCGACGTAGCGCGGGACATCCTTCTGAACGGCGACGACCGTCTGGACCGGTCGGGGCGGCATGGGAGCCATTCCTTTTTTCCCGGAGCATCCGTTCCCCGAGATCAAAAAGAACGCCGCGAACACCCAACCCGCGGGAACAGAGAACCTCGAAAAGAATGATCGCATGTTTTTAATTCTCCTATCTTCTATTTAGAGCTCGACGGCGCCCATCTCGGCCCGGGCGGCGTCCGTCCTCTCATTGATCGTGCCGGTAGCGTAGGCCACCTGGGCAAAGCTGGTATAAAGTTCCTTCTTCGACTTGATCACCTGGCTCCGGGCGTCCGAAAGGTCCGACTCGGCGTTTAAGACGTCCAGGATGCTTTTCAGACCGGACTTGTAACCGTCCATGGAAAGATCGTACGAGCCCTGCGAAGCGTCCAAGTAGGCTTTACTGGCCTCGAGTTTCTTGGTCGCCGTCACGAAATTATAATAGGCATCCCAAACATCCGTGGTGGCATTCAGTTCCTTCTGCCGCAAACTCTCGAACTCGGCCTTGGCATCGGCCTCCGCCGCCTTGATCTTGGAAACCGTGTCGAGCCCCTCGAAAATGGGCCAATTAACGTTCACGCCGGCGCCATAACCGTAATCATGTTGAGTATCATAATTCAAACTATAGCGGCCGAAGTATTTGTACCAGTCGTTCGATCCCGTCGCCTGGGCATTCACCGTCGGCCAGAGATTCGACCGGGCGGCTTTGATCGCGGCGACCTTCGCGGCAAGAATGGCCCGTTCCGAAGCGAGGTCGGGACGTTTCGCCAGGCCCTCTTCGATCAGTTGCCCCACTTCTTTTGTTCCGATCTTGAACTCCACGTCTTTTTGGGGAAGCAAGATATTGAGCGGTGTCCCCGCCGGGAAACCCAGGGCCTTCGCGATTTCCCCTTCGGCGGTCTTCAGGCTTCCTTTAGCGGATTCCAGGCTGTACAAAGTTTTCTGATAGCTGGCGGTCGCCTGAAGCACATCCACCTTGGCCTGGATCCCGGCCGCGAACTTTTCTTTGGTCGTATTCATCGCGGTTTCGGCGTCCTTGACGTCCATGTGGGCGGCCTCGAGCAGCGCAACGGCGCTGAAATAATTGAAATAGGCGGTCGCCACGTTGAGCAGCAGGTTCTGGAAAGTCTGATTGAACTGAAAATTGGACGCGAGAAATGTCTGAAAGGCCTGTTCGACCTGCGCTCTCCGGCCGCCGAAATCCATCAGCATATAGCTCATTTTCAATTGCATCCCGATGTCTCCCGAGTTGACCCTGTTGAGGGTACGGTTGGAGACGGTATCCTGAACGTCAAAATCCTGCTCCACGGTCACCGTGGGATACCAGGCGCTTTTTGCCGAACCGAGCTTGGCCTGGGCGACCCGGGCCTGCTGCCAGGCTTGCTTCGTCGAGGGATTGTTCTGGAGGCTCAGATCGATGAGCTCCATGAGCTTCATGGGACGATCGGCGCTCGGTTTTGTGCCCTGGGCAGCCGAGAGGACCGTCTCGGGTTTTGTGGATCGGCCGTACCACGCCGGAGGCGTCCACATGCCGGAAGACTTTTCGGGAATTTCCAACGTACGGCAGCCCGAAAAAACCACCGCCATGAAAAACAAAAAGACCAGCGGGCCTCGCGGGTCAAAAGATCTCATTGATTTGGACATGGGTAATGTACGCGCCTCATTCTTGGTGCCGGACCCGGAGGGACGCGGTATCATAAGGATCGCGTGCCCATCAAGGGGAAACCCGTTTAAAAAATGATCTTGAAAACAGTTCCCTTCCCGATCTCACTCTCGATCGCGACCTTCCCTTTGTTGAGCTCCACCAATTTCTTGACCAACGTCAATCCGAGCCCCAACCCGGGGATATTACCGTGAAAATATTTGTAAATCTGGTAAAAAGGTTCGAAGATCCTCCGCCGCTCCTCCGCCGGGATGCC
>CAIJHQ010000004.1 GCA_903820505.1 Candidatus Omnitrophota bacterium
GCCCGCCAGTGGTCTACATTTTGATCGTGTTTCACCATCGACCCCCGCAAAATAACCGTCAATATCGATGCGAGGATACTCGATTTACTGCGTTCGCGGCATTTGAGCATCCCGAGCGGAAAAGCAAAATCCTGTATCCAAAAAACATTTTGCTATGAATTTTTTTAGGATTACCGTAACTTCGCTTGTCTTGATTCTTGCACCCTCGCTTCAGGCACAGACGAACTCCGGGAAGACTCAAGGCTATTGGAAGCTGGTGAAAACGGAGCATTATCCACTGAATAAAACCGAGATAAAAAACAATGAACGTGGAAAAGTATTTTTTGATGTAGAGGATCAAAATGGCCGGCTGGAATGCAAGTACCATAGCTACTCGCGCGAAGGCAAAAATGCCAATGACCTTGTTGAATCAGGCGAAGCATTCATCAGCTGGAATCCGCCACCACCCCAGGCCAAAGCCGGCGATTCGTGGGACGGCGCGTATCTTGCGAAAATTCTTCGCGCGGATTCCTATTATGCCAGTTCTTCGGATCTTAGGCAGCAATTAAAGAATCGCAACTTCGGGCAGGGGGAAAAAACGCGAAGCGACCTTGGGGTCACTCTGAATATCAACGTGTCTTTTAATATTGTTTCCGAGATCAAACCGCAAGGAGGAGCAGGAGACCAGGCAGAGATCGGTGCTACGACGCAACCCGGTATCAAGAAAAAATCAAATTTAATTTTTCCCAATATCATTCCGGATTACCGGTATATGGTTATCTTGCTGGATGCTGATTTTAATGTATTTGCCGGCGTAGAAGCTGCCAGCCGATTCAATTATTTTTATGAGTGGACGGGAGGGACCGAGTCGACCGCGGCTTCGACGAAAACCTCTAAGACGACGGCGGGCAGTGACTTGACTGAAGCGGTCACAATCAGCTCCAAAGCTTTTTGCCTGTGTGACGAGGCATTTAAGCGTTTTGGGAAGGAAGAGCTGGAAAAGCTGGGATTTACTAAAACTTGTAATATCAAGAAAGGCCACATCGAAATCCTGGCCGATTTCGAGAAAGCCCTTGGAACCTACGATCGGAATCATGCGAAAGAAGGTAAAAAGGCATTCGTATCAAAGCCGGTCGCCGGCGGATTAAGAGCGATCAATTGGCTGGGCAACGAGGGCGGCATGATGGGGAAGGCCACGGGAGGAATCGCCGGGAAGGGTCTGGCGCAGGAGTTCGTCTTTGAGAGCCCGTGGAATGTTGACAGAGATATGGCGAGACCAAATCTGGCTGAACCTGGAACTGAACCTGCTCTATACCTGGCCATCACCCAAGCGGCCGAGAAGAAAGGGACCCGTTTTATTCCGAAACCACTAACTCTTGGCGAGATCTTCTACCTTGCACTAGAACAGCGAAATGGAGACGCCCGAGAGGCAATGCTCCTGGCCCACAATACTCTACGATCGCTGGCCAGAGATTCTTTTGAAGTAGGGCGATTGAATGAACATGAGCTAACGGGTGTTCTAAGAAATGATTCATTCTTTGATAAATATGTAGAGGTTATCCGGGATGATCACGCAACGATAAAAGATCTTTGGGACAAGGGCGGGCCTGTCTACCATGTGTTCGGCACAGCATTTTTTGAGATGCAAATGCAAGGCGACATTGGAGTTCTGCCCGGTTTGCTCGGCA
>CAIJHQ010000005.1 GCA_903820505.1 Candidatus Omnitrophota bacterium
ACAAGAAAATTTTCAAAGAAAAAATCAGCATGGACGAGTCCTTTAGGGGTTTGGGAGAGGCCTTGTAGTGCTTTAGAGTGTGTAACCACATCAGCCAACCGAGTAAAGGTTTTTTCGACTTTTAAGGAAGGATGCCTTTCTAAAATTTCTCCAAAAATTTTCAAGATGTATTCGACATCTCCTTGGGGAACAGGGTAGTGGATAGGGAAAAAATGACTGGAGATCGAGATCATTTTTTTTAAAAATTCGCCTGCCTTTTGAGCTGTTTCTTTTGTTAACTCAGACTGTTTTAAAGGTTTTCCTGAGAGGAGGCGATAGGCAAAGAATTTAATCCCTGGAAATTCACCCATCAGATGTCCTCCTTTAAAGCGAAGGGGAGCCGGAACAGAAATCCCGCGAGAGGATAGAAAATCAAGAGCTTCGATTTCGAAATCAACCCATCCTGTTTCGAGTTTCGTCGATTGACATCCTTCGGGATAAAATCTAAGCATCACAGAACCTGCCTCATTTGTTGGAATAATGAGATTGCTTGCGATACGTCCTTCTTCAGGAACCTCGATGTCTCCGCTTGCTGTCAGGTTTAGCTCTCCTAGAATTTTTGCGATCCATTGAGGGGAGATCTTAAGAACTTCGACTACGCGATGATTATGCGATTCAGGGGGCATAGAAACTCCTGGGGTAGATAAAATGGCAGTCATGTTTTACTCCTATTTTTAAAAGAGGTGAAGAAAAAGAACCTCATGGGGTTCCTTTCCGGTTTTAGCGGTTTGTACGACTTCATAGAGATCCGTATCGATCCATTGAAGAGAATTCGCGCCGTTGCATAAAACCGCAAGTATTCGTCCATCTGAGCTCAAGCTCAGGCAAAAAGGGCCTGATTTTACCGGGATCACTTTTTTCACTTCTCCGTTGGATAGATCGCATACCCACACCGCATTGTCATCCATACAGGCGACATAAAGTACATTTTTTTGAACATTCGCCAGAAGGTGGGTAGGATGCCGTCCTACCGGGAACTGTTGGATCACAACTCCCTTTTGGGGGGAAAGAACACAAACGGCGTTTTCTCCGATGTTCGTCGTATAAACAAGTCCATTTTGTGGATGAAATTAGATCCCGTAAGGCTGCTTGGCAACAGGAATTGTATGCGAATCGTCAGAACGAAGGATCGAGACGGTGTCGTCGCCATTATTGGTGACAAAGAAAGTATCTGTGGCGGGGTCGATTGCGATATTTCTGGGACTTTTCCCGGTTTTATAGCGATTCAGAACTTCAAAGTTTTGAGTTGAAACTTCAATGATTTCATCCGTATTCTTGCTGACGACATAGAGAGAAAAGCCTTCTGAGGTTAAGGCAAGACCTCGAGGATCGTCGAAGATCTGCGGGGAATCAATTTTAGATCCGGTCGTCAAATCAATGATGCTCACTGTGTTCGCTAATGAATTTGTAGTGTAAAGAAGATGTTTTTCCGGATCCCAAACCATGCTTCGAGGGCCTTCGCTTGCGATGATTTCTGTTTTCGTTTGTCCCAATAGAAACAGAGTATTGTCTTCGGTGTTGGTCACAATCCAAGTGTTTTGTATCATTTGGGTTACGAAGAAGATAAAAGGGATTGGGCCCATTCGATCATACCTTTTGTTTCGATTCGATTTGAATAATCCGTCTCTTGAATTTCAAAAACCATATGGTGATTTTCTTGCGCGGTTTCGATGATTTTCTCGAAGACGCGTCGATAATAAAGATCTCCTAGCGTGCTTTTTGCAGGAATTACGCCTTCTTTGCAGATGTCAGAAAGGCTCGGGTCTGCAATTCCGCTAAATGCGGAAAAATGCCAATGGACAATCTGTTCTTTGATCTTTAGAAAATCGAGGGAGTTGATCTCCTGTATATTTTGATAATATTTTCGATGGAATTGGCCGGATAGTACCCGTTCGATATTTGCTTCGGTATTTGAATAGTGGCAAACATCCCAGGTGACTTTTGTTTTGCATCCCTTGAGAAGTTCGAAGTCTTTCGGATAAATAAAGAGCGGGTCGATTTCCTCGGCAAAATTATCCATGACGGGCATGTTCTCCAAGGCAAGCCATGACTGGCCGTTGGAAAAACT
>CAIJHQ010000006.1 GCA_903820505.1 Candidatus Omnitrophota bacterium
ATGCGCCATAAAGGAGGTGTCTTATGCGTTCAGAAACCGTGCGATTAAATATCATCCTGCCAAAGGACCAGGTAGAATCTTTGAACCGGATTGCCGGCCCCCGGAACCGTAGCCGCGTGATCTCGGAATCCATCCGGGAATACATTGTACAGAGAAAAAAAGTGGAATTGGAGAAGCAACTTGAGGAAGGGTATCGCGCCTCAGCAAAAGAAAATCTCACCCTTGCCAAAGAATTTGAAGCCGTAGATCTGGAGGGATGGGATGAATATTAAAAGAGGCGAAATTTATCTTGCGGCCCTTGACCCTGTCGTGGGACGGGAAATATCCAAAACCCGTCCGGTCGTGGTGGTTTCCAACGATCAAAACAATAAATTTTCCGGAACGGTGACGATTTTGCCCCTCACCTCGAAAAACCCCCAATCTGTCTATCCGTTTGAGGTTTTTCTTTCCAAAGGCAGTGCAAATTTACCCAAAGACTCTAAGATTAAAGCGGATCAGATTCGCACCCTCGATCAGAACAGGATGATCAAATACATTGGCGTTGTGGATCAAAAGAACTTGGACGCGATCGACAGGGCGATGAAAATCCACCTGGCGCTACCTTAAATAACAGGAAGGCCGTACCCTGTTACTCGCGAAATCTGGGGACACTATACTGGTTTTTGCTGACAATGCGTCCATACACTCCTCCCAAGGGCGCGGCGTCAGATCCGCAGTTGCGCCTCCTCGATCTCCAGCGCTGCCGCTATCCTCCTCCGCGTCGTTTGGCGGAGACGGGCGCGGGGCTTTTCCATCCGACAATAAGACTCCCGGGAAATTTTCATCCGTTTCGCAACGTCTTCCTGGGAAAGCCCTTTGTGCTCCCGCCAGGCGCGGGGGAGGCTCTTGCCGTCAATGGGACCACAACCAGCCGTGAGTGGTGGAACGAACCGACCGCCTGTGTTTCTTATTCAGTCTGTTTTTGATTCAGGCTGATCCCATTTCTCTGACCCATTTCTCTTGACAAGCCCTGATCATGCACGTAAACTAAGTCCATGAAACCAAACCCGATGAGGTGTTCCATGCAAACCGTCAATATCCACGAAGCGAAGACGCACCTTTCACGCCTTGTCGATGAGGCCGCAAAAGGAAATGTTTTTATCATTGCCAAGGCAGGAAAGCCGATGGTCAAGGTTTTGCCGCTATCCGAAGGGGAGTTGAAAGGGGCTGAAAAGCTGGGGTTCATGTCGGGTGAGATTTCGGTGCCGGACGATTTTGATTCTCTTGCGGCAACGGAGATGATCCGACTTTTTGAAGGAAAGTCCTCGTGAAGCTGCTGCTGGATACGCACATTGTACTGTGGGCTGCAGGGCAGCCGGAAAAACTCTCTGAATCAGCCCGCACCCTTTTGACAACGCCTGAGAACGTTTTGTATTTCAGTGCGGCCAGTATCTGGGAGATTGTGATCAAACGGGGACTGGGGCGAGAGGATTTCAAGGTGGATCCGCGCCGCTTGAGAAAGATGCTCATCATGCATGGATATACCGAGCTGCCTGTCACCGCGGAGCATGCCTTGACGGTCGAGACGTTGCCTTTGCTTCACAAAGACCCTTTCG
>CAIJHQ010000007.1 GCA_903820505.1 Candidatus Omnitrophota bacterium
AATCAAACAAAGGCGAACCAAAACAAGGAGGCATCGAGTGACCCAGGGAACCTTGGATTTCAGCAAAGAGCCGAAAAACTTGACCGCCGAGCAGCAGGCTGTCTGGGACATCATCAAGCAGCGGCCTGGACGGGACAACGCGCTGTCAGCGGGGGAGATCGGGAGTATGGCCGGGTTCCCGGAGGACATCAAAAGTCATTACCGGCTGGTTCGCAGAATCATCAGGGAGCTGGTCGTCGATCACTACCTGAATATCGGATCGTCACCCTCGGGATTCTTTATGATCGCCAATGAGGACGAGATGGACGATTGTTACCGGAGCCTGCGGAGCATGGGTTTAAAAATTCTCCAGAAGGCGGCCCGGATCAAAAAGGTTTCCCTGCACAAGTTCCTGGGACAACTGAGCATGGAGATCGAGCAGGAGGAACCCAAGGAAGAGGAACCCAAGGAAGACGAAACGAGCAAGTTCCTTCTCGACAATGTTCTGCTATGATTGCGGAGTATTCGGAAAACCAAAAGAAGAAAAATCCAAACCCGAGACCTAAAGAAAAAAGGAAAAAATGAAAAACCATAAAGCTATTTGCGTGAACGGAAAACATCTTTACTGGGTTGGCAAACAAAAAAACCTAGAATTCAATTTTGTTTTCGACAACGGTATTGAAATTGCCGAAGTTAGCCCCAGCACCTACTGCTTGGATGACGGGACTCCTTGGCCAAACAGATGTGTTTATTGTAGGCAATATCCGATTGGATACCAACTTATCATTCATCGTTTTTTGAAGCAGCACGAATTGGATGCTATCAAGAAGGTATTTAAAATTCTCGGCTTTAAGTATGTTGATAAAAGTGCTGTGGAATTTGAAGATGGGGCGCGGGAAATAGAGATAGCGTTTGAATCTCCAAAAGATTTTGCCAAATTTCCATACCCAAATTTAGGGAGCGGAAAATTAGAACCAAGATGTGGTCGGGTCGTTTCTGGAATTATTCAGGACAAAAAGAAAGGAAGCCGCCAAAAAAAAGAGGGGAAGTAAATGAGAAGCTCAAAAGAAATCGCAGATTATTATCGCGTTAGAAAGGAAGGTGATTGCTTGGGCGATCTATGGCAAGGGATAGCGCCATTTATGGATTTTGAAACAGTCAATGAATTCGATACCGTTCCGATGAGCGCAGAGATGGAGGATTTCTACCGAACAAGATGGAAAATAGCAGGTTACGAAAAGCCGACCAAGAAAAAAATACTGACGACAATGCGGGAATATACAAGAAAAGCGTGGGGGTATATTGATGCAAACTGGACCATTACTTTTGGTAGCATGAAGAGATTGAGCGCTTGGTGCTGGCTTTTAGGAGACGACAAGATGGCGGATATTTGCGATAAGGAATTGGATGAAATAAGAAGTTTTATGTCATCAAGGGAATATTCAAAAGATTATCCGCTCCCTCAATTTTTCGTTCCTGTTTTGTTTGAAGTTTGCCAGAAGTATAAGTTTCCTGTGCCAGCGTATAGTAGGCGGATGGTTAAGAAGAATAAGGAGGAGCAAGAGGTTTGCATGCTTAGTCAGCATTGGCTGAATGTTGTCCTGTCGATGATTCTCCCGTGGACGGTTTGTTACGATTATTGGAATTCGGAAGATATTCCACGAATGTGGAAAAAGGAGGCGTGATGGAATACGGTTCGACAAAGGTGATTATTATTGGCAGCATGGCGGGCGATCCCGAGAAGAAATCCATGCAGAACGGAACGGAAATCTCCTCGTTCTCCGTGGCGG
>CAIJHQ010000008.1 GCA_903820505.1 Candidatus Omnitrophota bacterium
ATAATGAGCACCTTCACTCTGGCGAGTTTTCCGAGATGCTTCAGATAAGTGCCCGCTCCCCGCGAAGCGTAAAGATTCTCGAGAAGCCTCGGCCACCGCTGGTAAAGCGCGGGATAATCCTGCCGGCAGGACCACTGTCCGAACGCTGAGGCAAGATAGCTTTTCCCGATGCCCGTCGGTCCCGTGATCAAGATGTTCCTTGCTGAGTCGATCCACTCCGTATTTCGGAGAGCGAGGATCTGGGACTTTACGAGCCCTCTCGGATGCCGGTAATCGATCTCTTCAAGACAGGCCTGTGGGATGCGAAGTTTCGCGAGCTGTAAGAGTCGCACGAGACGGCTGTTCTTGCGGTGAAGATACTCATCGTCCACAAGAAGCGCGAGAAGCTCTTCGGGCGCAAGATTCTCCCGCGCTCCGCTTTTCAGGCGTTCCTCAAGCGAGCGCACCATTCCGAAGAGTTTCATCTCGTTCATTTTTCGGATCGTTTCTGATTGTGACATTTTCTTTTTCTCCTTTGCTTTGCGGTTACCCGCGGTTGTAATATTCCGGTCCCCGCAGGTTTTCATGACGGAGTGATGCTCTCGACTCTCCGGATTCCGCTTGCCGGTCCAACCCGTTTTCGAGGATCCGTTTGACACTTGTGTAATTCAGCGCCGAGTACGACAGCGCTCTCCTGCAGGCGTTATCGAGCCGTCCGGGTTCCAGTTGTCTTCCCAAACGGATGATTCCAAGACACGACCGGTACGCGTGTTCCGGGAACGAGCGGGCGGCCATGATCCTCTCGACCAGTGCTTTCACGGAAGTCCCGTACTTCGCAGCCCACTCCACGATCCTCTCAGGAGGCCACTCGAGATGTTTTTGATGCGACGGAGGCATATGCTCCTTGCGAGTGGTGTAGCCCTGCTCTCTGAAACTCCGCGGATGCGTGAGGATCCGCTGGCCGTCTCTGTAGAGCTGGATCATCGTTGCCGTGGCTCTTATCTCCAACTCCCGGTGAATCAACGTGTAGGGCACCGAATAGAAGTGCTTTTCGAACTCCACGTGATAATTGATTCCCACGCGGGCTTTCTTCCAGAGAGCGAATTCAAAAGGGTGTTCCGGGAGCGGAAGCGCGTTGGGTTTGTCGAGTTCGAGAAAGAGCGCCGTGCGGCTTACTTTGAGTCTGCGAAGCGGTCGTTCGTTGAATTTCACGACCAACTCCTCAATCGCCTCATTTAAGGCCTCCAAACTCTCGAAGGTTTGATTTCTGAGCCGTGCGAGGATCCAGCGCTTGGCGAGTAAAACACCGTTCTCGACCTTGGCCTTGTCTTTGGGACGGCGAGGACGGGCAGGAAGCACGCAGAAGCCGTAATGCGCCGCAAGATCCGAGTACGCGGGGTTAAGGGTCGGTTCATAACGGCAGGATTTTGTCACCGCAGACTTGAGATTGTCGGGCACCGCGGCATGAGGAGCGCATCCGCAGAACTCGAAACATTTTACGTGAGCGCCAATCCAGGACCGCTGGTCCTCACCGGCCGTTGCGTGAGCGAAAAGATAACTCGACGCACCCCAGACCGCCACAAACAGCTTCGTCGGGATCAAGACTCCCGTTCCGGGTTCCCGGATCCAGAGTCCTTCTCCGAAATCCACGAAAAGCTTTTCACCGCCCTTGTGGTCCTGACGCATGGAATACGAAAGCGTTTGCTGGTAATCATGGTAGAGCTTGGAGAACTGGCTGTACTGGTAACCGTCCGGATGCCCTTGCTTGTACTCTTCCCAAAGAAGAGAAAGCGTGACGTTCGGCCGTTTCATCTCCTTGGACAGATACTCAAGGGGAACGGTCGGCCGCGGATTCTCTTTGTGCTCTTTCCGAAAGAGGAGCGCCTCCAGAGCAACATCATCCATCGTTTCTGGAAACGGCCACGATAATCCCGAGGATTTGAAGCGTTGTTCGTACTCGTGGACCGTGGCTCGTCCGACGTTGAGACTTCGGGCGGTTTGCCGTTGGGAAAGCTTGAGGCCAAAGCGTAGCCTCAGGGTTTCCTTGATCTTTCGCATGGTGATCCTTTCGAAGGCCATTCGGAGACTCCTTTCGGGTTGGGGAACCCGGGAAGGATACTCCGCAAAGGGCCGTTCTTACGTTAGGATCCTGCGAAAGACAGGGAGAGGTTTAAATCGTTCCGGTCAGGCCAGCCGGAAGATTCCGGCGGCATCCACAAAGTGGCCGGCTTCCATCGGAATGGGTGGCCGGCTTGGATCGGAACAGGTGGCCGGGTTCAATCGGAATGCCCGGCCGCCTTCGAGCGGATTTCACAATTTGGGCCAAAAAGCGTCAAAAAGGCGCGTTTTTGAGCGATTTTAGGCCATTTTAGGCCAGAGAGAGCACCGGCCTGAACTGGACTCGACCTGTGAAATCCTTAGGCGGCGACTTGCCGGAGGCCCTTGGGGATCTATTTTGCGAGATGGATATTTTGCCGGCGCTTCGCCGAAGGATCACGGACCTTACCCAAAAAGGAGCGCATTTCGTCAAGCCACCTCAGCCTCTGCGCGCAACTCAGAAGGGAAAAATCCGCGATAGCCTCTCGGGTGACAACCAGCCGGTTCTTCCGTTCTTTTTTTATTTTCATGGACGCGCCTTTTTGCGTTTTGGTCTCGCCTCTTTGAGAATAGCGATGTCCTGCAGATCCTGAACGCGCCCCGCCTTCCTCTTCATAACGATCAGATCCTTTAGTGAAACCACTGAGATCCTGACATTCCCGGCATGGAAATATTTTTTCTTTTTAAAGGCGCTGGAAAAAGATACGGGGGTTTCCACAAGAATGTCCACATTCTCCAGGGGATCCTTGGGATTTATAAAAGTGAAAGCCAGCATTCCCTTCTCTTTTTTCCAGCGGGCCCGAGCATCCCGGTCCAGGAACTCTTCGGGCTTTACGGGTACGCGCGTAATAAATCCCAGTTTTTTAAATGCCCCGACCAGTCTCCGGAGATTCTCTTCCTTGTCATCCGCAAAGATATCGAGGTCTTTTGTGAACCGAGGATTACCATAAAATGCGCCGGCCACGCCTCCGATCACCAAATAACGCACCTTGAATCGGTTAAAAACTTTCAGCACACTGATAATCAGCATGCGGCAATTCTATCCAAGAAAAGCCGCTTTGAAAAGGATGAAGTGGTGGATTTATTGGAAGCTCTCCGGACGGAGAAAACATTAAGCAGCGGCGGTAATCCGTCAGGAAATCAAGCGAGTCTTGCTTATATCCCGCTGCCTGTTCGACACCGGGAGTCGACTCCCGGTGTCGAATTTGGGTCAATCAAGTAATTGCGCTTTAATGGCTTGAAGAGAACGTTGATAGTCGACTCTGTCTTCAACAAATCTTTGATATCTAGTGCCCTGCAAATCAACAACCTGCTTAAAATCGCAAAGGCAATCATCCGAGGCCCCGCCAATGTATTCTTCATAGGACGAATATTTCCATGCCTCTGGACCCGACACAAGACCAGCCGAACATGGATTTAAATGAATGTAACGCGACAAATGCAAGGCTTGCTCATCAGTCTCCACCGGCACACATTTGAATCTCGAAGCCCAAAGTGGCCCTTCTCGTCCGATCTTCAAATTGAAATAGCGGGCATAGCTATTGAGGATAAGACGCATAAACTCCGAAATACCGTTCTTGGTTTTTTGCTCAAGAAATAAATGAATATGGGTCGGCATGATGCAATAGGCAACAACCCGCACTCGAGGAATGCCGCGGCCCGATCCCACCCGCCATGATCGCGACGACTCAACCGTTTGCAACGCATGAGATAGCCCGAGAGTTCCGTCAGGCCGCTTATGCCGATAAAAACAAAGGGCGTCGATCATTCGTTGATACTCACTTTCGGTTCGGAATATCTCAAACCCCTCAATACTTCGGGAAAAAACGTGATAAAAGAGCTGCTCCTTCAACACAACTTTCCGCTGTCCCATTCACTAACTCCTTTGCGGACAGTCTAATTAAGTTTTACTTAATATCAATATATTTATTAATTTATATAATAGTCATTTTCGACACCGAACGTCGAGACCGGGTGTCGAATTTGGGTATAACCTACACAGACGGGGCAAAAGCAGGAATTACGCCGCGGCGGCGCGACTTTTAACGTGGGGCGATCGATCAGGTTAAGGTAAAAGTTCCAGGGATTCCCGGAGACTTAAGATCAGCGTATTCTTGTATCTTTTGAGTTCGAGAAGCTTTTTGTCGCCCGTCACAAAATAATGAGCTCCCGTAGCCTCCAGAAAATGGAGAATTGGAATATCCTTAGGGTCGGAGAAGCCGGCTCCGCGTGCCGGCGCGGCTTCGTCGGTAAGGATCTTTGCCCGCAATTCCAGGAACCGGACGAACGTTTCGACCAGGGGATCGGGATACTTCAGCTTCCGGATCAGCTTTTCCTTGAACTCCCGTAGAATATAACCGGACAACAGAACTTCATGCCCCTCGAGGCTCCGCAACAGGACGCGGGATGCGATCCCCTCCGTAGTGATAAAGGCCGAGATAAGCGCGTTGCTGTCGAACACGATCCTCATGAGTTTAAAAACCGCTCCACATCCTCGTCCGTATAGATCCCCTTGGCCTGAGCGAAAGGCATCGCTTTTTCCCGTATCCCTTGAAATTCCTTTTCAAGCAAAAAACGTCTCAGAGCCTCATTGATGATCTCAGTTTTGGTCATCCCCTCGCGCGTCATAAGTATCGAGACCATTTTGGCGATCTTGGGCCTCAACTGAACCGATGTCAGGCCTTTTCGTTTCATTGCAACACTCCCCTTTCTTTTGGTGTATTACATTATCTATACATAATAATACAAAACAATACACGCTCCGTCAAGGGGGAGGGAAACTTACCCTGACCGCCGCTTCAAGCAAAATGCCGAGACCCGGTCTTGGCATTGGGTAGTGGATGTGATGGATGGGAGGATGCGATCTTACGCCGCAGCGGCGACTTGCTGGAGGCCCATGACCTCGGTCAGGAGGACTTTGATGATCACGCCCTCAATCCGATAAAATCCCGGACAAATTCGTGAGGGCTTCCGTAGCCGGAATAATTTCGATATCCCCTTCCCTGAACCGCCGATCTCCCCCGTAGACCAGATAAGACTTTGCGACCGGGAAATCCGCCCGGAACGATTTTAGCCCCCTGAGCATTCCGCCGGAGACCTTCCCCGATCGTTTGACCTCGAAGGCCTTGATGCCTTTCGGGCCATAGAGCACAAAATCCACCTCAACGTTGTTGGAGGTTCGCCAGTAAAAAATGTCGTAACCCAGCCGCGAGTACGCGTTAACGGCCATCAGCTCCTGGAGAAAAAGCGTCTCGAGGGCCTGCCCCCCGATCTCTTCGGGTATATCCAAAGGACCGGCCGGGCGGAGCGTCCGGTAAAGGCCTGTGTCAAAAAAATAAAATTTTGGATGAGAGATCATCCGCCGCTTCGCCCGTTTTGCAAAAACGGGGATCCGGTAAGCGATCAGCAAGTCCTCCAGGATCGAGAAATAGTTTTCGACCACCTTGCGCTCGATATGACATTCCCGGGCCACTGCTGAAACGTTGAGGACCGAGCCTTGAGAAAAACTGGCGGCCTCAAGGAACCTCGAAAAGGCGCCCAGTTTTCTGGTAAAACCCTCCTGCCGGACCTCTTCCTCCAGATAGGTCGTGACATAACTCTCGAGATATCTTTTGGGATCGGCTTCGGTATACACACACGGTAGTTGCCCAAAAGCCAGCGAATGACGCAGGTTAAAATCCTTGCCAAGTTCCGAGACAGTCAGCGGGTACAAATGATGTGAAATCCGCTCGAAGGCGGCCGGGCATTCCGATTGAACCCGGCCACCTGTTCCGATCCAAGCCGGCCACCCATTCCGATGGAAGCCGGCCACTTTGTGGATGCCGCCGGAATCTTC
>CAIJHQ010000009.1 GCA_903820505.1 Candidatus Omnitrophota bacterium
CTTGAGAACGTCCTCGCTGTCCGTCACGCCCTTCTCTCTTTCACGCGCGAGCCATGGCCCAAAATCCATCCACAGGTCCGAAACTTCGACAAGGCTGCTCATCATGCCGGGTTGCGTCAACAATGAAAGCTCGTGATCGCTAAAAACGGGCTCCTCAATAACGGTTTTCCGTTCTCCGGGCTTCGAGTTCTGCTTTATCTGCGCGCCTATATTCCCGAACAGCTTTGACAGAAAGATAGCTTCGACCTTCATTCTCCGTCCGTAGTTTTCCCTGTAAGGCCCTTCGACACTTTTCGCCACTAACGCCTTCACGGCGGCAGAGTCTTTCGCCTCCGCAAGTGCTTTTGAGTCCACGTGATCAACAATGGACGCCGCTGCTGAGATCAAACGTCCGAGAGCGCCGAGGGGGATCCGGTCCAGCCTCGTGGTTCCCACGGTCTTTTGGCCCGTTGCTTTATCTGTTACCTCTTTATTCATCGCCGTGGACACGTCCATGGGAAGAAGATCTCTGATGACCTTGCCGTAATCCGGCGCCAATTTTTCATCGGGCGGCAAGCGGCTAATGAGAATCTTGAGACCTTTGGCTTGGTCCGCAAAGAGTGAAGGCTCTCCAGGGGTGCCGGGTGCGGCAAGCAAATTCAAGGCCTCGAGAAATGCGACGCTCTCGTTAGGGGAAAGCTCCATCGTGTCGAAAAGCGGCACAAAAATGTCTTCCACAATGACCGGTTCGCTCAATCCGCCTTTGATCCTATTCTCTTCGTCAAGTTCGACCGTCTTAATGTCAACGCCGAAAGCGTTCTTCATGAACCGGGCGACCAGCTCCCCGTACATCTTCTTGTTTTGCGGATCCTTGTAATCCTGCCGCGGGGCAGGCACGACCGGTTGTGCCGCATGCTTTAACTCCAAGGCGGCTTTCTCACGATCGACCTGGGGCCGTTGCGGCGCCGGCGTCACCGCTATCCTGGCGTCAAGGCCGCTCAACTCCTGCTCCACGGCCGTGCTCTCACCGGCGATTTTCATGAACTCATTCAAGTGCTTGCCGAACATGGGTTTCTCATACGGGTACGGCTTTTTGCCTACGGTTGCTACTGCCGCCGATTCCGCCTCAAGCCCCATCAGCCCGAGGGTGTGGGACAAATTAATGACCATTTTCCGGAAATCATAATCACGGTGCGCAAGTTCCAGGTCCTTTTTCTCGCGATTGTCGTAGGCCCTCCGGACGTCGGACAGCGTCGTCACGCGTCCCCCTCTCTCATCGTGGTAGCTGGTCACCGCATCGATGGCGTCGCGCTTGGCGAGCGTGTATTCGAACGACGCCCGGAGAAGGGCGACACGCGCGTGAACAAAAGAAACGTATTCGTTCAATGCCAGCATCTGGATCTCCCGCAGAACTGGATCGACCTGTAATTTCGCGAGCTCTCCTTTTGCCGCCTCAACCTTGCTCAGCGCGTTCCGTTCTCTATCTATCAGCGAGCGCGTAAACTCCACCGCCACGGAGGAATAACGGCCCAAATTACCTCCGACCTGGCCGTCCACGGAAGGCGGTTTGACGCGCTCCATTTCAAGCTGGGCAGCGCGGATATTCTTGGTCACCATCTGATACCTCGGGTGCCGGAACACATTCCGGAGCATCTGATCGGCGACCTCAGTACCGACAGCTTCTCCGTTAAAAACCTGCTGCAAGACCCTCGCCTGGGGCACGTCATCGGGAAGATTGATCGCAACATCCACGGGAAGGCCTACCCCCGGCTTAAACTCATCTTTCCGCAGTTCGCTATCGCCTTTAGCGGTAGTTGTCATGGCTTTCGTCCGGGCCTCTTCATCGGCGCTCGGCCGCCAATCCTGCGCATCCGAACCCGGGGACGCGAGATCGGATAATTTTACGCGTTCCGCATATTCCTGTTCACGGACCTTTTCGATCGCATTGGAGTGCAATATATCCAACCATCCGAGTTCCGCTATGCGGGCGCGAAGGTCCTCTTCAAGCAGGTACTCATCGAAGGACTGGTCCTCTCTCAACCGGGAGATCTTGAGCCGTGCGTCGAAAAACGGCTGAAAGATGGAATAAGTCCCGTGAAGAACGGCATTGAAATCATCGCCCGACCTCAGTCCCAGCGGGATCTGATATGCATAAGCGTCCACTCCCAACCCGCTCAAATAACGGTACTTCCCCCCCTGAATGGCCCCAAGCTGCTTGTTAATGCTCCAGTTCAAGGCCGCGACCCGGTTGCCGCTGTATTCTATGACGTTCTCCAAATTGGCCGGGGTCATAAGAATTGACCGGCTCCTTTTCCCGTTCGCCGTTCTCGTCTCCTTCACCCCCATCAACCGCAGGCGAGCCTCGTCTTCCGGACCGGCCGCATGAAGAATAGCAACGGGATCTTTCATGCCCCGGATATAATCAAGATATTGGGTAGGCAAATAGTAGTTCGCCCCGTTGTTCGACAGAATGGCCCGGTTAACGGACTCGATCGCATTCGACAGGTCGTCGGCCCCATAGGATGCATTCCCGGTCAACTGCTTCTGCGTATTCTCCTGCAGAACATTCGATATACCGAGGATCTGGCGGCGGTTTTCATCCCATTGCACTAAGGTATTTTGATAACGGATCTCAAGATCTTTCAGGGCCCCCCTCTCGTGGTTCTGGAACCAGTCGATCTCATCAAGAGACCTTCGCAACGCCTCGTCCGCCTGCGCGGTACTCAGCCTCCGTTCTTTTCCCGCCTGTCCCGAATACAAATTGGAACTCACGGAACCGCCAGTCTCCTTTCGCGCCAGCTGTGCCGGCTCGTCGGGAACGACCGCTTCGAGGTGTTCGTTGACCGGAATATCCTTCGTCGTCGGCTCCAAGGCCGGCAGATCGGAAACGAACGGGAGCATTATATCGAGCCTCAAAGTTTTCTGTTCACGCGCCGCACTCGCCAACGCTCCCGCGATACGGAGACGGCACTTGACGATATCCTCGTCCACCCTAGGGTTGAAATCAGCTCCGCGTATCGCCACACCGTTCTGGATCCGCTCACGGGCAGTCATCGCGATCTCCGCGGCCCTGAGCCTGAGAACTTCAATACTATGTGCGGCCTGCCTCCGCTGTTCGGGGGTAGCCGCCACGGATTCACGGACCATCTCTTCCTTCTCAATGAGCTTTTCCATCACACGCGCCGCCTCTTCTTTGTTAGCGGCCAAAATAACCTTCACGTCCAGCGGATGAAATTCCAATTCGACCCCCGGATCCCGGCCCAAGATACGAAGATACCTCACCTTCGAACGTTCCAACTCCGCGTTCAGTGTCAGGACTGCTTTCTTGGCTTCGGAGAGGTTAATATCCACCCAGCGCATTTGCTGCTCAATCATCGTCGATTTTTCGCCAGTGTTTTCGAGATCCGCCCCCTTTTCTGCCAGCAGAGTTCTCAGCCCCCTGGGCCGTTCTTCCCGTATCAGTTGTTTGGTGTCATCAGCGCCGGGAACAATTTCACTCCCGTTCATGTCCGTGACCCGGACAAAGCGTTTGTCCGCCTGATCGGGAGATGCAACAACCACTTGAACATGCAATTCCCGGCCGAACTGGTCCACGCCGTCATAGGAAACCCCCGGCGTTTCCGTCTTGACCGTGATCGTCAGTTCCTGCGGCGTCCCCGATTCTCCTCCGATGACAAGCACCTTATTTTCCCGGGTCATGTCCTCAATAGCGCGCTCATACAGCCTGATACGGGCGGAGATAACGTCCAGGAACTGCCTCTGGATGCCGACCGCGACGACCCAATCCCGCTCAAGCGCGGGCCCTAACATCTCCTTCTCCCTGAGCGCCGCGTCAATGGCGTCGATCTGCCCGTCGAACTTGGAATTGATCACAATAGACATGAGCGCTCCCGCGCCTTTTCCGCCTTCCCCTCCGTCAGCGGGGTTGACCATGCCGAGCCCCATCGCGCCGTCTACCTTGAAAGAAACGGAGCGGGATGTCGACACAACCTCGACATTTTTGACCGCGTCCAGGTCCGCCTGGACCAATCCGCGTTCATATTCAAGCGCCGCAACGTTACGGACCGCGTCCTCAACGTCCTTGATCTTCTTCTCCGTCGCGGAAAGGTCCTTGAGATCGTCAGCCGCTTTCTCCTTGGCTTCCTTGGTCGCGTTGTCCGATCTGAGGATCGCGTGAGCCGCAACCATCAGATCCTCAGTCTCGCGCCTTGCCTGCAACCGGGCCTCCGGATCCCGCAGTACATCGTTCTTGCCAGAAGCAATGACCTGCCTGTTCTCTTGCAGGCGACTATCGATATCTTTAAGACGGCTTTGCCAAACTCCTTTCATGATCCCGGGACGCACCGCATCCAAGATCGCGATCTTCACTTTTCCGACCGCCTCGATCTCCGCTTTGATCGTCTCAGCGTCACGCGGTTTTGGGCGGAAGAGGTCCATGATCTTCTGAAAAAAACTGCGCTCCGCGAACGCCACCGATCGATCGTGTTCCGAGAAAAGATTCTCTTGATACCTCTGGAGATCGTCGATCTTCTTCCCGTTGACGGTGCCGCTCAATCGAATACCGGCCTCATGAAGTTTCCAGCTCAACACTTCCTTGCCTTCGGCCACGTCGTTCTGTTGTTCGATCAGATTTTCATTTTCCCCGGCCCTCACGCTGCTCTCCAGCGTTGTTCCGTCGACCTTGCCCGCAGCCGGCCGGGCGCTTGCCTCCATGTCTTTGAAAAATTGCTCGTTAAGGCGTTTCTGACTCTCGCCGGTCTTGGCCTTCTCGCTGTCCGATTCGTAATCTTTCTGAAAACTGTCTACCGTCTCGGACACATCGGCCTCAAAACGGTCGATATCGATCTGCAACTGCTCCCGCTCATGGTAAGCGCCCTCCAGATCGTTTTCCGCGTTCACCAGGCCTTCAAGCGCCGCCTTGTAATCATAGACCCATCCCTTCCCTTCGCTGAAACGTTGGGCCTGGTCTTCCAGGGCTGTTCTCGCCGTTGCGCAGCGGTCTTCCGAAAGCGTGACCTCATTCTTGTTCGTCTCGATGCGTGACGTCAGATCCTGCCCCCGCGCCTCGATCATTCTCGCCTCCCGGATGTAACGCCGTGCAATGCGGGAGCTTTCGAGCCAATAGACCATGGGGTTCGTCTTGGGATCGTGACGGAATGTCAGGGGACACCGAAAATCGAACATATTGCCGACATTGAAGAAAACGCGCGCGTTGAAAATGACCTGCATTCCTTCCCGGGCCTTCTTGAGCGCAAGGGCGGCCGCATCCTGCTGGTATCTTCCCCTGGCTAATGCGCCGTCTAAATTCCCTTTGCTTAAATTTTCAGTATCGCCGAGCTTTATGCCCTGCTGTGCCAGGGCCCGGACCGCTTCCGTACGGATCTTCGCACGAAATACCGGGTCTTGGACTCGTGACAGATCCGCGAGTTCGGGGATGACGATAGGCCGGCCGGGGTCGATGCCCATCAAGGAGCCGAGGGACCGTAAATTTTCATTTTCTTCCAGAATACGGTCCTCCAAGAAATAATTCTGCGACCGGTCAAATTCTTCGATCACGGCGGCTGCATTGAGATCAAGGCGATCTTCCGTGTGCTCCCGTGCGATCTGCAGGAAACCTGTCAGATCTTCCCGGAGTTTCTGCGTATATTCCACGCGGGCCTTGGCGCTGACAATGTTATTCAAGTGCTGGCGCACCGCGGCGACGATGTTCGCCGTTTCCCTCTGGATCTGCAATTTCGCATTTTCGCTGAAATATTCGGACAGCGCCCCCTTTTCTTTCTTGCCGGGCTCCACGAGTTTGATATCGACTTCCACTCCGACACCGGCCCCCTTAAAGACAAAGTCGGTGCCCGCCCGTGCCACCACCTTCAACTTTAGAGTACCCCGTTGTTTGACCGCTTCCCCCATCGCTTCCGAGATCGCTTGCGACGCCCTGCCCGTCTTCAAGCCCTCCGTGATCGCGCTCTCCAGCAATTCATTGACGCTGACCGTGACGGCCTCGCCTTCAACGGGAAGTTCGGGCATAACGAATGCGTCGCTGAGGGGCCCGGAAGCCTGTGATACGGCCCCGATTCTCCATTCATTAAAAAAACGGACGGCTTTTTCAAAAGACCGCCCCAGAACGCCGATCTCGGCCGCTGATATCGGATCCTTGCCTAGTGTTTTCCCCGGATCCAGATCAGCCAGCTGCTGAGTCAATACGGCCAGCATTTCTTCCCGGCCCAATTTCGAGACATCCCCTTCCGGAGCGATCCGCTGCAACGCCTCGACGTACCGTGTACTGAATTCTGTAATAAAAAGTGGGCGAAGGTTCAGTTTTTGTGCGGCGTAATAGTCCTCTGCTCCCGTATCCCTGCTGCTCACGACGATGGAAGCGGCCTCCTTGGCGAAGTACGCGATCAATTCATCGGTACCCTGTCCGCGGAGACGAGCCGCATTGTCCGCTTTGATGTCGCGTAAATGTTGAAGATCGTCCAAAACCCGTTTCGCGGCATCGGCCGTTGCTTTAGACGCCGCGCCGACGGGGCCAGAAACAGCCGCCGCACGAACAACCTCGGCCGCGGACGGAACGGGTACCCTCACCAGGGCGGCACCGGCAGACACAGGGCCCGAGACTGCGGTGGAAGAAACGACCAGGGACAGAACTGAGGACGTGTTGGTCCCGAATTTGTCGTCTATCGGCTGGACCAGATAATTGAGGCGGCTGCCACCCAATTGTTCTGCATACTGCTGGCCCGGCCTTCCCTTCATGACAGCAGCCAACTCCGGATTATTCATCACTTCGACCTGGAATTTCTGGACAACTCCCTCGCGATTTATGTGAAGCCAGTGTCCGATCTGACGAAGCGTTGGTTCGGTTACGCCGGCCGCCGTCAGCGCTTCTCTTGCCTCTTTCACCACGGCCTGCAAGTCTGCGGACGCGTTCGCCAGCGCACCAGAAACAACATGTGTCCGAACGTCCGGCTCCACACGCGGCTGTACTTTACCTCCGTCTTCAACGGGAACCGCCGCAGGAGCTGGCGATGGGGCGGCCTTGACGGCGAGCCCCGAAAGCGCTCCTGAACCAAGAATTTCAAGTGCCCCGGCCGTATTGCGCCCGTAGAAATCGTCTACCAACAACTTGTCCTGATTGACAAAGAGGTTACGATCCTTCAATCGCGCGGCAAACCTCTCATCAGGCGTCCCTCTCATAATGTTCGCAAGGGCGGGAACCTGCACCGCGTCGCTTTGGAACTTCTCAACGACACCGGGGCGATTCTTCTGGAGCCAACGACCAAGCTCGCGAGCCGTGGGCTTTGTTCCGGACTTCGTTAACGCCGTCACTGCTTCTTTGACTGCGGTTCGCAGCGCGGCAGCGGATTCCTCCACCGCAATAAGCGCAGCCCCGCGCGCGGCAACAGGTTCCACGGACGGCTGTTTTTGACTCTCAGAAACTTTTTCCCGCGCGGGCTGAGTGGTAGTTTTATCCGGGGTCCTCGCCGATTCCGACGCGGCCGGCGGCTGGGCAGCACCCGTCTCGGCGGGCTGAGTTTCGGGACTGGTTAGTGGGACCGGTTTTTCAGCAGGAAGAACTTCTTCAACAGGGCTCTCTCCATTCGGCATGAACGAAGGAATGCGCATGAGATTCGCGATCTGCGTTAAAAAAGGCATTTCAACTATCCCCGCCCGGAGACCTGTCACGTTCTCGGATATCGACTTCGTCGCCGATGCAGCTTGAACCGCGACCCCACCGGACCAACTCACCAAACGATCCAGAATGCCGGGCTTCGCTATCGCTTCCGCGGCTGTTTTTAAAACTGCCGGCTCTTTTATGGCCGTCGTGGCCTCTCCCGATACCGCTCCTCGGGCTTGCGCTATCATCTGATTCACGGAAGCAAGGGCCAGACGAGCCTGATCGCCACGCAACGGCATTTCGGGATCCTGAATAGCATCTCGGATCGTCACAATTTGCTCCGCGATCATGGCCGTTTCATCAGAATTTTGGGGCAACGCACGAACCAGAGGCTCCAAACTGGCAAGAACCAAGCTCAGGTTGATGCGCTCCATTTCCAAGAACCGGGCTTCCCGCGTCTTGAATTGATTCTCCTTAAGATCCTTCAGAACGGCCGTTTCGAAACTCGTATCGTAATTATGAGACGCCCCGGTCACCTGCTGCTGCGCATATTGATAATTCGCTATCTCGGCGGTGCTCCAACCGTTCAGAGCTAGATCACCGGCTTCTGTATGGAGCCCCAAAATGCCACACACGGCCGCACTCGCACGCATCGTCAAACTGGAAACCTCAATGCCCGAATGCGTCTCCACCCATGACAAAAGATTATGTCCCCAGTTGATGGCATTATGTTCAACGAAAAGCACCGGGTGAGAAACCAGGGAGACGTGAATCTCGTGTCCTGTGACGCGTGAGGTGACCCAAGAAATGCCCTGATCGATGTACTGAGCTGCGCCCTGCTCTCCGGGCGCATACCCCCCCGCGAGCAACGCTATCTCAGAACCGACGATCATCATGCCCCAGGTAGTCTTGGCCCAGGCGGAATAGAAACTATTTTTAGAAAACGGATTGCTCGCCAGCGTTCTTAAAACCCCAACGAGCGGATAGACAATAAGTTGGTTGAACCAGGCCGGCGCCAGGGACTGCGGCGGCGCCCGCGCCTCTTCCTGTCTCTGACCTTCCGTCGACTTTAACTCCGTCTCCAAAAGTTCCGTCAAAAGGGTCTGCTCAACATCCGTGTGATAACGAACATAGGGCAGAATCGCCTGCAACTCCCTCAGCATCTCCGTTTTTCCAGCCGCATCGCTCCCAAGAACTTCGGCTACAAGCCGCCGTACGTCAAGATAATCAAGATCGAGACGTTTCCCAGAGGCCTTCTGTCGTTCATTGATATCGTTCAACGCACGCAGACGACCCAAAATAGCATCATCGTATTTAATATTCGTATATTTGCGCGAAAATGAAGGCACCGTCAGCAAAAAGGAGAGAATCCCTGTATTGATCAATGAAGAAACCGTGAAGGCCTTGACAAAAGCGCCGGCAACGATCCCCAAAATGGGCAAGCCAGCTGTCGCGTGCAACAACCAGACCCCCAAAGGCCCCAGCAAACCAATCCCCGCGAAACTGACCGGCAAGAACAGGGCCACCAGTCCGATCCCGACCGCGCTAAAAATGGCAAGCTTCCAACGTCTTTGAACGAACTGCAACGTGGGAACCACAATGGGTTCAATGATAGTCTTGTTGGCAATATAAAAAACTTTTGTGTACTGGATCCTGTTGAGCGCGCCTACAACGCCTTTCTGCCGCAATAACACGTAATAGATCCCCCGCTCAATGAGGGTTCCATTTTTCCAACCCAGAAAAACCCGGTTCATATTGGGTCTTGTCGCATTGATCATGGCGCCCGCAAGCACCTCCAACGACAACTTCCTCTCAAGGGGTTCATGAGATGACCGGAACCAGTGAAATGCGATTTTCTTGCGATAAAAACCGAAAAAAAACGAATCTAAAAGATGCGGTCCCACCAGAACAAGCCAGGAGATCCCGTGCCACAAAAAATAACCTGTTTTTTGAAAAATGTTCAGCCCTGCGGGCATCGGCTTCTTCACGGATGCCCTCTGAGCCGCTCTAAACTCCACCACGCTTTCATAACTCTTTTCGAGTTCGCCGTAGATGTACCACCACTGCTGGACAGTCCCTTCAGAGAACCCTGCGGCTCGAGAAAGTAATGCGAGATCTTCATCATCATAACCAAATTCGGCCTTGATACGGGCAATGATCGTCGCAACGTCTGCATTGTAAAATAATCGCGGAAGCTGCTTCATTTCCGGTAAGGGTTTCCCTTCGTACTTCACGAGGATGCTCTTCAAAACATTGTTCAGAGCTGGCCGGCCTGGGGCTGCAACTTCTGGCTGCACGGTCGGCGCCTCAGCAACAGTTGTCTCTGACGGAACGGACGACGGAACTTCGGAAACGACCGTGGGCTTTTCTTCAACTATCGGAGCTTCAGGAGCAATTGCAGGCGGTTCTTCGGCTGTCGGAGCTTCAACCGCAGGTTTTTTCTCAACTATCGGAGGAGCTTCAGGAGCCACCGGGGCCTTCTCTTCTGCTTTTTGAACCGCGGCTTCCGCAGCGGCTTCTCTGGCGGCAACTTCAGCCGCGAGTTTGAGTTCCTCTTCCTTTTGGGCGACCGCTGCACGGACCTTTTCCATCGAGTAGGCGGCCGTCACCGTATTCACTTTAAGGCCCGCCTCGCGGAGCGCTCGGACCTTTTCCGTTATGAGATCGGGGCTGGACCGCAGGAGAAACCGCAGAACTGTTTCGTTGGACATGTCCCCGGTGCCTACCTGCTTGAGCGCTTCCAACCTTGCCCCAAAATTCCGGTTGGTCAGAATTTTCCTAAAAGCCTGTTCCGGACGATTCAGCCCGGCAGCCTTCGCGGTATCAACACCCGCCGGAACACTGAACCCCGCATCGCGAAATAGCCGGAGGTTACTCTCGTAGAGCGCCTGTTCCGCCTGTTCAGCCGGAGTTTGTACCGCTTTGGCGATCGCCTGCCCCACATTCGTGCCGGGCGACTTTTGGGTCTGGGCCGCCAGCATTTCGGCCTTCGAGATTTTGCCCGTGGTCGCGACCACCACTCCATTCACAACCGTGTACGGCATGATCGCCTGGCGGGCTTTCAAAATATTTGCCGGAAGAACGTCCACGTTGATATCCGGATAAATGACGTACCGATACCCCTCCAAGGGAATCTCGGTTCCCTGACGGGCACCTGGAACTTTTACCTCGCTGCTCTTTGCCACTGCGTCCGCTCTGACGATCACTCCTGCGCGAGTACCATTAAAAAGCCAAAGCTTCGCAGCCTTCCCCTTATTGCCTTTCTCAAGGTAGGCTCCCTCATAAGCTGCCAGCTGATCCTTAACGAGTTCACGCGCATCCTCATCATCCATCGTTCCGATGGCCTTGATCAGCTTCGCGTATTCGGTCTGCGCGTCCTCGGCAGCGAACATACATTCGGTCGCGGTCAATCGTATCTCAGCACGGGCCCGTTCAAGGTTCTTTCCCTCACGGATCTCAGAACGGGTCGGAGTGCCCAATTCCGGCGCCAACTGGAAACGCGGGTCGTTGAGGACGCCGGTCTTGGGCTGGAGGAAAGCTTCGGAAAGGACTTTTTCGATCGGGAGCGGCGTCTCGCGGAGCGCGGCGTCGTAAAGAGCACTTTCCTTCTTCTTGTCGATCGCCTTGGAGATGCGCGGCGCGACCACTATATAGGAAAGGCCCTTCTCCTGAAGGTACTTTTCGATCCCGGGCGTGTGGAACCCGCCTGTGACGATGGCGGAGATCTTCTGACCCGTGGCAAGGGTTTTCTCAACCGCTCTCTCGATCAAAACCTGATCGCGCTCGAGCGCCGCTTGATAGAAGCGCTCCACGCGGGGCAGGTCCTGATCGAGTATCTCCATCTGGGACGGCAATCCTAGGGAGAAGTGGTACTGCTTGATGAGCGGTTTGAGAAAACTGGCAAACGTTTCGGCTTTGAACTCATTCTGGTGCGTGTAATAGAACTCTGCGTCCTGCTTGGTCAGGAGAAAATCGAACATCTTGCTCATGACGTCATAGATGCGCAGGAGGTGGTCGAGCTTCAGCTCCTCGGGCTTTGTGTAGAGCTTGTTCTTGACATCCTTCTCGAGGATCTCGATCTCGTCGAACAAGGAGACGTCGATCGTGTCATAAAGCTTCATGTACCGGATGTAATTGAGAACGTTGGCGTACTTCGTCTTCAGGTCTTCCCCGTTTCCGGTCTGGGTCACGCCAACGCCTTTGATCTCTTCTTCCAGATAGGCGTAGTAGGCGGCCCGCTTCATTTTCTTCATGCGGTAGTGCACGGTGTTGGTCAGGAAGCGGGAAAGTTTATCCGGGGAAAGCGCGCGCTTGAGGTCGTTGATCAGATCGTCGGTCTCTTTTTCGGCCTTATCAAAATCGATCTGCTTCTCGAGGTCGACGAGCTGGATCAGGGAATTCATCCCCTTGTAATCTTCGGGTTTGAGCCCGTGCTTTTTGGCCGTCTCGGTCAGGAAGCGGACATAAGAGACCAGTTCGCGGCCGCCTTCCTGGAACGCGACACGCCGGCGAACGAGCTCGCGCATCTCTTCCGAAAATACGAACCGGGTCATGTATTCCAGGACCTTGTTCAGCGCGACCAGGACTTCTTCGTCGCGGCCCTTGAAACTCAGGGACTCGACGTACGCCTGGCGGTTCTGTTCGTAAAGCTCCGGATCCTCCACGCCATAAAGCTGCATGACAGGACGATCGACGATCGCGAGATATTCGGGGCCGGTGAGGCGCCCTTCCTTCAGGAAATAATCGGCGACATTCTTGCGGGCCTGCTGGTTCGGGAAAAAGGAAAAGAGATCGGTGTAAAGTTCCCCGGAGGCGCCTTCGAGGTTGACGAGGCCAAGCTGGTACTTCTCTGAATAATAGCGGAGGATGTTCGCGATGTTGCGCTGGGCCTCTTCGTTAACATGCGCGTCCTGGATCGCGACAATGATCTGTTTGCCGGTCCCTTTGAATGTCTTTTTGACCGTACCGAAACCTTCGGGAAGATCGGGTGTCTCGGCAAGCGAGAGCGGAGAAAGAGGCGCGGGGATTACGACCGATGTCGGGTCAACGGAAACGGGAGACGCGGCCTGAGCTGATTTAACTCCGCCATCCCATACCACGCTTGTGAAAGTAAAAACAAAGCAGGTAAAGAAAGCGATCGCTCTGATCCAAGGCTTGATTGTGGGCCTCTGCCAACTAATCATCGGATTGCCGTCCCCCTTTTAGTCGCACGATTTAATCAATACGTTTTATTAATGGCAGCAAAACACTTTAAATACTTATTTTAACATCTTATAAAGCTCGATAGAAATATACACAGGTACGGGAGTTTTGTCAATTTTTTTTTCATAAAATTTGGAGCTGTAACATATTACAATTAAACGAGTTACAAATCTCAATTAAAATAATTTAAGAATAATCCTACCCTAAATAGAACATCTCATAGCTTCTATGTGCATTAACAAAGCTCAATTGCCGCTTGTCTCCGCACGTATCAACTGCTTTAGTAAAAAAAATTTAACGAAATTCTCAAACTCCAAGCCCCATCAAAAAAGCCGCACATCACGCAGCGATCGTAACCGCAAGATCGCTGACGTAGGAACTTTGAAGTGCCTCCAACAAAGCCTCTTCAACATACCAAAAACCATCCCTCTTCCTTACACCGTCGATCTTAGCCCCTTCCCCGCCGGAAATGGCCCAGAGAAGTGCCGTCGCGAGCGTTCCGCTCTTTTCACCGTACTCCCTGAAGAACGCCACATTTTTGAGATGGGCCGCAGCCACTGTCTGATCCGGGGATACATCTTTGGACATATGAATGGATGGCTCCCCGGGACAGGCATAAACCGCGAGCGTCCGCCCGAGGTCCGCGTCCGTCCTTTTAGCACGTTCCAGTTTGAGCAGGGCGTCAAGCATCGCATCATGGACCTGGCCCCGCTCGTTATAAACCACGACACGGATTCCATTTCTTAAAAAAGCGACGATCAAAAATTCCTGTTTTTGTGCGGGAGAAAGGCCCGAAAAATCCTCCGCATCCAGGAACACCGTCGCCGGGTTCGTGTCCTCACGAATGGCCCGCACAATATTGTCCGCACGGGCATTCCAAGTAAATGATGTGCTCCCGCCGACCACCGCAACCGGAGTGAACCGTTCGGCGCTCGTTTTCGGGACCTTTTCCAGAAACTGCCCACTCAGCCGCAATTCGGAACGGGGCCCGGCTTTCGTTCGTTCATTTTCTATTATCCGGGCATGATTTTGCTCCGCTTTGCGGCGGGTCACATACGGGATAAGCTGCGCGGCCTCGGGAGTGAGGATCGAAATTATCTTCCGCTGGGCCCGGAGAGCCGCCATGGGGTGGCTCCCCACTTCAACCGGCTGCGTGAACATATCCTTGACGGCTTCAGCCATGGTCGGCTTACAGGCAATCTGAACGATCTCCTCGGCGTCCAGGACGGCCCCGACGTGCGTGTAGGCGCGGAGCGGGATCTTTTCCAGACTTTCGAAGAACCTGCTGTTATCGAGGACTGTGTCTCCCAGCGTAAGGTCGGCCGCTTTCGCGAATTCCTCCCAATATACGGCAGAAGGCTTTAGGACGATCCTGGGGGCATCCAGATCACTTAATATCCATTGCCGAACCTTCTTACTTAGCTCCGGCGTAAGCTCCGGTATAAAAAAGGTCATGGATTGTTCTTTCAGCGATCTCAGACCCACCGCGTCGAGTTCCACGGCAAGTTCTTGTTCAAGGCCCGGTCCCGCCTTGATGCCCGCGTTCTTAAGATATTCCCACCGGCTTGCCAATGCTTTTCCGAACAACGCGTCGTCATACGAAAGGTGCTGTCTCACCTGCCTGCGGTGCTTGGCAACGTGACGGATCAATGCGGCGAGTTTTTCCGGGCCGGACTTCTCAATCACGAAATCGTTGTAATATGCGGCAGACCTGTCGAGTGTGCCGCTTGACTTGATGGAGGCGGCTTTTTCAAGGAAGGCGTAATGCGTCGGCCCGCCGGCGATCAGTTGGAGCCGGATACCGCCGTGGTCCTTGACGATCTTCTGAATGCGTCCGATCTCGGCCTGCGGGTCCCTCGCCCTGCCGTCGTAGAAATAAAAATTCTCGTCCTTGATGGCTCTTTTAGGGTCGATCTCCCGAAGCGGTTTTATGAAATTATGATAAATAAAATAGCGATAGCTCTGGGGATCATCCCCTGACAGGCCGGCATATTCATCCTGAGGCAAGATCGCCACACGGCTAAGATCGATGCCCTCGTCTTCCTTATATAGCCTGACGATCGCCTTCAGCACCCCGCCGAGTGTGCTTCCCGTACCAACCCCCAGGAGAACCGGCTTATTGTTCTTTCCTTCCTCTTTCGCGGCACTCAGGAACCTCCGCGCGACCGCGTCAAAAGCCGCTTCTTGATCCGGCGCGACCATGAGCGCAATATTCCCGGGAGACTGTCCGGCCTTTGCGATCCTCATTTCAGAGCGGCCCGCCTTAGGACCCTGATAGTCTTTGCTTTTCGCGGCGCCAGCCGAGGCTTCCCATAATTTATTGTGGAGATCCGCATTATTCGGATCGATCTCAACCGCCTTCCGAAAAACCGCGATCGCGCCGTCAGCTTTACCCTGGGCCATCAAAATATCACCGAGCTGGGACAGCAACGCCGCGTCGTCCCGATCCATAAGAAGAGCTTCGCGATATGCAGCAGCTGCCTCGTCCATTTTGCCGCGTTTCTTCAAAGCAAAGCCCAAATTACCCAGAAATCCGCTAACGATCCCGTTCTTGAGCAGAACCAGGCGAAAGCCCTCCGCGAATGCGGGCTCCTGCGTACCAGATCCGGCCACGGGATAAAACTGACGATTCACATCTCTGTTAGCCGCATCCAGCCAATACCTGATGTTCCCAAAGGCCATGTACAGTTTGATCTGACCGGGTTTGACAGCACTCCAAACTTTCACGCCCTTCAATAAGCCCGCCTCCGTAAACTCTTCGAGGTACATCGCCATCAACGTGATCCGTCCCAGACTATTGATCTCTTCGTTCTCGATCGTTTGCACATGCGGCGGAGGTTCTCTATGATGCGCCTGATCATCGGCCCGGCTCCATTCGGGGATCTTGAAGGCGAACATCGAAAGCTGTTTGACGGCATGGATCTGAGCTTCGCGAACTTTTTCTTCTGAACCGCTTTTTTCGTTTTCCCTGATCTCGTTCTTCATCGCGTCTTTTAAAGCCCCTACCGCCGCGCCGATCTGGCCCCAGGGCCGCTCCAAATAAGATTTATAACGGCGCTGCCAGTGGAAATACGTCAGGGCCTTGATCTCAAGCAGCAGGGTCCCGGCCGCGAACCGGATCGCCTGCTCGAATACATTGTTCATGATATCCTCCGTCAATTCCTGATCACCCTTAAAGGCCGCTTCGAGCTTACGGATCTGATCAGGGCTCAATCCGAGCCAGTCAAATATCCCCTTTTCCGTGATCTCATGCGTGTGCCTCTGGACGATCGCTTCGACGGAAAGGGTCACCCCGTCCAGGGCTTCCTTGATCATCGACAGGCCGATCCCGTAAAGACCTTCGGTCATCATCCGGACCTGCACGGGAATGGCCTCCCGGGACCCTGATGACCGCTTCACAGCCTCCTGCGCCATCCAGACCGCGGTTCTTGCGACCCACTTCGCAAGCTCGTGATGGATCTCATGCCTGTTGCTTTCCGCAGATAGTTTTCTGATATCGGCCATCCACTGGAAGGCTTCCCCGACCGTAAGATCGCGAGGGATGTGGTACGTATGCACGGCATCCGGTTTCTGCCCGTGTGACGCCTCCTTGAAGATCGCCTGGCTGGAATTCCTATTTACGAAGACCACCTGCATGAAGTCCGTCAATCGAAGCCATTTTTGCTGAAGGCCTGCACCGACAAAAGGGGAAACGAACCAATCGTCTGGGAACAGCCGGGATTCCCCCAGCCGCTTAATGATCGATTCCGCCGGGTTTATTGTCCGCATCTCGGAGCGCAGAACGTCCTGTCCTGCTATTTCTCTCACGAGATCCGTCCCAAAAACGATGGCTTCATCGGGGTCCAAATATCGCGGGTATCCCGGCTGGGGGTGCCCTTGGGAGTAAACAGCCTGCAACTCCGAACTGTTGGTGATGAAGATGACCTCAGAGTTTCCTGCGGCTTTAGCTAATCGCTCGATGAACATTTGACCGTCCTGGGACTTCGCGGTCCGCGGATGGACCAGAATATCCAGGTCGATGTCCAGAACGCCCCCGATCTTCTGATTCCGGTTCCACACATCCAGATCTTCAATCGTTGTGGCATGCTCAACCTTTGCCAATTCCCGGCTCCGGATAAATCCGAGATAGTTCGTGGCGTTCAATGTTTGTAGCCCGAACTCGATCTGGTCCCGCGGAGTAGCATTCCTGGGTCCGGCCGTTTCGGAGATCGAACCAATATTGAGATCCCGGTGCTGGTCCGCATGACGCCAGCGAAGCGATCCAGGCCGGTCTTGGGCCCGCTCGCCGAAGTGTTTGAAGAAAAAAGCATAGGAGAGATTGTGCTGACCGCCCCAATAGATCTTCTTTCCGGATGGCAGTGTAAGGCCCAGATAATCGCCGTGCCCCACTGAATACTGTGCCCCGTTGATGTTCACGCGCAAAACAGAATGGTACTCTTCGGGCATCACGGCCACATGCTCAAAATGCTCTTGCCGGACCGTCACGCCCGGCAGTTCCCACTCCCCCGGCACATCGCGGATCAGTACACGGGACCCGGACGGATGCTGACCCGGCGCTCCCAGCCGCACTTCAGAACGGAACTTCCCGCCACCGCGGAAAACCTCCGGCGCCGTTTTATAGGAGCTCGACATAAGAAAATACAAGAAAGTTTTTTCGAGCCCCTCGGAAAGCGCCACCTTCGGGTCATAGCCGAGGATCCCGCGGGCTCTTTCGAGGTTGGGACGTCTCCGTCCCGGATCGGACGGATCTTTGACCTCCCCGACGACCACCTCAACCTTCCAACCAAGATGTTTCTGGCCAAGCTCGTTGGTCAGGTCCGCAAGCTCGCGCAACGTGAATTCACCGTCATTGCCGATATTGAAAACGCGGTCCTGGATCGGCGTCTCCGTATCCAATCGGTCCGTTCTTAATAATTTCAGTAATCCCTCCACGGTGTCGTCCACGTATCCGAAGCTCCGCGTAATCTTATCGCTTCCGTAGATCTCGATCGGCTTACCTCGGAGGACCCTTTCAATAAAATTGGTGATCACACGGCCGTCATCGATCCGCATATAGGGCCCGTACGTATTAAAGAGCCTTGCGATGCGAAGATCGATCCCTTCGGCCTTGTAGCGCGCGGCATATAATTTCATTAACGTTTCCGCGCCGCGCTTGGATTGGTCGTACTGGGAGCGCTTTCTGAAGGAGCTTACATTCCCGGCGTAAGTCTCGGGTTGAGGATGGACCTCGGCATCCCCGTAAACTTCAGAAGTGGAAGTAAAGAGAAGACGCGCTTTTTTACGGCGTGCCAACTCCAGCACCTGCCGGGTCCCATCAAGTCCGGCCCGCAATGTTTCCCGGGGATACCCGTAATAATCCGGCGGACTCGCGAGTGACGCAAGATGAAGGACCTGGTCAACACGACCCTCGATCTCGAAAGGTTCAGCAACGTCCCATTGTCTGAAATAGAAATTCGGCTCATTCCGGAAGAACGAGAGAAAATCCCTGTTGGCCGTGATCATACTGTCCAGGGCCACGACCTGGTTGCCCTCCGCGAGAAATTTTTTGACGAGATTGCTCCCGATGAATCCCGCAGCACCGGTGATCATAATCCGTTGTTTCCCTTGCGGGACATCAGGAAGTACGGGACGGATCAGAGTCACAGTTCTGTCTTGTTTTTGGCCCCTGGCCTTAGAGGTCTTGAGGGCCTTCTGTTTGAGAGCGGAGGACGGGACCCGGTCCATGCCAAGAACCTCCTGCCAACGAAAGATCCTTGCCTCCATCTGCCCTTCAGGCGTCGCGGCATCATCCCGGATATTTCGTACTAAAAGTTTTTTCACGGCATCTGCGATCCGCACCTGAGAAACCTTCTGTGCGGGAAGCTGAAGGACCCGTACGTCGACATTGCCAAGCTCCTTAAAACGAAAATACGCGCTGGCCCAGGCCAGTGCCGTACGGGCACCCTCGATCCAGGGCGCTTCATCCTCAAGCGGCCCGAAGCCGTCCAGTTTTTCCGGCAATATAAGGACCACGGATATTTTTTCCCGCGCGGCACGCTCAAGAAGCTTCGGAAATTCGAAGACCATAGTATTGAAATCGCGCCATGCCGCATCCTGGTCTTTCAGATCTTCCGGTTTCGGCAAACGCGGCGCTTGAAATACCATTCCCTTTTCTGTACCCGTGATCGGATCATAAATAACCCAGGATTTCGCACCGCTATCCAGGTCCGATTCTTCCCCTTTTTCCGCTTGCCGCATTTCAGCACGAGCCCTGCCTGTTCCCGGCTTTGCACTTTCAGGCGCGGTTCCCATCATTCCGTTGCGCAAAAGATTCCGCTCGATCAGCGGCGTTGCGGAGCGATCTCCAAGCGCTTCGACCGAAGCCGCGATCGCACGGAGTTCGGACCTGACGGACACTTCTTCTCCGGTAGCGGAAAAATAAATGCTCGGAGGCCGGTTGGCGCGAGCCATCAAGAATGGCGCTTCAAAGGGATAATGGCCCACGGACATGAGCTGTTTGTAGCATTCCTGGTGTTTTTTATCGATCGCGGTGATCGCCGGCACGACCACGACATAAGAGACCCCCTTGTTCCGCAGCAGCTCTTTGATCCTGTTCGCGTGAAACCCGCCGTAAACCATGATCGCCGTATCAGATCCCAGCTCGTCAGGACCCTGTTTGTGTCCATCCCGCAGGAAATACCGGTCCAGCCCCGACGAGATCGCGTTATCACGCTGATAAGCCACGTCATAAAACCGGACCGCGTCCTTGATGTGCCGCTCCCATTCTTTCGACAGGACCAGGGACCGGCGCGTGAGCGAAACGATGAAATCCGCCAAGCCTTGCGTCTCAAACCGCTGCAATCTCTCTTTGACCGCCTCAAATTCCGGCTGGGTCAACTCAATCCGGTTCAGCCTGCCAAGAAGACTGAGGTCCTGGTAATGATCGAAGATCCTGCGGTCCCGGTCATTTTTCAGATGAGCGACGGCAATGTCCCGCTCGAGCCGTTGAATTTCCGTGAAGGCCACTTCGGAATCAAGCGCGTTCAGCTGATTGATCAGCTCCGGGTCCCGGGCCGTCCGGGCCGCGAGAAGCAAGGAAATGGCGGGATATTTCTCCGCAAAAAAGGCCGCCTGCTTTTTGGGATAAGCCGCCTGAAGCTCCCGCAGGTAATTCAAAAGAGGCAGTTTTCCCGCCGCGAATCGATCCTTCACCTTGAGCCAGACCTTCAGGCTTTTGGGAAAGTACCGGTCCGCAAGGGTTGCGATCTGCGTCAAAAGTTCTTTAAGGTCCTCACCCGTCTCCTTCCGTGTCCTGGAAGCATCCCGGTATGAACGGATGTTCTCGCCGTACAACTTGAAGTCGTCGACGCCGATCAGTTGCCAATCAGAATCCGGATGGCGGATGGAGGATGGCGCACCGCTCTGCGGCGAGGATATCGGCTGTCGGAGGAAGGATGGAGTATGGGCTTTAACGCCATCCGGATTTTCGCGGTTAATGTGCGCGTACTCGGCGGCGCCGATCCGGAGTTTATCCAAAAGGAAATAAGAAACCTTTTGTTTGAGACCGGGATCTTCCATGAATCCGAAAAAGTTGTCCGTGGGAACAAGGCCCTCATAGCCTTCTTCAAATACGGTCTTGATCCCCTTTTCTTTCACAAGCTTGCCGATGAGCTTCGCGATGTTCTCCTGCGCCTCCAGAGAATCATGGGCGTCCTGGATAAATACGATGGTCCCCGGAGCACGGCCGATGGTCTTTTCGGAATCGCCTCTTGTGGGCGCAAAATAAACATCTTCGATCTTGCCGAGTTCTTTTGGAATAGAAAGGGCGAGCGGATCCGTGACGGTTCCCGACTCAACAGGACCGGCATAGCTCTGAGGAACAAAACGAGTGAGATCGAACAGCGTGAAAACAACGATGACAAATAGCGCCGTCAGCCGCAAACGCAAACACCCGTGCTGTCGTGAATGATGAATCGGAACAGTTCCCAAAATCACGCTGTTAAAAACCTCTTTTGTAGGTGGATTTCCCGAATACGCTTTGGATCGCAAAGGTTACCCGACGTTTCCGGAATTTCCAAGTCCCGGGACGAAATATTTTTAGATTTTGTGACCCGAAGGAGAAATATTACTCGATAGGAAGAATTTCCTCGTGCAGATAGTAAATGGAAGGGTTATTTCCCGATCAAAAACTAGCAATAATGCGTTCCGGATAATGAACGCCATTTGATGCCCGCAACTTGCATCTGTATCTGTCTTGGAAGACGCGGCCGATCAGCTCCAGACTTTGGACGCAACGATCCTGAAGAGAATACCCTGGAATTTTGGACCGGAGGGGATTTGGCTCCTCCACTCAGCCTGCCTGCCGGCAGGCAGGTTTCAGTAGGCCACCCACACTTGCAAGCCTGACATTGAGTCAGTTTTGCAGGCAAGTGCTCCCTTCAAATCCTCTTTGTGGAATTTTGGACCGGAGGGGATTTGAACCCCTGACCTCCGCAATGCGAATGCGGCGCTCTCCCAGCTGAGCTACCGGCCCACGTTATGGCTGGACGGATGCTGCAAATTTTCGCGTATTATACACAATCCTCGATGATTGTCTTCAAAACATTGAAGGCCTTCCGCTGTTCCACTTCGTTGAAGATCTCGTGATAGAACCCGTCGAAGCAGAAAAAGTCCTTCCTCGAGGAGGCGAGCCGGTCAAAGAACCTGCGCGCGGCCCTCGCGTCCACGACCCGTTCCTCCCCCGCCGCAAGGACCGCAACGGCAAAAGGAAAAGAGATGGCGGGAAGCTTCCGCAGATCTTCCATCCATCGCATCAACTCTCCGACCAGGCGGGTCGAGATCTTCCGGATGATAAGCGGGTCTTTCCTGTACAGGGCGATCTCCGCCGCATCATGGCTCAGCGCCCTCGGAATGACCGGATTGTTGTAAACGAACCCTGGCAGAAAAAAACGGATCAAACTGTTCACCGCGCGGAGAAAGGGCTGGCCCCTGAATCCGAAAAAGGGCACCGAAAGCACCAGGGTCTTAATGCACTCCGGACGTTTCATGCCCCAGTACACCGCCGCGAGACCGCCGAGGCTGTGTCCAAAAAGAATGAACTTTTTGGGTGCCGCATACTTTTTCTGGAGGTGGGCAATAAAGGCATCCATGTCTTTTAAATAATCTTCCGCGGATCCGACGTCGCCCCGTGCCCCGCCGGAAGCCCCCATGCCCCGGAGGTCCATCACGGCCCACTGGACCGCAAGACCGGACATCCGCCCCGGAAATTTTTCGTAACGCCCGGAATGTTCACCGAAACCGTGGACGACAAGGACCGTGTGCCTCGCTTTCGGGCTCGGGTAGAACCGGTAAAACAATCGCGTCTTGTCCCAACTTTCAAAGTAGCCCTGGTCCCACTCTTTTACAATTTCCGCCATCATATTTATTCCGTTCGGATGGGCCGTTCGAAAACAGGCTTCACGGGTTACCGGCCGCGGCGTTCTTGCGTTTGGACCATTCCTGGTCCGTGTTCCGGTAGAGTTCGTCGATCGTCTGCTGGTGAGTTTTCATGACCACACGGCGCTTGATCTTCATCGTGGGCGTCACCTCACCCGCGGCCTGAGTGAATTCCTGCGGCAAGAGGATGAAACTCTTGACGGTCTCATAATTGGCAAGACCGTCCATCGTGGCATCGAGCCGCCGTCTGACCCATTCCCTGACCTCCGGACGACGGAGCAGCGTCTCGTAGTCTGAAGAGACGATCCCCGCCCCGGCCGCGAACTGATGAACGTCGTTCCGATTCACCACGATCAGAGCGCAAAGGTACGGCCGTTTATCGCCAAGGACCACTGCCTGGGAAAAAAGACCGTCGGAGAGGATGCGATTCTCGATGTTCTGCGGCGCGACATTCTTTCCGCCCGCCAACACGATAATGTCTTTCTTGCGGTCCGTAATACGCAAAAAACCTTCACTGTCGAAGGCCCCGATGTCGCCCGTGTGGAACCATCCGTCCTTGATACATTCCGACGAGGCGGCCTTGTTCTCGTAATAGCCTTTCATCACACAGGGGCCGGACGTCAGGATCTCGCCGTCCTCGGCGATCTTCACGCTGATACCCGGGATCACCCTGCCGACGGTCCCGAACTTCAGGTCTCCGATCGCATTGACCGCGATCACGGGCGAGGTCTCGGTCAAACCGTAGCCTTCCAGGATCAAGATGCCTGCGGCATAGAAAAAACGCGCCAGGTCTTTCGAAAGCGGTGCTCCTCCTGAAATAAAAAAACGGATCCGTCCTCCCATGGCCTGTTTGATCTTGCTGAAAACGAGCCCGCGGGCGATCAGAAAGCAAAGAGCGAGCCCGAACGGCACATTTTGCTTGCGGGTCTTCATCTGCGCCACCCGCGTGCCGATACGGACCCCCCAGTGAAAGAGACGCTGTTGCAACCGGGAAGCCTGCTGCACTCTCTCGAGTATGCGCGCGTGGGTCTTCTCATAGAATCGCGGAACCGCGACCACGATCGTCGGCCGGACCTTGCGGATATCCTCGGCGACGGTCGCAACGCTTTCGGCGTAATAGATCGACACCCCGTAGGCCACCTGATAATAATACCCGGCGAGCCGCTCAAAAACGTGGCTCAACGGAAGGAATGAAAGCACCGAATCTCGCTCGTCGATCTGGATACGCTGGAAGGCCCCCTGATAATTGGCGATAAAGTTGCGGTGCGTCAGCATCACGCCCTTGGGCGCGCCGGTCGTCCCGGAGGTGTAGATGATCGTGGCGAGATCGTCGGGCCCGACGTCCCTCACGCATTGATCGTACAGACCCTGATGGTTCAGTTCGTACACTCTGCCGTTGGCGCGGAATGCCGCCAGAGAGTTCTCGTCATCTGAAAGAGCCGTAAAAAATATGATCAAACCACCGGGGAGAAATCCGCCGGAAAAGTCACAGACTTTATCGAACTGTTCCCGGGTCGCGACGAACAAGGCCTTCAACCGGGAGTGCTCGATAATAAAACGGGTATCCTCCGCGGAAGCGGTCGGGTAGATCGGCACGGTCACAGCGCCGAGCCCCAGAATGCCGAGATCGGCGAATGTCCATTCCGGACAATTTTCGGCAAGGATGCCGACATGATCCCCCTTGCGGATCCCCATCGCGTGAAGCGCTAAGGTGACCTCGCGGGCCCGCTCCATCCATTCATGCCACGTGTAGGAACCGGAGTACTCGCCGTTGACTTTATAGAAGAGCGCTTTTTTCCTGCCAAAGAACCGGGCTCGTTGACGCAACACCTGGAGCAGGTTGCCGTTCTCTTCGATGCCGTCAGGGGGAAATTCAGGACGTTTGGGAGCCATGGGCCTTGGCTTCAGGCCGCCCGTGGCTTTTCTTTCGCGGCTTGCGGAGCACTTTCACCGGCGGACTTCTTCTGGATCTCGTCGACCATTTTGGAATTGCGCTGGGTCTCTTCACGAATGATGCGGATCTTTTCCTGTGCGAGGAGCGCGTCTTTCTCCAGAGGCTTCGAGACAGTGTTTGCTTTTTTGGAGGCTTCTAGCTCGCCCAGGATCTTCTGATGGATGCGCGCCTGTTCCTGAATCCGCTGAAGCTGCGCCGACCGGTTCAGCTGGAGGCTTTTGATCTTCTTGTCCAGATCGAGGATCCTCTGGATCTCCTGACGGATCTGCGGCTCCGCGGTCTTGGGCGGCGGCGGTACATAACCGGACCGCCGGCTCCCACTCGCGGACGGCGTTACGGGTACCGCTTTAGAAACCGCTGCATTGGCCTTCGCCGTGGGCTTTGCCGCCGTCTTGGACGTTTTGGAAGATTGCGCCGCCTTCGGCCTGGTGATCATCCTGGCGATCCCGTCGCCTACCGACTGCGGGGTCATCGCGGAAAGCTGTTTGGAAGCCTTAGTGGAGGACTGATCCGGTGAAACCGTTTTCTTGACTTCGGCGGCTCCCAAGGAAGCCGATATCCCCAAATGAAAAAAAGCCGCTACTAGAAGCCCCACGCTCCATTTACGCATTCTCTGATCCCCGGTAGACAAAAACCTTCCTCAGAACACCACGCATATATGATACCAAGTATCGTAAAAAATTGGCTATTTCTTTAACTATATCCGGTCGTGGTCAACATTACTGGCGATCATAAATATCCGCCGCTGCACGGTCATTCACCCGCAAAACAAACGACGAATAATGGCTACGAACGCCCGAGCACGATACTGCCTCCCTGCCCTCCACCAACACAAAGGGAGGCAAGGCCGAGGGGTGCGCCGCGCCACTTCATCTCATGGAGCAGCGATACCACGATCCGCACCCCGGTCGCACCGACCGGATGCCCCAAAGCGATCGCCCCCCCGTTCACATTGACGCGCTTACGGTCAAGTTTCAGAAGCCGTTCCACGGCCAAATATTGCGCGGCAAAGGCTTCATTGACCTCTATAAGCGAAATATCCGCGAGTGAAAGCCCGGCCTTCCGAAGCGCTCCATGCGTCGCGTCAACCGGACCGATCCCCATTCGCCGGGGATCGCACCCCGAAAAAGCCCAACTCTTCACAGTCGCAAGCACTTCTAACCCGAGCTCTTTGGCTTTTTCTTGGGTGGTCACAAGAACTGCTGCCGCCCCATCCGAGATCGGACAGGCGTTTCCCGCGGTCACAGTCCCGCCCTCTTTATAAACCGCGGGATATTGCCCCAGAGATTGAATGTCCGCCGCCGGATCCGGGCCTTCATCGTTCGTGAAAAAAGTCTCTGTTTTTTCTTTTCTGGACCGGGACAAAAGCGGCACGGGGATGATCTCTCCTTCGAATTTCGACGTGCGGGCCGCTTGAACAGCTTTTAGATGCGACTCCGCCGCGAAAGCGTCCTGCTCCCGGCGGCTGATCTTGAATTCTTCCGCGAGAACCTCAGCCGTTTCCCCCATCATTAATCCCGAGACCGGATCCCGGAGTCCCTCCCAAAGAGAGTCGATCATCGTGGAATCACGGAGCTTTTTGCCGAACCGGAGGTCACGATTTACGTACGGCACCGAAGACATGACTTCCACGCCTCCCGCCGCGACCACGCCGGCATCGCCGGCCAGGATCATATGAACGGCGCTCACGATGGCCTGAAGGCCGGACGCGCAATTCCTTGAAACCGTAAAGGCCGGAGTGCTCTGCGGGATCCCGGAGTTCAATGCGATGACGCGAGCCATGTTCGGAGCGTCCGACTGCTGGGCCGCGCACCCCATGATCACTTCATCGATAGCGGATGGCGGGACCTTCGTGCGTTCAAGCAGCCCCCGTAAAGCAATCGCTCCCAATGACGCGTTCGTAAAATTCTTGAGCGCGCCGCCCAGTTTGCCCTGGGCCGTCCGGACCGCCCCCGCGATAACAATTGTCTTCATGAGACCTGGCCTCGTAAGAATAGGATGGAAAATGGCGGGGTCATTCTACCAGAAGCTGGCGGATCTCCGCCAATTGTTCCCGTGTCTTCTTCATGCCTTCCTGGATAAACTTGTCCGCGGAATAGAATTCGATCCAGTGCGCGTCGGGCACGGCCGCGTGAATATAAACGTCCGCACCGCTCCCCTCCATCCGCGCAACCTCAAAGGACCCGAACATGATGGAATTCATGACCACGTTGAAAATATTCGACGTATACCGGCGCTGCAGGCGGTCCAGGGTCTTTGCGATCACTTTTTTCCAATGTCCCTGCCGCTGGAACGACTGATGGAACGCCTTGCGGCGGATCTCATTGCGCTCGATAAGTTCCTTCGGCCCCGGCAGAACGTTCACCGCGATAATGCGCCGCACGCCCATGTCCGCGAGAACCCTCACGGGCAGCGGCCCCACGATCCCCCCGTCGATCAGGTAGCTTCCTTTGTGCTGCGCCGGCCGCAGGAATCCCGGGATCGAGATCGACGCGCGGAGAGCGTTCACCACCGACCCCGAGTCGAGGACCACCTCTTCGGACGTCAAAAGGTCCGTCGCGACCATCTTCACGGGGATCTTCAGGTCTTTGAACGTAGTGTCTCTAAAGTGCTCGGAGAGGAAACGCAAGATCTGATTCCCTTTAAAAAATCCGCGATAGAACGCAGAGATGTCGCGAAATCCCAGCAATTTAAAAAAAACGTTCTTCTTGTCAAGGGACTTGGCTATTTTCTCGATCTCGTGGGAATCATAACCTGCCGCCCACAGTGCCCCGACAAGCGCCCCGACACTGGAACCGGCGATAATATCCACCGGGATCTTCTCTTCTTCCAGAACGCGGAGGACGCCGATATGCGAAAGACCGTAGGCCGCGCCGCTACCGAGGACAAGACCTACCAGCCGTTCAGACCATTCCCGGGCCAGAAAAGTAATGGTCTTCTCATAACGGTAACGGTGGGATTGAAGTGAAGGAGGCATGGTAAAAAGCCGTATCTCGGGCATCGCCTCCTTACCGTCCGGGGCGGGATCTCCGTCTTCCTGAAGCGGAAGAATGATCTTGATCTCGTTCTTGCCGAAACCGAAATCGTCGCAAAGTTCAGTGACCTTCTTATCGGCGAACGTAAAAACATCCGTTCTTTTTTCGGCCCAAAGGTATACCCGGTCCGAATAGTTGAGCGCCTTGACCGTCACGGGAGTACTGCGTTCAGGCAGGTAGATCAACAGATAATCGTAGTGATACGTCAGATGCGTTAGGAGCGTCGCGAATTTTTTCTCTTCGGTATCCCGGGCGTCATTATTGGTGAACCGCAGGTAATCAAAACTTGTCTCGCTCGCCAAGATGGCTTTTTGGATCGCCCCCTCTTGGGAGGGGTCCATTTCCTTAAGGTCGAACCCGCTCTCACCCTCGCGACGGAAGTCATTCGGCAGATGAGCCCCCAATTCATCCGAGAGGTCCATCAGAAGGATCTTCTGACGAGTTTCGGCCTTGAGAACATTCAGGAAATCGCAAAGGAAACGTGCCATCCCCTCCGTGTTCGCCGCACTATAAAAAGCAGCAATACGAACCTCACGGCGGTGGCTGCTGTAACCGAGCTCTTCGCGGGTCAAGTGGCGCCCGAGCGAGCGGCTCAAATGGATCGCCAATGACGGGATCTCCTGAAGCAGCTTGTGAAAATTTTCAGCGCTGATCGTAAGCGCCACCGCATCGGTCTTGGCCTCGACCGACGCGCTGTGAACGTTCCCCGTCAAAAGCGAGGTCTCGCCAAAATGCTCGCCCCGATAAAAGTAAAGCAGTGTAGCCTCGGGCTCGGCCCCGCGGGCGCGTGTGAAAAGGCGGAATCGTCCGGAGATAATGATGTAAAAGGCCTCGGCGGGCGTTCCTTCCTGATAAACAATGTCGCCGCGTTTGAACCCTACGATCCGCGATTTCTGTTCGATGAGGGATAGCTCTTCAGGGGTGAGGGACGAGAACAGGGGCATCGGCCCCAAGAGATGGCCGCTCTTGGTCCCGGAGTTCGTTTTTTTTCTGAACGGGAAAAAATTCATCTTGGGAAGTATATCGGCAAAAGTGGCGTATCCCCTTACAGCGCATGAACGCGAATCCCGTACGTAGAGAGGAAAATGCGGGAGAACGCAAAATCAGAAAACCGGCACGTAGGCTCAGCGGCCTACGTCTACCACTCCTGGCTGCGCTCCGGGTCGGCGAAATCATTCACCTTGGTTTCAAGCCAATGATTGTAGGCGTAATCAAGAACACGGAATTTGTCGACAGGATCCATATTCACGAGCTTGACGCCGTGATCATAACCCTGATTGGAACCTTCGGCCGCGCGGGTCCACGTCACAATACCGGCGCTGAAGATCGGCTTCGGGTCATCGGGAATAAGGATCTCGAGATCAAGCTGCGAACCCTCTTTAAGCGACTGACCGAAGTTTATCTTAAGGCCTTCACGACACAGATCGCGGCTGATACCGATCCCCTTCGAGGTCGTGCCTTCCGTTCCAGAATATTTGACACTCATGTAAGCGTCAAAGCGCTTAAATTTGCGCTTCTCCGTTTCCATTTCCGCCTCCTTTTTTCTTCTCGGGCAAAGTTAATTAAAAAAACCGCGACTGAATGTCCGTATGTTTATCGACTGCTCCAGGAGCAAAATTAACTGCCATCAACCCCGGACTTGGGAAAAATAACACATGAGTCCTGGATTTACAAGGGTAGGAGCCCATTTTTTTGTCCTGTTCGGACCGTCTATCGGACGGCCCCACATGGCACTCTGAAGAACTAAAATCGTCCTAACTGTTTATTAATAAAAGGGTTAGCGAAAATTAACAAATTGGATGGGAATGGGCAGCGTAAGCGCCCTGAGGTGTTGGATCACAGCCTGAAGTTCATCCTTACTTTTGGACGTAACGCGGATCTCATCACCCTGAATAGCCGCCTGGACCTTGAAATTCATGTCTTTAATGGCCTTGACGATCTCTTTGGCCTTGTCCTGCGGGATCCCCTGGATCAAACTGACCTCCTGGCGGAGACAGTCATCGAACGCCTTCTCCGGCGTCTTGAACTCCAGCGACTTCATGGACAGCTTACGGCTTGCCATGCGGGTCTTGAGAATGTCCTGAAGATTGCGGAGTTTCATATCGTCATCGGCGACGATCTTGATCTTCTTCTCTTCCTTGATCAATTCAATGGAACTTTTGCTCCCCTTGAAGTCAAATCGGGTCAAAAGCTCTTTTTTGGTTTGATTGACGGCATTGTCGACCTCTTGGAGGTCGAGCTGGGAAACAATATCGAACGAGGGCTGTTGCGCCATAGAGAGGACGATCGTTACGTTTTTTTTACCGGAGGGGTCAGGAACGATTGCAAACGCTTGCGCGAAAATTCATCGATCTCCAGGAACTCGATACCCGTATCGTAAGCTTTTTTCGTCGATCTCGCATTGCCGCTCGGAATGACCCACACGCTACGGCCCGCGCACTGCACCGGGGGCTCCCCGTCCTTAAGCTCGAGACTGATACTGCAGCGATCGAAACGTTCCAGGGCATCTTCCAACATCACGGAAACACCTCCCATTCCGACGTCCTCCGTGACGGCCTTATAAACTTTCGCCTTCCCCTGCGGGCGGACAACAACATCGCAGGTCAGATGGACCCGTTGGAATTTCCGCTTGTTAAAACCATCCCAGATAAAGTTTGCCATCAGATCGTCCTTACGAATGCATCCTGAAAGGGCCGCGCAACTTCTTTGGCGCGGAATTTCACGAGATGGGACTGGGCCTCTGCCTCGGTACGGTACCCGCCGATAAAGACCACATAATAGACGCGTCCGCTCGCTCTTTTATATTCCTTCGAAAAGGCTTCGAGTTTCTCATTCTTTAATGTTTCCACAACACGTGCTGCGTCCTCCAGACCCGGATAGGTCACCACCTGGATCACGTAGGGCCGCGAAGAACTTACCGGAAAGATCTTGCGCTTCGCCGGAACGGCCGGCGTAATTACGACTTCGCGGGAAGACGCACGCGGCGGGGCCGGTGTGATCACCACGGGCCGCTCGGTCGCCACCGTCTTCGCGTTGGCCACCGCGGGTCGCGCAGGTTCCGAAAGAACGATGGTCACGGACGGCAATTCCCGGCGATTTTTCGGTTGGGATTTCATCGCTTCTTCCCGTTGGGAATTCAGAACATTCACTCCCCAGAATAATAGAAAGACAACCAGCACGGCGGAACTCCAGTAAAAAACGCGCCTTACCATCACGCGCCTGGGATCGAACAGTCCGACCACGAAGGCGCCGCCGCTCTCGAAGAGCTTCTTCAGCGTCGAAGAGATCTCGAATTTCATTTTCCCGGAGGAAATCCCGGAACGAAAACGCGCGTAGGCGTCCACAGGTCCCGCGTCAGGGACCGTTTTTTTCTCGAATTCCTGGATCGGCACGTGGCGCGAAGAACTCTCGGGTGACTTGATCATGGGACGGAGCGGGCGCTTGGGCACTTCCGGCTCGATCATGGCGTCACGGGAAACACTGAAAAGGTCAGAAGGCGCCGAAGGTTCTTTCGGCTTCGACGGCGCGGGCGTCACGGGATCCTTTAAATGCTCCCGTTCTCCGGAAACCGTATGCGCGGAAACAGCTTCAAATTCGCCGTAAAGTTTCCGGTGGATCTCCGCCTCTGAAAGCGGCGCGTTGGGCGACCCTTTAGCGCCCTTCTTGTTGGAAAAAAACCCCATGCTAAGCCTTCCCTTTCGCACTATGCCCGTTCCCGCCAAGCGGCAGTGAAAGCTTGATCAATTCGATCGGGCCAAGGACGATGTGCGCCCGTTGAAGAAAACCGTTTTTTTTGCACAGATCGATCGCGGCGGACATTTTTGAAGTCGTCTTGAAAACGACCTCCTCATAACCCACTTCGCGGCAGAATTCCAGGGCGCGGTCGATAAGCCTCTTCCCGATCTTTAGGTTCCGGTGCGTCGTCGCGACGAACAGCCGGCGGAGCAACGCGGTGCGCCCGTCCTCTTTTTTGATCGCCACCGTTCCCACCACGCGATGCGACGCGTCATCAAGCGCCACGAAAAAAGCCTCGCCGATCCCGCCGTAGGCCTTACTGATGCACTCGACGTCCTCTACCGGATAAGCCTGCTTTGCTTCGTGGAATTCATGACTCATGATGCCGTTGATGAGATCGATCACGGCTCTTTCGTCTTCCTGCGTGGACCTGCGGATCGTGATCATAGTTTATGCTTTTTTGGCATCGCCGGCTGCTTTAGCGGCCGGTTTGGCGGCAGGTTTAGCTGCGGCCTTTCCTGCGGGCGCTGCAGCGGCAGCGGTGGCTCCCGTTCCGGGAGCGGCGGCTTCTTCACCCGCGGCGGGAACCTTCGGCTCCTTGACCTTTTTCATCTTGATCTTGAGAGACTTGACCTTGGGCAAATTATAAGCGGAACTCGCGTCGCTCCATTTTCCCATCGCCTGAAGTTTCTTGACCCGTTCAAAACGCTTGAAAACATTGCGATGCTTGGTCCCGACGCTATCGGAACGCAGACTTGGATGCTGCGACATAAGACAATTAACTCCTTTGGTTTTTAAAATTGGATCGGTCCGAACAGCCTCGCTGCTGGAGATGCGTATTATACCGATGGAAGGACCCATTGGCTAGATGAAAGTAAGGGAGATCGGAGAAGAAAACAGAAGACCCGGATATTCCGGCCGATCAGGCCGGAATGGCACGCACGTAGGCGTCCATCGAGACCGTCCGCTGGGCCTTGAGCGATTTCAAGAAACGAGAGGCTTCCTGCCGCGTCTGGAAGGCCTGGATGCAGACCTGAAAATGATTTCCTGTCGGGATCACGAACGCGGAGTGGCCCCTTTTGGTGATCCTCTGGGCCTCCCGGTCCGCGGCGGATTGGGTGACATACGTCACATACTGGATCGTATATTTACCGACCGGTTTACTCACCGAAGCCACGGGTTTGGGAAGCTCACTGACGATCACCGGCGTCTTTTTCGTGACTGTTTCGACTACTTTCGCCACAGGCGCAGGTTCCTCGAAAACCGCGACCGTTTCGACCGGGACCGCAGCCGGTCTCACCGTGTGCGTTTCAAAAGTCAAATGTTTCCCCCGCTCGACCCCCCAGGAAAAAGTCAGCACATAGAAAACGAGCAGCACGATCGTCAACCCGATCGCCTGCTCGAGCGTCAAAGTGAATGAGGTCCTTTCGATAAAGGTCGGCCTTAAAGAAGCCGCGCTTTCCTGCACCTTCGGGGATGATAACTCGAACAATTCCGATTGCATTTCCTGTTCCCTCCGCAAATTCATTTACGGCAGAATCCGCGCAAGATTTAATGAATTCGTAGGGAAGGTCCCGGAATTTTATGCTCTGCCACCCGTTCAATTTCGTCCGCCTTGCATGAGCTGGGGGCACCGGACGGGGTACTGCTATGCGAGACGCGATCTCAGGATCATTTTCCGGAAAAGTTCAGTGGGCGAGTTGGATCCGTTTGGGCGGCCACCAGATCATGAAGGCCTTCCCGATGAGATCTTTCTTGGGGACAAATCCCCATTGGCGGCTGTCCGCGGAATGAGCTGAGTTGTCGCCCAGAGCGAAATAATGGTCCGCGGGAACGCGGATGACCTGGCCGGATTTCCCGAAATCCCAGTCCTCCACGTTGTAGTAAGTGTGCATCCCGAAGGGCGGGTCGGTCATCGGTTTTCCGTTCACGAGCAGGATCCCCTTCCGAATTTCGACCGTGTCCCCGGGAAGTCCCACGAGCCGCTTCACGAAATCCTTTTTGCGGTCGCGCGGATATTTGAAGACGATGATGTCGCCGCGTGCCGGCTCGTGAAAACGGTAGCTGAGCTTGTCCACGAAGATCTTGTCATTCTCCATGAACGTCGGTTTCATGGAACCCGTCGGAATCTTGTAGGGCCCGAAAAGGTACGTGCGGATCGCGATCGCGAGCAGCGCCGCGATAAGGAGCGGCTCCCCCCAGTTCTTCCACTTCGCCAGAAGCCACCGTTTCGGTTCCTTGCGCGCGAGCTTCCAGTTCTCGGCGATCCTCTCCCGGAAAATGAACGCCAGGAAAAGCAGCGTCGGCGGCACCCAAAGATATTGCTGGATCATCGAAAAATAATTCGGTTCCATATCACTCCACCTTCAGGATGCTGATGAACGCCTCTTGAGGCAGGTCGACCCGTCCGATCTTCTTCATGCGCTTTTTTCCCTCTTTTTGACGTTCCCACAATTTCCGTTTTCTCGTGATGTCCCCGCCGTAACATTTGGCGGTCACGTTCTTTTTGATCGCGCTGATCGAATCGCGGGCGATCACCTTGGAACCGATCGCGGCCTGAATGATGACCTCGAACATCTGCCGCGGGATCACTTCCTTGAGCTTTTCCACGAGCGCCTTGCCGCGCGGATAGGCCTTTTCCTTCCACGTAATGATCGCGAGCGCGTCCACCGGCTCGCCGTTGATCAGGATGTCCATCTTGACGAGGTCCGAAGGCTTGTGCCCGATGAACTCATAGTTCAGCGACCCATAGCCGGCCGTAAGCGACTTGATCTTATCATAGAAGTCCATCACAACCTCGGAAAGAGGGATCTCGTACGTCAGCATCACGCGCTTCGCATCAAGATATTCCGTACTTTTGTAGATCCCGCGCCGGTCCTGACAAAGCTGCATGATCACCCCGAGCGCGGTGGACGGGATCATCACGTGCGCCCGGATGTAAGGTTCTTCCATGATCTCGATCTGCTGCGGGGGCGGCAGTTTTGTGGGATTGTCCAGTTCCAGGATCTCCCCCTTGGTCGTGAGGATCTTGTACACGACGCTGGGTGCCGTGATGATCAATTCCAGATTGAATTCCCGTTCAAGGCGCTCCTTGATGATATCCATGTGCAAAAGCCCCAGAAATCCGCAGCGGTAACCGTGGCCCAGCGACGCCGAAGATTCCGGCTCGTACACGAACGAGGAATCGTTGAGCCGGAGTTTCGCGAGCGCGTCGCGCAGCAACGCGAAATCCTTCGCCTGGATCGGGTAAAGCCCGCAAAACACCATCGGCTTGACGTCCTGATATCCCGGCAGCGGCTCGGGCGCCGGGTTCGTGGCGAGCGTCAGCGTGTCCCCGATCTTCACCTCCGCGATGTCCTTAATATTCGCGTTCAGATAGCCGACCGCTCCCGCGCTCAGTTCCGTGACCGGTTCGGGGTTCGGATTGAAGATCCCGATCTGGTCGATCTCGTGCGGCGTCCGCGTCTGCATCATCAGCACTTGATCATGCGGGTGAAGTTTCCCGTCGAACACGCGAAAATAGGCCACGACGCCCTGATAACTGTCGAATTTGGAATCAAAGATCAGCGCTTTAAGCGGTTTTTCCGGATCTCCCGACGGCGGCGGGATCTTCTCGATGATGGCCTTGAGGATCTCTTCCGTTCCTTCGCCCGTCTTGGCGCTTGAAAAAAGGATGCTTTTCGCGTCGATCCCGAGGAAATCCTTCACTTCGTCCCGCACGCGCTCGGGCTCCGCGGTCGGAAGGTCGATCTTGGTGATGATCGGGATGATCGTCAAATTGCGTTCCATCGCCAGATAAAGGTTCGTCACGGTCTGGGCCTGGATCCCCTGGCCGGCGTCCACGAGCAGCAGCACGCCTTCGCAGGCCGCGAGACTTTTCGAGACCTCGTAGGTGAAATCGATATGGCCGGGCGTATCGATCAGGTTGAGCCAATAGCTTTTGTAGTGGATGCGCACCGCGCGGGCCTTGATCGTGATCCCGCGTTCGCGCTCGAGCTCCATGTCGTCGAGGATCTGGTCGCGGAACTCGCGCTTGGTGATGGCGCCGGTATCCAGCAGAAGACGGTCCGCGAGCGTGGACTTGCCGTGGTCAATGTGCGCGATGATCGAAAAATTGCGGATCTTCTTGGGGTCCATCAGGAGATACGCTTCGAGATCTCGCGGAACACAGCGACCGCCTGTCCCCGGTCTTTCTGACCGAAAATGGCGCTTCCCGCCACCAGAACATCCGCTCCCGCATCAAGGGCCTGAGGGGCCGTTTGGGGATCAACGCCGCCGTCGACGGAAATGAGTTTTGAAAAGTGAGGCCTCAGGAGGCGGAGTTTTCCCATCATCTCCGGCATGAACGCCTGACCCGCAAAACCGGGCTCGACCGACATGACCAGAACGAGGTCCAGATCGTCGAGGAACGGATAAATCTCCTGGATCGGGGTGCCCGGCCGCACGGAAATGCCGGCCTTTGCGCCCAAATTCCGGATCTCTCTCAAGGTCTTACGGGCCTCTTTTTCGGCCTCGATATGGATCGTGATCCAGTCCGCGCCGGCCTTCTTGAACTCCGCGATGAACCGCACCGGATTCTCGATCATCAGATGAACGTCGAGCGGCAGCTTCGTGACTTTGCGGACCGCCTTCACGACCAACGGGCCGATCGTGAGGTTCGGGACAAAATGGCCGTCCATGACATCCACGTGAAGCAGGTCGCAACCCGCCTTTTCCACTTCCCGGATCTCGTCAGCCAGACGGCTGAAATCCGCTGAAAGCAAACTCGGAGCGATCAGGATCTTTTTCAAAACGTCTCCTTTAGGACCCCTCGATCACGAGGTCCCGGATAATATTCTTTTGCATTTGGGAAGGCACCGGCCCGATGAGCGCGAAGTTCAGGTTCTGCGTCCTGAAAAGCTGACGCGCCACCGATCGGATATCCTCAAGCGTCACGGCCTCGACCTGCTGGCGGATCTCTTCCTTATCCGGCAATTCGCCGGAACAAAGGAACTTTTCCCCCGCCCAGAGCAGGTGGTCCAGCGTGTCCTCCACGCCCATATAAACCTGACTCATAAAATAATCCTTCGCACGCCGGAGTTCGCCCGGGTTCACAAGGGCCTTCCGGACTTTCGCCAGTTCTTTCAGGATGACCGTCACGGCACGGCCGGTCTTCCCCGTTTCCACTCCGGCCGAGATCGTGAAAGCGCCGGTGTCCTGGTACGCCGCGATGTTCGTCTTGATCTCATACGCCAGCCCGCGTTTTTCGCGCACCTCTTCGAAAAGTCGGCTCGACATGTTCGCGCCGAGGATCACGTGCAGAAGTCCCAGCTTATAGCGGTCCGGATGAACTCGCGGCAAGGCATGGAGACCGACCACCAGATGCGTTTGCTCGGTCTTTTTTTCATAAAAATGGGTCCTGGGCCTTGATTGCCGGCTTTCGCTCTTCGTGAACGCCGACGGCTTCCGGCGTTTTCCTGCCGGGTAAAAGGATTTAAGTTGCTTGAGAACATCCTCATGTTCGATGTCCCCCGAGACCGAGACTAGAATATTGCTGTTGTGATAATAATCCTTCTTGTACCCCAGGATATCCGCGCGCGTCATCCGGGAGACCGTTTCGGGTGTCCCCGCAAGCGTCCGGCCCAGCGCCTGCTTGGGCCACAGAAGTTCTCCCAACAGGTCATGAACGTGGTGGGCGGGAAGATCGCGGTACATCTTGATCTCTTCCAGAATGACCGTCTTTTCTTTGACAAGCTCTTCCTGCGGGACCGTGGCGTGAAGCACCATATCCGAAAGCACTTCCAGCGCCCGGAAAAAATACGGCTTCAGGATCTTCGAAAAATAGCAGGTCGCTTCTTCGCCCGTGAAAGCGTTCAGGACCCCGCCGACGCCCTCGATCTCCTCTTTGATCTGCCGGGTACTGCGTTTGCGGGTCCCCTTGAAGAGCATATGCTCCAGAAAATGGGAAACGCCGGAAAGCTTCAGCGTTTCGTAACGTCCGCCCGTCTTCACCCATACCGCCACTCCCGCCGAATCACGATTGCGCATCGGGACCGTCAAAAGCCTTACCCCGTTCTCGAGTGTCGTGACCTCATAACTCATGATAGGACCTATTCCTCTTGCCTGTTCAGAGTGCTGTCCAGATAGCTCTGCAAGATGCGCTGCGCCGCCAGCTGATCGATGACTTCCTTCCGTTTTTCGCGGCTCACGTCGGCCTCAAGCAACACCCGGCCGGCCTCTTTCGTCGAAAGCCATTCATCCCAAAAAACGACCGGAACGCTCCACCGCGTCTCAAGCCATTTCACATCGTCGGCCACTTTTTGCGCCGCGGGACCGATCGTTCCCTTGAGCGTCCTGGGAAAACCGATGATGATCTTCTCGGCCTTCTGTTCCTTCACGAGCGCTTCGATCTCCGCCGCGAATTGTTCCCGCCCTTTTCTCGGGATCGTCTTGAGAGGGAACGCCATCGTCGTCCCCCGCGGCACCACCGCCACTCCGACCCTTTTTTCCCCGAGATCCAGTCCGAGCAGCGCCGCGCTCATGAACCGTGGACGGCCTTCGCCATTTTTTCGATGAACCTCTCGGCAGGACCGACTCCCTGTTTGAGATGCTCGATCACCGCGCTCCCCACGATCACGCCGTCGCTCATTTCCGCGATCACACGGGCCTGGCCCGGCGCCGAGACGCCGAAACCGACCAGCACGGGTTTGTCGGTCATTCGCTTCAATTTTTTCAGACGCTCCTCGAGGTCCTTCGGGATCCCGCTTCTGACACCCGTCACACCTCGAAGCGAGACATAATACACGAACCCCTGCGATCTTTGGACAAGTCCTTTGGCCCTTTCGTCCGTGGTCGTGGGCGCCACAAGGTAGACCAACCGCAGCTTATTTTTCCGGCATTCCTTCTGAAAAGCGAGTTCTTCCTCGGGAGGCATGTCCGGAACGATCAGTCCGTCCAGACCGGCTTCCCGCGCGTCGCGCGCGAATTCCTTTTCGCCGTAGGCATAGACCGGATTCAGATAACCAAAAAACACGATCGGGATCCTGGAACCCTTCCGCCGGACCCGGCGCACGAGCGCGAAAGCGTCCGCGATCGAAAGGGAGCGCTTCAAAACCTGCTCGGACGCGTACTGAATGGTCGGCCCGTCGGCCAGTGGGTCGGAGAACGGGAATCCGAGCTCGAGGATGTCCACGCCCGCTTGTTCGGCGGAAAGTATCAACCGTTCCGTCGCCGCAAGGTCCGGAAAGCCGCAGGTCAGGAAAACGCAAAAAAGCTTCCTTTTTTTCCTTTTTGCTTCGCGGATCTTCCAGTCTAAAAAATTGGTCGTTCCCACATTAAGCCTTCAAATGTTTTTGGACGGTGGCCATGTCCTTGTCCCCGCGGCCCGACAGACACACCACCACGACGTCCGTCTTTTTCGTCTTGGACATCAGCCGCGGAAGATACGCCAACGCGTGCGCGGGCTCCAACGCCGGCATGATCCCCTCACACCGTGTCAGAAGTTCGAATGCCCGGAGCGCTTCGCGATCCGTGGCCGATTCATAACGCACGCGGCCGGAATCCCTGAGATAAGAATGCTCCGGACCGACCGACGGATAATCCAGTCCCGCGGAGATCGAATGCGCGAGCTGAACCTGGCCGTTCGGGTCCTGAAGCAAATAGCTTTTCATACCATGAAGAATGCCCGGCTTGCCCTTCATCATGGTCACCGCGTGATGTCCGCTCGCGACGCCTTCGCCGGCCGCTTCCACGCCGATCATGCGGACCTTCCGGTCTTTTAAAAAATCAAAAAAGAACCCCATCGAATTGCTCCCGCCGCCCACGCAGGCCAAAAGATATTCCGGAAGTTTTTTTACCGCCTGGAGGACCTGGGCGCGCGCCTCTTTTCCGATTACCGACTGGAAATCACGCACCATCATGGGATACGGGTGCGGCCCGACAACGGATCCCAGCAGGTAGTGGGTATCCTCAACATGCGTCACCCAATCGCGGATCGCTTCGTTCGTCGCGTCCTTGAGCGTCTGTGAACCTGAATAAACCGGCCGGACCTCCGCACCGAGAAGTTTCATCTTATAAACATTAAGCGCCTGACGTTCGATGTCCACCGCCCCCATATAGACCACGCACTTGAGCCCGAAAACGCAGGCGGCCGTCGCGGCGGCCACGCCGTGCTGGCCCGCGCCGGTCTCGGCAACGATCCGCGTCTTGCCGAGCCGCTTGGCAAGAAGTCCCTGAGCGAGCGTATTGTTGATCTTATGAGCGCCGGTATGAAGCAGGTCCTCGCGTTTCAGGAAAATGCGCCCGCGCCCGAAATGGTCCGCAAGGTTCCTCGCCTCGTAAAGCGCGGTCGGCCGCCCGGCGTACGTCTCGAGATAATGACGGACCTCTTGCCGGAACTTTTTTTCTTTGCGGAGCTTTTGGTAGGCACACGTCAATTCGGCGCACGCCTTCATCAGGGTCTCGGGAACATACCGTCCCCCGTAAGGCCCGAAATGTCCCGCCGCGTCAGGTTGCTTTTTCATTCGTCAGATCTTCCTGTTTTCAGAGTTCATATTTCGACCTCGGCAATGTCGGAATTCTTCACCCAGCCGCTCTCCCCGTTCGTCAGCAGCACGCGGCTCCAGTCCTCCCGCCGGTCCATCACGAATACCTTGATCCCCTCGCCCATGCGGAACGCGACCTGGTCGTGCTCGGAAGGGCCGTAGCGGGCCTCGCATTCCTTTTGCATCACGATCGCGTCGCGGAACAGGTCCCGCTGCGCGTGTTTCCCGAAAGCCACCAGCCCGGCCAGCAGCAGAAGGAGAAAAATGAATTTGTGCCACGCGTTCCAGAACAGCGCGCGGCCGGTCAAAAAGTGAACGATCCCGCTCAAAAGAAAAACAAAGACAACGATCAGGACCCCTAACAGGGCCTCCCGTTGCGTCATGTAGCGCAGGACCTCGCCCGTCGCCTTCAGGTACCAGTTCCGCGAATCATCCACACGGTATTCCAGAAGCCCGCGCGCGTGGCTTAGATTGCGCCGCGCGTCTTCGTTGCGGGGATCCAGGATCAGCGCCTTTTCATAGTTCAGGATACCGGCGCTCAACTTCCCGAGCCGCACGTCCGCGTTCCCGAGATTATAGTAATACACCGCGACCGAAGGTTCCTTCTCGATCAATTTCGCGTACAGGCTCGCGGCCTTCGCGTAATCCCCGGTCCGGTAGCACGTGTTCGCTTCCTGGAAGTCGGAACCTTTCTCCGGCGCGGCGGCAAAGACCACCGAAACGGAACAAAGGATCCCCAAGATCAGCACGGAAAGCCGCCTCATCGTCTCATCCTTTCGATACGATTCACCGTTTCCTGGAAGATCTTCATTCCCATTTTTTTCGACGCCTGCGGAATACTTCCCTTCCCGAAGCGGGATTCATCACACAAACGGTACAGCTCCAGCACGTCCTTCAGGTGCGGGTCGGCGGCGCCAAAGTGCGCGGCCAGCACTTCCTCAAGACTTTGACGCGTCACTCCGTACGCCGAAAGGTTCCATTTATCTGCGATGTATTGGGTCATGGACCGCTCCAGTTCCTCGAAGAACGATCCGACGTTTTCGGATTTCGAGGAAGAGGCCAATTTTTTGAGTTTTCTCATGTTGGCCGACGCGACCGACCGGGCCTGCTTGCGCCGCCGCAGCGCTTCGTCTTTGGAAAAAAGCCTCTCCTGGCGGTCCTTGAGCAGCAGCACGGCAAAGATCAACAGCAGGACAATATCTCCCCACTTAAAAACGAGGTAGACCTTGTCAAAGAGCGCCGAAGACTGCGAGACCCGCTCCTGGATGTAGCGGATGTCCTTGGCTTCCAGCTTGACCTGTTTCTGGAAGATCTCCTTGCCCGACAGATCCTCCGGCATCTGGAACGACTGGTCCGAGTGTTCGACCGTGATGGGAAAATTCGGGGTCCGGAGCGTCACATATTTTACCTTCCGCGGATCGAAATAACTGAACTCGAGGGGCGGAATGAACGCGCTGCCCTCCTCTTTCGGAATGAAGACGACCTCAAAGCTCTTGGTCCCGCCGATCACGTTCCCGGTCTTGAAAAGTTTGGAATTCGTGTCCGCGTCGTAGGTCTTGAACCCGGTCAATTCGGGCAGCTTCGGACGGTTGATGGTCTCGATGTTGCCCTCGCCTTCGATGACGAGCTTCAGCGTGACGGGCTCGTTCTGCTTCACTTTATCTTTGTCCAGCGTCGCGGTCACCTTGAACGAACCGACCGCGCCCTGAAAACCCTCCGGCTTCCCTTCGTCCGGCAAAGGTTTCACGGTCAGCTGGATCGGCGGCGGATTCAACAACCGGTTCTGCCGCCGCGCGAAAAAAGACCCTCCGGTAAAAAAACTGTCGCTGAAAAATTCATCAAAGGCGCTGGATCCCTGCGGTTCCTCGCGGATCGATACTTTAAGGCTCCCGGGCTGGATCGTGTAGCTGCCGGGCGCCGTCGGAAAAAGCGCGAGTTTTTTTACGTCCGCTTTCACGTAGCGCTTGCCGTTGACCTGCACCGTCTCGCGTTCGATCTCCCGCTCCATGGGGAATTCTTCGATCCAGAACCCGCTCGTCTCGGCTTCCTTATCAAACCCCTCATACCGGGTGTCGTAGCGTGTGTAGAGCGAATAAGTCAGAAGCAACTGTTCGTTCTGATAAACGCTCTTCCGGTCGACCCAGGCCTGAACAAAGATGTTGTCATCGCCCCCCGCGGAAACGGCCTGGACCGGGCCCTGCGGAACGTTTTGCTGGGGCACGGACGAAGGCAGCGGCTGCTGGGGAAAATTCGCCGCGGGAACAGGACTTGCGGCGGCGGGCGATGCCTGACCTCCCGTAACTTCGATCGTGACCGGCTCCGTCCGAAGAATGTTCTGCCCGACCGGGACCTCGATCGCGTTCAACGTATAACTTCCGGCCTTCTGCGAAACCAGGGTATAGCTGAACTCGACATTGGCGCTCGAAACTCCGTTGATGAAAGCGATATGGGAGGCGCGGCCGGTATAGTAGGTGTCGAACCCGTCAAGCTTGGGAAGCCGCGGCGCCTGGAGGTTCATATTCTGTCCCGTCACGCGAATGTTCAGGCGGACCTCTTCACCGACCCTCACGGTGCGCTTGCTCAAAGTGGCGGTCACACGGACATCCTCGGCCTGAAGGGACGACGGGGCAAGAACGCCCAGGAATATTGCCAGAACAAAAAGAATTTTTCTCATTTTATGAATACCGGAGCGCGTATTGTATAGTAATCATAACATGACGTCAAACAACGAGTTAAGTGCGGAACGCTCCTGAGAAAGTTTCTTCAGCAGAATATCGAGTTCTTCCGGCGTCCTCACCCGCGCACGGATCTCAAATCCTCTCTCTTCGAAACCTTCGACGGGACGAAGACTGAGATTCTTGGCGTCACGGAGAATGAACGCGCTGTGGTCATCGAATTTCTCGAGCTGGCCCGTGTATCCGGGAAAGCGGATTCTCCTGATCCCGCTGAAAAGTTTGTCCGCCCCGGTCCGCGGATCCATCCCCGGAACGTCCAGCAATTCCGGCAGCTTGTGCTCCCGGAAAAGCGTCTCGAGGTCCTTCCCGCCGCTTTTCACCAGGTCCACCAGCCACTCACCGATCTGGAGAAGCTGGGAACTCGTCAACCTCACGGTCTTCCCGGTCACTTTGGCGAAATATTCCTGGTCCGCCCTGGACAATTGTAAGAAGAAAGAAATGCCGCGGAACGGCAGGATCCCGTCCTCGATAAGGTCTTTGAATGCGGCAGGACAACCGTGCACCTCACGGTAGAACTCAAGGACGGCCGCGTCCTCCGAAAGTCCCAGCAGCGGCATAACGGCCTTCCGGACCTCGGATTCACGGAACCCGAGTTCCCCGGCCGCGCGAGCGATCGCGAAGGCCCGGTCCATTTCGGAAAATTCCTGACGCCAATTCGATACGAGATTCAAGATGAAAGCATCCTGTCCGCTCAGTTCTCCGGCCTCAAGCGCCGGTACTTCGCGCAGACCGCACTCGCGGGCCGCGACGAAACGCCGATGCCCCGTGACCAGGACCGGAGACTCCCCACCCGTCACGATCAACGGTACCAGGACCCCGAGTTTTTTCACCGAAGCCTTCAGCGCGACGTCCTCAAGGCGGTACCGGCAGTTCGAAGGCATTTTCCCCGAGACCTTGGCGACCTCGACGGTCCTTAAAGTGTAGCGAGCCATTCCTGCTCCAACTTTTTGGGAGAGATCGACAAAACCTCTCCGATCGCTTCCTCGGCGCTCTTGCCGTCCTTGAATTTGCCGAGAAGTTCCTTGATCCGGTACATTTGATAGTGCTCGACCATGTATTTCACCAGCACGTAGGACTCCTGATAAAAAAGCATGATCAGCAACGGGTCTTTCTTTTCCGTGGGCACCTTGTCCGAAAGGACCTGCGCGAGCGGCAGCAGCGTTTTTGTTTTGACCGCCGCATTGAACACCATCAGATCGATCGGCCGGACCTTGCCCGCCTCATATTCGGCGAGCCCCTCATGGAGCCAGGCCGGGGCCCGCATCCCGCTCAACGCCGCCACGAACGCGTGCGTCATCTCATGGACCACGACGGCGCGCAGGTCCGTCTTGGTCACATCCCTCCGGAAGGACGGCAGGCGGATCTTTCCGTCATAGAGTCCGCCGACCCAATGGGCCTGCTCCGTCACCTCCCGGAACTGATCCCCGCTATAGAACAACACGACCGTCTTATGATTGAAATAGTATCCGAGGTCCTGGGAGATCTGCCGGTAACTTTCCCTTAGAATTTCTCTGAGCCCGAACCCCTCGTAACCTTCTTCGCCTTCGCGATACTTGATGATGAAATGCTCCTCGTCAAAAGTATCGAGGTCCTTTTCTACCGCGTTCTCCCGTTCGAGTTTCTCGAGCTTCTTGCGGAGGCGCGGCGACGGGTTCAGCAGATAGCTCTTCTTGTAATACTCCTTGGCCGCAGCGAAATTCTGCTGGAGATTCTCGATCTCGCCCAAAAGTTCCAACGCCATCGGGTTCCGCGCCTCGAGATCCAGCGACTCGTTGGCGGCCTGCCGGGCCAGATCGTACTCGCCCTTCTCGAAAAATTTCACCGCCTCGTTATACATCTTGATCGCCATCGGGAGCATGGGCATCTTCCCGTCCTTCGCGTAATAGAATTTCTCGATCTCGATCTTCTGCTGACGCTCGACCGACTCTTTGCCCTGATCGTCCGATGACGACGATGCCGCCGCATGAAGCGTGCCGGCGCACAACGCGAAGCTCATGAAAAACAAAGGAAGGCTTTTTACAATTCTCATTTTGTTATTTTCCCGAAACCTGTGAATCGGTCTGACCTTTGTACTTTTTCGCCATGGCGATCCGCTTGCCGATCGAGGGATGATCATAAAAGAGCCATTCATACCACGCGGGCGGCTCCGGGTCCGCGAGATTCTGCTCCCCCAGTTTCCGCATGCAAGAGATGAACGTGTCCTTATTGCCGCACGCCCTGAGAGCGAACTGATCGGCATGGTCCTCCCGGTGCCGCGAATAGGCATTCATGAGCGGCATCAGGGCAAGGTTCACGGCATAAAAGACCAGGAACAGGAGCGGCAACCCGGCCACGTTCGCTGCGGAATCCCACTCCATGAAGCGCGTGTAAAGATCGATCCCGAAAAATCCAGTGCCGAACGCCAAGAACGACGCGACCAGTCCCACCCCCAGAAGGCGCCAGACATCGTGGTGCTTGTAATGGCCCAACTCGTGCGCCACCACGATCTCCACTTCCGCGTGCGTGAAATGGTCGACCAGCGTGTCGCTCAACACGATCCTCTTCGTCCGTCCGATCCCCATGAACGCGGCGTTCGCTTTCCGCGTCGTTTTGCTCAGGTTCAACGAATAAACATTCTGCGCCGGAAGACCGAAACGCGCGGCCAGCGCGAGGACATTCGCCTCGAGGATCTTGTCCTCCAGTTTTCCGTACTTGTAAAAAAGCGGCACGATGAGGACCGGGAAAACCTTCCCGAGAACGTAACTGACGAACGCGTAACCTGCCCATGCCCAAAGCCACCAATGCGACGGACTGCTCCGGATGATCCAGTACAGAAGTTCGAGAAGCACGAGCGAAAGCGCGAATGACAGCCCCGCCTTCTTCAGGAAATCGACGGCCCATTGTTTGAACGTCTGGTTCGAAAGACCGAACTCGTGCTCGAGCGCGAACCCGGAATAATAAGCGAGCGGCAGATCGAAGATCATGAAATAAAGCGAGAACAGCAGAAAATAAACCGCGACCATTCCCCATTCGTTCCCGCCCGTCAGCAACCAGGCGTTCTCCCGCATCCCGAAAGAAAGTCCGCTCCAAAGCAGGATCACCAAAAGCGCCGGCGTCAGGAACAAGTGAAAAAGCGTCAGCCGGCGGCGGATCCTCTGGTATCGCGTCGCCTGAATCGTCCGGTTCCCTCCGTTTTCCATGATTCCGCCCTCCGTCACGTTTTTTCGCTGCTGAATTCGGTCAGCACACCGAAATGGTCCGAAGGATAGATCCCCGCCGCGGAAGGAGCATTGAAAATCACCTTCGACGCCCGGACCTTGGAAAAAGCACCCTTTTTTTCACGGACAAAAATATAATCGATGCGCCGCTCCGCCATTTTCTCTTTTTCCAGCGCCGCGTACGGATTCGTATATTTCCAGGTGAGCCCGGTCTCTCCGGGATTCGCTTCCGCGAACGTATCGACCCACTTTTCCGTCCCGCGGAGGTACTTGATCGGCAAAGTGTCCGGAGCCGTATTGAAATCGCCCATGATCGCCGCGGGAAGTTTGCCGGCCTTACTTTTTAAAAAAGCGGTCAGCTCCTGCGTTTGCTTCATCCGGACCTTGTGTTCGCCCGCTCTCCACGAAAGATGCGTGTTTAAAAGCGCGATGTCTTCTTTCCCCGTGTTCACCCGGACATAAAAAGCGTAGCGCAGATAATCTTCGGACGGCGACTGCGTCTTCATGATCAGGCATTCCTGTTCGACCGGCTTGAATTTGGAAAGAAAAATGAGCCCGGAATGTTCACCGCTCACGGCCAGATACGGATAACCGGAGCGTTCGCGTACCTCGGCGGCCCAGTCCATATTGAAAACTTCCTGAAGCCCGACGATGTCCGCGTCATATTCCCTCAGCCCCTGGAGGATCAGTTCCCAGCGTTCCCGCCACGGCCCTCGCTCTTGCCAAGTATTTAAAGTAACAAGTCGTAAGGAATAAGTCATAAGTGGTAAGTTCTAATGAGTGACCGGTCCAGTCCGCACAGCATTCTGCCGGCTTCGTCGCACTGCTCCCGGAGCCGCTCGAATGCGGCACAGGGCAAATAACCAAGATCTGCGGATAGAATGAGATGATATTTTGTCTCCTCCAAAGAGGCGTCGGCTATGTTCAAGAAATGAGAAAAGGCCTTCTTGCTCTTCCGCTTAAAACCCTCGGCGATATTCGCGGGAACAGACACCGCCGAACGCCGTAATTGAGCCGCTAAACCATACTTCTCTTCGGCCGGAAAATCCTTAGACGCACGATAGACGCCAAGCACAAGCCCATGCGCCTTTTGCCAAACCTTCAGATCCTGAAAAGTAACTACCTTCGTCATCTCTTCTCTCCTCACCACTTACTACTTACAACTTATCACTTACGACTTATAACTTACGACCTACGACTTATCACTTACCACTTACGACTCTTTATGCCTTATTCTGGCTAGTCGCCCGATCATTTCGTGCCGGATCTTCTCTTTGGTCTCTTCGAGCGAATGATCGCTCAGATTTTCCAGGGAAACGGGCCGGCCGATCGAGACAACAAACGTACTGCGTTTACGCAGGAACACGCTCTTCTTCGGCAGCGCCGTGCCGGTCCCGTCGATCACGACGGGAAGGATCTCCACGCGGTTCTCGCGGGCGATCTTGAAGGCCCCCATCTTGAACGCGTGGATCTTTCCGTCCGGACTGCGCGTTCCCTCGGGAAAAAGAAGAACGCTCAGGCCCTTTTTCAAAAGTCCGCCGATCCTGTGCACGGCCTTCTTCCCGCTCTCGTGGCTCGAGCGGTCCACCGGAACGTACCCGGCGCACGCCATGGCCCACCCCATGAACGGCACATAGAAAAGTTCCTTCTTCGCCAGAAATTTGAAGTTGAGCGGCAGGGCCGCGGCCACGGCCAGAATATCGAGCAGGCTCTGGTGGTTCGCGACGACGATGTACTTTTTCCCCTTCTGGACGTTCTGGCCTCCGGTCACCGCCAGCCGCCACAGCGGGTTCCACGCGATGATCCCCCGCGCCCACAGGACCGAGATCCGGTGCACGAGCCGCCGGGTGCCGCCGTCCACCAGGAGCGAAAGCGGGAGCATGACCAGCAGGTCAAGGGTCGAGAAAAAAACGGTCAGGACCGCCACGCCGGCCCACATGATGACCGAATAAAAAAGCCCTGAGCCGAAACCCAGGGTCGCATGCTTGCGGATCTTCATGGCGGGCATTTTATCGGAATTTGAAACCCTTGTATACCCCGGCAGTAAATCGTGTCGTAAGCTATTGCATTGCCGCTTCAGGGACGGTTCTCCGCGGAGAACCGTCCCTAACACTTTTAGCCTCCCGACAGAGAACCGTCCCTGATACCTGACCAGGTAATCCGAGCGGAAGGATCAGGCGGACTGTCTTGTGCTCAACCAGCCCTGGATCTCGGCCGTGATCTTCGAAAGGAGCGCCGCGAGGCCCTCCGGAATGAATTGGTAGCGGCGGCCGGCCTTCCGGATGGCACCGCTCGTTTTCTCGCTCAGCTTCTGACCGCGGAGAAGTTCCTGGGAAAAAGACGTCGCGACCGCCGTTCCGGCCGTATCCAGAGCTTTCGGATCGAATTTTTCCGTCCGCTCGATCACCGCCGCCGGCAACCCGTCTTCCCCAAGGATATCGCACCTGGACTTATCACCGGTTACTACGAACGATTCCGTGCCCGGCCCCTTAAAAGCCTTTTCCTTCTGGACGCGCTCGAAGATCTCTCGGACCCGTCTCGGCAGGACCTGCGCTAAGTCCCCGCCTTCAATGACTTCAACATGCAGTCTTTCTCTGATCTCCGACCTCATGGCTCCAAGCCGTTTCGATACGTCCTCCCCCGGCTTCGCGAAAAGAACCAGTCCGTGATGCTGGTTATTGTTGCGATCCAGCACCGCCTCGATCGTGTCCAATTTCTCCATACTCGGAAGCTCTTCCAGAATATCAATCACGAGGCCCGGGAATTCACCGGCCGGCAGAATGGCGCCCGGTTGCACCTCACGCCGCTCGGCCGCCATAGCCTCCGGCGTTTTCACGATCGCTCTGATCAACGTGCCCATCGCCATGAGCTCATCGATCCTGGTCTTCAGAGAAAAGATCATGCCGGCAATTGTTGCCACCGTCAGCACTGCGGAGGACTTCCTCAACTCCGCACGCTTCACGTTTTCAAGATCGAACCCTAACCTGACGTCACTCGTTGGCACATTTAAAACGGATGGAGCGACTGTTTGGTGCATGACCGTGGACCCGGTAACAGCCGAAAGAACAGGTTGCCGCATCTCCGAGCGGCGGACTTCCTCTCTCGCCGACGGAGAAGTGCTTAAAGCAACCGGCTTCAAGCGCATCTCCGAGCGGGCAGGGACTGATGCAACGGCAGTTTTCGCGTCGGCAATAAAGGCCCCAAGTTCGTCGAGCACCTTCCTGAAGTTCTTCTCCTTGTCCTCATCCACGAGTCTCCAGTCTTCCACGTGCCAGACGCCGGTGGGCTCCTGTTTTTCGACGGGAGAATAGGCCCGTTCTTCGATCACCGTGAGGTTCTCTTCCAGGGCCCCGAGACCATCGACGGGGCCCAGGACATCAATGAAAGTTTGGAAAATAAAACGGTTACCAAGCGGGGAGTCGGCATAATATCCGTAACACCTGATGAGGTTCAAAAGGCACTCCCCGATGCGCTCGTACTGGTCCCCGATGTCCACAAGGACCGCCGAACCGTCGGCATCGCGGATCATGACGTTCCCCCGGTTAACATCCGTCGGGGCCGCACCGATCTCTTTGGCCGCCCGAAGGATCACGTTAACCGCCTCCTGCCGGATCTCCGGCGCCAGTCTTCCCCGCTCCCGTGCCTGGATCTCGGTGACCGTTTCGCCCTCGATGAACTCCTCCAGGTAGAAGCGTTGCCCTTCCAGTTCAAAAAGGCCGCCAAAAACCGGTACCGCGTCCGTCCGTTTGGAGATCCTCTCCAAAGTCTTTATTTCGCGGGGAGAGATGGCGCCTGCCTTCCTGGTCTTTTTCATCGCCAATTTGATCGACAGGTCTTTCTTGCTCCTGGTCTTCAGGACGACTTTAAAGACCATCTTGTGCACCCCCTCGCCGTAATAACCGACGGAGACCTCTTTCGTGAGATCGTTCATGGTGACCTTCTGTCTGGCGATCCGGCTGAGGACTTCTGCGATCTTTGCCGGGGAGGCGTGCATAAGAAAGCCTCTCACAAAAAGATCGGCGGCCTCCCGGGGACCCGACCGTTCCTCTGTGTTTTTGGCGAGAAGGCGCGCATCGGCCGTTACCTCGGGATAGGTCACGTGCCAATCCCCGTCCCTTATTTCTTTCGCGGCACGCATCTCCGAACGGCGGGCTTCTTCTCCCGCCGACGAAGGCATATTATTCTGCCAGACGGTATAGACTTCACTGAAAGAATAGGGCTGGGGAACGGTGTTCCATTCGACTTTTTGCGTCTTTCCCTTGGAATTGACAAGCGTGGTCCTTATTTTGTCGTATTTCCTCATCACGATCTTAGCGATATCCGAACGGTTACTTAAAACATTCTTCTCGGTCGGAATGTACAGTCCCGCATATCCCCCTGCCTCGGCGACCCTGATGAGCGCTTCTTCGATCTGGGGATAAACGTCCGTCGCTTTCACCTCTCCAAGGAATTCTACGCTTGGCTCAATGCCGGGGACCGTGAGAACTGTATTGCCATCAATCGTTTTCTCGAAAAGATGAACGAAACCGACCGTTTTTTGAGTCCTCTTGTCGATCATGGCGAGCAGGAAAAACTCCTTCTTATTCCAGAGAGCAATATCCGGCGCAATACACACCCCCGCCTGCAGCCCCCAGAGGCCGTACGGGATCCCTTTCACCACACGGAACTCAAGGACCACTTTACCTTTTTGGTGAGCAATGAACTTGCTCTTTTCCCGCTGAATGATCGTGTACGGCCCCTCAAAAAGCGTTTCGATGATCTGCGCCCTGGAAACCCTGACACCTGCGGCCGGGAGTTCCAGGATCACTGTCCGTAGAGCAGAGTCCCGGACAAGAGGAACTATCTTCTCTTCGATCTCCGGCTTGGAAATGCCGGCAAGCATTTTCTGAAGCGCTGCACTTTTTTCCGCATCTGAGAGCCGGACATTATTCCAAACACCCTGGAGACCCTTTACGAGCCCCCCCGCGTTGGCGACAGCCCTTGAAGGACCGGAAACAGGCAGTTCGGACTCAGAGAAAGTATCCAGTACTCCCCGCACCAGGATGCTCAGATTGTCCTTATCCGTAAAAAGAGATTCGAGCAGTTGTACGGTATTGTAATCACCGCTAAGAGCGTCTACTTTTTCCTTAAGAGCGTCTTCATGGCGTGCCATGGCGTAGAACGCATTCAGGGCTTTATCTCTCTTTTCTCGATCCGAAAACGCCTTGAACCAATCCGATAACGCCTCCTTGAAAGACTGCCGGTCCCTCTCCTTGGCCTGTGCGATAGCCTCTCCTGAGAGCCCCTCGTGTTTTTGGTGCAGTAAACTCACAATACCGGAGAGTTTCCCCTCCGGGTCGAATGCCTCGCCTTCCTTGACGGTGTATTCCATCAACGGGATCGCCTTATCGCTCCCGAAATCCTTGCCGGCGAGCGGCTTCGGAACATCCGCCCTCCTGTCGCCCGCTGCACGATACTTTTTGTACAACCTCAAGATCTCTCCTTTCTTCACAAAAGAAGCTCCCGAGGAAGGAATCGAGATCTGGATGCTTGCCACTACGGCCTCATCAATATCCTGAACTCCTTGCGACCGAAGATAATCTTCAAACTCTGCCAATTCCGTTTCACCAACGCCGTCGGTAAGTATTTCCCGAGAAAAAGCAAATACCCTTTCGAGAGCAGCTTGACCGCCCTGTTTATAGAGCCCGAAAAGAGACGGATTGAAGGAATGAGTGATCCCGATGAAATTAAAGAGCATTTCTTTTTTTGTTTCCAGATCCGTTTTCAAAACCACATGTTTTTTAATCCCGTCATAAATACCCTCAAGGATTTGAAGGCATAGTCTGTTCTCTTTTGAGATGATCTCGATCGCGAAATCGAGGAACTTCAGGAGATCCGGTCCTTTGTTTTGCAGAAGTCCTGGAAATTTCCCCAAAACAAATCCCAACACTCTCTCGCGGTTGTAATCGTTCGTTAATTTACAAATAGCAAGAAGGCGCTTATCGAGTTCCGGCCAATAGGCTTTGAATTCTTCTGGACTGAAAAGCTTCCTGACCGCAGGAAGGCCATTTGCGAATAAATACCAGGCACCTTGACCTGCAGCCACACCCAACCGGACAAGATCATCGCCTACAGAATTCAGAGATTCCCGGTCAGTAATAAGTCCCCTGACCGCGGGGAGACCATCTTTGAATAAAGCCCCGGCATTTTCACCTGCGGCCACTCCCAACCGGACAAGATCCGGCCAATAGGCCTTGAATTCTTCGGGACTGAAAAGCTTCCTGACCGCGGGAAGACCATCTTCGAATAAATACCAGGCACCTTGACCTGCAGCCACACCCAACCGGACAAGATCCGGCCAATAGGCCTTGAATTCTTCGGGACTGAAAAGCTCTTTGACCGCGAGGAGGCCCGTGAATAAATTCCCGGCATCTATACCTGCGGCCACACCCAACCGGACAAGATCCGGCCAATAGGCCTTGAATTCTTCTGGACTGAAAAGCTTCCTGACCGCAGGAAGGCCATTTGCGAATAAATACCAGACATTTTCACCTTCGGCGCGACACAAATCTGCGAAACCGGTATAGCCGTACTCTTTGATGATTTCGCGGAAGTCGGTTTCTAATTTTGCAATATCGATCTTGGTGGCCAAAAATTCCCGGGCCTCGGCTTCCTTTGCAGCATCCAAATTTCGCATCTCGGAACGGGACCGGCCGGCCGCGGGCCAACCCTTCGAGGTCATTTGCTTCGCGTGCCCGTTCAACCCGCTCGTCAGCCGCGTCCTGGCTATTTCCGCGTGGCGCACGGCGTCCGCCGCGATGGCTTTGACCCTGTTCCACTCGTACGATCGATATCCTTTGTTCGAGTACGCTTCAAGGGCCTTGAACGCCTCCCAGGCCTGGTTCAAATAATTCGTTTTGGCGTGATATTCCGGTCCCAGCCGCGCGAGGTTGTTCAGATTGACGGCGAGGCGCTTCTTGTACCCCTGAAGCGTTTGAATCCCGAGGGGCTTTCCGCGTGCGGCCTCGATCTCATCCCACAGCGTCTCCGCGTCGCGGATCCTCCGGAGCGCGTTGGTCAGGGGCCAATTGACATTTTCGATCTGACGGAGGTCCGCGACAAGGTCCCCATAAAGCGCGTTGAGGCCCGGCCGGCCGCTCTCGCCCAGGATCTCGCTCATGGGCCGGTCCATAAGCGTCGCCACAAATGCCTCGACGGCGGCATCCTTCAAAAAGGTCGCCAACCCCTGACGAAGATCCGCTTCATACCCCTCGTTCCTGGGCTTGGCGGTATCTCCCAAATAGGCGGTGTTGTATTTTTTATGGAACTCGATCCAATAATCATTTTTCGGACCGGGCCGGCCCGCGACATCCTCGGGCGAGGGCTCCAGGCGGCCGCGGATGTACAGGCGCCACAACAGGAACTGCAGCCTCGTGTCCTCCGCGATCCTTCGGCGGATATCCTTCATCTCGTCCGTGCTCAGAACCCGCCTTTTTATCTTACGGACCGCCGCGTCAAAACCGGGCACGCCGCCCGACCAATTCTGGCGGATGAGGTTCTCTCCCACGGGATCTTCCATCGCGTTGTGATAGATATCAACCGCCGACTGGGCTTCGATCTGAAAGGGTCCGGCCGCGGGCCCGCCGTTGTCCTGATATGATTTGAAGTCCGGATTCTCGACAAGGGGTAGAAAGACCGCCGCGAAGGCAAGATGCTGGATACGTTCCGCGAGCTTTTTTCCGGAAAGGCCGGGATAGAACGTCGGCTCCGATATTCTGAGGAATTCAACGGCATCCACGTAATGACGCATGACCCGCTGCAACGGCTCATTCTGCAGTGCTTCCGCATTCGTTCTGAAAATATTCAGATCACCCCAACTCGCTTCGTAATCAAAGGCCGTGAACGCACGCTCGGGTGCCGTTACCGCCGAAGGAGGCCTCTCCAGGAGCGGCATGCTGGAATGCGTTAAGTAAACGAACGTCCCCATGATCCCCATAAAGAGCGAAAAACCGACGACCATCGTCCACCTGAACAGGCGCTTTGTTGTTATTAATACCAGTCCCGGCTTCTCGTACTCCCCTTGTTCCCCCCGAATTTCAGAACGCTGTTTCCTGGCGGCTGTCGTAACGGATGAGGCCCCGATAAAAATTAAACCCGTCGCAAGAGACCCTAGGATCAGCCGCGAATAAAAATCCTGCCGCGGAGTGGCGCCCGTATCCGGAACGGCCATCAAAGCGGCAACCGGGAAATGCTGAAACGCACCGGGTCCCGTACTTCCTCCGTCCACAAAAAGCGCGTCCCGGATATCCTTGCCGCCGCGCCAACTCCCCAGTTCTTGCAGCAACCTCTTCGTGGTCGGTCCTGTCACTCCGATGAAATCCAAGCCATAGAGGTCCAGCACGTGGACATTGCCGGCCCCGTCGACCCCCACCACAACTTTCCTCCCCGAGAAAATCCCCCTCTTTTGCCAATTCTCAAGGTCGGGCCTCACCTTGCCGCCCACGATCGCCATGGGCCCCGCCTGAAAACCCTCCGGAAATCGGTCCGCCGGAAACTTTGCCGGATCCAACCCCTCCGCCGACCGAACCGTCACATAACCGTCACTTCCGACAAGAATGAGCCCTTTCAGCATGGCCGACGTTCCCGGAGAAACACGGACAAAGGAACTGCTCTCGACGCCTCTCACGCGGACCCATCCGACCGGTTTCTGGACGCCGTTCTTTCCGTCTCTGAAAGGCCCCGCGGGCGCGACATAATCGGCTCCCGATGCCATGGCGCTTCGAATATTTTCCTGTCCCGAAACGACCGTCATGCGGTGCTGACTCAGGTCAAAGTCGCGCAGTCCTCGGTTCTCCAGGAATTCAACCGCCAGCAAATTCGATAGGAACAGCACGGAAGCCACGCTGATCCCGATCCGGATCCTTCTCTCCAGATCCTTCCAAACTCCCGGCATCTGCACACGTGCCGCGAGACGGGCTAGGGGGCCGGATTTCTTGTGTTCCGAGATAAATTCATCGTACGTTTTGATCCTGGCGACGGCCTGATCGATCCGGCCCTCGGGAATATCCAGTTCTTTCGCATTGATCAACTCTTTTGCCTTGTGAAGAGCGGACAACAGATATTCCTTGTATTCCCCATCAGGTACGAGATAGGCCTTATGCCATTCCGCTCCCAGACCCAGTTTGAGTTCCTCATTCGCGGGCCAACGCTTCGGGGAAGCGTTCAGAACAACATAAAAGGGGCCATATCTGGCCGAAGAGACGTCATACGGAGCTCCGGCCGGTTGCAGATCACCAATGTCGACATATCCATTCTCACCGGCGCGGATCCTCCCTTCTAATATGATGTTCAGAAGATCGTTGATCCCACCCTTGTCAGCCGCAACTCCGTGAGCCATCTCGCCAAATGTGTATATTTTTTCCAACTTGGCTTCCCATTCCTCCGTTTTTTTATGAAAAGCCGGAGCCGCCAGGCCTGCCAATTTGATCCTGAAAGCAGGCGGCAGAATGAGCGAGAAAACGAAATTCTTTGTGAAATATCCCGCCCCTTCCCGGGCATCCTGATCAAGCCAATCGGCCAGTTCTTGTCTCTGGGCTGGCGTAAGCTCCAACAGTTGCCTTGCTAACCTCACTCCTTCCTCCGTCTCCGCCTTCATTGCCTCCAGCAATTCACTCATGATGCTCTCTCGGGTCGCACTCGCCCACCTATCCTTAAGTTCCTCAAGTATTCGGGTGTCAGCGCGTGCCCTGCCCGCCTCGCCGCCCTGAGCCTCCCCACGCGCCTCGGAGCGGGCTTCACCGCCCAAGACCGCGGCCATTATCAGAAGTCCCGCAAAGAACTTGTTGGCGGGCGCGAGCGTCTCCCGAAAAGCCTTTCGTGCGCCTACGGTGGGCTCGTTCACTAAGGGGTTTTGCCGCCGTGCTTGAATTTGGGCATGAAGATCGTAGACCTCTTCAGCAGCGCCTTGCCTTTTCAAAAATTCAAGGATCTCGCGGTTGTGAGGGAACTCCCCTGGAAAATATAACGGCACTTTCCCCTGGCTCACCGGTTCCATGAGGTTTCTGTCGCGGCCAACGATCGTTTGATCTGCGACTGCTAACAGTGGAAGCAATTCTCCCTGTGTGTTGAGAATGATGACATCTGCCTCCCCCATCGGGCGGCCGTCGGCCATGCCGTTGAAAGATTGCCGGGAGTCTTGATCTTTGGCATTCCGTTCGCGAACGTCATAGCCCTTCGCATTGAACTGAGCCTTGAGCCGGGGATCAGGCCGGCGCATACCCAAAATCAAGAGGGGACGGCTCGAAGAACTCTCTTGGGCATAGGCCTTTAGGATATCCTCGACCTCCCGAGAGACGGGGCTGGACACAACCCACACCTCCCGGCTCGGAGCGAGACCCATTTTATCCCGCATAGCCTGCCGTTCCTTCGGATCCAAAGCTTCCGGGAGGGCATACTTAAAGAAAACATAGGGGATATAAAATGCTGCGGGCGCCTCTACACTGATATTTCTCGAATCATGAAATGCTATAGCGATCTCATTGGGCTTAGGCATGCTTCCGGCCTCGTTTATTTCGATCCCGGAATCAGGAAAATACTTGCGGACCAGATCTTTATCATTGACTTCGAACTGGTATCGAACGGCAACTTGAGACGGTTGGAGGCCGAAAGACTCGATCATGCCCTTGGCGGCATTAAGAGAAGCAATCTCATAGACATAAAAGACGATTTTCTTGTCGCCCAAGCCTGCCGCGAGATCGACATTACCATCGGACCCCATGCGAAAAAGTCCGGCAGCCACGGGGTGCAGCATATTGATCGTAAAAGCAAAGTTATACGGCCCGACAGAAAAATATTCCCTTAGCTTTTGGGGGTCTATCCCTTTTTGAATAAGAAGATCGAAGGTCTTGCCGAAGAAAGGATCCCGAGAAATAGCTTCTACGGCCCGGGCAAATCCATTAGGATCGTTTTCAAAGCCCTTCCTTAAGGACGTCGCCTCAATCGAGTTGCCCTGGGAAAGTTCTTCAAATGATCCAAAGAAAGAAGGGGCTGAGGAAATGGCTGCTATGGCTTCCGCAAAGCCAGAGGGATCGTCTTCAAATGCCCTTCTCAATGTCCTTATACCGAGTGAGTCGTCCCGAGAAAGTTTTTCGAATAGAGCATGATTTTCGAAAATAACCTTAATGACATCGGCAAATCCCGAGCGGCGTCTTTCAAAAACCTTTCGCAAAGATGCCGGGCCAAGGGAAGAATTTTGGGAAAGCGTTTCGAACAACGAAAAGTTTTTGGAAATGGGCCCAAGAGCATTCACAAGCGCGGCGCAGTCTTGTTCGAAAACTTTTCTTAAAGAGACGACGCCGACAGAATCGTTCCGGGAAAGTTTTTTAAACGCTTCCGAGAGAGCGGGTTCCAGGGCGATATGCCGCATGTCTGCGGCAATATGCTCGCGAGTTGCTGGATTGTCAAAGGCACGTTTTAACGAATCAAGCCCCAAGACATTTAAAAAACTCGTCTCCCCCGACAGCTGCAGTCCCTGCGAAACAAGGAACTGCTGTATCTCAGGGGAAAGAGATCCTGTCTTGTTTTCCCGTGTCTCGGAACGGGCCGAGGCAGGCCCCTCCTTTTTCACAAGCTCTATGATCTGTCCCGTTCCGGTATCAACGCCGAACATTCTGGCTTGATCGCCGCTTATCAGCTCTACACGAACAAAACCCGTCCCGTCGACGACAATATTGCCGTAATTGATCGTTTTGAATTCCGTCCCTTCCCCGAAGATGCGAGTCACCGCACCAGGATTATCAGCAAGGGTCCTGAAGGCAGACGCTACTTTCTTCTGCAATACCACCTGTTCCGCCGGATATCCCGCGAGCTCCATAGCGGCGGCAGTAGCTTCATACGCATTGGCTTCCGATGCCAAAATCGGCATATCCGGATCTTTTACGAAATCAATGTGATGCCATGCCTCATGGACTACTTTCACGAGGACCCACAAGGCTCGCGCGTTCCCCCCGTCCGACACCGCAGCCAAAGCCTCATAAGGGACGATCACGACACCGCTTTCTCTCGGCGCGATCGCAAAACTCTCCCGCGTAGCACCGACCGCAGCCAAACGCTCTGCCGAGATCCCCGATAAAAAGAGCACGGGGAAATAATAAGCCCCCTTCGGAAGCACTCCGTTCCTGACCGCAATATCGTAAGCGGCCCGCACTGTCGCGATCGTCTCCGGTCGCGAGGAAAATTCGAGGGACCGTCGGAGATCTTCGCGGCCCACGTCTTGGAGGACACCCTGCTCCCGGATAAAAGGCCAGAGCTGTTCAACGGACAAGTCCCCGATACCTTGCGCCGCGGCGGGCCTCGTCGGCCGCCCCGAGCCGGGCGTTTCCTGCGCGGGAAGGATCTTGCCGCTTCCCGCGAACAGCCCTCCCACTAAAAGCCCCGCCAGCAATGTTCGTTCCGTCCAGCGCCGCATCTCCGAACGGGCGGTGGAACGGGCCGCGGAGATCATGCCTTTTATTTTTTGCGGGGACAAAATCCCCGGCGGTACAAAGAAGATCGACCCGTGAAAGGACATCAATACATCGCCTTTACGCGTATTGAATTTTTGACCGGTGGGCATCAACCAGGCGTTTAAATTATCATTATTTTCCCTGGTTTCCCCGGACCGGTAGGTCATGAGGGCATTGGCGGTCCATAAACCTTCACGCGGAACGACCACGACGGTCGGCGGCTCCTGGAAATTACGTTTCCGGTGAGCTTCAGAGGGGCGTTCATTTACCAGGGCGATCGCGGCCACCGGAATTCCGTGAAGACGCTCTCCTTTTTTTGTCCGCAAAAATCCATAATCTCTAATGCCGGCCAGCGCATCCTTGAGGGAGATCTTATCAATGAGCGTGCCATCCGCTCGCAGCAGCAGCAATTGATCGGAATCATGATATTCCTCTCCTGCAAATGAAGAGCCGGGGCCGGAATTGTTCGAGACGACTTGCACTGGGTGCACCATGTCCCCGTCGGGCATTTTCTTAAGGTCCGGTTTCAGGTCCCGGTTCGCGACGGCTTCAAAATCCATGTCCAGGCGAACCGTTCCATCGGCCGGCTCGGTAGGATAAAAAACGCGCCTCGCCTGGCGGGATGTCCACGCGGGCATTTCGCCATGCGCGGAACGGTCTTCCATCTTTGACAGAACTTCCAATCTTCCGTTGAGGGTCCTGATCCCCGTCACTTCTTTGATGACGCCGTAATCGTGCATTCTCCCATAGGGAGAGCCATCATCTTCGAACCAGCGTCCCAAGTAAACCGACGGCCCCATTACGAAGTTCCTGCCTGTTAAAATGGGATGGGCCCGGGTGGACCCGTTCGCGTTAATACTGATGGCCTGCGGCGCGTGCCCCTGACGGGTATCGAATATGATCTTGATCTCGGAAAGTTTCCGCCCGTTGAAGGTCATCCTCTGCGCGTCGGCAGACCCGTAATCGCCCTCCTCGGCAAACCAGTCGTCTCCGGAGAAAAGTCTTTTCCCGCCGGACCCGGACTGGGACCCTCCAAAAACGGACGGTGCCAGCGCCATCCCCGCGGCAAGCCCCATGAATCCAGCCATCCTGCTGATAAATTCCCGGCGGGTCATTTCCGTTCGGACTTCGGATCGCTGACCGGATTTTTTCCGCCATAATCCCCAATAGTCGTCCCCTTCGCGCTTTTCAAATGGGCTCCCTTCTTTGAACAATTCCTCAGTCGCCTGCAGTTCTCCTCCTCCTACGCATAAAATAGCCCCCGGCCCCATACTTCCATCGATCTGGTCATAGATACGCCGGATCGCCGCATCGTCAAAATATCCCCCCCGATCGAGCACGTTGAACATATAGACAAAATCCTGCGACTGGGACAAAAGCTCCTTCGGGAACTGCATGAGCGTCGTGATGTAAATATTGAATTGCGTCTTGATGGAAGAGTCCGCCCTAAGATGATCTGCCAGGGCCTCCAGTTTCGGCCTGTCGATCGCGTAGATGTTGAGGTTTTTGAGGCCGGGCCACATCTTAACAATTCTCATGATCTCGCTGATGTCATCCGCACCCGGTCCTATAAGCAACGCATTCTCGACCGCACGACCGTGGGCGCTGACGCCGCTTAATATCTTCCTGTCTAACGGCGTGTAATCATACCCCGCTCTCTCATGATCGTTGCTAGGGAGTGCCCATATGGGCGGCGATATATTATGCCCTTTCCCTTCTACGGAGTTAATTTGCCCCGAAATTATTTCGCGATGAATTAAGCCGATCTCCTCCCTGGTCAATTCCATAACAACTTTGATCTTCGGATGGATAGGCGCCGTTGCATCAGCTACATCAGCGCGGTCCCGGGCTTTTTCATAAATATCTGTTTCGACATTCATACCTTCCAATACGCTCGAAAGCATTTGATTCAGCTCCGGAAGTATATTTTTTCTCCGCTCGCCGAGTTTTTGGGACAGATCGCCGTCGTAATCTTTACGCTCAAAGAACTCGGGCGCGGCATCGTTCCCTTTCAGCCGCCAACCGGGCCTTCCGACTGTTTGCCTTACAAATTCCGGAACGCCCTTGCTCTCTTTCTTGAGGATCTCCTCTGCTTCGCGACGGGCCCGGCGCGAAGCCGCTCCGGTCGGGCCAGGGATAGAAATGGCCGCATCAAAAACTCCGAGCGCTGATTTTTTGAAATGTTCCCACAGAGCGGTCTCTTTTTCGATCAAGTAAGGCACAGCTGCCTGAGGATCCGCAAAATGTTCTTCCTGCCATGAACGCAGACTCTCGATGATCCCTGAAATGTTGTCCTCAGAAATACCTTCTTTCCGAAGTTCCGCGGTAACGTTTTTTACCGCTTCTTCTTTGTTCGTACGCGCCCATACGTCCTCCGCCTTGCGCGCCGCGGCAGACAGCTCCTGACCTTTTACTCCCGACGCAGTCCGCATCTCGGAGCGGGCGACGCCGAAGAGAAGGACTCCCCTGTTGGTCTCCGCGTCGGTCGCAGTCTTTGAGCCGTATTTTTCCCCTTTGTAGAACGTTCCGTTGCGCGAAAGATTCTGGAACCAAACGCGACCGTCTTCATCACAAAATAGCTGCAACTGCTTCCGGGAGATCATTTGGGCGGCCGGCACATCCGGCAATATGATGTCATTTCCCAGACCGCGACCGACTCTGACAGATTCTCCGGGACGGATCTCCGGGACCTCTTGCCACTTTTCTTCCGGATCGATCTCCCCGAGACCATAATAACGATAGGACAGCGGCCCGCCGGCTACCTCTCGCCGGATCTGAAGCTCCCACCCTTTTTCTCCGCCCAGTCGAAGGGACCGGACACCGGTCGGTTCTTCTGTCCCCGTGACCGTAACCGTTCGGAACAGAGGAAGGTAGCCGTCCGACTTTCCGTAGGGTCTGCCGCCATAAAATGTCCCGTTGCGGGAACCCAGATCGCGGAACGAAAAACTTCCGTCATCGTTACGCTTTATCTCGAGATGCTCGCGAGAAACGCTTCCGTCATCAGGGATCACGATATCATTGGTACTTTTTCGTCCGATCGTCACACTGTTCTTGCCTTGGGCAAAAGGCACCGCTTTCCATCCCACGTCCGAAACGGGCATTTCCCCGACTGAATAAAACCGGTAAAGCGGTTGACCGTCTACCGGCAGTTTAACCTCAAAAGTGCCCCGACCGATGTGAAGGATCTCGTTACCGACCCTCATCTCGGAGCGGGCTGTCTTGGCTTCTTCAACGGCGGGCTTGGGTGTGTAGGGATGCTCACATAACTGGTAGAC
>CAIJHQ010000010.1 GCA_903820505.1 Candidatus Omnitrophota bacterium
AGTTGTCTGCATGGAAAAGAGACGCTCGATCCCGGCCTGGATGTTCCGGTCGATCTGCGGCGCGCTGAACTTTCCCTCCTCGAGGACCGGAAGGATCTCCTTCAGATAGAGAAGAGGGTACACCGTAGAAGTCGTTTGCTCCACGCACCCGTAAGGATATTCGATCAGGTATTTGAGCGCTCCGAGGAACTGTACTGAAGGAAGCGCGGACACGACGAGCCGCTGCGACCCCGTTCCTTTCAGCCAATCCGAAGGCAGTTTAATTTCAGCTTTCCCCGGGATTTTGACCGTGCCCGTAGCGCCAACCACCGTGTAAGCCGCGGCCGGCCTGACGGAGAGTTCGGTCGTCTGCTCCGCCTGTTCGCTGCCGAGCTTCACATGTGCCTTGATCGCCGCTTTCCCGGCCTGCGCGGAAGCGACAACGTCGAACTCCACGACCGCCTCAGTGCCCTGCTTTGCGGGAACCGTCACGACCGGGGCGGATGTGATCCTGAAATCCGCGGGAACTTCCAAAGAGACCTTCGCTTCTCCGTTTTTCCCCGTTTCATTGAAAACGCTCACGGGCACCGTGAACTGATCGCCCGGCGCGAGGAACCGCGGCAAAGCGGCTTCGGCCATGAGCGGCGACGCGACTTTCATTCCCGCTTCACCGTTCCCGAAATCCTTTTCCGCGCTGGCGACCGTCATGAGCCGCAGCTTTCCGGTGAATTCCTTGGGGACCGTAAATTCGGCAACCGCCTGTCCCTTCGCGTCGGTCCTGATGTTGCTTTGCCATAAAGCGACCGGAACGACGCGTTTTACCGCGATCGGGTTCAAATGGTCCTTCGCGTCGTAACCGGCGTCACCCGAGGGTGAAGAAATCCCGGCTACCTTCTTATTCTCGGGCTCCGGTATCAGAAACGAATAATAATCCGAGGTCTCTACCCCGTGCGCCCGCTTCCCGTAAAAGAAATCGTACGGGTTCGGGGACTTGTAGGCCGTAAGCTGGAGGATCCCTTCGTCCACCAGAGCGACCGAAAGTTCGGCATCCCCCACCGCCTTTGAATCCCTCAGGACCGAAAGCTCCGCCTTTACTTTTTCACCCGGCCTGACAGATCCCGGGAGTTTCGATACGACACCAAGCTTGTGCTGGCTTTCTCCGATCATCAGCGGGATCACACCGTACGCCCGGTGCGCGGCCCACTTTTCGCCCTTCACGATCGGGCGGATGACGGTCACGGAACAGTACGCGTTCGGTGAAAATGAAGCGTCGACCGGTAAAGTGACCTGCTGGGTCGCGTCCGCAAGGTTCACCACGGTCGCCGAAAGCACGCGGTCCTGGGTCACCGTGATAAGCGCTTTTCCTTTGAACGGCGATTTGATCAATAATTTTGCGGTATCGCCTCCCTCATAGGTCGCCTTGTCCAGTTGAAGTTCGATCCTGTCGGGCCGTTCCATGGCCCACGGCATGACCTCACCCCACGGACCTTCCACATAGAACTTGAGGGAAGCCGTGTGTCCGCCCTGCGTACGGACCCTCAGAATATGATCGCCGTAACTTTTCGGCGTGAACGCGAAGGAACCGCCGCCTTTTCCGGAATCCACGGCCGCAGAATGAACTTCATCCTCGTGACTTTCGGAGATCCACTGATAATCCCCTTTTTTATCCTTTTTCAGGTTGCATTCCCAATTCACTTTATGGATAGCCACCTTCAATGACTCGCCGGAGACCGGCTTACCGTCCGGCGACACCACCACAAACTCAAAGTCCGTGTTCATGCCCCGGGATAAATTCCCGTCCACCTTCTTCCGAATGCCCACATAGGACGGGTAAGGATCGAACGCGCGTTCCTCGTGAGCGGTGATCGCCCGCCCTCCGGTTTCTCTTACCGTGGCGCCTACATCAAGCACCGCCGAAGACGGCACCGCGATCTGCTGCCCGGGCAGTTTGAACTCGAAGACCGCTTTCCCGTCGGGCCCCGTGCGCTTCCCTTCCACGGGGATCTTCTTTTCGGAGAATTCGACGGTTTCATCTTTAAAGGAGTAGCTCTTGAGATCGGCGGGCGCGAAATCCTTCGGACGCAGGACCGCCTCGATCTCGACGGCCTTATCGGCGGCCGCGGAACCAAATGACTGAAGCGCCAGAACTTCCGCGGTGACCGCCCCGGCGGGCGCGAACCGCTTCTCCGGAACATTCAACTTCACGGAAAGACGGGCCGGCATGAATTCTTCGACCTGGAACGCGAACGTTCCGATCGCGTCCTCCGTTCCGGGGACCTGGACCCCGGCTTCGTAGTCACCCGTCAAAGCCTCCGCGGGAAACGCGACGTCCCATTCCGCGGTTCCCGCTTTTCCGATCAGCCCGTTCAGTTTTTTGAAAACTTTGCCGTCCGGCCGCCTGATCTCGCAGAGGACCGGGAATGTTCCCGGGATCGTCACGCCTCTCCCCCGGACGATCGCGCGGATATGCGCGGTCTCCCCCGGCCGGTAAAGGTTCCGGTCCCCGTAAACGAACGCTTCATAGCCAGAGCTAACATAAGGCCTGCCGTCCACGGCAAATTCCGTCTCGGAAAGGACCGTCTCCTCGATCTTGATGAAAGAAAGGTCTCCCGCGCCTGCGGCGGTCACCACGAACGGCTTTTTATCACCCGACCAGTCCACCCCTTTAAAATGGAGGAACCCGTTCCGGTCGGTGTTGGATTCAAGGATCTGCTGATTTTTCTTGCTGAAGACTTTGACGGTGGCCCCGACAACGGGGTCGGTCGTCGACAGGCGGTTGACCCAGACAAAAAGGTCGTTAGCCGACTTTTTAGCGACGATCCCCATATCCGTCGCAAGGATCAGCCGGGATCCGCTCTGCCAGACCCCCTCATCCGCCGCTTTGACCGTCAGAAAATAGAGTCCGGTCGCTTCCTTGCCCAGGACATCCCTCAGATCGACCCTGATCTCACCCTTTTCATTGCGTTTGAGCCTGGTATCGAAGGACTTCTTGACCGTATCCGGTCCGAGGTCATCCGGGATCCAGTACGGCCCCATGTGATTCAGGAGATAAACGAGGTTATTGTCGTACACTTTGGCCGCCAAGGCCTCGACTTTGTCGATATTCACGGTCTCGACAGGCACGGTCTGACTGCCGTCCATCAGGAGATACTGGCCGTTCGTCTTGAAATCAAGACCGGGTTCATAATCCGGAAAGACCACGGTTTGCGTCTTCCCTTCATTAAGCTTCCTGCCGTCATCGGCGGGGACGCCCTTCAGGACCTCGACTGTGTATTCCTCTCCCGGTTTGAAATCCCCGTAAAGGCTAAGCCCCCACCCGGCTTGCTCCACCCGGACCGTCTTTTCAGGGGTGATCGACACGTATCCCTTGGCGGCTTCCGGGGCCGGACATGCCGAAAAATTGACGCGAATGTAGCTTCCGTTACCTTCCGACTTGGCTTCGATGGACTCCACCTTGAAGACGACCGGAGCATGAGCCCTGTCCGAAGGCCTTGAAGGCATCCCCCGAAGAACGTTCCGGGTCATGGACCCGATGCGGCCCTGGTGTTCCAGGACCGAGATGATCTTGATAAGGCCGAGTGTGTTGAGGGTGACAAAAAGCAGAGTGATCCAGATCCATTTCTTCTTGAACGGGGCGGGCATTTTAGCGGTCCTCCGGTTATGTCGCGTGGTTTTCCTTAAAGCAAGGGACAGTGATTACGACTGGATCCGAAAAAACTGAATACCATAAAAACTAGCAAATTAGATCTTTTGAATTTTCCCGAACTGACCCGCTGAAAGCGACGGCTCCCTGGAGCTTTTAGCGTCCCACCGGCCGCGATCCTAAAACAGCCGTTACGCCTTTCAAAAATAAAAAATCCCAACCGGCTCCTTCGGGTTGGGAGTTTTTATTTGTCGTCTATGTATATGTCAACCGCCGGCTCCACGGAGGCAAGATCACAGACCTGATTTCCTCTGACCGGGCATGTCCAGATAGCGAACGATCTAAAAACCGGTTCAGAATGATAAAATCAAGACAGTATCCGTCTATAAGCGGAGGAGCTGCTGGTTGAATCCTTCAAGATCTTTACTTTTTTAATTCCTCGGGCTGCCAGCCGCCACCGAGCGCGCGGTAAAGCTGGACATAAGAGATCAGCTGGGAGCCTATCGTACGGGCAAGCGTATTTTGAGCGTTATAATACTGCTGGTCTGCGTCCAGGACCTCGGTGTAACTGGAAAGCCCGCCTTCATAACGGGCCTTGGAAAGCTTCACCGCTTCGGCCAAAGCAGCGACCTGCTTCTCCTGTTCGGCCCGCACGACCTTTAATTTTTCGATATTTGCCAAAGCGTCCGCAACTTCACGGAACGCGCCGGTCACACTCTGTTTGTAATAGGCAACGGCCTGACGCCATTTGGCCTGGGCGGCCTTGTAGTAATAGACATTCTTTCCGCCCTTGAAGAGAGGCATATCCACATCACCGCCGATCGACCACGTATAGCCCTTCCCATTAAAGATCTGCGAAGGGCGTTCACCCTCTCCGCCTATGAAATTTTTCAGGTTCACCTTCGGCATGAACTCCCCGACCGCAACCCCCATCGAAGCGTTCGCCGCTCTTAAGAGTTGTTCCGCTTCCATAATGTCCGGACGGCGCTTGAGTATCTCGGAAGGAAGACCTGTGCCCGGCAGACCCGGAGTAAATCCTTCTTTTTCGATAGCCTCGGTCCTTGTGATCGGTCCGGGATTCCTGCCGAGTAATGCCGAAAGTTTGTTCTCCTGGATCTCGATCTGACGCTCGACATCGGGGATATTGGCCGCCGTTTGATCATAATCGGCTTGGGCCCGCGCCACCTCAAGCCCCGAAGCCACCCCGCCCTGCTGGCGCTTCTGGAAAAGGTCCAGATTTTCACTGCGCGTCTTAAGGGTCTTCTTGGAGATATCAAGCTCCAGATCCAGTTCCAGAAGCGAAAAATAGGTTTGAGCGGCATCGGAGACGAGCGTCACCATCACACCGCGGCGGGCGTCTTCCGTGGCCAAATATTCTGCCCGGGAGGCACGGATCGACTGCCGGATCTTTCCCCAAACGTCCATTTCCCAGGCTGTGCTGAAACCGCCGGTGAACGTGGAGGTCAGGCGGTCGAGACCCGGATAAAGCGCCTGCGAATTCCGGTCCCTTGAGATACTGCTCGTCAGATCCGTTTGAGGAAGGATCTGGGACCGGGTCACGCCCACCATGGCACGGGCCTCATCCACGCGCGCGGCCGCGGCACGCAGATCGTAGTTATTGAGCAGCGTCTCGCGGATAAGTTCCTGCAACGACTTATCGTCAAAGACCTTCCACCAGGGCAGGTTGACCATCGACTCCCCTTGTTCCAGGGTCTGGTAACTCCGGTAACTCTGAGGCAGTTCGATGGTAGGCTCGTGATACCGGGGACCGATCGCACAACCGGAAACCAGGATCGCAAGAATAAAAACAGCCGTCACGAATTTCATTGAATATCCTCCGTTTTCCAATGTTGGCAAAAATTATAAGATCTTATCCGCATTTTTTCGAATTATACCTGTTGCATCAGGCCAAGTCGAGGCGGAACAGGCGCCTACTTCGTCACCGCGATCGATTTCCGGAAAAGGCTGAGACTGTAAACGAAAAAGACAAGGCCGATCGCGCCGACCATCAGGAATTGACGCCAGACCGCGCTAAAGCCGCCTCCCCGGTAAATGATCACCTGGGAGAAACTGACAAAATGCCTCGACGGCAAAAAGAAAGTGATGTTCTGGAGCCATCCCGGCTGACTTTCAACGGGCGTCGATCCGCCGGACAGCAGCATCAGCACAAGGACCACCAGGATGTTCAAAAGCGCGAACTGCGCCATGGACCGAGAGATCGTCCCGAGGAATATCCCGAGCGCCGTCGCAAAGAAAAGATAGAGGATAACGCCGAGAAACCACAGAAGGTGCGAACCGGCGAACGGCACCTTCAGCGCCATCTGGACCACCAAGAAAAGAGAGGTCGCGGTCGCGAGCAGGATCACCAGGCCGTTGGCCCAGACTTTCGCCATGGCGATCTCAAAAGCGGTCAGCGGCATCACGAGCAGGTGCTCCAGCGTTCCGTGCTCGCGTTCCCTGATGACCGCGGCGCCCGTCAGGACGATCGTCAGCAGAGAGATCTGATTGATAATGGCCACCACGCTCAAGAACCAGGAGGCTGTCCCGTTCGGATTGAAAAGCTTGCGGATGATCAGCTGGACGGGCCCGGAATCCTGTTCATCCGTGCGTTTCAAATAATTCGAGATGCGTTTGTTAACGATGCTCTTGATGTAGGTCGTGCCGATCCCGGCCTGCTGCATGGCCGTCGCGTCGATATTGATCTGGATCTCCGGATTCCGCCCGGCCCGGAGATCGTCCTCGAACTGCGGCGGGATCCCGACGACGAACATGAACAAACCTTTATCCATCGCGTCTTCCGTTTCTCTTGCGTCGATCTTTTTCGGAGCCTGGAACCGCGGCGGATAAAAGGCATTGATCAGTTCCTTGGACAGCGCCGAGTTATCCTCATCCACAAAAGCGATCGACGCGTTATTCACTTCATTCGACGTGCCTGTCGCCTGAATGTAGACGGCCATGGTAAAGGCATAGATGACGAAGAGAAGCATCACCTTGTCGCTTATCAGGCTGCGGATCTCCTTGATACCGAGCCAAAAAATATTCAAGAGCGATGTCATGCTATTTCTCCTGCTTTCTGAGCCCGAGCATGCTGACCGCCCAGAAGATCGGGATGCAACAGGCCAGAAAAACAATATCCTGAACCATCAGTCCGGGGCTGAGCCCCTTGGTATAGGCTCCAACGCTGGAGTGCATGTAATAAGTGGTCGGCCAGATCGAGCCTATGAGCCGGGCCTTCCCCATCAGCGTCGACACCGGCTGCAGGAGACCCGAGAACTGAATGGTCGGGGTGATCGTAAGGATCGCGGTCACGAAGACGGCCGCGACCTGGCTCGTGGTGAAACTCGAGATGAGCATCCCGATGCCGGTCGTCGCCGTAACATAAAGCAGTGTGGTGAACGTCAGGAGCAGAAAACTTCCTTTGACCGGGACACCAAAAATGACCAGCGCCATGGCGGCCAAGATAAAAAAGTTGAGCATCGCGATCGCAATGTAGGGCAGCTGTTTTCCCAGAAGGTATTCCAGTTTTCCGGTCGGCGTAACATAGAAATTGATCATGGAGCCCAATTCTTTCTCGCGCACGATACTGACCGCCATCAGGATCGCCGGGATCAGGACCAAAAGGAGGGCCGGAATGCTCGGCACGATCGAGTAGACGCTTTCAAACGTGGGGTTGTACATGTAACGCTCTTCAAAGGTCGCCGTATCCTTCGGGGGGCTCACCTGCAACCCGTTCGCCGGGTTTTGGAGCATGGTATTATTGACCGCCTGAACATATTGGGCGACGGTCTCGCCGCGGAAGGTCATGGCCGCGTCCACCTGGGCCAGGACCTCGGGGGCATTCCCCCGGCGAAAATCCCTGCCGAAATTGGGCGGGATCTCAATGACCACCGAAACATCATCCGCCTGCAGCCGTCGCAGGCCTTCTTCGGCGGAACGGACCGGCGCCGTACGGGCGAAATAGCGGGGCGATCCGGCGAATTGTTCGAGATAAGCGCGGCTTTCCGGCGACTGGTCAAGATCGAACGAGGCGTAGCGAACGTGTTCGATATCGGTAGTGATCCCGAAACCGAAGACGAGCATCAACAACGCGGAGCCGACGAACGAGAAGACCAATCGCACCGGATCGCGGAGGATCTGCATGGTTTCATTGCGGGCATACGCGAACATCCGGCCGAGCCGCAGCCGGAAACCGGAAGGCGCCGATGCTTTTGAGGCCGCATGCTGAACGGCCGCGGCGGGCGCTCTGCCGGGAGCCTTATCTTTGTTTTGGGCGCCGGATGCGTCGTCGGCAACGGCATCTTCCATACAACCGATGAACGCATCCTCCAGGTTGGGGGCGCCGCGCGCTTCGATCAGTTTTTGCGGAGCGTCACATGCCAGCACCTTCCCCGCGTTCATAAGCGAGATCCGGTCGCAGCGCATGCCTTCGTTCATGAAGTGCGTCGTGATGAAGATCGTCACCCCCTGTTTTCGCGAAAGGTCGACCAACAGTTCCCAAAAGCTGTCCCTCGCGACGGGATCGACACCCGAGGTGGGCTCGTCCAGGATCAGTATTTTAGGTTCATGCAAAACGGCAACCGCCAGCGAAAGCCTCTGACGCAAGCCCATGGGCAAAGAGTCGGCCAGGGAATCGAGATGCGGACCCAGTCCGAATTTTTCAACGAGCTCCTTGATGCGCGCGTCCGCCTTTTTGGACGGAATGTGATACAGGAGAGCGTCCAGCACCAGGTTCTGGCGAACGGTCAGCTCGCCGTATAGCGAGAACGCCTGCGTCATGTAGCCGAGTTTTTTTCGCACTTCGATGCTTCCGGCTTCAACGGAACTTCCAAAAAGCGTCGCGGTCCCTTCGGTCGGCGGCAGCAGTCCCGTCAGCATTTTCATGGTCGTGGATTTACCGCAACCGTTGGACCCGAGAAAACCAAAGATCTCTCCGCACTCGATCGACAGGCTGACGTGGTCCACCGCGGTGAAACTGCCAAAACGCCGGGTCAGTCCTTTGGCATCGATAACGATCTCGGATTTTCCCGCCGCACGCGGCGGGATGACGAGTTCCGTATGCCCGCTGCGTTTTTCTTCCGGAAGCAATCCGATGAAGCACGCCTCCAGATCCTTAGTGCCGGTCCTTTTCATCAATTCCGCCGGCGTTCCCGTAGCCAGCACCTTTCCGGCGTCCATCGCCACGATCCAGTCCCATTTTTGAGCTTCATCCATATAAGCGGTGGAAATGAGAACGCTCATGCCGGGACGGCCGGCGCGAATGTCGTCAATGAGCGTCCAGAATTGCCGGCGCGAGAGCGGGTCGACGCCGGTGGTGGGTTCATCAAGGATCAGGAGATCCGGTTCGTGGACCAACGCCCCGCAGAGCCCTACCTTTTGCTTCATTCCGCCCGAAAGCTTGCCGGCAGGACGATCGGCGAACGGACCGAGCCCCGTGGCATTGAGCAATTCCGTGATGCGGACCGGACGTTCCGCGGGAGACAACCCGAAAAGTTGCGCCATGAAATCAACGTTGTCATAAACGCTGAGTTCCAGGTAAAGGTTCTTTCCCAATCCCTGAGGCATGTAGGCGATCCGGGGACACGCGTCGCGCCGGTGCGCGCCGTCGGCCATATCCCCGTTCAGGACGGTCACTTTCCCCTGTTGTATCTTTTTCGATCCGGCGATCAGGGCCATGAGCGTCGACTTGCCGACGCCGTCAGGACCGATGATGCCGACCATGAGGCCGCTCGGGACATCGAGGGAAATACCGTCAAGCGCCAGAACTTTGCCGTAACGGTGGGTGACGTCTTGAATGGAAACGACCGGTTTGCCCACGAACTCAGCCTGAGATCGTTTTAAAGCGGATAACTCCACCATTAGTTTCCCAAGTCACCTTGCGGGTTTTGTGATCTACTTCGTGTCCGGCTGTTTGGCAGGTTGGACAAGATTCTGCAGCCAGCTGGGCCAGACGGCGGATTCTTTTATTTTGACATACCCGACACCGCGAACGCCCGTCTTGATACGTTCAATATAGCCCGAAACCAACTCCTGGGGCACCTGGATCTTGACCCGGAACATCAGCTTGTCGCGCTCGCTCTTTGTCTCGACCTGCTTGGGAGTGAATTGCGCTTCCGGGGACACAAAACTGACATAGGCGGCAGCCGCGCGCCCCGGCGCGTAATCGACTGTGAGCCTTGCTTCACCGCCGACCTTAAGACCGGCGGCCTGTTCGGAGGGAAGATAGATCTCCATGTAGACGTCTTCCAGATTCACCAACGTCAACGCTTTCCCTCCGGCAGCGAGCATTTCACCGGGCTCCGCCAGACGATAAAGCACCCGTCCGGTCACGGGAGACTTGAGCGTAGCGTCATCGATGTGCGTTTGGATCGTCGTCACATTCGCCTGCGCGACCTCGACCTCCTGCTTGGCCGTACGAAGCTGTGCTTGCGCTTCCTCAAGCGCGGCCGCGTTCGTCTGGAGCGACGTGTTGCGGGCATCAAACTCACGCTGAGAAAGGGCGTTCTGATCGACAAGTTTACGGGTGCGGTCAAACTCAAGCTGAGCATTGTCAACCAGGCTCTTCTGCCGGACAACCGCGAAGTTGGCGCTTGCCACACGCTCTTGCGCGCTTGCGACCTGTAATTTGGCCTGATTCAGCTGGGAATCAAACGTGGCGGTATCCAGACGCACCAGCACCTGACCCGGTTTAACGAGATCGCCTTCATCAACAAAGATCTCCTTGACCCTCAGCGCGTCCTTGGCAACCGCATCCACCAGTTTGGCTTCGATACGGCCGTTCCCCGATGCGATCCCCTTTGGCAACTCAGATTGCTTCGTCTTCCAATACTGAAAGCCGAAGAATGCGACCGCAGCAGCAACAGCAACCAGCAAAACGATCCACTTCAGAGACTTTTTAGAGACAGCTATGGACATGGTCAACTCCCCGATAGTTGATGATCAGAAAAAAACGAGTCCTCCTCGGCCGAGGCAACTGTAAACCGTCGAAATTATACGGGTAACGTCATGCCCAGTCGAGGCAAATCTAAACCCCGGAAAACGTTCCTCATCTCTTTTCCAAAACACAAAAACCCAAGACCAAACGGCCTTGGGTTTTTGTGACGCGCCATGGACGGCATCATAAAGCTACCTAATATGTATATGCCAAACGCTGACGCCACGGAGGTAGCGATATAGACCCGATTTCATCGTGTCCAAGCGTTTCCGGATAGTGAAACGAGCCTAAAAAATGTCCGCTTTGGAAAGGTGGACATATCTGCCCTGACTCTCATTTTCTTATAGCCAATGGTAGTCAGCGCTGCCCCAATTTCCGCTTCGCGAAAATTGATAGGAATTGGGACTGCAACTATATATTGATGAATAGGATAAGAAACGTTCGGCTCCGAAGTGCGGACATGGGACATTATGTCGTAATCCAGACGAATTACGACATTCGCAACTGGCTGGTGACCTCCGAAGAGGTGAAAACTTTCAGGATCCTGATAAAAAATTGCCGTTTGTTTTGGGTTAAGATGTCGATTTTGATAGCGGGCATTGCTTGTATTGCGCGTTGAATCGGCCGCCGCGAAAACATCTGGAAAGAGACTGGCTAATTTTTTTGAGCTGTGGGTATCTTATCCAGAGCGAGGAAAATTCCGCGGAGAATGGCTTCCGGCCTCGGGGGACAACCAGGTATGTAAACATTCACGGGAACGGAACGGTCTACACCTCCGATCACCGTATAATTCCCTCCAAAGATCCCGCCGTTAATGGCACAAGTTCCGCAAGCCACAACGAGTTTGGGCGGAGGCGTTGCCTCATAAGTCTTCACAAGCGCGAGTTCCATCTGGCGCGTTACAGGCCCCGTTACAAGAAGCATATCCGCATGCCTTGGGGAAGCCACGAAATGGATCCCGAACCGTTCCGCGTCGTAAACCGGGTTCGAAAGATTCACGATCTCCACTTCACAACCATTGCAGGAGCCCGCGTCGACTTCACGGATATGAAGTGACCGGCCGAAGAGACGTTGGATCTTATCCTTTAATTTCAAACCTTCTTCTTCCATCGAAAGGCGGCTCGAAAAATCACCCTGCGCAAAACCTTGGACATCGTCGGCCGAGCCTTTAGCTGACAAGGCATTGCTTGGAATAAAAGCAGCGTCTTTCCGGCAACAGGATAAAGAAAAAGATGACTGCAAGTGCAACTCTTTTTTTGTTCTGGCGGCAAGATCGAATTTTCCTTTAAAAGAAATCGCTCGATGGGGACAAACCGGCCCGCAGAGACCGCAAAAGATACAGTCCCCATAAGAGCGATGAAAAAAACGCTTGTCCTCGGCCGAGCGGTCCACCATCGTCAATGCCTTGGTCGGACAGGTGATGACGCATTTTCCGCACCCTGTGCATTTCGCGGGATCGACCTCAGGCGCGCCGAGAAATCCCTCTGGAGCCTTGGCGAGAGTGAACGCTTGCGGAAGCGTCACCTTTCCTACTGTTATATTTTTTTTAAGGATCCTAAACATGTTTGTTTCTTTCCTTTACCGGTCGTTCCCAGAATAAGACAGATTCATGCTCTTGTTGATAAGCGGAAAATCCGGAACGATATTCTCCAACACCGCGTACTCGATCAGCGGCCAATTACTGAACGAAGGCGACTGGATCTTCCAGCGAGAGATCTTCCCCTGACCGTCTGTGGAGATCCAGTGAAAGCATTCGCCGCGAGGAGACTCTACATAACCTAACGCACTTTGAGATGGTACGAGCGGCTTTAGCGCCCCGCATAAGGGGCCTTGCGGCATAGCGTGAAGGGCATCGTAGATCAACTTGAAGGATTCATAGACCTCCTGAACCCTCACCTTCATACGGCTTTCGACATCGCCCTCTAAAAAAACAGGGATCCTGAAAAAGAGGTCCTTATACGCCGCGTAAGGATGGTCCCGCCGAAGATCACGGTCAATGCCGGAAGCCCTCGCCACCGGCCCGACACCGCCCAAAACCTCCGCTACTTCTTTCTTGATCGTGCCGGTTGTTTCGACCCGATCCATCAGAGAATCAACCTGCCAAAGGATCTGGATCGTCTTGTCAAAATCATCCTTGATCTTTTTGATCTCTTTCACAAACCACTCCTTCTTGGCCTCTGAGATATCTGGGCGAACACCGCCTAAAGTAACCACTGACCGCAAGAGACGTGTCCCGGCCAATTGTTCGTTCAGCCTCAGAAGGGTATCCTTGATCCGCATCAGCTGGCTCGCGCCAAAGCTGAACGCGACATCCAGAGCGATCCCCGCGATGTCGCTCATGTGATTATGAAGTCGCTCCATCTCAAGAAAAACAACCCGGAGAAATTGAGCGCGCGGCGGAACCTCGCTCTGTCCCAGGCTCTCAAGCGCCTGGGCGCAAGCCACTGCATGAGCCAAAGAGTTATCTCCCGAGATCCTTTCGGCAAGACAGAGAAGATGCTCCGGGGACTTTCCTTCGCCTGATTTTTCAGTTCCCTTATGCGTATAAAAATGACGTATCTCAAGCTTGAGAACACCTTCTCCCGCCACAGAAAACCGGAAGTGCCCGGGCTCAATGATCCCTGCATGGACAGGACCCACTGGGATCTCAAAGATCCCTTCTCCTTCGACACGCGCAAAAACATACTGACCCGCGGTCCTGGGGATCTTCTGAGGGGATCCAAAATCTTTTCTCAACGGGAAAAGACCTTGTGGCCAGTCTTCATGAAGGACAAGACGCCTGGGATCCGGATGTCCTGCTGCAACCAGTCCCAAAAGATCCTGGATCTCCCTCTCATGCCAGTTAGCCTGCGGCAAAAAATGGGCCAGAGACGGAAACTGAGAATCTTTCTCTTCGACCCTTGTTTGAACGATCAGAAACTGGTCCTGGTGGGCATAGGAAAAAACATAATGGAGAGTAAAAGACTTATTCTCTTTTCGCGTATCAGAGCCGGAAAGAAAAAGGAACCGCATCCCAAAATCCTCGATAAGGCATTCCGTGATCCTCAGGATAGAATCTTTTGCCGCAAAGACGCGCCACTCTTTCGCCGTCCCCTCTGAGACTTCCAGGATCGCATCCCCGAGTTTTTCTTTTAGTTTCTGGAACACCGGCTTCATACGGTCACACCTCCGGCCACACGGCCCGCTTCCAAAAGCAGCCTTTGGAACGGACCTGGAATATAAAAACCCATCATGAAAATCACGACGAGGCCCAGCCCAAGAACGCCATCCATCAAGAAACTTCTTTCTGAGACCGGAGGCCCCTCCGAAACGCCAAAAGTCATCTCATTGGTGTGCCTTAGAAAACCGACAAAAATAAGCGCTAGTAAAGCGAGCAGGATGACACACGGAACAAATTTCCCGGCTAGGAATCCCGCGCTCAAAATAAGAAATTCGCTGACAAAAATGCTGAACGGCGGCATCCCGGCAATGGCCAGGATGCCTAAGAAGAAAACGATGCCTAAAAACGGGTTTTTGCGGAAGATCCCTTTGACTTTACTGATCTCTTTTGTCTGAAAAAGATAAAGCAGATGCCCGGAACTGAAAAAAAGCAGGGATTTGGTAAACGCATGGTTTACGATATGAAGAAGCGCTCCGTAGATCCCGAGTACGCCGCCAAAACCCAGCCCCACCGCCACGAGTCCCATGTGCTCGACGCTGGAATAAGCCAGAAGACGTTTATAATCCTTCTGTTCCAGGATAAAGGGCGTCGCAACGGCTACGGAAAGCACTCCGAATAAAATGAGAAGTGTCCCTGAGAATGCGGATCCGGTCGCCACCGTGGTCAGGATGTGGAACCTCAGAATCCCCAAAGTCGCGCAGCTTAAAAGCACGCCAGAAAGAAGCGCGCTCACGGGGGCCGGGGCTTGGCTGTGCGCGTCCGGAAGCCAGGAATGGAACGGTGCGAGACCCGCCTTGGTACCGTAACCCACGAGAATGAAGATAAAGGCAAGCCGGAGAACTTGGGGGTCCAGCTGTTTGGCCTTGCTCAAAAGGAAGGTCCAATCCAGTAAAAGACCGTTCTCGCCCGCTGCCGCTTGAGCGATCGCCGAATAATAGACCAGGATGATCCCGAAAAGCGCGAGTGCGATTCCGACACTGCAAAGGATCAGGTATTTCCACGCCGCTTCGATCGAACTTTTCTTGTCATCCACATTGACCAGGAAGGCCGAGGCCAGCGTCGTCCCTTCGATCGCGATCCACATCACCCCAAGGTTATTGGAGAGAACGGTCAGAAGCATGGTAAAAAGAAACAGATGGAAAAAGAAGGCATACCGGCGAAGCCTCGAAGGAGAGATGCTGGAGTCCCCCTCTTTAAAAAGATATCCCCCCGCATAGACGGCCGAAAGTACTCCGACGCTCGTGATCAGAAGCACAAAGACCGCGGATAGTGAATCCATCATAAGATTCCCGTTAAAAGCGAACACGCGGGGCGACCAGGAGATCCCGAAAACAAAGAGCCATGCCCCGACCGCGGAAAGAACGGCGCCGGTCAAGAACGTCAGGCGCGTCATCCTCTTGGGACAAGGGATCAAACAAAGGAACGCAAAAATAAGGGGCATTAAAAGCACCCTCTCGATCGTCATGGCATCATCCTTTCAAAACGGTCATATCATCCGCATCGATACTTTCAAAGGCGTCGCGGATCTTGAAAACAAAAATTCCCATGATCATCACGGCGACCAGCACGTCGAAAAAGATCCCCATCTCGACCAAAAGCGGCATGCCAAAGGTCATGGTAATGGCCATTAAAAAAAGGCCGTTCTCGATCAGAAGCAAACCGAGAACCTGATTGATCGCTTTTTTCCGGGTCGTCATCATTAACATACCGAAAAAGACGGTCGAGACGGCGAGCGGAATGAACTCACTGAATGCGACCGGTTTCAGGATCTTGTCATTCCCCGTGACGTAGAACGAAACAAACACAAGCAACACGGCCAGGAGAAGTGAAAAAGGAATGTTGATATAACTTTCGACCTCTTTGCGGATCCCGAGCCGCCGAATGATCCTGAAAAAAACGTGCGGGATCACAATCGTCTTCAGAACAAGCGTCAAAAGCGCAGGGATCAGTAAATGCTCGACATGGTTCGTAATTGCGATCACCGCGGTAATAAGCGCGAGCAGGAAAGAGTGCGTCGCATAGGCGCGGATGCACGCCCCGATCTGGGAAGATGTGAGGATCCAGAAAGAAGCGATCAGAAGCATCATCCCCAAAAAATGGATCAGCGAAGCCGCGAGTTCCGGACTCATGCTCCCCCCCCGATGATCAGTTGTCCCAGAAGAGAAAGGATGGCCAGAACAAAAGCCACCGCCAGCAGGTCCGGAACCCTGAAAAGACGCAATTTCGCGGAATGGATCTCAATCCACCCGATCACAAATGCCAGGAAAAAGACCTTCGCGAGATAGAGGAACAGCGACAATCCAAAAGTCAGAAGGTCCCACGAACCCGAAATCCTCCAGGGAAAGAAAAGATCCGACAAGAGCGTCAAGAACACCAGCTGTTTGATCTGATGGCTCCATTCGATCAGGGCCAGATACCGTCCTGAGTATTCAAGGATCGTGGCCTCGTGGACCATGGTCAGCTCCAAGTGCGTTGCCGGATTATCCACAGGGATCCTTCCGCTTTCCGCAATCGTCACGATCAGCAGCGCACCAAAAGCAAGACTTGTGAAAAAGAGCATCTGAGCAGGAGATCCGGAAGCAAAATATAAAACGATCCCCTCCAGAGACAAAGTATGGGCGCGAAAACTTAACGAGAAAAAAGCGAGAAGAAGCGCCGGTTCCGCGAGCGAAGAAAGCGTCATTTCTCGGCTTGAACCCATACCCCCGAACGTGGTACCGGTGTCCAATGCCGCAAGCGTTAAAAAGAAACGTCCCAAGGCCAGAAGATAAACAAAGAGGATCACATCCCCCGTAAAACCAAAAAGAGAATGTACGCCTAAGACGGGCAGCATTGAAGCCGCCGCAAAGGTTGACGCAAAAAGGACGAAAGGCATAGCATGAAAGACCCAGGACGCCGTTTCCGAGATTACCATGTCTTTGCGGAACAATTTCAACAGATCCGAATAGACCTGGACCAAGCTTGGTCCCACACGGTTCTGCGAAGACGCCTTCATTTTTTTGATGAACCAGCTAAGCGCGGGAGCCAGAATCGCCAAGAACAAAAGTTGGAAAACGGAAAAAATGATCGCCGACATCAGGAGCGCCCTCCAAAGAAAAGAAGCAGAAGGATCAGCGTGATGAAAATATAGCTTAAATAAAGCTGGATGTGCCCCGTCTGGATCTGCTTGGCCTTTCGGGAGAGATCGGCAACAAGCTCTGACAAAGGTTTATAGACCCATTCATCCACATGATGCGTGATCTTTGACTCAAAACGTTGCGCAGTCCTGAGCATTGCATGACTTTCATCATCCAGCTCAACACGACGGGTCGGTTGATAGAGAAAAGAAAAAATCCGTCGCAAAGGCTTGGAATAGCCTGTGGCCGTATACTGCATGCGAGGTTCAAGGCCCGGCATGCCGCAATCCCAGCTGGGACCGATCCGGACATGTTTCCTTCCAAAGGTCAACCGAAGAAGGATAACGGTTCCGAGCAGAAATACTGAAAGGACCAAAACGATAAGAAGCGGGGAAAATTGGCTTGTCCCTGAGGGAGACATTAAAAACGCCTTTTGCGTTAATGCTGTCATCGGAATATCCGCGCCCGATAAAGATTTTGCCGCTTTCCCAAGAACAGGCACGATCCACGGCGCAGCCAACGCCAACCCGAAACAACTCACGGCCAGGACCCCCATCCCGGTTTTCATGGATCCGCTCGCTTCATGCGCATGGGCGGCATGTTCAGACCGGGGCTTCCCTAAAAAGCTGATGCCAAAAGCCTTCACAAAACAAGTAGCCGCCAAAGCGCCCGCAAGCCCAAGAAGCGCTGCTAAAAGGGGTGAAAAAAAGCGCATGGCCGGGCTCGCGCCTTCGCATCCTAAAAGAAGCGCGATAAAGGTTAGCCATTCGCTTACGAAACCATTCAGTGGCGGAAGCGCGGCGATTGCCATAGCTCCGACCAAGAAAAAAACAGCGGTCCAGGGCATTTTCCGAATCAATCCTCCGAGACCCTCCATGTTCCGGGTGTGCGTTCCGGAAAGGACCGAGCCCGCACCAAGGAACAGAAGACCTTTGAATATTGCGTGGTTGATCACATGATAAAGAGCCGCGATAAGAGCGAATCCTGCGTAAAGAGGCTGGTGAAGCGTTTTGAAGACAAGCGCCATCCCAACCCCCAAAAGGATGATCCCCATATTTTCGATACTGGAAAAAGCGAGCAATCTCTTCAGATCGTTTTCCATAAGCGCGTAAAGAATGCCAAGGAGCGTGGAAAGAATAGCGACCGCAAGGATCACATGACCCCACCAACCTGGCATTTCCCCTAAAAAATTAAAAAGAAACACGAGCAGCCCGTAGACAGCCGTTTTGATCATAACGCCTGACATGAGCGCTGAGACATGACTTGGTGCCTGCGGGTGGGCCTGGGGCAACCAGATGTGAAGCGGGATCACGCCAGCCTTGGTCCCGAATCCAATGAGCACCGCGAGGAAAACAACATTTTTAAGGGCCGGAGAAAGCGTGCCGGCAGCGGCTCTGAATGCGTCGAATGAAAAGGATCCGGCGTGGATATAAAGAAGCAAAAATGCGGCGGTAATAAAAGCGGTCCCCACATGCGTCATGATCAGATAAAGCGTCCCAGCCGATCGCGCCTCGGGTTTTTCGTGTTCAAAGACCACGAGAAAATAGGACGCCAGCGACATGAGCTCCCAGAAAAGGAGGAAATAGAAGGCATTTTGCACCGTCACTACGAAGAGCATGGCTAGTATGAAAAAATTGTAGAAGAATCCCAGGAGCGCGATGTTTTTCCTTTTCTGATATTCGCGGGTATAGCCGATCGCAAAGATGGAGGCGGCCAGAGAGAGGAAAGAAATGACAAGGAGGAAGAAGGCCGAAAAGGGATCCGCTGAGAGTCGCAAAGCGCCCACGGGAAAACTTCCCTCTAACTCCAGGGCCCATGGCTTTCCCGTGAGAAGGACGCCCAGTGAAAAAACGATGCCCGCAACACCCGCCAAAACGGCTAAGCCGTGGGTGACGCGGTTCGCTTTTTCTCCGTGCTGTTCAAAAAGAAATCCTGCGATCCCTCCCAAAACGTGGAACAGAATTTGAATGTAAAAGAATAATGCCATTTTTATTAAAACCGCCTTTAGAATGACGCTAGTGAATGTTTTTTTAGGGTGGGAGGATTTGTTTCACAAACCCGATCCGGAGCATCCCCTGCATTACGCCTCCCAAAAAACGCTTTTCCAAAATTCAAACCGTTTTCCATTGCAAAAACAGTCAAAACTCGATTATATGTCCTTCGCTTTACCGCACAATCTTTAGTCCTCGCCGAGACTCTTCAAAATCTTTTCGCTTTTTTTTAATTTCTTCCGGAGAAGTTCGGCGATCGGCCTTAATACTTTAAAAATATCATGATCCTGCAAGCCGTAATAAACATTCGTTTTTTCCTGGCGGGCTGACAAAACCCCGAGATCCCGCAAGGTAGCCAGATGGCGCGACAAACTGGACTGCTCGATCCCCAAAGCCTGAACGAGCTTTCCCACGCTGGCTTCTCCGTCTTTGAGATATTCAATCACCTGAAGACGGGCGGGATGCGCCAAAGCCTTTAAAAAATCTGCTTTGATCTTGAACACCATGCCATCTTTTTTTTCCATAAAACCTTTCTGCGCAGCGAGTTCGCTAATCTGTGATTATTTTTTTTAATAACTCTTTCGCCAAAAGGGACGATCTTTTTCACATTTATACCATCTAGAAACTCAAGCCAGCCAAAACCTGTTTTTGTTGTATTTTAAAACAAAAACAACTAACACAAATACGCTGCAAACACAACTAACGGAGCATCCTAATTCCAAGCTCCTGGACCGCGCCAAACCTTGCGAAGCTTGTCATCCTGTAATTTCTTTCGCAACGACGATTTCAACCATAGCCGAATGAACCATCCGGCTCCCCCCAGGATCACAAAGACATGAAGCAAGAGTCTCCAAGATCGTAAGGAGTTCTCCCCTGCATTATTTCCCAAAAAGGGTACGTCAGGTAATAAGTCGCGCACAAAGCCCCTGCGTAAAGAAACAGAGTCCCCATGCTTTTACCGATACTCGGTCGCGCTATTTTATTGAGCTTCACGATTAGCTTTTCGGGACCTTGGGTCAAAGCCACGGATTGCCCCTTTTTCCAGGAACGTTTTTCTAAACCGGCAGCTACTTCGCTTAATTCACAAACTCAGCCAGTCTTACTTTACTTCCAAAACGGCGTTCTTAGACCCAAACTTATTGGCCACGGTCTTCTTGGCGCGCGGGTCATCGATCCACTGACCATCCACGAAGAACCGGTACTCATACTTTCCGGACTTCAACGAAACTGATCCCTTCCAAACGCCCAGATAATCTTTTGTCATACGGCCGGCATTGGTGCGCCATTCATTAAAGGTGCCGCACACATTGACGCTTTTAGCCTGCGGCGCGGACAACTGAAATTCTACCGTTTGCTCACTTGTGCTCGTTCGAATTTTTGACGGTACGATACTCATTTCACACCTCCTCGTTTTTAAAACCCCAGCGCGATATTGCGCCCTTCTTCCAATTCATATTCTATTTTCCGCCAAAACCATGATACGCGCTTCCTGTTCGCTAATGACTTTGATCACTTGCCCCGGCGTGACCGCTCTTCGGATCAACCCGACTACAAAATCATCACGCAGAAGCCTTGCTAAACCGGCAAGGACGACCAAATGAACCCCCACAGGATTCTGCGGATAGACCATGAGAAAAAGCACATGAACCAATTCCCCGTCAAGCGCATGAAAATCAATGCCCTTTTTCGATACCGCCAAAAGACCTTGGGGTCTGGGGATCTCCTCCGATTTCACGTGGGGTATTGCGATCCCATTTCCAAGTCCCGTAGAACCTAATTCCTCACGCCGCATCAGAGCGGTAAACAAGAGTTTGGGATCCACCTTGGACTGAACCTCGTGGAACTTTCCCGCCAGTTTCCGGAGCGCTTCTTTTTTATTCTTAGCTTCAAATTGCAAGAGGATCGATGAGGACCCGATCAATTCAGAAACTTTCATATTTACCTCTCTGGCCTCCGGTTGTGCTTCCCCGCCCCTTTTCCTTATTTCACCACCAACACAGGGCAGCTCGCTTCCTCCGCCATCGCATGAGAAAAGAGACGGAACCGATGGTCTCTCCAGTCTTCCAATTCACTTGCGCCAAGGATTAAAAGATCTGCTTTCCCGGCCTCGCATTCCGAAAGAAGAGTCTGTTTAATATCGCCATGCAGGATTTTGTGATCCACTTGTACTTTCCACCTCTCGAACAAGTATTGCGCCTGAGACTGAGCTGCTCTGAGGGAGAGCGCTGTGCCCGTTCCGATCGCAACAACCCTCACGTGAGCCTGTCCGTGCTTGTTCAACATCGCCGCCATCCCAAGTGCCCGATCGCTGAACCTTCCGTTAACATGAGCTAAAAGGATTTCTTTAAAATCCCGTTTGAAGTTTTGAGGCACAATAAGAGTCGGGCCCAAGACTTCCTGAAGCACCCCTTTTAAATCAAACGAATCATCGCCTTTAAGCAAAACCAAAAGTTCGCAGGGGGAAAATTCTTTTAATGCGTTTTGTAATGAGTACCCGAAAATGACCGCATCCCACGCGATCCCGCTTTGGTCCGCCTGAGTCTCCAAAAAGTTCCTATAAAATTTTTCCGTCTCTTCTGGCTTTATTGCGGGCATTCGCGGCTCCTTGGTAGCAAAATTCAAGGATTCGAGAAGCCGTACCCGGACTTTAAATATTTTGGCCACCTGCACTGCGATTTCAAGAAGGTGGGGGAACGACCCCTTCTCCGGGGCCAAAACCAACACATCGGTGATCAACTTCTCTACGAGATGCTTTTGCATGCTTAATCCTTATATGTAAGGATGTCACCTAGCCAAGGATGAGCCCTTAAATGCTTCCGGATCAGTGAGAACGCTTTTTTGACAGAGATCTTCAACACAACCGCTATTTCCTGGGCCAAGGCCTCAGCGGCATGCTTCACGATCTTGCTCTCCCCTCGGTCGCAGTACAGCTGCTTAGAAACTGCCATCAGTAGCACTTTAGCGAATGCCTGGGCTGTATTCCCCTGCGCGACGGTTCGCAGCCGTAAAGAATAATTCTCGTTGGGGGAGGTTTCTGGTTCAGTCTTTCCGGAACGGAAAGAAGCGAAAATATTCTCCACCTCTTTTTCGGAAATTGGGAGATGAAAACCGGATTGGATTGCTTGATGAACACCCACAAAATATCTTGAAAGGTGCTTCGCGGGCCGGACAGGCTCGATCCAATAACTCAATCCCTCTAACCCGCTGGGTTTCCCCACAATCCCTTTTACCAAAGAAAGCCCATGAATGGAATGAAAAAGAACATCCCCCCTCTGGAATGGCAACCCTTCCGTAGCGGCGGCATGTTCTGTTCGTGCTTTTTCAGTTCTCCGATCGGCCAAATCAAGCATCTCGCACCTCCTGACGTTCTGAAAGTTACTGCTCATGGGATATATGGCTCTCTTCATATATTCCTATATGCTCATTAACGCATATTACACCCAAAAAAGAGAACCGTCAATGATAGCCCCCTGTCGCGAAATCGAACTGAATGACTAATTTTAAGAGAAAAATGAGGATACCCTTGACGAATGTCGCTTTAGATTGGAAAAGCGGCATTCACCTTTAGCCAAAATAAAAAACCCAAAAGGAATGAACCTTTTGGGTTTTTGAAAGCTTAAATTTTAAAAACTGTGACGCTCTCACGTGACTATGGTGTCATACGCTCTTACGCACCACGGACGGCATCATACAGCTACCTATCTATGTATGTCAAACGTTGGCTCCACGGAGGTAGCGGTATAGACCCGATTTCCTGATGTCCAGCGATGTCCAGATGGTGAAACAGGGCCGAAAAATGTCCGTTTTGTCCGCTTTAGAGAGGTCGACATTTCAGCAACTATATATTGCAGAATAGGATAAGAAATGTCCGGCCTCAAAGGGCGGACATGGGACATTATGTCGCAGAATTGTCTGCCTTTGCGGTCCCTGGAACGTGCTCCTTCATCCTCTCTTTCACCGATGCCTTCCATGCCGCATCCGCAAGGATGCCAACGACCTGTTCCATCCGGCTCTGCTTATCCCGAAAGATCTGCCGAGCGGCTGCTTTAGAAACCCTTACCGTGCAGTTATAGGTGGTAGAGTCAGACGGCTTTTTTTCAGCGGGAGGCTCTTCCTGCTTCTTTTTTCCGCGCCTCTTGGGAGTATCCAGCTTAACCGTCATGGAGTGAAGAAACGTGACCGGGAGCTCGTCGCCCGGGATGCTTTCCAAGTGCTTCTCAAACTCCTTCGTCGTCTTCTCACTGCAAAAGAATTTCCGCCTATCAAAGATCACATCCCAGAGCGACAGGCTTTCAGACTCCTTGCCTGCGATCGTAATAAGACCTTCGGCGCCGTTATCCAGTATTATTTTTTTACTCTCACGCGATCCCCTTTTAATAGGAGCGGCGACCATTGTAGTGGCGCGTTCTTCTTCCTCCTGACGCACACAGTCCGCACACTTCGCCCGAGTCTCCTTCGAATCATCAAACGGTTCGATTTCCCCCATCAGCTTCTTGCACTTGGCGCAAATGATTTTCATGATCCCATCACTCCTGTGGTTTCAGTTCTCTTAAAGGATCGAGATTGTTCGCATACGCAGTTGCCCAGGTAACCCATTCGGCAAACGTGCTGTCTGGAGCGTACTTCCCCCGCTTCGCGATCGCGGCTTGAACGAGCTCAAGAATGAGCCGGCTCTTCTGCCAATTGGCTGCTTGCCGCTCAAGAGCCTGGCCGCGTTCCTTTTCCTCTTCTGCTGCTAGGCGCTTTCGCTCTTCTTCTTTCCTTGCGTCTTCCCACCGTTGGCGTTCTTCTGCGCGTTCTCTGTTCGACTTCTTAATATAGGCTGCGGCAAGCGATAATCCGTTTACAAAGGAAGCTAGTTTATCTTCCAGTTTTTTGTTCTCTCCATCCGACCACTTACTCTGGCAGCCCCCCAAGTAATCATTGATCCGTAAGACTAGCTTTCCATTGGGAACATAGTCGGTACTGGTGTAACCATATTTATTCGGCTCCGTCTTGACCATTCGCGTAAGCTCATCAAGTTCAAATTTAACCTTCTCACCATCAAGCTCCACGTAGGTGTATGTGCTATATTCATTCACACGCTCAATCCCAACCTTGACGCCATGCTGCTCAAGCACTTTGAGGATGGTGTCTAGAATTCTATACGCTCTTGGAAGTTGCTCGGCGCTAACACACATATCCAATGCAGTCTCATTCCCAGAAGCGTGAAACCTCCCATGACGCTCATACCCCTTTTTAAGAAGCTTTCGAGTCTGCTGGACCAGCGGATGGAATTTCTCAATTGTCTCGGGGACTGCGATGGATTCTTTTACGATGAGGACAGGCTCGAGGTTTTCCTTTGGGCGAGGCAGAATATTAATGGCATCGACTTCAGTGCTCTTGCCAGGAGAAAGAGGCGTTTTTGAGGTAGGCTTTCCGTAGCGGATCTTCTGCCAATGCCCCATCTTTGGTACGGGGATCGAATATTTCTTACAGATCTTACGCAGACCATTATCTGAAAAGTTGAACTGCTTCGCCAAATCAATCATCGGCGTAGTCCAAACCAGATCGTACAACTCCTGCCGCGTTAAGACCTTTTGATTCTTTTCATGCACCGTCAATTCCCCTAACGGCAAGGACTAAACATACGCAAAAGATTGAGGCGGTTTCATACCAAATGCGCTTTTGATGGATCGAGGCGATTTGTATTTAGAATGCTTCCCGATTTTTATAGCATAACCATTTGTTCGGCCATTAAAATAGCCCATAAAATACTCTTTGGTGATACCCGCCCAATGTTTCGTGCGATCCCATAAGGCTTCCAAGTCTCCCGTCAATACCGTTTCAATCTCAAACTCGCCTATTATTTTCCCAACAGGTGCCGAAGCGTAAATCACTACTTTTTCGACATTGTTTTTTTTAAAAATTACTCGCCTAAATTCATACTGTTTTTCACCGGAAAATATCTTTTCCGCGAACTCAGGTTTAATCGACAATAAGATTCTCATCCGTTTCGGTCTCCCTTAATATTAATTTGAGTTGCTCTTTAGATATTTTTTCAAACCCACGCGGGGCAGACGTCACATCTTTGACAATTTTCAGACCGATCAATTTTTTCAAATTTATTCTCTTCGGAAATGAGTACGCATAAAGAAAATAAACAATGAACGGTCGGTCATGCCGATTGTAATTCCAGTGCTTGCTTAATTCCGCCCTTGTAAATACACTCCTTTTACCACACAAGCTAATGAAATGTTCCTCATCTCTTATATCGGTAATAACTCCCTCAACTATACCAATAGTTGTTACCACGCCTTTAAATAGCCCACCCGTGCGATAAAACACAATTAAATCACCCGCGTGAAGATTGCGTTCATGTGATCGCGAAATATATACTTTGGTTATTGCGTTGCGATAAGGTTTATCCTCCTCAAATTTGGCCTGTGATTCTGTCTTGAGTATTGAATCCGGAAGCAAGCTCGTGTGATATTCGGGATAAATCGATACGATAAAAATTCCGCCTTGGACAGAGCAAAAAGGAAAGGTCAATTTTGGCGTTGATCGATTTGCCGTTCTCGAAAAATCCCTCACATAAACAAGCTCTCGCCGACCCGCCATCTCTTTATAACCATAATGAATAAAACCATACGCCTCCAGCAGACTTACTAATCGACCTTGTTCGAGGGTCTCATTGAACAACGTAATGTAAATTTCATCCACTTTCATAGAAAGAGCATTATCAAATATAATTTTTAGAAATCTTTCACCGATTTTAAATCCATTAAGATCAACTTTAAATGTTCCCACCTTTAGACGTTTTTTCTTTTTGAAAATTGGAACGATGTCCGAATAGTTCTCGGATTCTGACTCGAGCTTAAGATAAAGAAAAGCTTCCAGCCTCCCATCTCGCATGCAGACATAAGCCGTTTCTTGCGATTTGCCATTGAACCACTTTTCGAATCCAAGATAGTTTTGTCTCAGGGAATCAAAAAAAGCATCCTTTATATTTAGGTTTCCAAATAGCTCGCTCTTTACAGACAACACTTTATATTTAACCAATTGGGGGTGTTCCGCTGCGACCCTTTCGAGAAATGAATCGATCGTAAATACTCGATCCCCGACTCCAAGAAGACCTGCCTTCTGAATTATCGCCTTATCTTCCGTGATAAGAAAATCCGTTCTATCACTGATGAGCTCATTCAAGATGGCGGTATCATTCCGATCGTTCTCCGTCGTATCAAAGGGCTTTACTTTATGGATGAGCGGATGTTCAGGAGCTAGGGCTTGCAGAACGTGATAGTTGCCCAACTTAATATCGAAGCTTTTTGCAACGCGAGGATCTTTATGCTTTTTAATTTCTTCCAAAGTAACTGGGTGAAGCCATTTTTCGCAGTGAAGCGTGTCCAACCATTTAAAGAGGACGCCAATATCAGGATCAACCACCGTAGCGGCTTCTCGATGAATAACTATATTTGTATCTAGTAAAGTTTTCTTTGCCATATATAAAGGTATCGTCAAAAATCGAGTTTTAAATAGGCGATATGAATGTCGTTATTTATGGGGATAACGACTGCCTTTTTCGGCCTTTGTCGCTTTTTGAACCAAATACGACATCTGATTTGTTCGTTCTTATTCACCCGTCTTTAAAGCGGCGCTTCGCAACAATTCTTTGCATTCCCTCCTCATCAGCTCGCGGTTAACTTCTAATAAGTGCGATATCGTAAGTAAATATTCATGCGGCACCGTATGCACAACATGGGTTCTCAGCTTCTTTTCCATTTTCAGCAATTTGGAGATCGATGCCTCTTTTATGTTTATTTTCATCTTTATCCTCCTGTTTTGAGCGACCTTTTGTCGCAGTTATTTCCCCCTGGCAACCTTATCAATTACTCGCATAAAAGTGCCAAAGTTTTTGGCCAGAACACTTAAGTCCTTATCATGGGCAAAAGCGTCCTTCATCTCTCTTAGGAAATTCTCATCTTTGTATATATCAAGTATGGTACTTCGTTCCTTAGCATGAGGCGTGAAACAACGCTCGATGGCCAGGCAAGAAACTATGGCCATTATGCTGATGAGTTCATAGGCTGTACCGCAAATCTCCTTTTGCTTCTTAACAGTCGTTTTATTCATGATGTCTCCGCTCTAGCATTGTTAATACCGCTCAATAAAATGCGCTTCCGAGCGACACATACATCACTCGGAAGCGCTTTATTATCAAGTAGAGTTTTATGGCCTATGAGACCGATTCGGGGGGTGGGATTTCCTCCTTTTCATTCTTCATATCCGCATCAATAGCCTGTTCTGCCTTTTTAGACGCTAAATCAAGGATATCTTTGTGTAATTTCTCCCTTAGCTTTTCTTTTTCGATAGGCGGTAAATCATTGATACGCTTCCTGATGTCCGCATCCTCTGGAGAAAGATTGGCCGTGCTATCCTTATTAACATTTGATTTATTAAGCGCTAGTCCATCGGTAGTTGTGATGTAACCGATTAGAAATAGTTTTTCAAGCAGCTCCTTTCTCGCCTTCCAAGCCATGGCTTCCGCACGCGTCCTTTCGTCAGGATAGGCGTCTTTTATGCGCGCAATCTGCTTAAGACTTGCGTAGTGACTCCGTTCAGTCGCTATAAGTTCCCCAACTAGCTGTTTTGTCAGTTCGGGGCTAGCTGAAACAGCATTACGCTGTCTTATTTCGACTAAATCCCTACGTATTGTGCGATCACTCATTTTAAATAGGCTTGCTATCAAAGTATGAGCGTATCCCTCCATAATTAACACCTCGACACATGTCTGCCTTGTTGACTTATCCAGTAAGGTAGGATCTATTAAGCCGCTTTTTATCCGGATTAATATCTCTGATGCCGGCAAGTCGTTAAGTTTTTCTGGGGTTTTATTTTCCATTGTCTTTCTCCTCCATATACCGCGTTGCTACTTCAGGACTCACGGACTTCGCACCATATGTTTTGATAAACCTTCGGACAATAGCATCGCAATAGACCGATTCAAGCTCCATCGCGTAACAAACGCGCTCCATACTTTGAGCCGCGATGATCGTACTTCCTGACCCGGCAAAACAATCCAGAACAAGATTCCCCCGTTCTGAACTGTTTTTGATAGCGCGTTGAGCCAGCGCGATCGGTTTTTGTGTCGGGTGGATCAGATCTCCGATACCATCCCGGGAAATCTCCCACACGTTGGTTTCGCTTTTAGGCCCAAACCAACGATGAGAGCCTTTCCCCTCAAGCCACGCATAGATGCAGAACTCTGACCCCATCCAGTAATCCCCATAGCTGGGAGATGCGCATGGCTTCACCCATGTGATCACATTGGAAACGTGGAAGCCGAGTCGCGTCAACATAGAAAGCATGGGGCCGAATTGACGGAATCCGTTCCATACGTACATTGGCGCCCCTGCCAAGAGATGCGGCTTCATCGTCTGAAAGATTTTATTGAGCCAGACCTCGTAATCTTCCTGATTAGCCCAGTCATTAGCGATGGGTTGCCACCTGGCGTCCTTCTCACCCTGACCGGGACGGCTCGTAGAATCGTATCCGCAGTTATACGGTGGGTCTGTGTGTAGCAGATGCACCGCCTGATCTCCCAATAAGCGTTTGAGGTCCTCTGGAGAACTCGCATCACCGCACAAAAGCCGGTGCTTCCCGAGTTCAATAAGATCGCCCTTTTGAGTAATGGGGCTAACGATCCCCTCCACCTCCTTAGCAAGATCAAAATCATCTTCCGGATCAGGGGTCAGATACTCGTCGAAAAGCTTGCCTATCTCGTCATTTTCAAATCCGGTGAGATTGACATTAAAATCCGGGATTTCTGTCAGTTCTTTAAGAATCCCCGCCAATTTTTCTTCATCCCAATTTCCCCTTATTTTATTCAAGGCAACCGCCAAAGCTTTTTCCTTCTCAAGCGGAAGATCGACCACACTCACCTCGACTTCTTCCAGCCCTTGCTCCTGCAGAATTTTATATCTTTGGTGCCCAGAAACCAGAGTACCGGTTTGTTTATTCCAAACGAGCGGCTCGACATATCCGAATGTCTTGATACTCTGTTTGAGCTTTTCATACTCTGAGTCTCCAGGTTTTAGATCCAAACGCGGATTGTATTCGGCGACACAAATTTTTGAAGTTGCGATTTTGACTATTTCCATGGCATGCCCTCCTTGTTATTTTTACATTCATTAAAAAATTCGATTACTGCATCCTCTGCCGTCCAACGACCTTGATATCTCACATACCAGAGAATCCCTTTGAAACCTCGCTTCAGGATAAGGTACTTCCCCCCTGGCATATAGAAATGGCGGTAGTGCGCGGGCTTGCACTTATATATGGAACGCTCGGCCTCAGTCTCCTTATCGAAGAATTCCTTCCCGCAGGCACAGCAAAACCAAAATTTCCCGCGCTCGAGACTCCGTATTTTTTCCCGGAGCGTCATACCTCCCAGCCAGTCTTTTAAACTCCCGGATTTGACATCTTTCATTTTGTAGAACATGTTGCCCTCCTTTTGGTTGATTGTGTTTTGGGTCTTTTCTGCATCGAAAACTCGGGATATGAAAAAGAACTCTGATTGTTCCCTCTACTAATAGTTGTATACCGACACTTTTCCTCCTCTTTGAAATTTGAAAAATAATTTTTTTATTTTTTATTTTTTAGTTTTTTTGAGACAAAAAGGCACACCTTCGGCGATTTTTTTGAGGGGTGTTTACTAATACCTATAATCCGAGGGAGAAAATATTATACCGGTATTGGGGAAGGATACCCGCTGGGTAAGCGGCTACTCAAGATACCCGAATCAGACTAGACACATACTCGCCAAACAGGGATTCCGAGGCGCTGGCGGTAGGTTTCGCCGGGAAGAAGCTGCATCTTCCGCTCCGGGAGGTCCCCTCGCCCAGCCACATGCTGACGATGCTTCCCGAGCCAGAGTGAGGTCCCGAGGTGCAGGGCGTGCTTTCCATAGAGCTCGTTTACCCCGTCCAACACCCGATCGATCCTTTTCAGGGACTCTATCTTCGGCACATCGTCAAAAAGATCGTATTGCGCCGTCCGGTCTGCTTCCAACTTTGAAAGGACAATCCCTGTGAGACGATATAGTGTGCCCGGCCTGAAGAGCTCTTCAAACAGCTGATCTGCCAAATGAACCGCGTCGAGAGTTGATGAAGTACTTCGGTCAAATGCCGCCTCCACCCCCGACGAACCAAAGCTCTGATCCCTCAGAAACACAGCCATGCGCTTTGCCCGAAGCTTATGGCGCCGCATCTTTATAAAAGCCGACTCCAGATTCCGAACGAGCTGGGCCTTCACAAAATCCTTCTCCGAAGAAGGCGGAGTGAAAGTCTTCGTCTTACTTATCGAGGCATAATCTTCCTTCTCCTGAGTGACAACGGAATACACGGCTTCCCCGCGCAGCTCGTACCAAAGCTCCACACCAATCTTTCCGAGAAGACGCTGTGCCCAGGCTTCCGGACGGCTCACATAATCCCAGACATTCCGTATCCCCTGCTTTTCAAGAAGCGCCACGGTATTTGGCCCAAAGCCGCAGACGCGCTCGAGTGCTATCTTCGGAAGATAAAGGTGAAGCTCCCTCGCACGCAGCACAAAGAACCCGTCCGGCTTCTTTTCCTTGCCGGCGATCTTCGCCAGCGTCTTGGAAGCACTCAGGCCCACCGATACGGTCAACCCCAGCTCCTTCTGCACAGCTTGCTTGATATTCCAGGCGATCTCTTCGTATCCGGTCCGATGAAGGCACCTGAGACCCGAAAGCTCCGCAAAGGCTTCATCAATGGAGTACTCTTCGACGGTAGGCGTGAAACGGCGAATAATCTCAAACATCCGTTTCGAGATAAGGCTATAAGTCTCGTAGTCGCTCGGTAGACAGATGAGCTGGGGGCATATCTTTTGCGCCTCCCAAAGCCGCATCGGGCGCTTCACCCCAAGCGCCTTTGCTTCATAGCTCGCGCAGGCCACGATCCCACGCTCTTTTCCCGTAACGACAGGTTTCCCTTTCAGCTCGGGCTTCAGAGCTTGTTCGACGGACGTAAAGAATGCATCGCAGTCGAGATGGATGATAGGACTCGGGAAGGAACTGATCGAGAGAGGTCTATTTGTACTTGCGGACATTTGCGACCACCACTCCACCAATCACAAGTTCCGCCTTGGGTTCGATTGGAGGATACTTCTTATTCGCAGCGCGGAGCAGAACCTTGGTACCTCGCTTTTCGTAATACTTCATGGTCCATGCTCCGTCCACTTCCGCGATTACGATGTCTCCGTGACGTGGCTGCCGCCCCCGATCCACGATCACAAGGTCATCCGGCATGATCCCGGCATCGATCATGGAGTCTCCGGTCACCTTCACGAGATAGCTAGCCTGAGGGTTCTTGATCAGAAATTCATCCAAAGAGAGTGTATCGATCAGTTCTTCTTCTGCTGGAGATGGAAATCCGGCCTGCACCGTGCCAAGAAGCTTGATACCGCCCTCAAGGGCTGGCGTGGGCACAAGCTTACCGCTTGGATCGCGCTTCAAGATCCCTCGTTTCACAAGATGGGACGTCAGGAGAGACACGCCGCCCTTGGAACTGTACCCCAAGAGAGATTGGAGCTCGGAGAAGCTAGGTAGCCGCTTACGGTGGGAGTAAAAATCCTTAAGCTTAGAGATGACTTCTGGAAAATTGATCCGCTTTGGCATGCAGACATTATAACGGACGTTCGTCCGTTTTCAAACAATTCATTTATTTGCCAATAATATTTCTTTAAACAACCTGCTCCACGGAATCCCTGTAGAGGCAGTAATCGCAATCAGGACCAGGTTTCGGCAGGTTGTTCGACATTAAACACTTATGGGCGTCTATAACTGCCGGCTCCACCCAGGAGTCGTCCCCTTCATACGGGATCACTTTTATATCAAACTCCAGTTTCCCGCCGAACGATTCCTTGCTGGTGTCGCCATTGCAATAGACAAAATACCCGGTCTTTGAGACCTTGAAACCGTTCTTCCGGAAAAGCCACTGGTAGATCTCGATCTGGCGCTTATACCCAATCTGCCAATCCGCATCAAGGTTCACTTCCTCCTCTTTGGAGGTTGCCTTATAATCCGCAATCAGGAGCTCCCCTTTGGGATTCACCCACACGTCATCGATTCCTCCGGTGATCAGAAGATTGGTCGGCTGATGCAGGAAAGTAATCCCCCGCCGCATGGCATCGCGCCATTCATTCAGCTTTTCATGCTGAAAAGGAACTGCATCGATCTTGTACTCTTTCATGAGCGGATGCTGTGTCTGTGCGGCCCGATGGGCGTCAAATTCTTTTTTAAGAAGCGCATCCACCGCAGAGTTAAGACTGAAAGGATAACCGGGCGGACGGTCCACCCCAAGCCGGCGATCAATATAAAAACAGCGCGGGCACTCTAAAAACATCGCAAGCCTCGTCCGGCTCAGCCGGAACGACGCCTTGCTCTTTGGATCAAAAATATTTTTCCCTCGTTTACCACGATAATATTTAGACATTCTTAAACCTCATTATTGCGCCCAGGATCTCACAACCACCCGACAACGCCATGTCGCAATCCGCACAGAAGACAACATTACAAAAATCACACCACCACTAAACTGGTGAGAATTTTTCTAACACCGCCTAAACTTTGTTCTAGGAATGGTAATACAGGCTGATTATTTGATGAGAAATTAAAAGAAACCCAAGTAATAATTTCGACTTTTCCAGGACCATGCATTGCGGGGGGATTATCTACATTATAAATTCCTCCTGGAATCACTGTTCCCCCGAATAAAAATTCGGAATTATTTCCGACCACGAGAGAACCTCCCCCGAGCATCGATAAAGAAGCTCCCCCTGATGTAAGTTTCAACTCTTTATTTTCTTTCCTGACTTGTGGCGTCAACCGCTGATGTTTGTTTTCATTGTTCAATTCCATAAATATTGGCAACCATCGATTATCCGGATGGCTAAAGTGTTGAAAGCTTTTGAGCTCGATAATAGCTTCGGGCCTTGCCATTGAGATTCCAGGAATACACTTTTCAACGCGTTTTTGAAATTGAAATTCGTTGTCCGAAAGAGTCGCATAAGGAAAGCAGACTTTGGAATGCGCCTTCTTTCCGCTGCAATATTTTTCATAGATCCCATGCGCGCCAAAATCAAGGACAGAGCGTAAATTTTCCATAAGGTTTTTTACTTGTATCAAAAGAGCGGCTTCGATTTTTTTCTCATGCAAAGATTTATTATATGCTCGCTTAATGTCTTGCAGATCACCCTGGGCATGATTCAACAGAGCTTCGGCCTCCTCAAAATAGGCTGCGGACATATTTTTTATTCCCCATTTACAATTTGAAGCACAATTTTTATTACTCGATATATTTTAAAAACTCTAAACAAATCATCTTAGTCCATTTTGAGAAAACAAATGAATCCGTTCACTTCCCATTGCTTTTTGACATGATTCAAGCAAAAGACGACATTAGGATTGTTTATTTTGAATCTAATTTCTCGCCTTTAGCAGGATCGAATCGCGGTGGTATTCGAGGTACTCGTCCTGCCGGCCGGAAAAAGTTCCGACATTGAAACTCTCATCAAGGGGAATGCCCATTCGGGCTAATGAAACCGTGTGAGCTACCGGCGAGATGATAAGAGAACCATTATTGCGAAAGGAAATAAATCCATCGTTAAACAAATGATCCACGCTCGGCGTCAGCAGCAGTCCGTTTTCACCATCGAGACGTTCTTTATTGTCCGCGACGCTCCATGGCTTGATGTGGCTCGCGATCAAATGCTCGAGCCTATCGACGCGGGTCACCCTGCAAAATCGTTCGATGTTAGCCACGCGAGCGCGGAACTTACCCTGCCCCCGGCGTGATTGAATAACTTGCTCCCGCTCAGTGACGGGAATGGTGTCATCCTTTTCGACGTTCTCCACCTGAACCTCGCCCCACTTTTGAAGAAGCTCCGATCTCCCCATATCGAAATCCAGCATCTCCCCTCGCCCCGCAACGCCGGCCATTGCTTTTGGCAGGATCGCTTCGGCCTCTGGACCAATAAGACCCACCAGCGCCTGGGCAAACATCTCTGGGATCTCTGTAAGATACATCTGATTGCCCACACCATCGGCTCGAATCGGAGAGTAACGCTCGGGAAGAAGTGCGCGCAGCAGGCTCATGTGCTCGCGAGGCTGAATCGGGTGTTGCAAAATCGAGAAAATGATGTCCACTCGCCAGCCAATCTCATCCCAGTTGGCTCCTGCTGTCCCAAACTCAGTGGGCTTGGGACACGTATACGCGGGACCTTGGGCAATACCCATCGCCATTATTTTCTGGGCATTAAACGAAAAAACAATATCTCCATACGAGACTTCCCTCATGGTCTCGTAGTAGTGATTCAGGGTGCCGTCCCGCTTAAGCTTCGGAGACCACAAATACCCACCACGGGTCTCATGCTCAAACGTCTGATTTTGGCTTACCCACCAATAGCGCATACTTTATCGACCTCTATTAACCACTGCCCCTTCGTTACCCGGTGCCGCTCTAGTTCTACATGCTGTTTGTGGCAGCTATACGTGCATCTTTCCTTCCTAATATTTTTGAATGGAATCAAAGGGCACGCTGTCCTGACCTGCTACTTTACCGTCCACATAAACAATCCAAGAAACCTTATAGTTGTGCCGAGCTTCCCAGGTTGCGTCATTAACATCGTACTCCAATCGAGCGATAGCCTCATCTGGCTTTCCAAATATCCATAAGGTTTTTTGTGGCAATAAGCATGTTTCGTATTTTCGTTGGGCTGGTTCTGGCAACGCTTCAAAATTAAATGTTAATACGGTATATTCTAATTTATCTATGATCTCTTGTTTTGAACTGAGATGTTGATAAGGCCACTCTTTCTTTTCCATATACATTGATGGAAACCGCACTTCAGCAATAATATTTTTAAACATTTCGTCGCCTTGGTTTTGCAGTCCTAAAGCAAATAGGTATTTATGCTCCTTCGACTCCATTGATAAGACGGAAAAATCAACGATCAGATTCGCTTTTTTAATCGCAGTTGTGAGCGCTGGCGAGGTATAGTAATTTTCCCAAACGGGGTTATCCGGATGACTTGGATTTTGAACTATATGGTCTATAAATTCTCGCAAGCGATTAAAAAAATCGAGGTTTGATTGACCGTCCAGATGATACTGCGCCATTCTATACATGCTCGTATCAAAAAACGCTTCTTGGCCGCTAGAATAAATCATAATACTTCGTTTCCTTAATGCATGCCGAACACCAAGCTCCCAAATTACATTTCTATTTGAACGCCTTAGATCAGCGATCACAATTTCATCATTAGAAAGAGAGTTGATGATCTGCGCCGGGATGGCACCAGGCTCATTTATCAACTCGGCGTGGTAGCATTTAATTTTATAGCCAGAGTTCAGAACGCACTTCTCTACTATTTTTCTGTATACCTCCATGTTTTGAAGATACTCTGCGCTCCCTCGTTCACCGATTGGCATAATTACAAAACATTTATACTCATGAGGATCAGACTTTGAAGGAGTTTCAGGAAAAGTCTCGTCGGCTATTTTGAAGTTATCAGACACTCTGCTTTTCGAAGATTTAACCTCAGCATATATCGCTGAGGGCTCCAGCTTGCCAAGGACCCCTTGATTCGCCTTCTCTTTCAAAAGCTTTATCTTGGCATCTATTGACTCGACCATCCGCGGGGACAACACGCCCTCATCTGCCAGACTCATTTTTTCAGCTTCAAAATGGTCGGCTGCGGTAAGCGCGCCCGCCTTAAGATATCGCAAGCTTCCATATGACGCACCGGACACATGAACATCATCGTAATCATATTTTGTTTTAGCAAGCTGTTCGTTTCCCCACTTAATCATCGCTTCGAGATCGTGCTTCTCTTTTTCAAAAGGACTTTTTGAGATCTTGAAACTTTGAAGCTGTTTTTCAAGGCCCTCGATCTCGTCTTTAAGGAAGTTCAAACCTTCTTGAAACAATCGATATGTTCCAACAGTGAATAAAACATCGCCTACCGTGTCAGCATCGTTGGGATTATTTGGCTGTGCCATTATTTGAATGCTCCGGGCCAGCCGCCATGCTGGTCGATGACTTTGTCGATCTCGGACATAATGCGAATGGTTTCGGAGAGGGCGACGACGATCTTTTGGTAATGGTCGATGTCGTCTTTGGAGAGTTTGCGGCCCCTGCGGTCCTTGAGCCATCTTTCGCAAACTTGATAACCACCAACACAGAAACTCCACACGCATTCGGGCACGCCTTGGAAGCCGACACTCTGCTCTTTGTCGATCCAAACAGTTTCACCGACCCAGGAGATCTTTTCAATTTCCGTACTGTTATCTCCTAAATATTTGGTGATATATTTCTCTACCTTCGGCGATTCCAGAAGATGCAAAGCAACAAGCTCACCGCCCAATTTAGCAAGAACTTGGAACAGGTCAAGGTTCGATGACAACGGCAGTCGCGGAAAATCAATTTTAAGAAAATCAGCATAGCGAAGTCTGTAAGCAGGGCTATGAAATACGGCATAGGCGTAGCGAAAGACACCTTCGGGTGTTATCCCGCAGGGCAACTCAGGCGTCGCTGTCTTTTGATGGAATGTTTCATTTAATCGTTTAATAAAAATGTTTGAAAAATTCGCCGCGCGTTTTTCTGCACTTATCAAATCCGCCTGTTGCGTGGGAATATTTTCAAGAAATAAAGGGAATACCGTGCCCCGATCGAGTAACGAAACAACATCTTTTCCCGCCAGCCCACGAATAACAAAGACCGCTGGCTCTTCACCGGCACGGCTTTGGCGCATAGCACACAATCCAACATTGTTAGAATTTATCAAGTGTCTAAACAAATCAAATCTTGGACGGCTAAGGAAACCCTGATTGCCACTATAGAACGTCCACCTAACATCAAAGGGGCGGTAGTTAATCTGTCGCAGAAAGCCTTCTGGCTTTTTTGCAGCGCGCACATCTTTCAGAGCGCTTTCGAGCTTCCAACCGGCAGAGTCCGCGACAGTGTAAGCAGCTCGAAATTTTTGGGGAGTCATTTCTCGAAGGTCAGAAACAGTCTTCATTATATGCGTTTTAGTGAATGATACCGCCAGCAGATCATTCATTGATTCCAAGCCCCCAGCTCCAATTTCGAATAATTCTTTCAGGCCTGTCCAGCTCAAATATTCCGAATCCTGGCTGAGACGGCTTGGACAAAGCAGAAATTGTGGTGGCTTTGCCTCAACGGGTTTCCACTCGCTGCTTGAGATGCTGCCGCTCAAAAGTGCGGCATATTTCGCCTCGCGCGCACCACGCAAACTACAATGACGGATAGCCGTTTTCTTGTTGGGAATCTTACCCCAAAGGCTTATCGCCACTCCCTGTTGAATGTCGAAAACGTTCTCGTCTTTTGACCCATCCGGTCCAGTATCTTGTTTCTTAACGCTACCGTGTAAGTCCATAATAAAACAGAGCTGAAAACTCTCTAGCAGAGACTGCCGCATCCTGCGATGCGTTAGTCCATCGATGTATACGTTGTTCGTGATCATTCCGACAACGCCAGCATGCGTCGCATCAATCGTACACTGAGCAAATCTTACGAACTTAATAAAATCATCTGTAATATTCAGCTTCTTTTCTTCGAGGCCACGCTTGTAGTCCCCTAATAAATTAAGAATGTATTGATTTTTATTAAGTTGCCCAAAGTTGGAATACGGAGGATTACCAATAATGACGGTAAAACGCTTCATATTTTTTGCAACGTTAGCATTTTTTACTTCATCAGCAATATAGGAGTCAAAAAGCGGAAGGCCGGATTCTGAATGCGGTGGCTCAAGTGCATTCGTGAGGTACACCTGCAATCTATGCTGGCCTTTAAAATCGTATCCTGTTTCTTTCAAAACAAGGCCGAGTTTCATGTGGCATACTGAATATGGTGCCATCATTATTTCAAACCCATAAATTCGAGGCAAAAGATGTGTGGGCACATAATCGTTCCATAGTTCTTTTACCCTCTCCGCTGAGTTCCTCTCTGCCTTCCATTTTGAACTCATGGTCGTATAAATCAACAAGACTGTATGCTTGAGGAAGGTCCCGGTTCCTGTTGCTGGATCGAGGATCTGCACAAATGGTTGATTCGATAATTCTTTCCACGCCTTGCTGCTTTGATGCATTCCATCAGGCCGCGCCAACGTTCCTTTTGCGATCAAATCGCCCCAGGTGCTTGTATCAGCCAAGCCGAGCTCTAAGCCAAATTCATTCCGAAGGATCTCATCCACAGAACGAACGATGTATGAGACTACAGGATCAGGAGTATAGTAAACGCCGCGACGCTTACGCTGTACCGACTCATACTCATTCAAAAAACCTTCGTAAAAGTGAATAACAGGGTCTTCTCCGCGGGTCTGCCGCCCAAACTCTCTGAGAATTTCCTGCATCCTGTCAGAGCCATCTTTTTGATTAAGGTCATCCAGCAGTTCAACCAAACGATTGATGCCCAACTCATCAAAGTTTAGATTGTCTTTTGATTTTTTAGCGGCCTTGAAGCACTCCTGGAAGAGTCCTTTTAAGAATGGATTGGTGTCTGGGACGCGATCTATAACCTCATGAAGCTCAAAATGACCATCCGTATCCATACATCGCGCTGAGAACAATCCGTATGTGACCGTTTGGGCATACATGTCGGCAAAAGCATCTTGCTCGAGATCATGAATCAAGGTTTTCTTAAACGTATTGAGCATCGCGTGAAGAGGACCTTTTTCTGACTCTACCTCAAATGCTTCGTTTACCCGCTTCCGCATATCGCGAGCTAGTTCAGCCATGTAAACCGCAAGATGTTCGGCCGTCTTGATGGCTTTTCGAGTTGAGCCCCTAAATGCACCGCGCCATTGTTCCCGCCATTCATTTTGGTCAATACCTTCCGGCCATTTGAGACTTCCCAGGTAATCAAGTATGTAGTGGAAGTGGGTCTCTGCCTCATCCCACGAGAACTCTTTCAGCTCCTCGCCTCCATCATCGCTTTTGTGAAAATGAGCAAAGGTGGTTCCGCGATGTCCGCTTTCTCCTGTGCCAGCTATAAATAGCAGGTCATCCATTGCCCATGTTGCGCGATCTCCAGTCCGGGTTCTTTTTTTGTGAACAAAATAGTTAAGGATCTTACGGAGAGCGCCAATGGGCATGTGTTTTGGTTCGAAATCAACCCAGAACACACCCCATGGTTGACCAGGAACCGGCCGGAGCTGTCTTATGTCGCGAATTTTAGAAGCGAATTTTTCCTGAAGCCCGAGTTCCTCCGTTGAATACTGGAAGGAAATCTCATCCAGTTCATCAAAGGAACTTTGCTCAATGGGCCAGCTCAATTCGTCACGCAAAAATACAACTAAGGAGGGAAAGGTTTTTATCGATTTGATGCGGTCAATGCTAATGTCGGGCATCTCTATGAGAGCTCCATCCAACATTTAAGAATGGGCTTGATACCTTGAGGGGCCTGGAGTTGTCTTAAATAAGTCTGAATAATGTGGATATTAATCTTCGTCTTTATTTCTTCCAGGGTCTTTTGCTCGACCGTGCAAACGCGGGGTGTTTCCGGCTTGGACCTAATGATCGAGATGATCTCGCCGGGATCTTCGGCAATTCTTTCCGTCTGGAGAGCATATAAATACCACCTTGTCTCGCCAGCATCTTCGGTCCATTCGATCGTATCTTTTTCCGCTTTAACTGTTATCTCCGGTCGTGGTATGCGATAACAAAAAAATACAGCCTTTGCGTCCTTCGATGGATTTTTCTTCCCAGAGAAGACTTTCCCTGGAAACCCAGCAAGCTTCGCTGCCAAACCGGGATCATCTTTTAGCAGCCTCTGAAGCTCTAGGTGCATTTCTTCAATGAGGCTGGTCTTCCCGTCATAACCCTCATTAAATTCTCTCAAAGCGTCGAATTCGTCTTCCGGCTTTAATAATTTGCGCCCTTCAATGCCTTGCGTCTTTGATATCCGCAAGGTTTTGTGAGAAACACGGGAATAAAGCTTCAGCAGATCATCAAGCTCATTCGGCGGAAGGAAGTTCCAAAACTCTACGGTACCTCTTATTTCTTTCTGCTCTGGGTGGTCTTGTAGGATCGCTTTTTCTACGTCGTTATTCATGCGCCTGTCTACGCGACCAATCCGCTGCATCAGGCGAACGGGATTCCAATGCAAATCGTAGTTGATGAGCCGCGTGGCATCCTGGAGATTAAGACCCTCAGCGAGAACGTCCGTTGAAATAAGAACGCGAATCTCATTCAGCCCTTCTTCCTTGAGCTTCGCGCTGGATGAGTCGTTGTAGTAAGGGGCAAACTCTCTAATGATTTCTCCGCGATCACGATCAGTCCCGCCATCGATTTCGTCTACTCCCTTGACGCCTCTGCTTTTTAGCTCGTCGCGTAAATACCGAGCCGTTTCAGCAAATTCAGAAAAGATAAGAACCTTCTCTGTTTTGAGCACAGGGTCTGTCTTTAAAAGCGTCGCTAGAGCTTCGAGCTTATCGTCGTGCGAAGGTTTGAATTTCTTAAGCTCCTTGATGAATTCGGTCATCTGATTTAAATCTAGATAAGTGTCGCGAACGATGTCTTCGACTTTATACTCTTGTCTGTTCAAAGGCTCCACCTGGTCGAGCATGTCCTTTGTAACTAAGTCTTCTTCTGGCAAATGCTCTTCATCTTCAAAATCCCAGTATTTGTGCTGAGCGTCATGAACATACCGGATCAACTCTACGTTGTTCTTTTCCCAGGTAGATAGCGTTTGCTTTTCCTCGGGTGTCTCGCTATGTGCTTTGATCCATGTCAACAGCTTGATGAACAAGCGGCAGCATGAACAATCGAAGGCGAGGGCAGAGCTTTCGAACCGTTTGAGAAATTGTATGCGAATCAAGCTCACGACTTGCTTTTGCATATTTGCTTGAAAAGCCCGCGTCTGACCCAAAATATCTTCTTTGCCCTTTTTCTGTTCTGGCTGAACTTTTTCACGCAAATAAAATAATGGGTAATAAATGCCTAAGCGGAACAACGGCTGCTCTTTGGAAAAAGCTTCTTCAACCTTAGTCAGTAGCCCCCCATAAGACTTCTTTATGGAATAGTCCATAACTCGCGGGGGCTTTCTGTCCGGGAACAAAACTTGGCGGCCGCCTTCTTGTTCCTGGCTTTTTCTCACATACGAGCGACTTCGTTGAACTACTAGGGTCTTAAATATACCGTCGGCACGCAAGACATCGCGGGCTTCAGCCATGTTGGTTTCCTGCGAAGCGCTTTCCGCGTTATCAACAGACTTAACAAGATCCTTTTCGAGCTTCCTGAAATGTCCGCCAACCGAATGTATCCCCAACTTCTCTTTGAAATAATAATCATCCCGCCGCGTAAACAACTCGAACATGTGTTTGAGATCATCGAGGTAGTTATTAATGGGGGTGGCTGTGAGGAGAAACATTTGCTTTTGATGAGGGATTGGTTCGACCAGATCATAAAGTAAACGATAGCGTGACGGCTTCCGTTCGCCCTTCCCTGCAATGCCTGGATTTCTGAAGTGGTGAGCTTCGTCAATGATTACTACGTCGACGAGTTCTTTTATGCGGTTGAAACGTTCCGGATAGTCGCCGCCGCGGCTCAAATCCGTGTGATTGAAGATGGAAAGGTTACTAAAATCTCCACCGCTTACTCCTCCCACAGAAGGCAGGTACTTCCGAAGATGTTTTTCCCAGACATCAATTCGTGCGGTTTTGGGAACAAAGAGAGCAACGCGCTTTCGTTCATGCATAATCAAACGCTCAATCAGCATCAACCCGATGAATGTTTTCCCGAGGCCAACACCATCGCATAAAAAAGCCCCGTTATATTGGCGAGCAATCTTCATCAACGCCTGATAGCCGTCTTTCTGATATTGATCCAATTTTGGAAACAGCTTCGACTCTGAGCGCTCCCATTCCGTTGCGGTCAACTCGTGCCCACGGAAAAACTCCTGCAAACTCTTCGCGTAGACTTCAAAGGGTTGGTAGTCCCGTACGTGATGCTCAATAACCTTAAGAATTTCTGGCGTAACTGGTTCAGCCACTTCCCAATGCTCATTGAACCATTCCTGCAAAACACTTACTTGCCCGCCGGTAATTTGAACATTGAGTTCGATGTTTTCATGAAGACCTGGATGGGTAAAGTTAGATGATCCAACGAGGGCCGTGGAACCGACGACTTCTTTTCGCGCATGAGTTATATAAGCTTTGGCATGGAACTTTTCTTTCCTATAAACCCGACACTCTATTTTGCCTGAATGAAGGGCCTCGACGATCGCGGCGGTTCCGTTTAAAAATGGATTCTTTTCTTTGGTCTGTTCCAAACTGTCATTAAGACGGGATTTGATGCGGTCAAAAGCTGTTTGAAATGCGTCGTGAGTGCGGAGGGAAACAACATCTCCCATCAGAATCCGGATCTTATCAACTTTCTGCCATTCACCGTCCAGGGACAGAAGGGAACCAATCTCGAAGAAGCCCGTGGCTATGTCAATAGATTTGGATAAGTCGCACCAGTCGCGCAGATAACGGACAACCTTCCAGTCATCCTCGCTGTTGTCGACAATGAAAAGCTCGCTTCCTGTCTTCGGGCTAACGCGGGTGGGCATGTCGTAGACTCGTTGGCTCCAAGTTTGAATTGTGAAAATTATACCATAACCCCTTCCTAATTATAGGACTTACCACATTCTGGTATAGGCTATCAAACGACACGACAACGTCGTGACGCCACTCACAACCTCTCTTATATGACTTGCTATATCTCCGCTTGTATAGCATGTATGTGTCAATACTATCGGGAGGTTGAATGGGTGATATTTCAGAGAAAATTGAGGCGTTAAAAACAATGGAGACAGCACAGTTATCGGCGCTTTACCGGCAGCTTTTTGGCAACAAGCCAGCTTCCATAAAGCGCATATTTATGATCCGGCAATTGGCATACCGGATACAGGACCAAGCTATTGGCGAGCTTTCCCCTGCTGCAAAAGAGAGGATCCAAGAACTAATCCGCCTCTATGACCCAATAAACAAAACAGCTATCCGATCCAGCTCGGGGAAGACTAATGCCGGCCGGGATATTCGGCTTCCCATGCCCGGATCTTTCATCATCAAAAACTACAAAGGCAAGCGACTCGAAGTGAAGGTCTTGGAAGGAGGCTTTGAATATGAAGGCCAGGCCTATACAAATTTGAGCCATATTGCCAAAGCTGTCACAGGCGCCCACTGGAACGGATTCAAATTTTTTGGAGTCAAAAACAATGGCAGAAAATGGTGCAGTTAAGATCGTCCGATGCGCGATCTATACGCGCAAATCCACAACTGAAAATATGCAAGGCGACTTCACCTCGCTTGACGCCCAACGGGAGTCCTCAGAAAGCTATATCAAGAGCCAACAACATCAGGGCTGGGTACTGCTGAAAGAGACCTACGACGATTGCGGTCTAAGCGGCGCTCACACGGACCGCCCTGCCCTACAAAAACTGCTGCAGGATATTCGGGACAAGAAGATCGATTGCGTGGTTGTTTATAAGGTGGACCGGCTATCGCGATCCCTTTCAGATTTCGTCAAGGTTCTCCAATTCTTCGAAGAACAGCAGGTCACTTTCGTCTCTATCACTCAGCATTTCAACACAAACACGTCCATGGGCCGGCTAACCTTAAATATCCTGCTTTCTTTCGCCCAGTTTGAACGGGAAATAATCAGTGAACGCACTAAAGACAAGATGAGCGCAGCCCGGAAGAAAGGCAAATGGGCGGGAGGACTTCCGGGACTCGGCTATGAGGTCGACAAGCCCACCAAGAAACTGATCATTAATCCAAAGGAAGCAGAGGTCATCCGCAGGATGTTTCAGCTTTATCTCGAGGGTAATTCCTATCGTAAGATCGCACTCCAATTGACCGCTGAAGGATTTCGCACCAAGAAGTATCCTTGCCGAAAACGAAACCAAGGCGGAGTCATCTTTAGGAATACCAACATCCAACTCATTCTAAAAAACGCCACTTATATGGGCAAAATCCGGTATGAAGACAAGCTTTATGACGGACTGCATGATGGTATCGTGACCCCGGAGGTCTTCAACCAAGTCCAAGAAAAAATGAAGGCGAACTGTCGAGTGCCCGGCACTTCCACACATCGCAAATTCCCTGGACTTTTGACAGGCCTGTTCCGCTGCACGTCCTGCAAATGCAGCATGTGCCACACTTATGCCCGAGGCCGAAATAAGAACTTCAATTATCGCTATTACGTTTGCCTCTATTCCATCAAACATGAATGGAAGGGCTGTCCCACAAAATCCGTCGTCGCGTCCGCGATCGAGAGCAAATGCCTGGAATTCTTGATCCAGCTTACAAAGGACCTGCGGCTTACAGCTGAAGATTGGCCAAAGCTACCTCTTGAGAAACAATCGGCGATCCTAAAAGAACTTGTCAAAGGAATCGAATATGACGGGCTCAAGGGCAAGCTCTGGATCGAATTAAACGGCGCATTCAAAAAACACGAGTTCGATTTGCCGATAAATGCATTGAAGAAAAGATTGCTAAATCTTCCTCAGATGGCTTATGAGCACGAACCCCACATCCGCAAACAGCTTCTCCTCGCTCACCAAATACGGGGAATGCTCGCGGACGGCAAAGCAAAGGACCTTCAACAAATCGCCGGATGGCTCAACCTTAGCAGGCAGCGCCTTGAACAAGTCACAAACTTGCTGTTTCTGTCTCCTGCAGTGCAGGAAGAGATCATTTTCGGTGATGCCACCAGGTTATGCGATATGACCGAACGGACGCTAAGACCGCTCGCAGCCGAGCTAGATTGGGCCAAACAGGCAACCTCCTGGGAAGCTATCCTCCCTACCCCGTACGTAAAACCCTCCTGAAACCAGAGATAAGCCGCTGATAATCAGGCAATATCGCAACAATTGTGGTTTCAGCTCGAAATCGAAAAATGCCGGGATCGCCTAGTGCGCCATAATGGATCGAAACCAGTCAGCTGAAACCAATGGCCGATTTGGAGATAGATCGGGAAATATGGGGATATTGGGGGCCTCGAAAAGGCCCGGAAATGACAAATCCCCCGACACCGTCGGGGGATTGTATCTCTGCGGTTCAGAGATAGACATGAGAAGTGAGCCCGGATGGACTCGAACCATCGACACCCGCCTTAAAAGGGCGATGCTCTACCAACTGAGCTACGGGCCCAAAAATCAGTGCTAAGAGGTAAGTCGTAAGTTTTAAGTAATAAGTGATAAGTGATAAGTTCTGGCTTTTGGCTTACTACTTATGACTTACTACTGTTCTCAGACGGAATGGATCTCGGACTCTTTATGCTTCAGCGCCTCGTCGATCTGGGCGATGAGCTGGTCCGTGATCTTCTGGATCTCTTTTTGGGAGGCATGCGACATATCCTCCGGGACCGTCTTGGCCTTCTCGAGCTTTTTCACGTGCTCGATGGCTTCATGCCGGGCGTTGCGGATGGAAACGCGCCCTTCCTCGGCGACTTTGCGCACTACTTTCGTCAGATCGTTCCGCCGTTCCTCGGTCAACGTCGGGACCTGGATGCGGACGATCTTGCCGTCATTGACGGGCGTCAGTCCAAGGTCGGATTTCAGGATCGCTTTCTCGATCTCCGCGACCGCGGTCGCGTCCCACGGCTGGATCGCGATGGTCTTGGCGTCCGGAGTGGAGATCGTCGCAAGGTTCTTGAGCGGCGTCGGCGTGTTGTAATAGTTCGCCTGGATCCCCTCGACGAGCGCGATCGAAGCGCGGCCCGTGCGAAGGTTCTGAAATTCCTTTTTGGTCGAATCCACGCTCTTCGTCATCTTCCGCTTCATTTCTTCGGCGATCTTCTTCACATCCACGATCTCTGTCATAAATGCCTCCTAGGTTCCGGAAAGGTTCTCTTCAGGAAACGATGGTCCCGACTTTTTCCCCGAGGACCACGCGGCGGATATTTCCGGCCCGGTTCAGATCGAACACCACGATCGGCAGCTGATTTTCCATGCAAAGCGACGTCGCCGTCGTGTCCATGACCCGCAACTGCCGCTTGATCACGTCCAGATAGTTCAACCGGCTGAACCGTTTCGCGTTTTTGTATTTCACCGGGTCCTTATCGTAGACCCCGTCGACCTTGGTCGCCTTCAAAATGACGTCCGCGTCCGTTTCGACCGCGCGCAACGCGGCCGCCGTGTCGGTCGTAAAAAAAGGATTGCCGGTGCCGGCGACAAAAATGAGGACGCGCCCTTTTTCAAGATGGCGCATGGCGCGGCGGCGGATGTAGGGTTCACACAGGGCCTTGATCTCCAGCGCGGACTGGACGCGCGTCTGGACCCCGATCTTTTCAAGAGCGTCGGACATGACCAGGCCGTTCATGACCGTCGCGAGCATTCCGATGTAGTCCGCGGCGGCGCGGTCGATCCCGTTCTTTTCCCCCTCCACCCCGCGGAAAAAGTTCCCGCCCCCGATCACACACACGACGTCCACGCCCAGGGCGCGGACCTCTTTGATCTGACGGGCAATGGAAACGACGACTTTGGGATCGATCCCGAAGCCGCGATCCCCTTCGAGGGCTTCACCGGAGAGTTTGAGTACGATTCGTTTATAGACGGGCTTTTTCATGATCTCGTAACCAGTGATAAGTGCTAAGTGGTAAGTAATAAGTCGTAAGTCTTAAGTGATAAGTGATAAGTGGTAAGTTCCGGCTTTGAGCTTACGACCTACAACTTACGACTTATTACTTACCACTTCCCACTGAAATCAGTTGCCGCCGACCTCAAAGCGAACAAAACGGCGGATGATGATGTTCTCACCGATCCTCGCGATCGCTTCGGTCACAATGTCCTGCACGGTCCGGGTATCGTCCTTGATGAACTTCTGGTTCAAAAGACAGATCTCCTCGTACCGCTTTACCAGCTTGCCCTCGAGGATCTTCTGCTGCACCGCCTCGGGCTTGCCTTTTACCTGCTCCAAAAAGACCGATTTTTCTTTTTCCATCTCCGCCGCCGGAATGTCCGCCGGGTTCACGTACAACGGATGGGCCGCGGCGATCTGCATGGCGATGTCGCGGGCAAAGGACTGGAAAGTCTCGTTCTTGGCGACGAAATCGCTCTCGCAGTTGATCTCCACCAGCACGCCCAGCTTGCCGCCGGAATGAATGTAGGAAATGACCTGGCCTTCGCGGGCCTCGCGGGTGGATTTTTTCTTGGCGATATCGAGACCTTTTTTACGGATAACGTCCTGGGCCGCCTTCACGTCGCCGCCTGCTTCCACGAGGGCCGTTTTGCAGTCCATCATCCCCGCCCCGGTCAATTCCCGGAGCTTCGTCAGGTCCGCGCTGCTGAACTTCACTTCTTTCGTTGACATGGTATTCGGTTCCTTTTTTTGGGAATAACGCAGGGCGGAATTAAACTTCGCCTTCTTTTTTGCGGGCCGGCTTCTTCGCCTTCGGCTTCACTTCGGCGACGACCTTGACCTCGGCCAAAAACTTCGGAGCGATCTTTTCCTCGATCACTTCCTCGGGAATATCGGCTTCGACGGCCGTTTCCGCGGCCGCGGCTTCCGCGGCGACCTTCTCGGCCTGGGCCGCGTCGAGTTTGTCCTGGGCGATCTTTTCGAACTCTTTACGGCCTTCAAGGACCGCGCCGGACACGGCTTCGCAAAAGAGCTTGATGGCCTTGATCGCGTCGTCGTTCCCGGGAAGCGGCAGATCAATGCCGTCCGGATTGCCGTTCGTATCAAGCACGGCCACGACGGGAATATGGAGCTTCTTGGCCTCGGCGATCGATATCTTCTCGAGCTCCGAATCGATCACGAACAGGGCCCCGGGGAGTTTCCGCATCTCGCGTACGCCCGAGAGGTTTTTGATGAGTTTTTCGCGCTCTTTCTTGAGAGAGCCGATCTCTTTCTTCGTGATGAACTGGAAACTGCCGTCCGTCTCCATCCGGTCGATGGATTCGAGTTTCTTGATGGACTTGCGGACGGTCTCGAAGTTCGTGAGCATCCCGCCGAGCCACCGCTGGTTCACGTACGGCATGCCGCAGGCTTCCGCCGCCGCTTTGAGGGGCTCCTGCGCCTGTTTCTTGGTCCCAACGAAGAGGACCTGCTTCCCTTCCGACGCGGTCTGCTTGAGGAAGGCCAGCGCTTTCTCCAGGCACGCGAGGGTCAGCTCGAGGTTGATGATATAAATGCCGTTGCGTTCCCCGAAGATATACTTTTTCATCTTGGGGTTCCAACGCTGGGTTTGATGTCCGAAATGGACACCGGATTCAAGTAGCTGTTTTATGGTGATCGGCGACAAAGTTGAACTAGCCTCCTCAAATGTTTTTAAATCCTTACGACAAAAGCAGATAGAACGAAAACGGTCTCATCCGCAGAAATAAACGATAAGTGCTGGTGGCCCTTAAAGTTGGAGCGGTATTATATCAAAAAAGTATTTCCCAACAAGCTTTTTTTGCCAAAAGATAAGGACCGGCGGTTACTTCGGGGGTTGGGTCAAATGCTCCGGTGAAAGGATCTTTTTGAGCTGTTTTCCGGTCAGAAGCCCTTTGGCGAGAACGACTTCCCGCAACGTCCTCCCCGTCTCGACCGCCTCTTTGACGCATTCCGCCGCCCTGGAGTAACCGATGAAGGGATTCAGCGCGGCCGCGATCCCGAAGCTGTTCTCCGCGTGAAGCCGGCATTTTTCAACGTTCGCCTTAATCCCTTTCACGCAGCGGCTTTCCAGGATCTTCAAAATATTTTTCAGGATCTCGAAAGACTGCATCAGATTGTGCACGATCACCGGTCGCATCACGTTAAGCTCGCATTCCCCGCTCGCCGCCGCAAAAGCGATCGCGACATCGTTACCCACCACCTGGTACCCGACCTGGGCCGCCGTTTCCGGGATCACCGGATTGACCTTGCCGGGCATGATCGAAGAACCGGGCTGGAGCGCCGGCAACCGGATCTCCCCGAATCCCGTGTTCGGACCGGAGCTCAAAAGCCGGAGGTCATTGGCGATCTGGATCAGCGACAAAGCGTAATCGCGCAAACCGCCCGAGACCGCCGCGAAATCCGCGTCGTTCTGCATCACCGCAAAAAGGTCCCGGGCGCTTTTCACCGGAGACCCCGTCAGCGCCCGCAGATTCTCGATCACTTTGCGGCGATAGCGCAGCGATGTGTTAAGCCCGGTCCCTACCGCGGAACCGCCGATCCCGAGTTCGAGCATGCCTTCCACCAACCGTTCGAGCCGCTCGCGCCCTTTTTCAAGCTGGTGCGCCCATCCGCCGAATTCCTGTCCCAAAGACACCGGTGCGGCGTCCTGCAGATGCGTGCGTCCGGATTTGACAACGCCCTTGAATTCGCGCGCCTTTCCGAGAAGGGCCTTTTCCAGATGCCGTGACGCGGCCGCGAAATCCTTCGAGATCTTCAACACGGCAAGCCTGAGGGCCGTCGGAACAACGTCGTTGGTGGATTGCCCCATATTGACATGGTCATGGGAGTGAAGATACGCGTGATCGCCTCGGGCGCGTCCCAATATCTCCAGGGCGCGGTTCGTAATGACCTCGTTCATGTTCATATGGATCGAAACACCGGCGCCGGACTGCAGCGCGTCGGTCACGAACTGGTCGCGCATTTTTCCGGCCATGACCTCGCCGCTGGCACGGATAATGGCATCCGCGCGGCGGGCATCGAGCCGCCGGAGCGAACGGTTCGCGAGCGCGCAGGCTTTTTTGATCGCCGCGAGCCCCCAAAGGAAATCCGGATGGAACCGGAGACCGGAGACCGGAAAATTTTCGACCGCACGTACGGTCTCGATCCCGTAATAGGCCGCGGCGGGCACCCGCCGTGTCCCGAGGGAATCCTTTTCAACGCGCCCTTTCAATTTTTTCATGATGCCGTTCCTATCCCGGCGGGCTGTTCGCCGTAGTTTGATTCAATGGCCGCCGCGACCGCCTCCGGCGTACACAGCACGGTCTTGATCGCCGCGACCTGCGCCAGTTCCGCGATCTCTTTTTCCGGCAACGCCTCCAGAGGATCACTGATCCCCACGACCAGCGTATGGTCCTGGATCTCGATCGGGATCAGCTTGTATTTCAGAGCGACGCTCCTGGGGATCCGCTGAACGGCCCGGGCGTCAATAAAAACATGCGCCAGGTCCGCGAACGGGATCGCGTGTCTTTCGGCCAACGCCTTGTAAAAAAGGAACCGCGGGACGTGCTGCTTCCGGATCAGGACTTCCCCAAGGAATTCCTTGGTCCGTTGCTGTTCGGCCAGCGCGTCCTCAAGCTGTTTCCAGTCGATGAGTTTCTTCTGGATAAGGATCTCACCGATGTGCCATGGGTTGCTCATAGGGGTCTATTCTACGGCTTCATCCCGCACGCGCAAGATTTAGATTGGCGAAGATCTGGCGCGTCGCGAGTGATTGGTTCAATGTGTAAAAATGAAGCCCGGGAGCTCCCTCCTGCAACAACTGACGGCACTGCTCCGTGGCGTATTCGATCCCGAACTTTGTGATCGCCTCCTGGTCTTCGCCGAAACGCGCGATCGCCTGAGTGATCCGTTCCGGGATCGACGCCCCGCACATCAGGGAGAACTTCTGGATCTGCGGCCCATGCGTGACCGGCATGATCCCCGGCACGATCGGGACCGTGATGCCGCTCTTGCGCGCCCGCTCCACAAAATCAAAATAGAACTTATTATCGAAAAAAAGCTGCGTGACCACGACATCCGCGCCTTCGTCGACCTTTTGCTTCAAATGTTCAAGGTCTTTCCGCTTGTCCTTGCATTCGGGATGCCCTTCGGGATAACCGGCAACGCTCAGCGCGAAAGCGTTCCCGAAACGCGGGTGCCTGCGGATGAAACGGACCAGCTCGGAGGCGTGGTGGAACCCCTGCGGCGGCGCCTTGAATTGAACCTCTCCCTGCGGGGGATCGCCGCGTAACGCCACGATATTCTCGATGGATTTCGCCCGGAGCGCTTCCAGGATCCGCTCGATCTCTTCGCGACTGTGAGCGACGCAGGTCAAATGGGCCGCCACCTCGAGCCCGATACTGTTCTTGATCTCCCCGACCAACCGCAGGGTGTTCGCCTGCGTGTTCCCCAGCGCCCCGTAGGTCACGGTCACGAAGGAAGGCGATAATTTCTTGAGGTCCGCCACGATCTGAAAAAGTTTTTTCTCGCCTTCCGCGGTCTTGGGCGGAAAGAACTCGAACGAGATCGTGTGGCGCTGTTTTTTGTAGAACTCTGAAATTTTCATAATGTTCCCGGCGATTCTACCCCAAGATGCCTTTGTTGTTCAAAAATTTCTCGAAGCCCTTTCCAAGATCCCCGTCCGGGCATCAGCGGCTTTCTTTCAAAACCTGTTTGACCTTGCCGAGAAGTTCCCCGGGCGTGAAAGGCTTGAAGATACAGTCCGCGGCGCCGCGCAATTTGTAGTCCCTGGTTTCGACGTTCTTAACGTCCGCCGTCAGCATGATCACCGGGATCGTCCGCGTGGCCGCCGCCGCTTTGAGACGGCGCAGCACTTCCTCCCCGTCCATTTCCGCCATCACATAATCCAGAAGGATCAGGTCCGGCTTCTCCGCCGCGGCGCGTTCAAGCCCCTTCGCCCCCGACAGCGCCGTGATCGGCTCATAGCCGTTGGCTTCCAGGCGGCTGCCGACAAGCAGCAAAATATGAGGCTCGTCGTCAATGATGAGGATCTTTCCGGACATTTCAAAACCTCCGGTATATCGTTCTTTCGGGAGCGTCGTTCGTTCTTATTAATCCCATGGATCCGGTACGATCAGTACCGTTCTCCCTATAATTTAGGGATTAACAGGACCGCACCGCATCCCCCTGAATTTCAAATGCCATGCGGTGCTAGTCATAGACCTTGTCCAGGATCTGCTCGAGGGTCTCCGCGTCCTCCGGAAAACAGGCCACACTGCTGTGGATCCCGATCTTCGGCGTTTTCTTGACACGGGCCAGGCACTCTTCGAGGACTTGATAGAGCCGGCCGAGAACGATGTGGGCCTGTTCTTTCCTGGTGTCGGGCAAAAGAACCAGGATGGCCTTGTCGTCCTTGATCGCGATATCGGCGGCGCGGCGCAGCACACGGTTGATGACCTTTTCCATTTTAACGACGATCCCGACGAGACGCTTCGCGCCCACACGCTTCCGGAGGGCGTCGAAATCCACGATATCAAAGATGATGATCGACAGCGGGTTCCCTTCCTCGTAGGAGCGGCCCATGGCCTCGGCGATATATTCCCTGAAAAGTTCCCGGCGCGTGAATTTTGGAAGCAGGAAAACCACGCTCGTTCCCCGGCCCGGCACGCTCGACACCTGAATACGGCCGTGATGCAGGTCCACCAACTCCTTGCTGATGGCGAGCCCCAGCCCCGTCCCTTTTGTCCCCGGCCCGATATCCCGTTTGATCTGCCGGAATTTCTCGAAGATCCCGGAAATGTCCGCCGCCGAGATCCCCCGCCCCGTGTCCGAGACCCTGCATTCCACAAAATCTTCCTGCTCGGAGAGACAGATCTCGATATGCCCTTTGGCCGTGAATTTCAGCGCGTTCCCGATCAGATGGGTCAGAAGATAGAGGATCATGTCGCGGTCGATATAAAGCTCGATCCGTTCCTTCTGCGAAAGAACACGGAGTTGCAGACCTCGCTGACGCGCCGCCGCCCTGAAATTCCGGGCGACCTCTTTGGCGATGTCCACGATATTGAAAAGGGACCGGTGGACGCGCTTCCGTCCGGCCTCGAGTTCCGAGACGTTCAGCATGTCCCCGATGATATGGCTCAAACGGTCCACGTTCTGGGTGACCACGCCGAGCAATGTCCTCTGGTCCGGAGTCACCGCCCCGAAAAGCCCGTCCTTCAGCTGCGAAATGCCTTCGCGCACGATCGTAAGCGGCGTCCGGAGCTCATGAGAGACCGCCCGGACAAATTCGTCCTTGAGGTTCTCGTACTGCCGCTTCTGGGTCATGTCCCGGAAAACGCCCCGTAACACTTTCCCCTTCCCGCGGCAGGCCAGGACGCTGACCGGGCCTTCGACCACGATCTCTTTGCCCCGTCTGTCCAGGAGGGTCATGATCGTCTTGCGGTCGATCCCGGTCTTCAGGACCGTTTCGAAGACTTTTTCGCTTTCCGCCTTGTCCTTGGGATGAAGAAGACTAAAAAAATTCAGCTGGCGGTGATCTTCCCCCGGATAACCGAGGACGCGCCTCCAGGCGGGATTGACATCGAGGATCTCGCCTTCAGGTGTGAAGATCTGGACAAGGTCGTGGGTATTCTCGAAAAGGCCGCGGCCTTTTTCCTGCGCGGGAACCGTGGGGCAAGTTTGGGCCCGGGGACTCCCGGAACTCTTCTTTTTATGTCTCGTGAAGCGATATTTTTTCTGTTTTCTCATCGCTGAAGTATCGTCTTTTTGGGGCAACTCTTCAGTGGGGTCCGCCGGGCGGCGGTCTGTCCCGCGGCAGCGTTCAAACC
>CAIJHQ010000011.1 GCA_903820505.1 Candidatus Omnitrophota bacterium
CGGACAGTGGTCCTGCCGGCAGGATTATCCCGCGCTTTACCAGCGGTGGCCGAGGCTTCTCGAGAATCTTTACGCTTCGCGGGGAGCGGGCACTTATCTGAAGCATCTCGGAAAACTCGCCAGAGTGAAGGTGCTCATTATCGACGACTTCGGAATCCAGCCTCTGAGTGATCTGCAGCGCAAGGATTTGCTCGAAATCGTGGAAGACCGTTACAAAACAGGCAGCCTTGTCATCACAAGCCAGCTTCCGATCCGGGACTGGCACGAACACATCGGAGAACCCACGATCGCCGATGCTGTGATGGACCGGCTGCTGCACGGAGCCCACAAACTCGAACTGAAAGGAGACTCCATGCGGAAGGAAAAACCAACAAAAGATTGCACCAAAGCGGCCGCTATGTTACAAAATCACTGAACTGATCTTGCGAAAGACAGGGGGGTGGCCGGATTCATCGGAATAAGTGGCCGCCTTCAGCGGATTGCGCAAAATGACAGGAAAGTGCCCGTCCCCCGAGCAAATTCGTACCCTTGCTCCTGATTTTCCGGGAGCTGGATCCCGTCAGGATAAAGCGGTACTTATATTTCTCGATGAGCCGGTGCACCTCGTTGAGCAGCTCCGGGATCCGTTGGATCTCATCAAGGACTACCCAGTCTGCGAAATTCCTGGGAATAAGATTCTCGAGCCTTTGGGGATTGGCCAAAAGATCATTAAAAAGTTCGGATTCCAGAAGATCCAGGTAAAAAGCTCCCGGAAAACGCGCCCTTACCCATGTCGTCTTTCCGGTGCCGCGAGGGCCAAAAAGAAAGAAGCTTTTATCCTTTGGAGGCGTAATGAGTCTGGTATACATAACTCCATATTACATAGATTTCTGGAATTATCAATCCCATTTTACATTACAGAAGGGTGCCGGATGTGGAGGTGGAAAATAGCCATACCGAGGCCCGGGGGCCTCGGTGGGGGGCTCGCCGCGGCGGTGACTTGCTGGAGGACCATGATCTCGGTCAGGAGGGTCTTCATGAGGCTGCTCGAGAGGTACGCCTGGACCGCCAGATAACCTTCCTGGCTGTTGAACGGGAACTTGCCGATCAGGCTCGCGAACTCATCGACGCCAATCCACGCGGCCAGTCGCCCGATGAGAAGAACGTCATGGATGATCCTCCCCGCAATAGCATCGCCCCCGCTATCACAAGTTAGAAAAATGGGCGCTGTGGATACGGTCAGCTATCGGACCCGCGGAGCGTGAGGAGGATACCATCAGCCCCTCCCGCGAAAGAGGGCCTGCCAAATCCAGCCACTTTTGCAGGGAGCCCGCGTGCTGGGAAGAAACCGTCGAGGAAAGTTTGAATTCAACGGGGAAAACTCCGTCCGCCGTCTCGACCAGAAGATCCACCTCATACCCATCCACGCTCTTCCAGAAAAAAAGATTGCTCGGATCCGCGATGGCCCGAAAGCGCCGCACAAACTGCGTCACGCAGGCTGTTTCGAATAAAGCCCCCGCCATGGGCCCCTGCAAAAGATGTTTTTCATCCTGCAAGCCCACGAGATAGGAAACAAGGCCGGTATCCAGAAAATAGAACTTGGGATTCTTGATGATCCGCTTGCCAAAATTTTTATGGTAAGGATTCAAAAAAAAGACCAGCGAACTGGCCTCCAGGAACGACAGCCACGCCTTGACCGTCGGGATCGTGATCCCCAGATCGCGCGACAAGGCCGCGCAATTAAGCTCCTGAGCGGTCCGGGAAGCCAGCAGGCGAAGGAACCTCTCAAACTCATTAAGATTAGACGACCGGATATTCCCACGGACATCCCGGTCGATATAGGTCTGCAGATATCCGGAAAACCAAAGATGCGGCGGCATTTTCCTTCGGAGCGCCACCTCGGGATATCCCCCCTTCAGGAGCCACGCACCCAATTCGGGTCCGCCGGTGCCGCTCCCCTTTTGCCTGAAAAGAGTGCGGAAGAACGCCGCCGCATCTTTAGGCCCTTGCTTCGTGTTCCGACGGAGCTCGGAGATCGCAAATGAATAAAGGGACAATACAGCCACGCGACCGGCCAAAGATTCTCTCACATTTCGCATCAGAGGGAATTGTTGGGACCCCGTGAGGACCCACTGACCCGGCTTTTTATCGTTATCCACGCGCGCCTTGATGTAGGAAAAAAGTTGCGGGGCATTCTGGATCTCGTCAATGATGACCGGCGCCGGGTAGCGCATGAAGAAAGTTTGAGGGTCCGAGAGGGCAAGCATCCGGGTCTCGGGCTCATCCAGGGAAACGTAATGATACCGGGATCCAAGAACGTGCTGCAATAAGGTGGTTTTGCCCGAGCGACGGGGTCCCGTCAACAGCACTACGGGAAAAAGCTTCAGCGCTTTTCGTAATGTGGGCTCGATGATCCTTGAAAGGTACATGTTGCCATTCTAAAGTAGAACTTTAGTTTGTCAAGGTTTGATTATCAGGATATCGCGGAAAGCCATTGAATGGTAAAACCTTACGCCGCGGCAGCGACTTGCCGGAGGCCTATGGTCCCGGTCAGGAAGGCTTTTGACCTGCTCATGGTTCGGGTATGGGGTGACCGATCATCGCTTTCGCGGCTTGGCGCCATACCTTGCAGAACGCTCCCGGATCTTTTGGCGCGCGATCTCAAGCGCGATTTTTTTATAGACATCCCTGCGGGGGCCGATCGTGACCATGCCGAGCTTTTTGGCTTCGATGCGGTAGATCAGCCGATATTTTCCGATGCGATAACTCCTGCAACCGGCCAGATCTTCCGTTAAGGGTTTTCCGGTTTCCGGAAGCCAGGATATCTCGTCCATAGCCTTTCGCACCTGCCGCTTCAGATCAGGAGGGAAATGCCGGGTCCGGTCCTCAATATCCGGAGAGACATGCCACGCAAGTTCACTCACCGGCCTTTTCTCCAAAAAGTTCGTTCAGATCGACCTCGCGAACCCTCCCCGTGTTGAGATCATCCATGCCCTTCTGGATCTCTTTCATAAGCTCGGGGTCCCGTTTGATCTCCTGGGTCTCCCTCCAGCTGTCGTACTCATCCGCACTGATCAGGACAGCGGCCGGTTTACCGTTCCGCGTAATGATCACCTCATCAGACCGGCGGACGACCCCGGCAATGATAGCGCTCAACTTGATCTTGACCTCTGAGAGAGGCAATGTTTTTGTCATGAATATCTCCTCCGGATTAATAGAGACCTGAATTTGAACTAGTCTGAATTCTGGTCTAATTGTAACGTAAGTAACCCAAACGCGCAAGTCTGCTCGCGAAAGCCCGCAAGTATCGAGACCGGGTGTCGGTATGGGGTGGTGGATGATGGATGGGAGGAGGATGCGATCTTACGCCGCGGCAGCGACTTGCCGGAGGCCTATGGTCCCGGTCAGGAAGGTCTTCATGAGGCTGCTCGAGAGGTACGCCTGGACCGACAGATAACCTTCCTGGTTGTTGAACGGGAACTTGCCGATCAGGCTCGATAATTCGTCGACACCAAGCCACGCGGCCAGCTGCCCGACATAGTAGATCGATTCGACATTCTCTTTATTGACGCCCTTGTCCCCGGCTTCATGGACCATGACGCGGCACCTATATCAATGAATCGCTGAAACATCGACCTTCCCGTCGTTCCCATGGCGTATTGTTTCGCCATAACCGCGGAACCAGCCTACACTTCCGTGACGGGAATCATCCGCGGATCCAGAAAAAACTCCCGCGTCACAAGGTAGCTTTCAGAAAGCTTCAGGGACCCCGCGGCGGCATCAAGAGACTTGAGATCCCGAAGGGACGCCGATTTTTTTACTTCAATCCCGACCTTTTGATCCATAAGGACGAAATCGATCTCCCTTCCGCCTCTTTTCTGATAGTACCGCAAATCCCCGTATTTTCTGAGATTAAGAAAGACAGCATTCTCCAGCAAGTGCCCTTCGTCGACACGAGCGAGCTGCGACAAAAATCCGTTGTCACAAATATAAACTTTTTTGGTGCCGCTCACTTCCCGGTCGGAACTACGCGTAAAAGGAGCCACCAGGTCAATAAAATAAGTCCCCTGTAAAAATGCCAGGTAAGCGTAGACGGTCTCGCGGGAAACGCCCACTTCGGAGGACAGCTTTGTGATCTCGAGCTTGGAACCCGCGCGGTGAAGCAAGAGAAGCAAGAGATCCCGAAAATGATTCATTTGTTTAAAATCCGCGAGTTTTTGCACGTCTTTTTCAAAGTAAGATTTAAAAATGTCAGTCACCTGCTGTTTTTTATATTCGTCCCCCTCGGCAAGAACTACCTGCGGGAAACCGCCAAAAGTCATGTATTCGTCGTACCATTTCCTTGTTTTTTCATAAAGGATCGCGTTCTTCTGCGCCTCCTTCATTTTCCAATCAAGATCAAAACTCCGCTTGCATTCCTTGAACCAGAGAAACTCTTCGAAATCAAGCGGGTACATCTCGAAAATGATCTTCCTCCCCGACAGGCTTTCGGAAAACAACTTCTTCAGATAAAAACTACTGGATCCCGTGAGAAAAAATTTTGTTTGATAATGATCGTGGAGATATTTTATTGCAGGAACAATAGAGGGATGAGCCTGGATCTCATCAAGAAAAATATAAGCCTTTTCCTTTCGACGGACCCCGTAGGCCTCCAGATTTGCCCAAATATTGTTGTAGTCGGTTTCTTCGAAAATCTTCTGTTCCAGCGGATTTTCGATGTCCAGGAACACCTTGTTGGAGCTTTCGATCTCATCAAAAATCATGCGGCAAACGACCGTCTTCCCCACTCTCCGCATGCCGGTGATTACGGTGATGTCGGGACGCTCGATCTGCTTCCGGAGATCCTCGAGAATCTTTCTCTTATATATCATGGCGATTCATATTAGACAAAATCGTGTCCGTTTTGTCAAGCACTAACCGACAAATTTTAAGCGATGCTCTAATTCGTTTATTATGAATGGGTTAGTGATAGCGTTACGCCGCGGCGGCGACTTGCTGAGGGCCCATGACTTCCGGCCGGGAGGGCCGTTGGGAGGCAGTTGAAATTGCCGGACGTTTTTTGGGTTAAATCTTTCCTTTAAGATAAACATTCCGCAAAAAATCTGCAGGGCTTAAGATGCCGGGCTTTTTGATCTTTGCGGCTACTCCGGTTGATAGAAAATGCTTCCGGTCCAGCGTTAGGAAAGAATCCGCTTTTGCAACGACAGCGGAAACAAATACGGGAAGATCTTTCAGAGCGATCATGCCTTCGTATGGTTTCATCGCTTCTTCGTTTGGCTGCGGGACCACACGCACCCTGACCTGACGAAGGAACCCGTGAAAAGACTTGAGAGCGGCCGCTGAAGTTTTCTGGCGCAAATTCCGTTCTGTTTCCAAAAGCACCAGCCGGCTCGCGACAAGCTCGAACCGTTCCCTCCTGGCGAGTTGCAGGACAAAGGCCGAAGCCCCATCCTTTGATAGACACCCCGCGAAAAAGACATTCGCGTCAAGGAACAGGCGCATAATCAGGCAATGTCTTTACGCAAGGCGGCTGCGGTTGCCTTATCGAGGACATCTTCAGCCAGGAATTCATTCACCCGCTCAACCGCATACGTCTCGATGAACCCCTCGTCCCGCACGCTGCCACTTGAGGCCCGGTAGAGCTCAATATCCATCATCACGATCACTGGCCGGCCGTTCTTGGTGACGATCAAAGGCTCCTTCCCGTACCGCACACGGTCCATCACCTCCCCGAACCGTTTTCTGAGATCCAAGGCGCTGATCTTATTCGTTTCCATAAACCCTCCCTCCATTAGCTAATAATGAGCATACTATACAAAGTATACATTGTCAATATAGTCAATGCTTTACAGTCTACCTGAAATTACGATGAACCAACGTAGAAGGGGTGCCGTCTATGCGTCCATGGTTGGGATTACGCCGCGGCGGCGACTTGCCGGAGGCCCATGATCCATGGCCGGGCGTGGATCAATCTTTTTTTCTTTTGCGAAGTTTCCGCAGTTTGTATTCAGCGGCGGGATTCTTGACCCTGCCGGACCCGCCGGTTTCCCGGCCCTCATAAAACGCCAGGAATTCGCGTGGAGAAATGACGCGCACGCCCCGCCGGCAAGATACCGGAAAATGTTTCAGATTTCCTGTGATCAGGCAATCCGCGTTACAGGATATCGCCACCTCAAGGAACGCTTCATCGCCGGGATCTAAAAGGGACGGCGGTAATGGCAGGGCGTTTGCCGATTCTCCGGTCACAAGGATCTGCTCCAAAAGATTTGCGCTCCCTACGGGAGAAATACCGAACCTCGGACGTCCCAAAACCTCTTTATATTCACTCAGAATCCTGAGGTCATAACAGATCCGGAGATCACCGTTTAAGATCATACGCGCGATCTCCGCCGGCGGACCGTGCGGCGACAAAAAACCGGAGATCAAGACATTGGTATCGACAACGACTTTCATCGCAGGCGCGCCTTGCGGACCGCCCGGACCTCCGCATCGATCTCTTCCGTCGTCATCTTGTCGAGCCCCTTGCGGACGGATTCAGTCTGGATCGCTTCAAGCGTCGCGATCGCGCGGGCCTTCCGGACCTCCGCGAGATTCTCCTCCAGAAATTCTTCGGAAGTGCTGGAAATGATCGCGATCGGCTTCCCATTCAACGTCAGGACCATATCCTTGAAACGGGCCAATTGCTTCCATAC
>CAIJHQ010000012.1 GCA_903820505.1 Candidatus Omnitrophota bacterium
CCGCCGGGATGCCCGCGCCGTTGTCGATCACTTCCATGAAGTTCTCTCCGATGGTGATGCGGACGCGCAACGCTTCATTGTCGTGGAATTTGTAGGCATTTTCCAGCAACTCCTCGAGGACGAGGGCCTTCCACAAAGCCACCTTCGGGACCGAAAGATGTTTTTCGACAATAGCCTCGATCCCGTAGGTCTTGTCCAGCCTTTCTTTCGCCAAAGCGATCCTGTTCTCGATCAGAGAAGTCGAAAGATTTTCCCTTAGCCCTTTGCTCTGGGCCTCCAGGACAAAGGTCAGCCGCTGGGACAGATTGTGGATGTCCAGGATCTTCGCCTCGGCCGCCTTAAGGATCTCCAAAGTCACCCCTTCTCTGATCTCCTCTTTGACAAGGCTGAGCGCCTCCCGGACCACGGTGATCGGCGTATTGAATTTATGCGTGATAAGCGCCAGAAAATCCTCCGCCATGAACTCCTCGATCCTCTTGTTCGTCACATCCCGCAAGACCACGATCACGCTCGAGATCTCTCCGCTCGGGGCCCTGAGCACATCCATACTGGTCTCGAGATAAAGGGGGTTGAACGCCTCCGTGGCCTCACGTTTGATGTCGAAATGCTTGCGCTTCACCGTCAGGTCCGTCACGCTATCGCGTTCGGCAGAAACTTGATATTTTTCAAATATATGGTCTACAAAATTCTCGCCCTCTATAAGATCGAGGTGTTCTTTTGCGGAACGGTTGATGCTCGTGACCGTGCCGTCGCGTTTACACACGATCACGCCGTCTCCCATCTCCTGTATGACCGCTTCGAATTTTTCCCGTTCATCCAGGGCCCTGCGGTAAAAACTGCTTCGGAGCAGTGCTCTGACCCGGGTGAACAGCTCGTTCTTGTCGAAAGGCTTGGAGATAAAATCGTCGCACCCCGCCTCGATCCCCCGGATCCTGTCCTCACCGGCGCTGAGCGAGGTCAGGAGCACAACGGGAATGAGACGTGTCAGCTCCTCGCCCCTCAGTTTTTCGAGAACCGTCAGACCCGACACTCCGGGCATCATAATGTCCAATAGAATAAGATCGGGAAGCTCGGTGGCCACGCATTTCAGGGCCTCTTCCCCGGACCCGGCAAAGCGCAGGTCATACCCCCGGGGAGCCAGGAGAGCCTCAAGAAGTGCCAGGTTTTTCTTGTCATCATCCACGCAAAGGATGATCTGCCTTTTTGTTTCCGTCATTTCATGTTCCTTTCATCGATCGACACAACCTAACCGTTTTCCTTTTTACTTTGCGCGGGAAGAAAGAACTTTACGGTGGTCCCGAGTCCCAACCCCGGGGATTCAGCCCAGATCCGCCCTCCATGGAGTTCGACCATTTTCTTGCACAGCGCCAGTCCCAATCCCGTCCCTTCGGTTTCTTTCGTATAAGGGCTTTCGACCCTGGAAAACGCTTCGAAGATCCTTTCCAGATTCTCCTGATCAATGCCGACCCCCGTGTCCCAAACAGCGATATGGATCTTCGAATCGTCGATCTGGGCCCGGACACCGAGACTTCCCCCTGAAGGCGTGAACTTTACGGCATTAAAAAGCAGATTGCAGAGGACCTGCCTGAGCTTGAGACCGTCAGCGCGAACGGTACCGGCCGCGTCGGGGATCTCGACCTTGACTTCAAGATTTTTTTTATAGGCGGATTCTTTAACGAGGGTCACAGCATCGTCAACGACATCACGCAACAGGACTTCCCCGAATTCGAGCGTCATCTTGCCGGCTTCCACCTTCGCCAGGTCCAACACTTCATTGATCAGCGAAAGGAGGTGCCGCCCGCTGGTCAACACGTTCTCAATATACATTTTTTGTTTTTCGTTCATCGGACCGAAGGTCTGGTCGTAGAGAACTTCCGAAAAACCGAGAATGGAATTCAGCGGAGTCCGGAGCTCGTGGGACATGTTGGTCAAAAATTCCGACTTTGATTTGCCGACCTTCGCCAGCTGAATGGCCGTTTCAAAAAGCTTCTGATTGGTCTCTTCCAACTTCACCGTCCGCTCGACGACCATTTCATCGAGGTGGTCCCGGGTTTCCTTCAATTCCTTTTCGATCTTCCTTTGCCCCGTGATGTCGGTCGCGACATGGACCGCTCCCAGGATCTCCCCGCGGCCCCCCAGGATCGGAGAGACCGTGATCCGGAAAGCTGCCCCGTTCGGTCCCGGTGTTTCTTCTGCCCGCGTTTTCCCGTCCCTGAGCATCTGACGGAAGAAGCGGTCGGGCCAGACAAAACCCGCGGGATGGGCGATCTCGTTGTATTTCTTGCCGATCAGTTCTGCGGAGCTTTTTTGAAAAAAATCACAAACCGCCCGGTTGACCCTGGTCAACGTACGGTTCTTATCCGTCAGGAACACCAGGTCCGGAATACCGTCAAGCGTCTGCTGCCACGCTTCGGCAACTTTCTCGACACCACCCCCTGTCCGCGGTTTTCTCCTTCTCCAAGCCCCAAAAAAAGAAAAAAAACCGCCTTCACGGGCAGGTTTTTTTTCTTTCTTCTCCGGAAATTCCGTCATAATGGCTCGTTTCCCCGAACGCTATCGCTATCGAAAAATGTCCCCGAATTCATAACACCCCGCCGGAACACCCTTCGTTCAGGGCGGCGTCCTGTGATCCGCATAATGCCGTCTATACTACACTCGTCCTGAATCCCCGCAAAAGGAAAAATCCGGTCTCCGGGGACTCAGAAGAATTGGTGACAAAGGGGATCCGCCGGCGATCCGGAAAAAGGGAGGAAAGCGTTGCTGCCAAGAGGATGCGGCGCGACTTCCTAAAAAATACTTTCAGGAACGATCACCACGTCTCCGGCCCGAAGGACCAGGCCCTCATTGTCGCCGGATTTTTTGTTCATGATATCATTCACCCGGACAATGCTCTCGCTCTTTGTTCCGTCAGGATTGGTGTGAATGACTTTGACCTTATTGGGCGCCGCGATCTTACTGAACCCTTCGGCCAGGGCGATCAGTTCGATGACGGTCAGGCGGCCTTTCGTGGGATAGGCCCCCGGTTTCTTCACCTCGCCCATGATGGTGACCGTACTCTCGGGAACGATGACCACATCTTCGGCGCGAAGGACCAATCCCTCGTTGCCGCCGGAATTATTGTTCATAATATCCTGAACCTGGACGATGCTTTCGCTTTTTGTTCCGTCAGGATTCGTGCGCATGACCTTCACTTCATTGGGCAACGCGTTCTCAGTGAAACCTTCGGCCAACGAGATCAGTTCGATGACGGTCAGGCGGCCTTTGGTGGGATAAGCCCCCGGTTTCTTCACCTCGCCCATAATGGTGACCGTGCTTTTGGGAACATTTACCACGTCCCCGGAGCGAAGGACCAAACTCTCGTCCTCGCCGGAATTCTTGCTCATGATATCGTGGACCCGGACAAGGCTCTCCTTCTTCGTTCCGTCGGGGTTCGCGCGCATGACTCTCACTTCATCGGGTGACGCGCTTTCGGTGAAACCTTCGGCCAGCGAGATCAATTCGATGACGGTCAGACGGCCTTTGGTGGGATAAGCCCCCGGTTTCTTCACCTCG
>CAIJHQ010000013.1 GCA_903820505.1 Candidatus Omnitrophota bacterium
ACCACCCGGCAAGTCTCCGGTCCAACTATGTTCCACGACGCTCGTCACGTCTTTATTCCCAACCGAGATCCAACGCTCCGCAGTCCCCGCTGGCTCGGCGGCAAGTTTGCCGAAAACATAGGTCATTCCGTTGATTACGGCGCGCTGCAAAGTCCCGGTGGCGTCGAACTGGGAAGGCATGACTTTGCCGTCGATGGCCAAACTGTATTGACCCTGCAAAACGCCCATATTGATCAGCACGCCAATTACCTGGCTCTGCTCGCCCTCTGTCAGGAGATTCGCGTTGGTGAGGTTGGCGGCCGAGGCCTGTTCGTGTTCCAGGCGGGTACCGTTAATGGTGGTGGTTGTGCCGTCCGGGTTGTTCGCCGAGATTGAAAGGTCTTTCGTTCCCAGGAACATTTGGGCTCTCGCTCTGGTTGTGGAGACCCATCCGTTCTTCCCGCTGAGGATAGAGACCGAACCCGCGTTGGCACCGGCCCCGTACAATAATGTCTCCTCCCGGGATATGTCGGTGGTATTTGCAGCCCAGACAGCCTTGCCGGCTTTGAAAAGGACGGTGGCGCCGGTGAAATTACCATCGCTATCGATGAGGCTCGCGGGGATCTGGTATTCCGTCTTTAAAAACGCCCCGAACGCGGCGGCGGCTTGGGTGCTGAGTCCGGTCCCGAAGTCCTTTGCAAAGGTCAACGCGGTGTCGGCGTCCGCGGCATTGGTCGAAGTGGTGTCATATTTGATCAGCGGCTTATTGTCGGCGTCCAAAAATTGTTTGGTCGCGGGATCATAGGTGATGTTTCCGGGGTGGCCGTCGACGCCGACTAGGCCGCGGTTTCCGTCCTTGTCCTGCCAGATGTAAACGCCGGACAGGGTGGCGATCTTCGCGGTCGGGTCCACAAGAGACCAGCTCATTCCGGTCTTGAAATTAGTGAAAGAAGTAAAAATATCTGCATTACCATCCACAAACCCCGTGTAGGCGACGCGTCCGTTGCCGTCCACGCCGAGAATATAGGTTTTCGCGTTGCCCCGAGCGTCTTTGCCCTGATATCTGTATTCAAGCCGCGATGCGGTCGCAATCCCTTTGACCGGATCCCCAACATTTACTGCCTCCGTTGGTTTCACAAATTTAAAATCTGCTCCGCAAACGCTAAGAATCCTGTTATCGAGGCTCACTGCCGCGTATCCCTCGCCCGCGGTCTTGGTCATGATCGCCTTCATGTGCCCGCCCGTATCCTCGATCCACGCGGTGGCCTTGAAGAACCCGAGCTGAACGGCGATCCCCGCCAGGGCCTCGTTCATCAAGGCATCCAATTCGTTCCCGGCGGTCAATTGCACGACGAACCAGTCGCTCTTCATTTCTTTTCCAAATATCGTGGAGGCCGTCCCCAATTCCTTCGGCGCCAGTGTCGCGGTCTTGTACTGTCCCTCCGCAGTGCCGTACGTAACTTTAATAATGTCCTTACCGCTGGCGTCTTTTCCGGCCTTCTGTACGTCGTAAAAGAGCAACTGACCGGCCCCGGCCGGGACAAATCCCTTTTGTCCGACAACGTTCCCCTTGGCGTCCCTGATAACGGTAACAATATCTTCACGCAGTCCACCCAATAAGGCGCTCTGCAACTGCGACATGAATGTCTGCACCCCGGCATCTGCCGGCGCCGCCAACTCGCTGACCATCTTCTGCAGCGTATCCAAGGCGCTCCGGCGCTCCGCGGGCTTATCCTTAGATGCGGCCTGGGAAATAGCCTCACTCAACGCCGGCGCTTTCTCCATAGCGGTCGCGAATCGATCCTGGCTTACATTCAACGGTAGCTCGGTCGTCTGCGAACCTTGAGCCAGAGTAAAGACGATCGAAATGTCCGCTCCCGGGACCAGGCTGAAGCGGACGCCGAGCCCCGCAAAAACGCCTCCGCCGAGGGTCGCACCGAGCGTGGGCGAAAGCAGATTAATGCCCGCCGGTTTTTCAATGGACCGCACTTCATCGACAAAAGTCTTCACGCCCGCGGCGCTCCCGAAATCAGCGCCGATGATCTTGCTCTTCACATTCTCGGTATACTTATCCGCCCCATCTTTCAGCGCCAGGGCGCTTGCCTTGAGGTCGGTTCCCGCCGGTGCGGAAAAACGGACCGGGTCCATCGTGACCGGAAAACCGTTCTTGTCCGTCGCCGTGATCCCGGAATACGTAAGGCTCAGCTGCACTTGCCCGTTCAGCGTGAACTGGGAAAGGAATATCTCCGGGCCGCCGTCGAAGGTGACGCCCATCCCGGTATCCCGCCCGCGGCTCACCGCCTCCGATTCGCTCATCACGATGACGCCGTCCGCCGCGAAAAGAGCGGCGATAAAATTATTCTGGTCGCCTTTCTGGGTCAGGTCGTATTTCTTGGCAATCGTGCCGGCTTTTTCAATATTCCCGAAGGTCGTCGCGGTGCCGTCCTTGACGGCAAAAGAGCCGCTCAGGCGCACCTCGCCGTTCAAGCCCTTCGCCAGCACGTTCGAATATTCCACGCGGTCCGCCGTCACATTGTAGTTCCCGAATGCGGTCGCAAAACCAAGCTGCGTAAAATGGAACGCGCTGAATTGCTTGATCATGGCCCCCACCAAGGTCTGCATACCCGCAAGCGTGCTGACGTCCTGGCCTTTAAGAACGTCCTCGAGCGCGAAGATCCCTTTTGCCGCGTCCCCCAGATTTCCGGTCGCGCCGTTCAGCGTCACGCTGCTCCCTTTGGAATCCTTCAGCGCGACATTCACGAACGAGACCGTGTTGGCCGTGAACGTGAAATCCCCGAATTTTTCGTTCTTTCCGTCGACCATGTGGTAGAACGTGATCGTCACCTGCTTGGCGTAAAGCACCGACTCTCCTTTGCCGAGCATCGCCTGGAGCGCGGCGCCGAAATTCGTCAGATTTTCAATATTCGTCGCGACAAATGAAAGGCTCTCGTATTTTGCGGCCAGATTCGCGATCGTCTTGACATCATGGATCGCCTCTCTGGTATTCCCAACAACGCCGCGAACACCGATCTGGCTTCCGTCCTTGGCATAGGCCGCAAAATCATACGTGACCGAATCCTTGGTCCAGGTCAGCTTGAAGGAGATGTTCCTGTTATTACTATCCTTGAAGAAATCTTTGAACACCATGGAGACCGTCTGCCCGAAAAGTATGCTGCTCGGATCGCCGAGCATCAGCTGAAGGGCGTCCCCGAACGCGATGACGCCGGCTTCCCCCATGAGATCGAAGCTTAGCGCAAGATTCTGGATCAACATCAGCGCGGCCGCCGCATCCTGGCCTCTCGCAACGGTCAGTGTGACTGAAAACGCGTTCCCGTTGAGGTCTGTAACGGTACTGCGGACATTGGTACCCTCCCGGGTGACCGTGTAGGTCATTTGCTCCCCGCGTTCGTCGATCCTGCTGAAGCGAACAGCGTCGGTTTTCGGATTATTGCGAAGCTGGTAGCCCGCCTCTTCTAGAGCCCCCGTGAGGTCCGCATAGCTCTCCGCATCCTCAAGATTCATGACATTGCCAAAATCCGTTTTCAGCGAGAACAACGACGGGCCTTCAGTTAAAACTTTCGCGGATTGAGTCTCCGACCATTTTTTATTGAGGGTATCAATAACCGTTCCGGAGGTAAGATCAACCTCAGATTTCATCATGATCTCTTTCGTTCTTCCCTGGCTATCCGCATCAGAGGCCGGACCCGACACAAATAGTTCGAGTGATCCGTTCGCGGAATACCCAAGGCCGATCTTCAGACCTTTTTCGTCAGCCCACTTCTGGATACTATCCAGGGCCCTCAAATTCGCCGCCGTATATTCTTTAACCCGCTGCTCCCTCCCGGCTTCACCTTTGCCATCAGTTTTCGCCATATTTTCAGCCAGAGTTGTTGCGACTTTTAATTTCTCCATCCTCGCGGCTACCGTTTTCTGATACGCGGGAGTGGCCACAATGAAGACCGCATTGACGATCTGGTTGACGGACAATGTGAACATCGGGACCAGGAGCGCGTTGATGACCCAGCCGCTGTTGTCGCCTTCCTTCGGATTGGTCACGTTCCCGAACCCCATATCTTCCAGGACCTTCCCCATCGTGAGGCTCACCCACGCCATCGAGATCGAACCGAGCATTCCCTGGATAAGGATATGCATGAGGACTTCATGCGCGCCGTAACGTACCTGGGCGGTCGTCGCTTCCGTATCAGCCTGCTCCTGCGACGTCGACGGCGCCTTCGCCTTGGCGGCAGTGCTCTGGCTACCGTAGGAGGCGAACGCCGTCGCGATCGCGCCGAAGATTCCGGGCATGGCCTGGCGCATCATCCGCTGCCCGGCCGTCAGGTGCTGTTCGCTGTCGGGCTTGAGATTGCCGTTCTCGTCGAACTCCAGCCGCCCGCACCCGAGCGCCGCCCAGAAACCCTGCGCGGATTCCCAGCTCATCGACTGCGAAACGATGTTGCTCACGAGCGCGTTGAGGCCCGCCGCCAGCTTGCCCCCGGTGACCGGAGCCCCTTCTTTCGAAGAGATGAACTCCGCGCTTATAATGTCCTTGAACCTGCCCCAGAAGCCTTTCGGAGCCTCCTCAGGCGTTCCGCCCGCCGGCGGCTGGGTACCGGAGCGCGGAAAGATCGCACTGACGATAGATTGTACGATGAATGAAGCGAATGTAATGACAAAGGTCATCGCCACGAAACTCAACCAGCTTCCGCCGCCGCCCGGCGCACTCGTGTCGCGGAACACGTACGTCAGGGTCCCGGTAACGACGGCGTTGACGGCCGACGTCACAGCGCCCTGCACGCACCACTCAAGAGCCCGCGACATGAGCCCGCTAGCGGCGTTACTGATCTTATCGATCACATTCATGAGCGGCTCCATCAATTCTCCGATCCCAAAACTTATGAGGCTCGAGAGGGCCGACTGCAGTGCCTGGATGAAGGAGCCCGTGGATATCCAGGTCCAGACGAACTGGATCGCCATCGCGATGACCTTGCAGATACCGCCAATGGCGTTTAAAATGGCACAGACCACTGACACAATAGTACCGATCACCGATCCCAAAAAGGTCGCCCGGACCCTCTCATAATTGTTGGGGTCTTCCCAATTCGTCCCGGCTGCGTGGAAAATGCCGTCCGCGGTCACGCAATTGGTCATAAACTGCCGCGTGACCTGGTGAATGTCGACGCTGCGTAAAATGCCGTGTTTGTGGTAATCGTAGATCGATTCGATGTAGGCCAGCGAGCCGTTCGCGTTATAGACGTAGTTTTTGATGAACGTGTCGCCCTTTTCGCTGTAATTCTTGTAGACGTCCTGCATGATCTTGGCCGGGTCGTTGGGATCCGTCCATCTCTGGAAGGTGCGCGTCTTGGAGCCGTCGGCAGCGTTATAACTGAACGAGATCCATGTCGAGCCCACCCAACCGTTCGCGTTGGTCCCGAGATCGCCGGTGCCCTGGCGAATCATGATCTCCCAACTGATCGTACCGCCCGGGTTGACCGTCACGCTGTAATTGAACCAATTTTTGATCCCGGGATCGATGAACATCTGGCCTGCCCACACGACAGCTTGCAAAAGAGTCAGCAACTGGACATTGTTGGAGATCACCGCCGGGCTAGGAAAAGCGCCCGAAGTGCCTGAATTGGCGGCCTGATCGACCGCATTCGCGGTGACATAGATCAAACTGATGTAGGACATGAAGATCTCGGGATTCAACTGGCGCGCGAGCTGTATGATCTGATCGAACATGCTGCTCAGTCCGGTCAGGTCGCTCGGAGCCGTACTGATCCCGCCTGGCCCGATCAGCATCTGGTTGATGCTATTGATGATGTTATAGCTGTACCCACCCTCGACCAGCGTGATCTGGAGCTCCCCGGTCGGATTGCCTCCGGCGTCCATATCCTGGTGTCCCATGACATCGTCCTTACCGTTCGGATCGGTCAGGACCCAGTCGATCGCTGAACTGCCGTCGGCGTTGTACGTGATCGTGAAACGCTTTTCGGTGAGACCGTTGTTGGTGTAATTCCCGCCGTCGTAACGGATGTTGTGTTCGATGTAGCCCGTCATCCGGCCGTACTTGTCATAGGTCATGTCCGAGACGTTGGCACTTCGCCAGACGCCATTCCCTTCGCCGTCGAAGAAATAGTTCGCGGTATCGTAAGAAAGCGTGCGGCCGGCGGCATCATAAGTGAAGTTGGTATCGTGGCCGATCATGAAACCCTGGCCGTTGAACTTCTGGACTTCGACGGTCCGCCCCCTCGAGTCGGTATAGGTAACGGTCTTGATAACGAGCTCGAGGGCCGCCTTGGCACCATCCGCTTTGCTGCCGTCCGCCACCCATTTGTCGTACGTCTGCTGGGCGATCACGTCGGTCGTGACACTGTAATTCTGACCGTTCACATTGTAGAACCAGTCCGTGACCCTCAAGAGGACCGGCGTCGTCCCTCCCATGCCGAACGTTTCGGCGTGCATGGCGCGTTCCGCCCCCGCGACACCCGAAAAGTAGGTCTTGGTCTGCTCCGTTACACCCCATCCGCCGGCGGTCAGGGTGCCGTATTTATCGGACGTGGTGTAGAGCAATGCTCCGCTATTGGAATCGTAAGTGTTGTAGTCGATGCCTGTGATATTCCCCGCGGGGTCGTAGTTCGTGGTCGAAAAGAGCCGGCCATTCACGTAATCCTGAACGGACTTCTGTTTTCCGTCCCTGTATTTCGTTTCCGTATAATCGATCAGGCCGTCCGCGCCGTAGTGAAAATACGTCTTTTCCCCGGTAAGCACATCCCGGCTGTACAACGTGCGGCCGCCCGCGCCGATCTTGGTTATTGATGCAAGATGAAAGTTCCCCTCGTTCAATTTTTCTTGTTTTTTATATAATTCCAGGGCTTTGTTATACGCCGCCAACTGTTCCGGAGTCGCGTTCTCCGGTTTCACCGGCGGCAGGATTTTGCCTCTCACGTAGTTCTTGATCCATTTCAGATTTCCGTTCTTGTCATAAATGTATTTGGAATAACTCAGCCGTTTCCCGGCATCCGCACCAGTCTTTCCCCAGGTCTCCGTCCGCAGGAGTTTTCCGGTCGCGTCATAGATCGAGAAACTCGTGGTGGACAGGGCGGCATCGTAATAGGCCTCGCGAAGCGTGTGCCACTCCCCGTGTCTCATGAACTCAAGGCGGAGCATTTGGACGGGACGCATGACGACGCTTCCCAAAGCCCCCGTGGTGTGGCCTAGCCACAGCGAAAGCTTGAACTTTCCATTTTGAAATTTTTCCCACTGCTTCGCGGTCATTAAAGATTTGGAGAAATTTACCCACTTGCCGTCGATCTTCACCCGATAGCTTCCGTCGGCTAACCGTTTCACCGCATCCGGCGGAAGATCCTGGATCCGCTTATAGAACGTGAGACCTGTTCCGGCGTCGAGCGTGGCGAAATAACCGTCGAACAACGTGTCCCGTTCGTGAGGGGTCGCGGTGAGATACCTGATATACTTCCCGAACTGCTTCAATGTGTTGACGAGCCCTTGAAAGTTAATTTCAAGCGGAGCCACCTGCAAGGGCGGAACCGCGGCCGGCGCTCCCGTCGAATCGGTCAAGCCGCCGAGCTGAAGGTCCGTGTCCCCAAGAACATGACTGCCAGGACCTTCCGTATCCCCCGGGCCCCGACCCGCCATGTCATCGCCGCCCAGAGCCGTCTCACCAAAATGAAATCTCATAATTTGTGTGTCCGTGAGGTTCGCAAGCGTGGCCAACGCGGCAGCCGGATCTATCAACGATACGAGATAAGCTCTGCAGGTCTTAAATGCCTGGTACATCGGCTCGTTGGGCATGATCCATTTGTCTGTGTGGGCGTTTTTTTCTCCGGTGTGGTTGAACAAGATCGTATCGGTTTCGATCTTTCCTATCACTTCAGTCAACTTATCGATCGCAGCCTGAATAAATAATACAGCCGCCTTAGCCTTATCCCGGGCATTCTTTAATTTCGTTTGCGTTCCCGCATCTAAAACCGTGGGTTTACCGGCCGCCACCCACAAGTCATAGGCTGCATCGTAAAAATCCTGTGCGTGTCCGATAAGATCGGTAGCGCCCGTGCCGGTCACGACCGGATTGCCATTTGCATCTAATTTGACACCGAGTTTACTGTTCACGGTTGCCGCGGCCTGCTTCAAAGTATCGTACCGCAGATAGGTCGCTCCCGACGTTTGCATCCAGCTGTCGGTTTTCACCGTATTTCCGTTCGTATCCGTCACGGTTTTGGAATAAATGTCCGCGTTCCCAGCCGCATCGCTCGTCATGGTCCTTGTAAAATGAACGCCTCGATCGTTGTAAAGTTCCTGTTGGACCCACTTCCATTGCGACTTATCAACACTATCACCCGCTTTCGGATCACCGGGTCTCACCGTACCGATGTGAAGGTTCCCGTCAATCGGGGGATCATTGGCGGGCGGCCGTTTCACCGCACAACCGGAACCCGTAGGCCCGCATAGTGCACCGGAGCCCGTTCTCACTTCTATCCACCCCGTAGCCTCTCCCGTATCGCTCCAGTCTTTGATCGTCACACGCCAGCTGCCACCGCCGCGGGCGACCGTTTTGTCATAAGCTATTAATTTGCCGCCATCATAATCGAAATTTTTAAGGAAGGTGTTGCAGCCGCTGGCGGTCAAACTTGACCCGCCGCCGTCCGTACAGCCCTGCGAGTCCGCAACACGCTGGCCCTGTGCGTTGTATACGGTCTTCGACCATCGATGGCCTGCGTTATCAGCATTGAGCGCGCTCAAAGTCACGGACATTCGGCCGTCATCGGAAAACCAGGTGTGGTATTGCGACGCGACGATCTCGGTACGATGTTCATAGCCCCGCCTGCCTTCGAACATCGTCCTGATCCCGTCACTTGATTCCGACTTCCACATGCGGAACCCTTCGCCGGCAGCCTTGTAATAGTACGTAGTTATACTGACAACACCGCCGCCCATGCCTAAGTTATCCGTCGTTTTCTTAACGCCGTCGCCGTCGTAATGAGACACGGCCGTCCTCTTGCCGAACATATAGTCGGTAGTGGTTTCAAGCTTGCCGTTGACGCCGTAAGCGTACGTCGTCCTGCTTCCGGAATCATCATTGGTGGTCTCGACAATGCGTCCGTTCTTGTACGTGGAATGCGAAGTCCCGGCCTTACCCGTGGTCGTTGAGCTCGCGATCTGGTTGCTGTCGTAGGAATTCACGGTTTCGGTGCTTAGAACTTGCCCGCCGCTCTCATCGTAACGCACGATCCTGTCGACCTTTTTGCCGCCATCCTGATAATACGTAATGCTTTCCCGTATATTTCCCTTGTAATAGCTCTCCGTGCGCAGCAGTGTCGCTCCCGAATAAACATAATTGATCCGGGTGAACTCCGACCGGACTCCCTTGAAATATTCCATCGCGTAGTCCACTTGCGACCCGTACAGCGGATCGTACTTGTAGAACGTTTCCCGGGTATCACCTTCCTTTGTGGACACCAGGTAGCTCTGGACCTTACTGCTGCGATCATAGGTGTAGTCGGTCCTCACGCCGTTCTGAGTGGAGTAGGCGGTGGTACCGTCACCGAAATAATGCGTTGTGATCGGGAACTCCACGCTCCCGCCGGATTCCACAGACGTGTTGATGACACCCCTGTTGTAATCGGTCACGGTCGTCGATCCGGAGTCCACGTTCTTGCGCGAACTGGAAGTCATCGTTTTCCGGCCGATGCCGTCGTAGTAAAAAGTCTCGGTACTTGCAAGCGTTTTGCCGTCGATAGAATAGGAACGCGTCACATGAACGTCTTTGCCGTTATGAAAATAGTCTGACTCGGAAATGATCTTGCCGGAAGAATTGCGGGTTACCGTACCGGTCAAAGTATGACCGGAATATATATATTGGGTGACATTGACCCTGTTTGCGCCGGAGTCATCGTCATACAGCACGTCGGCACTCGCGACGACGGCGGAATCCTTCAGACCGCCAACTTTCTTATAATCGACCTTGCCCAGCCAACCGCCGTTCGCCACTGCTTCATGGGCCCCGGTATAACCGTTCATGATCTGCATGCCTGTCACTCTACCGTTGCACGTGCGGATCGAAGCCACCTGGTCCGACTGCATGGTCTCGCCTCTAAAATCGTTAGCATAGACGTAGGTTTCGATCTCAACCTTTCCGACCGGGTTGTCCACCCAATAACTGTACTGCTGAACATAATCAATGACTTTTCCGCCGGCACGGTAAAATGTCTTGGAAACCACCTGACCGCCGTCCGTCGTGATCATATGATCAAGATATTTGCCGCTGTAATAGCAAGTACTGACGGTGTCGAGAGTCCCGCCGCTGTAATTCTTGATGGTCGCCTGACGCTCGTCGCCGCGGCCTCCGGAATAAAATGCCTCAGAGACGAGGCCTTCCCCGCTTTCGGATGTCGTTGTTTTATTCAGCACGCCGCCGCCATAATCGTTCTCCGTCGTTGTGACAGAACCGTCAACGTTGTGATAGACCGTTCTCACTTCAGCACGGCCTCGATTATTGACATAATCATCCTGACGGATATACCAGGTGCCGTCCGTGAGATTGTCAAACCGCGTCGTGAGTTCGCCCGTCTTTGTCTGCCGCAATCTTTGATATTCGCTCCCTTTCCCGCCGCTGGCGGTTAACCGGTAGGAAACGATCAACGTGGCCCCGCCGCCCTCCTCCGTTTGCTCCGAGATGCTCGCGACCGTCGAGAAATTCATCTCCTCGTAGGTGGTGATCTCGCTCTTTTTGTTGGTGATCTTCACGGTCACCGAGGGCCCGCCGTCGATATTGCCCTTGCTTCCGCCCGAGTTCACAAAATAATTCGCACTGTGGACCCTGTCGCCGTCGCCGTAAATGTCCAGCGATTCCGTAATAGAAATAACAGCCCCGTCCCTGAAGCTGTTGTCCCTGTACCCTTTGGTCTGGACCGCCAATTCCGTTGTGTTGACTCCGGCCGTCAGGCCCGCCTTATCGTTCAGCTTGATCTGAACGCTGTAGCTTGGATCCTTATCCTGTCCGTTCAAAACGTTCCAGCTCTTCGTACGAACCACCGATCCGTCCCCTTCCACATCCAGCTGAATACTGTGAGAGGTCCTTATTTGGTTAGCAGCGTTGAACGCATTTTCAAAACCCGTGATCTCTTTGGCGAGTTCGGCGTTACTTCCCAAACCGGCCCCAAGATCGGCTTGGTCATTCAGTTCTTTTTGCTCTGTCCAGGTGTATTCCTCGGGGCTGTGCCAATTGTGTGATTTGCTCCTGACGATCTTTCCGTCATCATTGACATCCAATTGCCACGTTTCGGTCTTCCAGGCCGGATTAAGGTTGAACGCCTTGTCGTATGTCCTGACGTGCGACAAGTCACCGCCCCCATCCGGAAGGCTTCCGAGCAATGCCGCGCGCAGAGCAGCGTTCTGGATCTTTAACTGTTCGGACCAGGTGACCTTGCCCGTTGCCTTGTCCTCGGACATTGTCCGGACCAGCGACTGGTCGCCCTTGACATCAAGTTGGTAGACGTCGCTCTTGAGCCCCGTATCACCGCCCGCGAGCATATGCCCCGAAGCGTCGTAAGTTTTGATCCGTACCACGCTCTCCGTGCTGGATTCCCCGGAGCGCAAAAGTTGCGGTTTCAAAGCGGAATTCGGAAGCTCCTGTTGCTCGATCCACTCGATTTTCCCGCTCCTGAGGTTCTCGGACCGCATGCGCACGAGAGACCCGTCCCCGTTCACGTCGATCTGGGCGATCCTTGTTTTCGCAAGGGGCGGAGAAGACAGAGCGGCCCTATCTTGGGCCAATGCGAAAGGCGGCGCGGTGTAGGTGGTGGAAACCGTGACATCCTCGGGACTTCCGGTGCCGCCAAGTTGCGTGCGGAGCGTCGCGTCATGGGAAACTTCCTGGATGGCCCACTTCAGATCGGGATCGCTGTCGTTAAAATCGCCGTTCTTATAGTTCGAAACGATGAACGTCCGCCCAGTCTTCACGCCTTGGGCGTCCACTTCCTCCATGGACCTTGAATACTCCGTACCGTCGCCGGGCGTAAAACCGTACCCCAATTTGCTCGCGACCTTGGTCCATTTTCCGGTCGCTCCGAAATGCGCTCCGTAAGGTTCCGCAATGCTGGTCGATCTGGTCAGCGAACCGCTCGAGAATGTATTATCCGTATAGCCGCTTACGGAATAAGTCACGTCATTATCGACCATTTGACAACTGTATTTGCTCTTGCCGTCCGCTCCTCCGGTCTTTTCAGCGAATCCCGTGTTCAGATTCGAAATGACCTTGCTCCAAGTACCCGTCTTTCCCTCTATGGTTGCGTTCTTGAGCTCGAACTGCTTCGAGAGTTTGGGTCTTTCGATCGTTCCCGTAATATCCGTCCCGTAATCGATAAGGAAGGTCCAGCCGGTTTTGTGTCCACCGGTGTCAACCTCGGCAAGCTGGCGGCTATATTCGGTCACATTGGCGACAGCTGTAAACCCAGCGCCGAGATTCGTGGCGGACCTTGCCCAATCCCCCGTCTTGCCTTCAAAAGTCTGGTTCCGCTCCTGGACCTGTATGGAGCGTTCCCATGGCGCTGCGGTATTGTCGCGACTTGCCGTTCGCGTTTCGAGTCCGTTGCGGGACGTCACGGAATAACTCTCCGTATTGAAAACGCCGCCGGCGATCGAGGATTTGTAGGTCTTGGTATGGGTCACATCCTGGTTCTTCCAGTCAGCGCTGTTCCAGTCGACACCGAAAGTTCCGAAACCGACCGCCGCCGCGTCCGCCCGTCCGACCGTTTCCTGGACGGACCAGGTGTAACCGCCGTTCACGGCTTTACTGATAACGTGCGCGATCCCCAAACCCAGCGCCACGACCGCGGACTGGGTCCAGGAATACGAGATATCGGAGCCGGCAACCGACTTATAGAAAAAATTCCGGAACGTGTTCAATACGTTCAAGAACGCGTTCCCTTCACCCAGTTCGGTAGTGATCTGGCTGCTGCTGACGCGCTCCTGCCGGTTATAGCTGGCGCGGTTCGGATCCGCCGCGTCGATAGAGATAGAATGCGAGACGTTCCCGTCCAAGGATGAGAAAGAATACGATGTCCGGTCCCCGCTAACCTGACGATAATACGTGGTGGCAGCGGGCGCGCTCGCCAGGGCCGCCGCCAATTGATCCCGCTGTTCCGCATCCTTCACCTTTGAGATCTGCGGCTGGATCATATCTTTCGCGACTCGGATCGATTGGCTGTAGCCCGCCCGTTTTCCTCCGGTAGCGGAGTTGGGATCTAGCTCCAATGAGACCGAGTGATTGATGTTCCCGTCCAGAGAGGCCCAGGAATAGCTCTGTTTGTTGCCCGTGACGGAAAGCGTAAAATTCCAGAAAGCGTTATCCGCCGCGCTGAAAGCTCGTTGGAACTGACTCTTTTGCGAATCGTCCTGAATAAGATTCGCAAGACCCAGGACCGTGGCGCGGGAAACACGCGTCGACTTCGTGAAACTTGATGCCGTCCTGAAACCGGACCCGGACGGCACATAAGCGTCCACACTAAGCCGGTACGAGATATTATTGTCTGCGGAGTTCCAGCCGTAAGATGTGCTGAGACCACTCTCGGTCTTCGTAAAACTCGCTGTTGCCGGCGTGCCCGCGATCGCACTGTTGAACGCCGTGATTTCGGCGGGATCGAGAATAGTTCCCGCCATAGCGCTCACCACCTCGCGCGTCACATACGTCGTTTTGGAATAGGACGCGACTTTCGTGACCGTCCCGCCCGCTTGCGGATAATTCTTATCAAGACCGATACTGTGAGAAACATTCCCGTTACCCGACGTCCAAAAGAAGGTCTCGTTTGATCCGCTCACTTTCCAGGTGAACGCCGTCGTTGCGTCGGCGGCGGCAAGGCTCGCATTAAGCGCCGTCTTCTGACTCGGATCGATCACAAGGGACGCCTGTTGCTCGACAATAGACTTCACGACCTGTATTTGACGGCTGTAGGTCGCGGAAGGCCCGTCCGGTGAACTCAGGTCGATCGAAATGCCGTAGCTGATACCGTTGACCGTCCAAGCATAACTCTTAGCAGAACCGCTCTCCGTCATGAAAAACGGCACGGGGCCGGCCGTAGTTGAAAGCACTGGGGGAAATTCCGCCTGGAATTGCGCACGCATACTCTTCGGGGTGGTCACATTCTCCATTGTGCTGATCATGGGATCGATATCGCTGATCGTCACACGGGTCCGTTTGGAATATTCCCACTTCGCACCGACGATCGCGCTGTCCATGGAAACCGACCAAGTGACGGCAGGCCGGCTCGGCAACGATACCTCATAAGTCGTGGTCGTGCCGCTGACGGTACGCATGACTTTAGCGAACGGGTCCGCGAGGACCGCCTGCATCTCGATTCTTTCGGCATCCGTGATCGCGATGACAGAACCGGACAGGACTTGCGCGGGAGAAACGCGTTCCGCATAGGAAAAACTTGTGTTCATGGTTTCCAAGAAAGCCGGCGGTTCCGCGGTGTTCGTGGCGACACGCGTGGCCGACCGTGTCAGCGAATACGACCGCGAGCCCGTCACCGACTCCCAGCTATAACTGATCTCTTTCCCGGTCTGGCTGCGGCGGTACTGGGTGGCACTTCCGGTAAAAGCGCCGCTCAGGGCCTCGTCAAACGAGTTCCGCTCATCCGGAGAGAGTTGATCCCGGAGAGCCTGGATTTCCGCTTTGGTCACCGAAACCTGCGAGGAGAACGATGTCGCGGTGCCGGTGGCTCCGTTGCCGTAGGCGGTCTGAGCTTTCGAAAGAGTGAACGCGACTTTGTTGCCCGCGGACTGCCAGTTCCAGGTGGTATCGGTCCCCGACAGGGTTTTGCTCGCATATTGGGACACGGTTCCGCTCAAAGCCGCGTCAAAAGCGGCTTGTTGGTCGGCGGGAAGCTCTGCGCGCAGCGATGTGAGCGCCGCGATATTCACGCGGGTCTGAACCGAGAAGCTCTTTTCCGTCTTCACACTTCCGTCGGCAAAACGAACTTCACTGGCCGCGATCGAATAGGTTCGGTTCCCGTCCTTTGAGGTCCAGTTATAGTTCACGTCCGTACCGGAGGTCGAACGCGTATATTCCGTAAGTGCGTCGACGTCCGCAAGTGCCGCGTTGTACTGGTTCTGCATGGCCTGAGTGGCGAACGTCCCGGCCTGCCCTGATACGAAACTCTTTGTGACCGTCACCTGTTCCGAGAAAGAAAATTTTGGCTTTTGGACAAAAGTCGTCTGGTCGGCCTGGAGTTCCTGATACGGGTCCTGGTTAAGGGTGTAGGACTTGAGACTGTCCGCGGACCGCCAGCTGTAATTGATGCTCCGGCCGCTTGTCGTTCGTGTGTATTCCCCACGGTTCGGGTCCACATCTTTAAGGGCTGCAGTGTACTGGTCCTTGACCGGCTGGCTCTCCAGATCGCTCACGTGACCGGCCACTAGAGTGCCCGCGACCGCGACCTGCGCCATGAAATTCCAACGCCAGACGTCGGCGAAACTGCCGTCCGCTTGTTCCTCTTTCGAGTTGCCGCAACTCAGGGTGTAGGTCGTAACGCCATCCTTGTCCCTCCAATTGAACGACAATTCCTTTCCGGTGAGTGTCATCGAAAAACCCGCTACGGGATCGGCGTTCCCGACGGCGGCCAGATACTGGGCCTTAAGGTCGTCGTCATACGCGAGCAAGGCCTCGCGGGACTTGATCAGGGCGCCGTCGGCGAGAGCGGTCTGGGCGTTAAAACTCCACTGGACCCGCGTCTGGATCCCTGCGGCCGTGAGGATCTTGTCCGTCGAGCGGGTTAATGAGTAATTCGTGGAATCGTTGGCGGCGCTCTTCCAGGAATAACTCACCTGAGTGCCCGCCGTGGTCCTGACAAAATCGGTCAGCGAATCCGTATCACTGAGCGCGTTAAGGTACTGGTCCTTGAGGTCCTGGGTCTTGAGAACGTCCGCGTTCCCCGCCACCATGGCTTTGACCACATATTCCTGCTTGTTGAAACTCCACTTGGGCTGGCTTGAAACACTGCCGGTCGCCGTGAGCTCCTTGCGCTGGGCCACCGATAACGTGTAGGTCGCCGCGGCATCCGCGGACTTCCAGGTATAGCTGAGATCCGCTCCGGTGCGGGTCATGTTGAAGGCCGTCGCGGAATCACTGGTGGCCAACGCGGCACTTAATTGATCTTTCTCTTCCGCACTCAGCCCCGAATCTTTCAGATGAGCCTCGATGTCGGAACGCTTGACCGCGATCTGTGAAGAAAAACCCCATTTGATCTGGTCCACGTACGTACCCGTTACGACCGGCTGCGTTGCCGAAGCGGCGCCGAGCACCGTCTCCGCCGCGGGCACGAAAACGGTGGTCGCGGACCGGGTCAACGTGTAGGCCGTGTCCCCGTCCAGGCTCTTCCAACTGAGGGTTTGATCTTTCCCACTCGTCGAACGGCTATAGACCGTGACGCCGTCAGTGTCCGCCAGCGCGGCCTCATATTGTGTTCGAAGTTCGGCCGGAAGATCAGCCGTGCGTCCCGCGACGAGCGACTTGACGACCGTTTCCTGGACCGCAAAGATCCATCGCTCCGGCGGCGGCACGATATAGGACCCTTCCGCCCGGAGTGTCGGGAACAAGGTTTTGGTGAGCGAATAGTTCTTCGCTCCGTCCGAGCTCCTCCAGGAGAACGTCGCGTCCGAGCCGCTAAGCGACATCATATAATCCGTATTGGCGCCGGAATCCGCCAAGGCCGCATTGTACTGCGCCTTTTCCTCGTCGGTTTTCAAAAGTTCCGCGTGGTTGGCTATATAGTCCTTAGAAACGCTCGCCTGGGTACTGAAAGTCCAGCGAACTACACCGGTCGATACGGTCTCGCTACGGGACAGCGAAAACCCCTTTGCCCCGTCCGCCGATTTCCAGCTGAAAGTCATGTCCGCGCCGCTCGTCGTCATTATAAATCCGGCGACCGCGTTATAGTCGTTCGCAGTCAGGACCGCTTCGGCCTGTTTCTTCTGGTCCGCGGGAAGAGCGTTCACATACGTTTTTACAAGATCAAGCGACACGGCCCGCTGCGTTGAAAAAGTCCACTTGGGAGTCCAGGAGACGCTGGTCCCGTCCGCCTGAATCACTGCGGCGCTATTTTGAGTTAGCGTTTGATTGAGGATCCCGTCCGCGGATCTCCAACTGATGGTCGCATCCGTCCCGGTCACGGAGATCTTGAAACCGTTATGGAAATCGTAGGCGTTTTCCGCAAGCGCCTCCTCGGCCGGGGATCGCTGGTTCGCCGGTAGCAGGGATACCTTTGCCGTTACATAGGCGGCCGATACGGTTTGTGTGGCCGCGAAGCTCCATTTCGGTGCCCGAACGACAGTGATATTATCCGCTTGCAGAGCCGCTATTTCCGTCCTGCTAAGCGCAAAACTCTTGTTCCCATCCGCAGTTCTCCAGCTGTAACTTTCATCTTTTCCGGTCACGGATCTCGTAAATCCGGAATAGGCGTCGAATGTGCCATCCGTGATCGCTGCAAGGTACTGCGCCCTCAGCGCGATCGATCCGGGATCCTTGTTGGCCTCCGCGGCAAGGTCATTAACATGCCCCGCCACAAGCTCCTTGACGACGGCCTGCTGGACCGTGAAACTCCACTTGGGAATCCAGCTCACGGTGTTGTTCGCCTGGAGAACGGCCTCTTTGTTCATGTTAAGCGAATAGTTCTTTGTTCCGTCCGCGGATTTCCAGCTGATGCGGACGTCCGTTCCCGTCACGAACATCGCGAAGCCCGCGGTCAAGTCATAGGAACCATCCGCGAGTGCGGACTGGGCCTGTACAATCGATTCGGAAGGCAGATCGGCAACAAACGCCTTTGCGTATTCACGTGAGACGGCCTGCTGGGCCGAAAAACTCCACTTTGAAGCACGACTCACGGTCCCGTTCGCCTGGAGCACCGAATCATCGTTCCTGGTCAACGTGTAAGTCAAAGTCCCGTCCGCGGACTTCCAGGTATAATTCACATCCGTCCCACTCGTGGAGGCCGTAAAACCGCTATAGGAGTTATAAGTACCTTGCGCGAGTGCTGCGGCGGCCTGCGCTCTTTGAGCTTCGGGAAGATTGGTCAGCGTTACGTTCTGGTTCACAAAGTCGAACGATATCGCTTCTTGGATCGAGAAGCTCCACTTGGGCGAAAAGGCGCTGCTGACACCGTCCGCCTGAAGCACGGCGACCATATTCCGGTTAAGAGTAAAATTTTTCCTCGCATCGGCGGATCTCCAGGTAAGGCTCGTGTCCTTCCCGCTCACGGACATCGTGAAGCCCGCGGACACGTCATAGGAGCCGGCCGCGAAAGAGGCGGCAGCCTGCGTCCTTTGGACTTCGGGGAGATTGGTCAGCGTCACGTTCTGGCTGACATACTCGAGAGATACGGCTTGAGTCGCCGAAAAACTCCATTTTGGGCTGACGAGATATTTTCCGTCCGCCTGGAGTACGGCCTCTTTGTTCATATTCAATGAATAATTCTTGATCCCGTCCGCGGACTTCCAGCTGATCCGGACGTCCGTTCCGGTCACGGACATCGCGAAACCGGCGGTTGCGTCATAAGCGCCCGAGGCGAGCGCGGCCTGCGCCTGTGCGAGCGTTTCGGACGGCAGGTTCGCAACAGCACTATTCACATAATCGTGCGACACCGCCTGTTGCGCCGAAAAACTCCATTTAGGACCGTTGAGGTAGGTTCCGTCCGCCTGAAGCACAGCCACATCGCTCCTGTTGAGCGTGAAACTTCTGACCCCATCGGCCGCCCTCCAACTATAGCTATCATCTGCGCCGCTCGTCGTCATCGTGAAACCGAGATAAGCGTCGTACGAGGCCGCAAGAAGCGCCGCGTCGGCCAGACTCTTTTGATCCGCGGGTAGCCCTGTCAAATTCGCTTTCACAACATCGATGGAAACGGTTTGTTTTGCCGAGAAACTCCATTTCGACGTCCAAATAACAGCGCCGTCCGCCCCAAGGACCGCTGCTTCGGTCTTGCCGAACGTATAATTTCTCGACCCGTCAGAACTCTTCCATGTATAGTTCACGTCCGTTCCCGTCACGGACATCGTAAACCCGGCATTCACATCAATGGCCGCAAGTGCGATCTCGGCCTGCTCGCGTTGCTCGGCGGAAAGGTCAGCGGCGCCCAGCATGGCCGTTACGGTGTCGGAGGATGCCGTCTGCTGTATCGAAAAACTCCATTTCAGCGACCAAACCGCTTTGCCGTTCGCCTGGAGCACGGCATCAAGTGTCCTGCCGAGAAGAAAGGTCTTGTTCCCGTCCGCAGCCTTCCAGCCGAAGCTCGTCTCGGTTCCGTTCGTGGTCCTCGTGAACCCGGCATAGGCGTCATAGGCGCCGGCCGCAAGTGCCGCTTCATACTGCGCCCTCAAGGCGACAGCCCCCGGATTCGTCGAATCGGAAGCGGCCAAATCGTTCACGTGACCACTCACGAACGTTTTGGCGACCGTTTCCTGGACCGAGAAACCCCACCTGCCCAAAGGAAGGGACAGTCCGGCAGCATTGCGCTCCCAAACGGTGGTCTTCGAAAGCGTGAAACTTCTCGCACCGTCCGCGGAACGCCATCCGTAGTTCTCATCGCTCCCGGTCCTGGACAGCGTGAATTCCGTCAAGGAATTCGAACCCGCGAGCGCCGCGACAAATTGGTCTTGGGTCGCCTGGTTCGGGAGTTGATCGATGCGACCCGCAAAGATCTCGCGCGCTACAAGGGTCTGCGCGGTAAAACCCCATTTCTCTCGTGCCGCATAGGTCCCGTTCTGCTGCAGTTCCGGCGTGAATGTTTTGCTCAAACTGTAGGACTGTCCGCCGCGTGGCGATCTCCAGGTGTAGCTGACTTCCGTGCCGCTCATCGAACGGCTGTAAGCCGTCGCGGGAGCCACATCCTTCAGCGCCGTTTGATACTGGGCTTTCTGATCGTCAGACAGTGAATCACCATGCGCCGCCACTTCCCCGGCAAGGACCATGATCTGTTCGCTAAAACCCCACTTAAGACCGTCCTCATAAACTTTGGTCACGTTCCCTTGGGCATCCGTCATTTCGGATACGAGCGTCTTGATTTTTGTGGATGAAAGAGAATAGTTTTTATCCCCGTCCGCGCTCTTCCAGCTATAACTGACATCGCCATCAGTTGTCGCCATGACAAATTCGGTCGCGCCGGTCGTGTCCGCAAGCGCCGCGGCGTATTGTGCCTGAAGCGAGGCCGAAAGTTCCGGATTTTTCCCGGTCATCACTTCTTTGGCCACGACGACTTGGGTGGTAAAACTCCATTTCGGCGTATCGAGATAACTTCCGTCCGCCTGAAGCACGCGGGTCATGCTCTTCGTAAGCGTGTAGGACCGCTGTTTCGCAAGGTTCTTCCAGGAATAGGTTTTTTCGGTGCCGCTGATCGAACGCGTGTATTCAACTAGGTCGCTCCCGGCCGCGACCACGTCGGCATATTGTTGGACGGCATCAGGATCGTTCGGATCGACGAGAACGGGTTCGTTGGCACGCTGCTGCACTTCGCCGAGGGTAACAAGCGCCGTTGCCGCGAACGACCACTTGATCGCTCCCGTGCTCTGCGTCAACGACCTCGAAAGATTGTAGCTAGTGACCCCGTTCGCGTCCGCCCAGCTGTAGGAGACCTCGTGACCGGTCGTGGTCTTCGTGAAAACAGTCAATGCGGGCGCGCGGGCCAGATCGAGAGCCGCTTTGTATTGTTCCTGAAGCTCCGGGGTCTCAAGATCGCTCACGTGCGTTTCTACGGCGGAACGCAACACAAGCGCTTGTGCGCTAAAGTTCCATTTTTGCACGGTCGTCCATGAATTGTCGGCCTGTTGCACTTGCGCGTCCGTCCGTACAAGGGAGTAGGTCGTCCCGCCGGCTTTCGACTTCCAGGAAAGGGTCCGGTCATCGCCGCTTTGGCTCATCGAATACTCGGTCCCGTTGTCGGTGTCCGCGAGCGCTGCTGCGTACTGGTCCTTGGCGGCCTGTGACTCCAGATTGTCCGCGAAGAGTGCCGCCAGGGCCTTTACCACAAGAACTTGTTTGGCAAAGCCCCACTTCACCGCTGTCGCGGCCAAGTTTCCGGCCGCGTCCGAGGTCTTCTTCAGACCGCGGGTCAACGAATAAGTGGCCGCTCCATCCACACTCTTCCAACTGTAACTCGTGTCATTCCCCGTCCGGTTCTTCGTATAAACCGTAAGAGCACTCGTGTCCGCGAGCGCCGTTTCATACTGCGCCGCCTGCCCGGGATCAAGTTCGGCCGCGTGATTCTCGACTTCAGTCCTCTTCACACGCGTCTGAACGCTGAAGGACCATTTCGCCGGGATGAGCACGGCGCCGGTCTCATCCATGATCTGCTCTTTGGCAAGCGCGTAGGTCCTGACCTTGTCGAGCGACTTCCAACTGTAGCTGACGTCGGTACCAGCCGTCGTTTTCGTGAAATAGGTGGCCGCATTCGTATCTTTTAATGCGTCGCCATAAGATTGCTGCTGGTCGGCTGAGAGGTCGGCAACATGACCCTCGACTTCGCTGATCAAAATGATCGATTGTTCGCTGAAATTCCACTTCCGGATCGTATCGAACGTCATGCCGTCCGCGGTCCTCTGGACCTTGACGTTATTGGCGTTCAAACTGAACGTCGCCCCGCCGCTTAGGGCCTTCCATCCAAAGCTGAGGCTCGCCCCGCTGACCGTACGGGTGAACGACGCCACGCCGGCGGCTGCGTTCTTGAGCGCGGCTTGAGCCTGCGCCTTCGCAACATCGCCTTCCAATAAAAGAATGCTTTCGAGGATCACCGGCTGAGAAACATTGAGCATTTCGCTGAAGGCCCAGCGGTTCGTCGTTTCGGGAGCAGCTTCGGGGACTTCGATAAGTTCGGTCGAGCGGCTCAGACTGAAAACCCCGCCGCGATCCGCCGACTTCCAGCTGTAAGTAACGCTGTCGCCGCTCACTGTCTTGGAGAACGCGGTCCCGGTGTCGCCTTCCGGAGGAAGAGCGGCCGCGTACTGACTCCGGTACTCCGTTTCAAGGTCGTTGATATGCCCCGCCACTTCATTCCGCTGTACGGCGAACTGTGCGCTAAAACTCCACTTCGCGTTAGCAGAACTATAGACCGCAGGCGCGGTCGCCGTCGCCGGCGTCTGGATCACACGCTCTTCAGCCAGGGTGTAGGATGCGACACCGTCCGCCGATTTCCAGCCGTAACTGATATCCGCGCCGCTCGTGGACTTTGTAAAAAATGTGCCCGAAGCCACATCCGAAAGCGCCTTGCCATATTGCTCCCGGAGTTCAGAGGTTTCGAGGCGCGCGGCGTGGCCCTTAACCTCATCGAATGAAACATAGACCTGTTCGTTGAACGACCACTTCGCGCTGTCGGTGAACGTCCTGGAGATCACGTTCCCGGAGGCATCTTTTTGTTCGGCCGCAAGTACCTTGACGTTTTCTTTAACGAGATTGAAGGTCCTGGCGCCATTCACGGACTTCCAGCTGTAACTCTCACTCAAACCGCTCGTTGTTCTGGAAAAGACCGTCGCGGAAGTTGTGTCCGCGAGTGCTACCGCATATTGATTCCGCAGTTCCTCCGTTCCGAGACCGTCCGCAAACGAAGTAGCTTCCGATCTCAGCACCAACGTTTGAGCGCTAAACGACCACCGCGGGATCTCGCTATATTTCAACGCGCCGTTCGCGTCCGTCTCATAGATAACATTGCCTTTCGGATCCGTAGCCACAGTTCCGTCGGGGTTCGTTTTCGCGATATACGTTTTCTCCGTCGATCGCGCTAGCGTGTACGTTCTCCCAATCGCGATCGCGGACTTCCAGCTGTAGCTGAGGTCCTTGCCGCTCAGGGTCTTCGTGAACGCCGTCGCAGTATTCGTGTCCGCGAGCGCGGCGATATATTGCGAACGATACTCCTCGTCCATCGAAGCGGCATAATCTTCGACCTCGAGTTTCTTCACCTGGGATTGCTCACTAAACGCCGCCTTGGCGCCCATCGGACCGCCCTGCTCGTTCTTAAGATTTTCGGAGGAAACCGTGTAAGCGCGCGCCTCATCGGCAGAGCGCCAGCTGTAACTCGTGTCCGTGCCGCTCATTGAGCGCGTATAGGTAGTAAAACTATCGGTATTCGGGATCTCAAGTGCCGCAAGCATCTGCGACTTTTGATCGGCATCCGTGAGAAGCGCGACTTGCGATCCGGCCATCGATTTCACGACCGCGACCTGCTCCGAGAACGACCACCGTCCGACGGCCTGCCCGTAGACGGGGTTCCCGGAAGCATCTTTTCCGGTCTCAATCTCGACAAAGCTCTTTCCGAAGGAGAAAGTCCTGGCTTTGTCGATGCTCTGCCAGGAATAGGACACGTCATCGCCGCTCACCGACCGCGTGAACGTCGCCGAAAGCGGCGTTTCATCGAGGACCGCCTGGTATTGATCGCGCAACTCCTGCGTCTCGAGCATCATTTTGTTGTCGGTGCTGAGCACTTCCGCGCGGAGGACCAATCGCTCCGACGCGAAACCCCATTTCATCTGTTCGGTATAGGTCGTCTTGTAAATAACGTCGCCATTGCCATCGCGTTTCGCCTGCGTGACGCCGTTCACGACTTCTGTCTCGGGATCGTAGATCTTCTGGATCGCCCCGCCGAGACGGTGGGTCGTAAGCCCGTTAAGCGCCTGCCAGCTGTAGCTGATCGATCCGCCGCTCAACGTCTTCGTGTAGACCGTGGCGCCGTCAACGCTGTTAACATCCAAAGCGGCCTGGTATTGTTCCCTCAATCCGGCCGTTTCGAGCATGCCCGCGAAACCAGCGGCTTCATCTTTTGTCACGCGCAGATTGGTCGAAAAACTCCATCGCTGTTTCTTCTCGTATTCGCGGGTGACCTTGCCTGCCGCGTCCGTTGTTTCCGACTTAAGCGTACGCTCGGTCGAGCGGGCAAACGAATAGGTCTTCGACAGGTCCCGGCTCTTCCAGCTGAATGAGATGTTCTCCCCGCTCTTCGACATTGTCACCGCGCACCCGGCGGTCCCTTCAACACAAAAGTCCGCCAGCGCGGCCTCATAAGCGGTCTTGTAGGTACCTTCAAGGAACGTCCCGTAACCCTCAACGCCAGTCCGCGGAACAGTTACCTGCTCGCTGAACGACCAGCGGGCGCCTTCCGCCGTCGCACCGAGCCGTGAAGCGCTCAGGCTGAAGCTCTGTACATGATCGAAACTTTGCCACGAATAATTATCCTCCAGGCCCGTGGTCGTCTTCGTGAAGACGGTACCGAGATTCTTGTCCTCCAATTTCAGTTTTGAAAGCGCCGCCACAAGATCCGCCTTCGAATCATCGTCCAGGAAACGCGCCTGATATTCGATCACGCTGATATCCACCGATACGTCCGTACGGAAACTCCAGCGTTCCACATCGCTCACCGAGCCGTCCGCTGCCGTGACCTTTTCCGTGGTCGCTGAGAGGGTGTGCGTGGCTTTTTGGGCCTTGGCCGTTTCATCGTAGGTGCTCCAGGAATAGGTGATATCCTTCCCGGAAGTGCTTTGCGTGAAGAACGTCGCGCCCGAGCCTTCGCTGAGGGCCCGCTCGTACTGCGCCCTCAGGACGCCGTTCTCAAGGCCCGCGGCATGCCCCTCGACCGCGGCGGCGAACACAAGTATCTCGGACCGGAAATTCCACTTTAACGTTTCGGTATACAAATAATTGCCGTTCGTATCCTTTTCATAGACAATGTTCCCTTGGTCGTCACGGACCGGTGTTCCGTCCCCGGACGTCGCGACCTTGACCGTGAATTGCTTGCTTTGACTCAGGAGATACGTGGTCGCGTCATCAAGACCGGTCCAGCGATACGACGTCGATTCCCCGCTTACGGTCCGGGAATAGACCGTTGACGCGTCCGTGTCCGCAAGGGCCGCTTCGTACTGGGCTTTCTGAACGGGATCTTCGATATTCTCCAGATATTTGGCAACATAAGCATGGGCGACGCGGTCGAATGTCGCGAAGCTCCAGTTGTTGCCGAGCTTCGTCGTGATGACGCCGTTCGCATCCGCGTACTCTTTCAGGGTCCGGGCGTTGGTCAAACTGTAGGTCTTGACCCCGCTTCTTCCGGTCCATTTGTAATTGATATCGTTCCCGCCGATAGCCATCGTGAACTTGGTCCAACTGGCCGTGTCGCGGATCGCGGCAAGATACTGGTCTTTCTCAAGTCCCGGAGGCAAATTAGCCACGGCTTTTTCGACCACCTCACGGCGAACGCGCATTTGAAGATTGAAGTCCCATTTCCCGACGACCTCGGTCTGGCCCTCCACTTTCGCGAAGGTCTTGGACAGCGTGAACACTTTCGACTTGTCACCGCTCACCCAACTGTAATTCACGTCCCGCCCGGTCTTCGTGACCGTGAAGTCCGTCGACGAATCGGCCTCGCGCAGCGCGTCCAGGTACTGGGCGCGCTTGTCGGTCGTCAGAACAGATTCCTTGCCGGAGACAACGGCCACAGAGACCTTCACTTCCGAGCTGAATCCCCAGGTCTCGTCTTTGGCGTAGATCTCAGTCCCGTCCGCCGCCGTTCCTACCGCGACCATTTCGATCCTCTGGGACAGCCGGTAATTGACCAGCTGGTCCTGTTCATTGGTCCCTTCCCATGAATAGTTATAACCGTCCGCCGACCGGGTCATGGTAAACAGAGTAAATTCGTCCGTGCCGGCCAAAGCCGCTTGGAAGGCCGCGTAATTTGTCGAGCTCAACGAGGTCAACCGACGCGGCGTCTTGATATCGCCTTCGATCCGGGGCCAGTCCGCATCTTTGAGGGCCGCAACAACGGTCTTGATGTCATTCCCGAGAGCGGAACCGGCGACAAGCGACTGGAATGCGGCAAGTGTCGCGGCTTCCTGCAATTGCTGCATCGTAACGCCCGGATCTTTGCTCTTATTGAGCAGCTCCTCTATTGATGATGCGATATACGGCACGAGGCAAAGTTGCGCGAGATAATCCTGAGTGATCTGGGAGAACCGCTGGGACACAGAAAAACTCGCTTCACGTTCATACTCGACCTTCCCCTGGTCGTTCAAGATGCCGGTATTGCTGTAGCCGAGAGAATAGGATTTGATACCGTCAAGGCTCGTCCAGTTGTATTGCGTGACCGAAGTATCATCGAGGCTCATGCCCGAATGGCTTTCTATCGTCACGGAGCGGTTGAACGTCGTGGCCGGGTTCATGTTCTCCTTCAACCCTTCCATGAACATCTTGAGCTCTTCGGGAGCGATGGTCGCGACACCCGCTTTTGCTTTTTCTTGTTTCACGGGATCCGCAAGGTCCTTCTTCACGGCTTCAAAAGCCGCCCTATCTTCGGCCGACCCGCTGCTCAGACTTGCGATCACGTCCCTGAGGTCCTGCGAAATATCTTCCGTCGAAGCGTTCAAGACCTCCTTAAAATCATCCAGCGTCCCGGCGTTGATCAAGTTGGCCCGCAATTCGGGACTGATCACTGAAAGCAGAACAAGCGCGAGTTGGCCGTTGTAGACCTGGACAATCGCCTCGCGGCTCACGCGCGTCGTGGTCGAAAAACTGGCTTCCTGCGTAAAAAATCCTTCGTCACCCGCTGGGACCTTCAGGTCGATCGTGATCGAATACGACTCATTTGGGTTCTGCGAGTTGGTCCACTGATAGGTCGTCTGTTTGTTGTCGCCTTCAACTCTATAGAAGACCGCCAGAGGATCGCTTGCCGCTTTGGCCGCCGCCTGGCGCATCGCCTCATCACGAATGAGCTTCACTGCGTCGAGCACTTCCACCCGGCTGACTTCGGTGTAAAACGTGGGAACTCCGGCAGGATCGAGGATCGCAAAGCCTTTGGCGCCAAGATCGTAGAAATCGTTCAGAGCAACACGCTGCGCTTCGCTGAAACCGTTAAGCGAGACGGTAACATGTGTGATGGGCCATTCGCCGTCCGAAATATGGCTGCCGAAAACTTCCTGCGCCGTACGGCCGTTCACGATCGCCGTCGCTTTTGAAATCTTCTTGCTTTCGATGTACTGAACCCGGTCGACGGCAGGCGTCGACGGATCAAGATCGACATATTGACCGTTCGCGTCGAGTTCAAGGTTCAGGATCACGGTCCGTGTCGTTAAGCCGTCGGCGGAAGTAATGGTATAACCGGTCCAGTCAAGCGTTCCGTCGTCACCGAGACCTTCCACGATCTGAAGGATCGCGTCGGCCCAATCAGGGCTCCCGCTAAGGTCCCCCAGCAAAAGCTCACGGATCGTTTTCGTTTCGCTGAACCGCGCGTCCTTTACTTCCTGGGAAACGGTCGTGACCGCTCCCGGTGTCGTAACGGCCGTCACTTCTTCCTGGCTGACACGCGTCGATTTCTTGAAATTGGCCTCCGCGCCGCGGACCACGTGCGCGTCGGACGTGATCGAATAACTTACAAGAGGGTTCGTCAGGCTCGCCCACGAATAATTCAGATCGTCACTGCCGCGCTTCGTGACCGAAAAACTTTCGCCGTCCGCAAGCGCAGCCACCGCATTCGTTTTTTCTTCGGGATTCTTGATCGCATTGAGAAGAACCGTCATTGCCGCACGGCTCACGCGCTCCGTGCGCGTGAAGTTCGCGACCGTCATCTCCCCGCCCGCAGTCCCGACCGGGACGTGCGTGTCGAGCGCAAGGCTGTAGCTTACGTTCGTGTCGAGCGTGCTCGACCACTGGTAGACCGGTTCCTTGCCGTCCGTCGTGGCTTTGTAGACTATGATCCCCTGCTCGAGCGAGGCTTGCTTCGCGGGATCTTTCTGCGTCAGGTCCTGGATCAGGTTGTACGTGGCGCCGGAGGCATCGACCTCGCTGCGACTGACCCGTTGCGTGGACGTAACGGTAAATTCTGTGCGAAATCGCGTATAATTCCCGCTCGCGTCCGGCTGTCCGACGGGAATGTGCGTATTGACCGCGAGGCTGTAGCTCTTATTGCGGTCCGTCCTGCTCGACCACTGGTAGGATGGGTCGTCATTGCCGGTTTGAGTCCTGTAGACCATTTCCCCGTCCGCGGCCGCCGCTTCCAGCAGTCCTTTTTGCGTCGTATAGTTCGTCGTTAATGTCGCAAGCGCCGCCTGAAGGTTCGCGATCTGCGGATCCGCGGCATCTTTCGCCGCAAGCTCATCGATCATCGCCTGGATCTCGCTTTGACGTTCCGTATAGATCGTCGTCAGTTCCGGTAGCAATACGCCCTGGAGATCCGTTGTGGCCACACGCTCGGTCCGCGAAAAGATCGACTGGTGCCAGTCGTTCTTCACCTGCAGGCTGTAATTAACATCCGTGTTTTTCAAGCTCGACCACTGGTACTGCGGAGTATCATCCGTCCCGGACTGTGTCATCGAGAAAAGGTCCCCGTCCGCGAGCGCGGCAAGCGCCTGCGCGCGTTTCACGGGGTCTTGGACCCACTCCCCGGTCGCATCCGCCTTGATGTGTTGCTCCACCTGGGCGCGGCTGATACGCGTCGTGATATTGACCGTCGCTTCGGCGCCGTCCGGAGCGTCCGCGTTCACCGAGATCGAATAGCTGCGGTCAACGTTCGAGGGATCCGTGAAACTGTAAACGGGATTCGCAGCGTTACCGTCGAGCGAGGACTCCCCGTCCGTGATCGTGCGATAGATGGTAAGACCTTCTTTCGCGAGAGCGGCGTCCATATCCGCCTTGTCGCTTGCATCCTGTATCAACCCGGTCTGGGACCGTACGAACTGGACGCTCATGCGCTCCGTCGTCGTCACCGTCAACTGGATGCCGCCGTTCACAAGGCTCAGAGCAAGCGCATAATTCCTGTTCCTGTCGGTTTCGCTCGCCCATTGATAGGAAGGCTGGTCCTTCCCGGCGCTTGACACATAAAAGATCTTTCCGTCAGCCAGGTTCGCCTGAAGAGCGGCGTACCGGCTGTCCGTTGCGGCAAGCCGCGCGAGTTCCGCCGCCACCTTTTCATGGCTGACGCGTTCGGTCTTGCTGAAAGCCGCCTCCTGCCAGGTCTCTTTCACCTGCAGGCTGTAATTGATGTTCTGGTTGGAGCGGTTCGTCCATTGATACGTCACCCCGAGAGCCTTGTCGTTCTCGCCCGCGTAAGACATCATGAAAACATCGCCGTTCTCAAGCGCCGCGAGCGCGTCCGCAAGTTTCTCGGCATTCGAGATCCACGCGGCGGTAAGACGCTCTTTCACCTGGTTCTTGCTGATACGTTCCGTGACGTTCCAAGCCGCTTCGACGGCGGTATTCACGGGCGGGTTACCGGTCGGGACGCCGCTGCGGACCGCCATGCTGTAGTTCTTGTCGGGATTCGCGACGTCCGCGAACTGATAAACAGGGTCGACGCCGTCGCCCGCGGATTCACCGTCCGTGAGCGTCCGGAAAACGACGGTCCCGGATTTCGCGAGGGCCATGAGCGCTTCCGCGCGGTCCGAAGGATCGACGATCAACTGCGCCTGCTTCGCCGCCTGTTCGACGGTTTCGCGGAAACTTCTTGTGAATGTCACTTCCGTTTTGAACAAGGCCGGGTTCTCGGCCGCGTCACACGGCACATGCGAATTGACCGCCAGGCTGTAACTGGAATTGCGGTCCGTCACGCTCGTCCACTGGATGGACGGATCATCGTTACCGGCCTGCGTCATATAAAAAAGCGTTCCGTCCGCGTCCGCGAGCGCCGTCTGAAGTCCCGCGTACCGGGAATCGCCGGTATCTTTCAAATAAGCAAAACGCGCTTCAACCTCCGCGCGGCTTACACGGCGGGTGCGGCTAAACGTCGCTTCATGCCAACTGGCCTTCGTCAAAAGACTGTAATTCACGTTCGGGTTCGTCCGGCTCGTCCACTGGTACGTCACGTTGTCCTTCGGGCCCGCGTAGGTTTTCGTGAAAACTTCGCCGTCCGCGAGCGCCGCGAGGGCGTCTGAACGTTTCGCGGGATCCGATATCCATTCTCCCGTTTTGTCCGCCAGAATATTCTGGCGCACGGAATCCCTGCTGACGCGTTCCGAAATGCTCCAGACCGCTTCCGTTCTTGTTTCCGGGTACGTGCCGTCCGCCTGAAGTTCCCCGACGGGAATCCCGCTCCTGATCGCGATCGAATAATTGATGTCGGAATTCGTGACGTTCGAGAACTGGAAAACAGGGTCCGAAAAATCAGCCGCCGACTCAGCGTCCGTGAGGGCCTTGAAAACCGTGACGCCCGATTGCGCAAGCGCCGCGGTCGCCGCCGCGCGTTGATCGGGATCGCCGATGAGCGCGAGCACGCCCTGTGCGTCACTCGTCAGCACGCGTTCGTTGCGCGTGAACGTCACTTCGGTCTTCGTTGAAGGATAAACCCCTTGCGCGTCCGGAATGCCGACGCCGGTCTTGGAATTGACGGACATACTGTAACTGAGATTGCGGTTCGTTTCGCTCGACCACTGATAGGACGGATCGTCATTGCCCGATTGCGTCATCATGAATACGCGGCTGTCGATCAATGCCAGCTGCAGATTCGCGAACCGGGAGTCTCTGGTGTCCTTGAGATAGGAAAATTGTTTGGCGACATCTTCGGCGCTCACGCGCACCATGCGGCTGAACGTGGCCTCATGCCAATCCGCTTTCACGTTCAGGCTGTAATTCACGTTCGCGTTCGTCCTGCTCACCCACTGATACTGCCTGGCGGGATCGTTCGAGCCGGCCTGCGACATCGAGAATGAGTCCCCGTCAAGAAGTGCCGCGTTGACACTCGCGAGTTTCGCCTGATAGTTCGCCGTAAGGTCCGCCAGCGATCTCTCGAGCAACGCAACTTTCGCGGTGTCCGCACCTGCTGCCGCGATGAGAGTCCTAATATCGGATTCGGCCGTGTTGTAACCGTCGGTCATGTCCTGAAGCGCCGCCGCTACCTGAGCGCGCCCGATCCGGGTCGAAATACTCCAGTTCGCTTCGAGGATCCTGCCTGGGGTGCTCGAATTGAGCGCGATGCTGTAACTCTTATCCGGGTTCGTAACGTCCGTGAATTGATAGCTCGGATCGATATAATCCAAAACGGAGTCGGTGTCCGTCAGCGAGCGGTAGATCGCGGAACCGGCGGTCGCGGCTTGCGCTTCAAGCGCCGCTTGGGCTTCGGCACGGTCTTCCGTGTCACGGATCAAACCCAGCTTCGAGCGCGCCTCGGCAACGCTCGCGCGTTCGCTGAGGCTAAAGGTCAGCTCGGTCTTGAATCCCGCCCCCGCCGTACCTGACTCCCCGACCGGAACTTTCGAATTCACCGAGAGCGTGTAATTTAGGTTCTTATTGGAAGCGCTCGTCCATTGATAGCTCGGATCATCACTGCCGGCCTGATTCATATAGAAGAGACCGCCCTTCGCGTCCGCGAGCGCGGCACCGATCCGTTGCGACCGCGCGGTGAATTCCGATGTCAAGCGCGCCAACGCAGCTTCAAGTACCGCTTTTTCACTACCCGCCGCGGCGCTGATCCGCGCCTCGAACGCGGCCTTTTCCGTGTTGTAATTGATCGTCAGGCTTCCTAACTCGGCGGCGACCTGCGCTTGGCTCACCCGCTTCGTGCGCGTAAAGCTCGCGGTATCAAGACGGGGATTGCGCGACAGGGTGTAGCTTACGTTCAGGTCCTTTAAACTCGCCCACTGATAGGAAGGATCATCATTGCCGGCCTTGGAACGGGAATAGATCTCCGCGTCAAAAAGCGATAAATAGGCCTGACTTTGCTTCACGGGATCCACGATCACGGAGATAAGTGTCAGCATCTCCTGCAGGCTTGTGCGCTCGTTGTGCGCGAATACCACTTCAGATGTGAATTGCGTGTAATTCCCGGACGCGTCGGGCATCCCCGAGGGAACGTGATTGTTCAAGGTCACGGTGAAGCTGACGCCTGAATTGTCTTTCTGCGACCACTGATAGACCGGATCGTCATCTCCGGCCTGCGACCGGTAAAAGTCCCGGCCCGTCTCAAGGGCAGCAAGTGCCTCTGAACGCTTCGTCGGGTCCGCGATCTGCGCGACAAAGGCCGCGACGTCCGCTTTGCTCACGCGCACCGAATGCGTAAAGACCATTTCAGTCGTGTATGGCAATGGGTTCGCCTCGGTACCGTTCGGAACGTGATTGTTGACCGAAAGCGACCAGGTCTCGTCGGGGTTCTTCGGGTTCGCCCACTGAATGACGGGATCCCTGCCGTCCGTCGAAACACTGGTGAACGCGCCGCCACCCGCTTCCGTCAAACCGATCGCCGCGAGGGCTTCCGCTTTCTTCTGGGCGTCCTCGATGCGATTGACCTGGGCGGTGATCACGGCAAAACTCGTGCGCTCCGAACGCGTGAATGAGATCTCGGACCTGAATGACGTGTAATTCCCGGTCGCGGGGTCCCGCAGCCCGACCGGCACTTTCGGATTCACCGAAAGACCGTAATTCACGTTCGCATTCGAATTACTCGACCACGAATAAGACGGATCGCCAGACCAGGTTTCCTGCCGGGTAAAAAGGCGTCCGTCCACGATGGCCGCCTGGATACGGGAGCGTTTCGCGTCACGGTCCGCGATCAGTGTCGCGAGCGCTGCCGCGAGGGCCGTTTTTTGCTCCACAGTGGTCGTGGGCTTCGCGATCTCGGCTTCGATCTCAGCCTTGCGGGCCGCAAGATCCTTATCGAGCATCGCGATCTGGCCCGTTACGGCCTCCGTGCTTACCTGCGTCGAAACCGTAAAGAGAGCCTCCGAATGAAGGTCTTTGAGAGTAAGGGAATAACTGGTATTAGAAGCCCCCGGATCGTTCGGATCATAACGGCGGGTCCATTGATACTGGCGTTCTTTGCTCGAAGTGCCCGCTTTCGATAAATAGACCGCGTCCGCATTCGCCAGTGCCGCCTCGAACGCGGCGATACGGGCGGGATCGGTCTCGAACTTCTTGAGGTCTAAAAGTGCCGCGGCAGGAGCGACCCGCTGTGAAATATTCCAGGTCACGTCGATCCCGGTATTGACCGGAGGATCGCCGACCGGCACCTGTGAACGGACCGCGAGACTGTAATTGGTATCAGGGTCCTGGGGATCCACGAATTGGTATGTTGCGTCCACACCGTCGGTCGCGAGCACGCCGTCCGTCACCGAACGCGTTACGGCCACACCGGACAGCGCAAGTTTAGCTCTCGCTTCCGCGAGATTGTCCGTGTCCTTGATCGAACCGGCAAGCTGCGAAACGAACGCCGCACTCACGCGGTCGCTCGTTGTAAGAGATAATTCGGTCCTGAAAGACGTGTAACGGCCCGTTTGAGGGTCCGGAAGGCCGGCCGGGAAATTTTTGTCCACTCCGAGACTGAAACTGCGATTCTTGTCCGTCTCACTCGACCATTGGTAGGTCGGGCCCTGATCGCCCGTGCTCCGGTAAAAAAGCTTGCCGTCCGCGAGAGCCGACTCGATCGCTTTCTTGCGCGAGTCCGTATCTGTGATCGTCCCGGCAGCGATCGCGGCCGCGAGTTCTGCAACGACAGTCTGCTCGCTCACCTGCGTCGAGACGTTCACGGTCACCTGCTTGAAGGCGTCGCGGACCTGTAAACTGAAGCTCGTGGTCGGATCCGAAATGCTCGACCATTGGTACTGGCCTGGGTCCTTCGTGCCCGATTGAGAAAGCGAATACATAGCTGTATCGGATAATGCGGACGTGATATCGACGCCGTTATTGATGATCTGCATGCCCTGCTCGCTCAGCCAGCGGGCGACCGTTTCCTTGCTTACGCGCGTCGAGATGCCCCAGGCCGCTTCGGTCTTTGTCTCCGAGTATTTTCCGGAGGCGTCCGGTATGCCGGCCGGCACGCCGCTCCGCAATGAGACACTGTAATTCACGTCGGGGTTCGAGGGATCCCCGAACTGGTAAGCGGGATCCACGCCGTCCAGCGCGGAAACGCCGTCCGTGACCGAACGCGAGACCGTGACCCCTGCTCTCAAAAGACGCTCGCGGGCCTCTTCGCGGTTCTTCTCGTCCGCGATAAAAGATAACTGGTTGAGCAATGAGACAATGCTTGCCCTGACACTTACCGTGATGCTCAGTTCGGTCCGGTGATTTGCATAAGTACCGTCGGCGGAAACGTCCCCGACCGGGAACAACGTGTCAACGGCCAAACTGTAATTCATATTCTTGTCCGAATCGCTCGCCCACTGATAGTTCGGGCCCTTGTCCCCTTCCGTCCTGAAAAAGGTCAGGCCGTCGGCGATCGCGTCCTCGATCTTCTGCTTCCGGGAGTCGTCCGCCGTGATCGTGCCGGCCGCTACCGCGGCCGCGAGTTCCGCCGCCACGGACGCCGCGCTCACCTGCGTGGTGACAGAAAGCGTTTTCTGCTTCAGGTCCGCGCGGACCTGCAGGCTGTAACTCTTGTTCGGATCCGCGAAACCGGTCCACTGATATTGCCCCGGTTCCGTCGCACTGCCTTTCGAAAGATAAAAAACCTCGGCATATTGAAGCGCTTCGGCGGGGGTCGTGCCCTGAGCAATGAGCGTGATCGCCGCGTCGTTCAGCCAATTCCGGATCTCTTGCTGACTCACACGCATCGAAATCCCGAATGTTGCCTCACGGCCCGTGTTCGCCGCCGGGTCGCCGACCGGCACGCCGCTACGAAGCGAAACGGTATAGTTCGTGTCGGCATTGGCCGCGTCCGAGAACTGATAAACCGCATCAACACCGTCGATCGAAGAAGCGCCGTCGGTCAACGCGCGATACACCGGTACCGCGGCACCGAGTTTGCTCTTCGCTTCCGCACGCCTTGCGGGGTCCTGGATGAGATCGAAATCCGCGAGAGCTTCTTCCGTGCTCACGCGGGCATTCGTCGTGAAAGTGAGAGCCGGAGGGACCAGAAAACCGGAGCCCGACGGGAACTTCGCGTCCAAGGAAAGACTATAACTGAAATTCTTGTTCTCTGTGTCCGACCACTGGTAGGTCGGCCCGCGGTCGCTCATGGACATATAGAAAAGTTCGCCGCGCGTGATCGCTTCTTCAAGCGCCGCACGCCGGGAATCACCGGCCGGCAAGTCCTTATACTGCGCCGTGACCGCTTCCTGACTGACGCGTTTATTAAAACTGAAAAGAGTGCTGTGCCATCCCGCGGCGGCGTTGTCTTTGGCCTGCAAAGAAAAACTCGTATTCGGGTCGCTCGCGACGGTCCACTGCAGGACCGGGTCGCCTATCCCGGAACGGGCCTGATAGAAAGCCGTGCCGAGCGCGACCGCCGCGTTGTAGGCCGCAAGCGCCGCCGCGCGGTCCTCCGGGTTCGCGATCCAGTCGCCATTCGCATCGCTATTGATATAACCCAATGCGACAGCCCGTGAGACGCGAGTGTTCACGCTCAAACTCGCTTCGGTCTTTGTTTTGGGATACGTACCGCTCGCGTCCGGGATGCCGGACGGAACATGGGAATTCAACGTCAGCGTAAAAGAATTGTTCGGGTCACCGAGCGCGGACCACTGGTAGCTCGCGTCCGGGTCGCCCGCAATGCTTTCCTGCCTCGTAAAATAGACACTGTTAGGACTGGCCGCAAGTCGTGCCAATTCCTGATTGCGGAGCTCCTCGTTCGAGATAAGGCCGATCTTAGCGACGACTTCTGCGCGACTTACCCGGACATTCCTGCTAAAACTAATCTCCGTGCCGGTCGGCGCGTTGTCCACGCCCACGGGAACGGAATTATTCACGCTCATCACGAAACTCACGTTCGAGTCCAGCGAGCTGGTCCATTGATAGACCGGGTCCGCGAGTCCGGTAAGCGACATGCTGATCGACGTCATGGGATCACTTCCGATCGCGGCAAGGGCCTGCGCTCGCTTTGCGGGGTCCGCGATCTTGTTCGCAATGTCCAGCGCCGCTTGATGGCTTACTTTTTGAGTTTGCGTAAATGTCATTTCGGAACCATCCGGCGCGGCCTCATTGATCCCAATACTGTAATTACTGTTCCCGTCACGTGTGCTCCAGGAATAACCCGTCGAGCCAGCGCGCGGCTGAGTCGCGCCCTCCGGAACGTAATAGTTCGAAGTGGTCATAAAAAAGGTCGCGTACGGATTGATCTTCAGCGCTTCCAGCAGGGTTTCCGCCAGCGTCTTCCCGGAATCAAGGACCGTCGTCCCGGGAGGGACCAGCGTATTCGCCGGGTCCGCCAGGATCGCCTCGATGTCGGATCTCTTCATACGTTCCTGCCGCTGGTAAGCCACGACCGGATAACCCTCCGGAACGCGGTCGTCGACCATCAGTGAATGGGTCGTGTCCCCGTCCCGCGAAGTCACCTGATACGCCTTACTTGTGATCACGCGATCACGGTTCTGCAGTTTGGGAACATTGAAGGCATCACTGGAACCGGTCACCAGAGAAAAGGCGTTGTGCTCGTACGCGGGATCGCTGAGGATCTTCATGAACATCTCACGGTCCGCCGGAAGGATCGTGATCTTGGGGTCATCCAATAACGCCTGGATCTCGGAGCGCGTCGTGCGGACCGAAGAAGAGTAAGACACACGCGGGCCGTCCGGATCATGGCGGTTGACCGAAAGCGTACGCGTCTCCTTGCGGTCGCGCGAGGTGACCTGGAAAGATTCGGAATCGATGAAACGGTCCTCGACGTTGAAGGCATCGCGGGAACTCGTCATGTAGAGAACGCTCTTCATGCTCCAGTTCTTGTCGCCCTTCACATCCCCCAAAAGACTGTCCCCGACGTGAATCCCGTTGATCGTCGTCGTGTCGTAAGGGACCTTGACCTGCTCCACGTAATTGTAGACGATCTCGCCTTTCACAGCGTCCCAGTTGGCGCTACGCGTGATCTTGCCATCCGCCGAAGTGATCTGGTAGGACTCACCTTCGTAAGGAGGAACGTGACGGGCCAGACGGTCCGCGGAATTCACCTCGAACGACACGCCCCAGGTCTGGGTCCGGCTCACGTGCTCCTCGGCCCAGTTCCGGTCACTGCCGAGCGTGGGACCGAGCATCAACTCGCCGATCGTGTGAGTTCCGTCATAGGAGATCGTGTTGCGGGCCACGTCCTCGGTCTCGCTGTAGCTGATCTCGCCCGTTTCGGCGCCGTTCTCCACTTTGAAGTTCTTCGTGCGCGTCAGCGTCCCGTCCCCGTACACATCCAGCGAAAAACTGTGATCGAGGAACAACTGTTCCGTGTCAAATCCGCCTGCGTAACTGCGGGATTCGAACATGTCTTTATCGGAAGTAAGGACAAGACCACCGGCACCAAGAAGCTCCTGACGAACAGCCGCGTCCTCGGCCGACTGCTGGCTGACGGGGATCCGCCGCTGGTCCGTATACGTCAAAAGGTCCGTGGCCACATCCCGCGAGACCGTGCGCGTGAGCATTTCATCGCGGGACGTCACCGAATAACTCTCGGCCTTGAAAATGCGGTCCTCTTCCTCCCGGTCGAACCCGAATTTCCACGTACGGGTGAAAGAGAATTCCTGGCCCCGGAAATTGTCGAGTGAAGCGCCCGTAAGGTCTCCGAGCAGCGAATCGGCAAGCGTTCCTTCATAGCCCGGTTCACTGCCAACGTACCGCACGGACTCACTGTAACTGATCTCGGGAGTTTCCACGCCACGAACGAATTTGTAAGCTTTTGTGCGCGTGACAGAGCCGTCCCCGTTCACGTCGTACTGGATCGAATGGCTCTCCGGGTCCGTGAAAGCCCCGGCGCGATAGGCTTCCTTATAACCGTCCTTGTGCGTAAAGCCCACGTCCTTGATATCGGCGTACTCGCGGACCTCGGTGCCCCATTCCGCGCGCGTCGAGTCCCCATCAAGATCGTCTCCCACCGTCACTGAAACCTGGACCGTGAATTTGTCGTCACCGCCGGTTACGGTGTCCTCGGTAAAATCTTTCCCGAAATCGTGCGTCACGCTCGTGTAATCGTCCACCTGCTCGGTACGGAAAACACTTTGAAGCACTTTGTTCTCAATGCTGTTGCCCGAAACCCAGTAACGCTTCGTGAAATCGACGTCCGTCGTTCCAGGAAGATAAGTAAATTCGTCCAGGGACGTGATCTCACAGCCCGAGAAACCTTCCCCACAAGACGTAGTGCCCGCCAAGTTCTTGTAGGTCACGCTCCGCACCAGTTGGAATACCGAATAGTCCTGCTTCACGCTCGACAAAAAGACCGGCTCCCCGCCCGCTTCAAGCGGCCGGCGGAAATTCTCCGTGAAATCAACGAGACCGATGCCGAGATAATCGTACCGGCCGAGCTCCGCCTCGGTTACCACGGGTTGTTTCTCCCCAACGGCGGGCGTCGTCGCTTCCGCGTGACGCGGCAGATAATGAACGCGGCTCTCAAGAGACCCCAACGGCTTGTCCGCGCCCACGCCCGTCTTCTTGTCCATGAGGTCCTTCAGCAAGGAAAACTCCAGGTCCCCGACGCTGTACGTCTCGACAAGTTTCAGCAGGCGAAAATCCTTGGACTGGGAGTCTGTCGAATAATAACTGTAGACGCTGTAGCTCAGGATCTTCTTCCCGTCCGGATTGTAACGGTAAGAAGCGCTGACGCGGCTGTCGGTATCATATTGCGTAACGGAAGAAAGAGTCCCGTCCGCCCTCATTTCAAGGGTCTGCGTCAGCTTCCTGGACGTGTCGTACTGGTAGATCGTCACATGGCCGAATTCACCGATGCTGTACAAAGTGTTCGGGGTTTCCTGCCATTCCGCTTTGTCGCGAGGCGCGTAAAAAACAACGGTCCCATCTTTTCGTACCGAATAGTCCAGCCCCGGGTCATCTGCCTTCAGCTCAGGGGCCTTGAATTCGGACGTGCCCGTGTCCACCCCGGTATTCTTCAGCGCATCGATCGCCGCCTGGATCTTTCCCGTAAGGTCCGCCGTATCGATCTCGCTGCATTTCGCGCTCATGCCTTTGCCGTAATAGCAGTACGTTTCTTCCTCGCCCCGCAGATTGAGACCGCGGAGGATCTCGTAAAAGCCGGCGATCTGCGAATAAAAATTCGTGCGGCCGTCGTTGTAGCGGACCGTCATACCGCCGGTCGCTTCATCGATGCTTTGGGTGAATTCGGCGCCGAGCGGGTCTCCCACCCAAACAAGCACCGGACGGGCGTCCTTCATCTGATATTCCAGGATCACGCCGTTCTCGTAGACCACGCGATAATTCGAGCAGCCCGAAGTCTCGCCCGACAGACAGATCGTGGTCTTCGGCAACGTGTTCTTCCCTTCGAAATCCACGTCCTTGAGTTCCCCTGTCACGGGATCCACCACGTGCGTGTACGTGCGGAGCACCGTCCCGTCTTTCCGGACGACCGAAAGGATCACGCCGTCCTGATAAAAGGTCGTGATACCGTCTTTGTCCGTAACCGACGTCACTTTGTGACCGCTCGGGGTCTTGATCTCAACGCCCTTATCATCCGTCGTGGAAATGAGCTGCTCGTTCTCGTCCCACTTCCTTATAATACCGTCCCGTTCCTCCTCGATCAGGCGGGCGTATTGAAAGTCCCCGGGATGCGCTTCATCATACTGGTAGATCTGCTTGAAATAATTCTCGCTGGAAGTGACCGTCACTTTCTTGGCCGTATCGTCATACGTGTAACGAAGCTCGTCACCGGAATCGAGGTTCCGGTACAAGGTCACGCGGCCCTGATCGTCATAGTTCATTTCGAAGCGGACTTTAGTTACGGGATCATAGGCCTCGACCGAGGTCAAAATGTCATCGGCCGTGCCGAACAAACCGTCTGCGCCGATCTTGTACCCGCGCTTCTCCTGCAATGCCTGGTTGGGACCGGTCACCGTGTAGGTCGCGACTACAAGCGTCCAATCAAGCGCGCCCTCACGCTTATCGGCCGGAAGTTTCGAAACGTCGGCCGCCGGAGCGCTCGTCCAGGTGTAGATCACCCGCTGGTGCACCAGGTCCTTTGCGGCCTCCTGCTCCGTCATCGCGATCGTTCCGTCCGCCCTCAGGTACCGGCCGTCCGCGTCCTGACGCGCGACTTCGAAATAACCTTCGACCGATGTGACGTGGCCTTGGGCATCGAACGTCTCCGCGAAAATATGTCCGTTCTGAAAACCACTCATATAGAGAAGACGGTCGTCCGCCGTTCCAAACACATTGTCCGCGCCAAGGTCCAGCTGAATGTCGTTGATCACCCTGCCGCTCGCCCATTCCGTCGCGACATTGACCTGCGTTCCGTCATAGGAGAAACGGGTCACGGTGCCGTAAGTCAGGTCGACGATCCGGAGGATGCGGTTACTGTCGTCCTGTTGAACTTCAAGACCAGTGTCCGTGCCGCCCACAAGATAATCATCGACGGTCCCGAGCTTGCCGTCGCCGCCGAGGGCGAGGATACGGGTCCCGGTCGCGGACGTGAGCGTCGCCTGATTGAGACCAGCGTCATACTGATAAGTTGTGCAATTCGCCCCCGAACCGTCACACACCGAGCTCAGACGGCCCTGCGAGTAACTTTGCGTTACCCACGCGCCGTCTTTTTCGTAACGGGCGCTGACTAATTCCGCGGAACCGAAGGGATCCGATTCGTCCGTATAACTGTACTCATAGCGGGCACCGTTCGCCTGGATCACGGCCACCGTTCCCGCAGCGCTGTATTCGTAGCGCGCCAATTCCGTTTCGACGCCGTTCACCATGGTCGTAACACGGTCCGCGCGGCCATTCGTGTAATACCAGGTGGTCGTGCTTGCAGTCTCCGTCGCTTGGACCAGCACGTCATTCCCGCGGCCCCAGCCGCCCGCTCCCGCACGCCAGATCTCCACAAGACCGTTGAGCGAGATCGTTTTGCTGCCGTCCGCGTTGTCGACAATGACCGCGTTCGGATTATCGATGGGCGCACTGCCAAGCCCGGCCAACGCGGCAATATAGGCCGGCGCCGGCGAGGGATTGTGATAATTAAGATCCATGGAACCGCTGCCGGCCGCTCCGCGGGCTCCGATCCCGCCCGAAGTGCGGTACTGTTCATTCTCGATGTCTTTCTGAAGGCCGGAAGCACTGCCGAGAAGGTCTTCGCACTTTCTCGAGAAACGCCATTCCGAACGCATCCCTTCCTCAGAGCAGCTTTGATACTCGCGCATCAAACTGCGCAGGGCCTGGATCTTGCGGTCAAGATCCGGATTCTCGCTGCTGCCAAAACCGCGGCGCATCGGAGCCGTGCCCTGCTCGGGCCCGCGAGTAGGACGGCTCGACGCGACATCATCGCTCGTCAGCATTACACCGTCCGCGCCGTAGGCGTACCATTTTGATTCGGTTTCGCCCGCGCCCTGGACCGAATAGGTCTTCTCGGCATCATTGAAAAATCCGGAGCGAAGCGTTTGGCCGATCGTCTTGTCGGCATTAAAGACCGCGACACGGAGCGTATGTGCGCGATGATCAATGATGATAACTTCACCGGCCTTCTCATACCGGTACGTCACAAGAAGCGTCAGCGTACCGTCCGTCGCCTCCGTCGATTCGCTGGTAACGCGGCCTTCGGCGTCATATTCCACGATTCGAAAACCGCCGCCCGCAGCCGGGATACGCATTTTCGACAGCAAACTCGCCTGGGCGGCAACGTTGTAGGTATAGAAGTATTCCGTGTTCTCATAAGTTAAAACGACCGTGAGGCGGTCCGGGTTATCAGGGTCGGTGATAATGCGAGAGCGGCCGATCCCGGAAGCATCAATACCGGGGACCGATTGAAGGGCGCTTACTGCGGACGCGAAAGCAATTTCAGACTCGTACTCGGTGGAAGGCACTGCGACAGGACCGAGGATCTCGGCGTTGTAGGCCTTCGTAACGCTGCGGCTGAGGATGTTCCCGTCGACGTCGACGGCAATATCCCCTTGCTCTAAGAGACGGGGTGTTTGTGGATCTTTCCAATCATATAAGGCGTATCGTTGGTTCGTTACATCATAGGCGGTGACTCTCCGATTCACTAAGTCGTACTCGTAGCGGATATCTACGAAAGCTTGCGAGCCGGGTTCCGGGGGACCACGGCTGCGGATCACTCCGCTCCACGTCCCGTCCGGGAAAAATTGATAGACTTCAAAAATACGGCTGTCGTTCGGATCCGTCACCACCCATGTGTTATCAACGCGCGTCAAGAGGTTCTTAAAGGAAGGGGTCGTGGCGGTCCATGAGAACGTTCCTGCGGCGATCACGTTCTGCGGGCTGTCGATCAAACCGGTCGCGCCGGGCAACACCGTTCCCGGAACAAAACCCATTTTCAAAAAAGTACCGGCATGATAATCGAGGACCGTGACGGTCTCCTGGGCGCCTGCCTGCTCCGTCGCGGGGAGCGTTTCATAGCGATATTCGAGATCAAGATCGCCCAAGCGGTAACGGAGGATCCGGCCAAAGCCGCCGTTCGGAAGACGCTCGAAAACCAGTTTCTGGTCCGGGGCCTGGGGATACGTGATCGTGTAAGTTGTCGCCGAAATGTCCATACGGGAATTAACCTGACCGCTTACACGGTCCATCTCTCCGACCGCCAAAAGTTCCCCCCGCTCATTCTGACCAATAAGTTTATACTCCCAGAAATTGACCGACGCCGAAGGGGTCGTTCCATTCACGGACCGGTCAACGATGCGGACGAGTCCGTTCTCGGAATCGTATTTGATCTCAAGATCAATCGTCGCGAGCGCCTGGCCGTCCACCACGCTGATCTTACGATAACTCAGCAAACGATTCTCGCCTTCCGGAAGTTTCTCATAGGTCCTCTCTATATAATAGGAAGGATCCGCGGTACGATCGTAGATCGTGACACGGGTACCGTCATCACGTGTCGTCAACACCTCGACATTCTGGTTCGTCGCGGGATCCGGGACCCAATAACCGGATTCGAGCATCCGGCCCAACTCGCCGCCGGAACCATCGGGTTGTACCGGTGTTAACACGAATTTCTGATAAGTGCTCAGAGCACCGTTCTCGCCTTCGGTCACGATGCGAACGTACGGAGCTCCAGTTCCGGAATCGACGCCACCCCAATCGAACCGGCGGGTCTCGAGATCATAAACGGGTTTTCCCTGAGCATCCACCGCCTGTTTGCCGTCGCTGCCGATGCGCGGTTTCGTCAGATCGCGGATCACAAGAATCTTGTTGCTTGAGGGATTCGAATTGTAAGTGAATGAAGTACCGTCCTGATAAGTGACCGTCACGATGTCCGGGTTCTGCGGATCGCGCGTGGTCATTTCGACCGTCTTGTTCTCAGCACCCAGGATCGGACTGACACCGTTCAAAAAGGTCGTGGAAAGGTCCGGGCTTTTCTCTTGCGGAAGATCACCGGAAAAAGGTTTTTTGGTCGTCGCCTGATCGGGACTGACCGCGCTGAGCGGGTTCTCGCCAGCCTGTCCCTGCAATGTGTCCTGCAGGTCGTCAAAATTCTGCATGTAGTGGATCTTGTCTGTCTTGCCTGCCTCGGCGGCGCCTTGGGCGGCTACCGCAGCGGGATTCGACGTCACCATGTTCGCGAGAGCGAGTTGAAGATCACACTGCGTCGCGAGGAAAGTGACAATGACAAAAAGGCTCAAGGCCTTAAGCACCCACGATTTCCTCTCGCAGTGATATTGGCTGATCATTTTTTCCACGCCCCTTCACGGAACATTAAAAAAACACACAACCCACAGGCACCTGATTTTGACACCTCAACCACCCGAAAAGCTTTTGCACAGCTCATCGAAGCTTTCATAGATATTGTTTCCGCATCTCGCAAGCCTTCAATTGAATTATAGTCGGGTGTCATCTCAATGTCAAATTTATATGTGTTATATATTGCTATATATTGCTCGTTCTGATGAACCCATGAGTACTTTTAGCATAACCGAACAAAAATAATCTTTGAAAATCCTTTGGAAAGTTAATTAGCTTTAATGTCGAATAACCGCTAAAACACACCAAACCCTATCGATGTTTTCCTGCAGTCCTCGGGAAAAGATCGGTTTTCAGACACGTGACGTGATCGATAAACAAAACGCCGTTCAAATGATCCACTTCGTGCTCCACGCAAACGGCTTCGATTCCAACGCTGATCTTGTCATGGAACAGCCCATGCTCATCCTGATAACGAAAACGAACCCACCGGTGCCGCTTCAAAAAAGCCGTGTAATCCGGCAGGCTCATGCACCCCTCCTTCCGCGCCTCAGGGTCCTTTCTTTCAAGAATGACCGGATTCACAAGGATCAAACGCGCAGCGTGCGGTTCGCGCTTCGAAACATCCACGATCGCCACAGCCTTCGCGACTCCGATCTGCGGCGCGGCGATCCCGATCCCGCACGGCTGTTTTCTCAATGTGCGCGTCAAAACAGCGATCAGCTTTAAAAGATGGCGGTCGAATGCGACCACCGACTGCGTTTGTTTTCGCAACACAGGATCGGGAAAAATACGGATAGCGGCAGACTTCATTGTTTTTATAATGAAACCCGTTCCAAAGGCTTCATCTGGATCTCGATCTTCAATGTCCGGGAAACGCGCACCAGAAGCGCCTTGAGCTTGGAGAGATCCGCTTTTTGAGGGACATCGACTTCGAGGATCATGGCGTAAGTCGTCCTCGGCCCAGCCCCGAGGATCCGGCTGTCCAGGTCCGTGATATTGACGTGCAGCCCGGCAAGCGCGCGACTGACTTCGTAGACGATCCCGGTCCGGTCCCTGCCGAACGCCGTGATCACGTGCGGGAAACTTCCGGCCGCATGTCTTTTTCCACGCGTAGCTTTGCCCTTCAAAAAGGTCACGTGGAGATCCATGGACCAAGGTGATGCTCCAAGGACCTCTAAAGCATCAACGGCGCGCTCCAGGGCCTTTTGCGATGGGACACAAACGGTCATCATCATCGCGAACTGTCCTTCCAGAAGCGTCATACTGACATCTTCCAAGTTGCACCCGCGGGCAAACAAGATACCCGTGACCTTCGCGATAATACCGGGTTTGTCCTTCCCACTGATCGTTAACAAGATCCGTTTCATGTTTTTTTCTCCAGGAATTTCGACAGTTTTTTTAATCCTCGATCGATCATTTCTTCAGCGCCAGACTGGAGGACCTTCGTCGTCACATACTGCAGATCCGGCTGGACGGACGCATTCGGGAACCGCCCGGCGTAACGGAACGGAATGGCGACCAGCCCGTTCCGGTCGCTGACAAATTGCAACTCGCGAATCTTTTTGATAAGGTAGGCGGAAATGGTCTGTGACAATGTCAGTTGCATCGTCGAATCGATCCGGTGCTCCATGATATTAAAGCTCCCGCTACCGCTCAGCTGGTAGTTCGGATGGGACACGGCCAGTTCTTCCGTTCGGACCACCCCGGAAGCGACGGTACATGACAATTCGAGGCTCTGAAAGGGCGTATCCGGACCTTCCAGCATTTCACTCACCTCCGGAGGGAGTTCTCCTCCCAGAGCGTTCGTGATCGCGATCACCGGCGATATGCGGTCGAAGACCTCTTTAACCACATTCCGGTTCTTCAAAGCTCCGTCGCGGATAACCAGTTTGCCCTGCCCCCGGAGCGACCGCTTCATGCTCTCCGGATTGGCGTTCTCGAAGGAAAGCTGCATTTTCGCGTCCAAAGTACCGGCCAGATGTTCCCCCCGCTTGTAGACCTCCGGCGTGACGGTCTCGATCTTGAGACCGCGGATCTCGAGCGACCCGTCAAACCGGGGCACCGTATTCACGACCTTAAGATCCCCCTTGAACACGACCTTGTCCTGTCCGTAACGAAGAACGAAGTCCAAAACCTGCGAGACCGGATCCACATCCCCTTCCGTCACGAGATCTTTCTCGACAAGATCCGCGATCTTTCCGGTCGCCTTATAATGGAAGGAGGCGTCCGCTTTTTGGGAGACCAGCACCTCGACCCGTTCGACCCGAACCAGGAACGCGGGTTGGACCGTTTCGTCCGTGAACCGGACCGTTCCGTTGCGGACCTCCAGTTTGTCCAACCTGAATTCCAAGCCGAGCGACCCGCCGGCAAAATTTTTAACGGCCGGCGGCAGACCCTGCCCGGTCCCGGATCCTCCAGGCCCCGCGGCAGCGGTCGCTACCGCGGCCGGGATCACCGACCGCTGGGAACTGACACCTTCCTCGGGGACCCTCCAATTCCAGGACCCGTCCGAAGTCCGTTTGAGAACGATCTCGGGATCGCGGATCAGTACCTGAGGCACCGAAAAACGTCTCTTCCAAAGGGACGCGAGATCGGTAGAGATCAGAACATTGTCGCTTTGAAGCAGTTTTTCGAGAGATTTCGGATGATAGAATTTGACGCCGTCGACCTGGAGCTCCAGCGGGGGCCCCCATTTAAGCTTTATTTCGCCAAGCTCAATGCGAAGACCCGTTCGCTGGACCAGGTAGCGCTCGATCTCCGAGCGGAACATGTTAGGGTCAAGGCCCCGCAACGCGAAAAAACCGCCAACGGCGACAAGGGCCACAACAATCATTAACACGACCACCAAACCCACCAAAAACTTCAGGAAACTTCGTACGACCATACGCCCTCACCCTTTTTCCTGGCTTCTTCCTGGATTTTTAAGAACTCGGCCTTACGGCTGAAGTTTTGTGCCTCCGCCACTTTTGCGGCGCCGACCTTCACAAGGAATTCATTGATGAGAATCTCTTGCTCACCCGGGACTTCGTTCAACGTCACCGGAAACTTCACAAATTTTGTCTGCAGATACGCGTACGCTAACTCCTTGGCTCCTGGAACCGGATTGGAGATCAACTGGAACCTCAGATCCTGCTTTTGCGTAAGCACGCGGAGCACCGAAACGCCTTCGGTATCCATAAGAACCCCGGCCAAAACCACCCGCTTGCCGTCCTCAAGCGTCAGCGTCCCGTCCGCTCCGATCTCCGTGACGATCTCCGCATGAAGAACCGGAGAGACCCCCGCGCCGAATACGGATATTGTGACGATCAGCAACCATTTTCGAAAACCCATACGCCGTACCTGCTTTCGGTAGTGCTTCTCCTGAAAAGAAACTCGAGATCGCGGGCAATCCCGGCCGGCCTAGACGATGCCGGTTACGCAAAAACCGCGGCTCTTCCCATCTTCCGGGACGGTCATGGAACAGCTACCTCGAAAACCCACCTCAGTCATTGTAGAGCAATTTTTCTGTTTTTAAAGCACTCTCCTGCTGTACCCGGAAACATGTTACCCCAGGCGCTCTCAAAGAGATCCCTTCTCGTCAAACTCTTTGCCGATCTTTTGACGTGCCCAGGCCAGGGCTTCCTCCCGCGTCTTGTGCGTTCCCTCTAATTGAAGTTCATACAGCTCTTCAAGGATGGGTTTCATGGCCGGCCCCGGCCGCATGCCCAGCGCGATCAGGTCCGTTCCGTTCACGAGCGGCCTGGGTTTCAATTCTTCATTCGCGAATTCTTTCAATTTTTCATTCAAAAACTGATAATTGTCGAGCATCCCATGACTTGCGGCGCAATCCACCCGGTGCAGCTCCATCTCTTCCTGAAAATGGGGGCGGCCGATGAACAGCTTGAGCTTCCCCGCACGCATCTGCTGCACGTTCATGAATTTCATGTGGTTCAGCACGCATTCGCAGACCCCGTCGATCTCTTCGTTTGAAAAACGGAGCCTCTTCATAATCTCCCGCGCGAGAACGGCCCCTTCCTCGGAATGCTCGTAAAAGGTCAACCGGCCGTTACGTACCGCGGATGTCTTGGGTTTTCCGATATCATGAAAAAGAGCGGAGAATGCGAGTATGGTCGAAACCGGAGGCCGAAGATGCTCCAAAAGAAGCCGCGTGTGTTCAAAGACATCACCCTCGGGATGAAAATTCTCGGGCTGCTGCACACCGCGCAACGTTTCCACTTCCGGCAGGATCTCTTTCATCAGACCGGAGTCCGAAAGAAGCACAAAGCCGCGGGCCGCACCGGACCGCGTGAAGATCTTCACGAGCTCGTCCCGGATTCGTTCGGGGCTCACTTCGCGGATCTTGGACGCTCTTTGACGAAGCGCCTCCCAGGTACCCGTCTCGATCTCAAATCCAAGCGTCGAGGCGAACCGGACCGCTCGCAAAAGCCGCAGTTTATCCTCCTCGAAACGCTCCAGGGGGTCGCCAATGGCCCGTATCAATTTTTTGGAAAGGTCCTTCATCCCTTCGACAAAATCGATCACTTTGCCCGTGAAGGGATCATAGAACATACCATTGACCGTAAAATCACGCCGCTTGGCGTCTTCTTCAGGTCGCGTAAAAAAAACCGACGTGGGATGGCGACCGTCCTCATATCCCCCCTCACGGCGGAAGGTCGCGACCTCAAAAGGAATATCCTCTTCGACAACGATCATTACGCCAAATTGCTTACCGACAGGGATCGTCTTGCGAAAGATCTTTTCGATCTCATCGGGGGTCGCGGTCGTCGCGATATCGAAATCTTGGGGACTCTGTCCGCGCAAATGGTCCCGGACACATCCGCCCGCGAAATAGGCAATGAATCCCCTGTCCTTCAAAGCCCGGGCGATGACAAGCGCCAACCGCCCTTTGTTCTCACGGAGGTCCATGGCACCCGGTTCATTACTCACAGGCTGAAGAAATCCTTGGCCGCTTTGGCGCCCGCGGCCTTTTGGTAATCCTGATAATCGATCAGCAAAAGATCCGGCCGTTTCTCGGCAAGACGCCGGGCCAACTGGAACCGTTCGGAAGGGTGGGTCTCAAGGCGGCGGCTGGCGATATATTTAAAGACCGTCCCGCACTCCGGGCAGGCCTTCGTGTCGTAGGCGTTGATCCCTAGCGCGTTACAGGACGCGCAATTGCCCGACAAATCGCCAATGATGAGAAGGCTTTTTTTCACCTCCTCAAGCACGAACGGCTTATAACTGCGCAGATAATGTTGTTCCGCCATCGTCATCCCTTTCCAGCATCTTATTGAGGAATCAGGCAAAGCCTGCGGTTGTGTGCACCGCAACGCAGCCCTCGTTGACCCCGGTCGCTACTTCTTGAATACCAGGTCGCCCACCCGAACGCGGGACCCGACCTCAACACCGAAATCATCCCCCTTGCCGGCGACCATGACCGGCTTGTGGTCGATCTGCATGGAAACGACCCTTTGCTTAAAATTCGTCGTATGTCCTTTGAACCGGAGTTCGTCCCCGATCCGGATATTCCCTGTCTTGATCTTGAGGACCGCTGCCTTCACGTGCGGAAAATAATGGGTCACTTCTGCGACGGGCAACGCCGCCAGCGCTTTCTTGACCATCGCCGGCGTCCGCTTCCCCTTAGCCTTCTTCTTGGGCTTGGACACCGGTTTTTTTGCCGGTTTTTTCGCGGGCTTCTTTTTTGCGGACTTTGAGCTCTTCCACGCCGCCGGCTTCGCGGCGTTTTTCGACTTACTCTTTTTCTTCGCCGGGGCTGATGAGCGGGACGAACCGAACAGGGATCTGCCGAGTTTTTTCAAGAATTCCATGACGTTTCACTCCTTCAATGAGTTCTTGGACCTGACTGCCGACCGGCATCACCAGCCGACCGCCGTCCTTCAGTTGATCGATCAACGCCGGTGGCACCTCCGGCGCGACTGCCGTCACGATCACCTTATCAAAAGGCGCCGCTTCCGGCCAGGCGTTCCAACCATTTCCGATCTTAAAATGAATATTCCGGTATCCAAGCTGCTGCAACAGCATTCGCGCAGCGGACCCGAGCGGCTCCACGATCTCCACGGTATAGACTTCCGCCGCCAGCTTCGCCAACACTGCGGTCTGATACCCGGTCCCGGTGCCTATCTCCAAGACCCGGTCCCCACTGCTCAATTGCAACATCTCCGTCATGTAAGCGACGATATAAGGCTGTGAGATCGTTTGTTGGTAACCCACCGGAAGCGGCCCATCATCATACGCCGCACCGCGATCCGCTTCCGGCACAAATCGATGGCGAGGAACCTCTCTTATCGCCTCTAGGACCCGAACATCACGTATGCCTCGCCGCAGGATCTGTTCATTGACCATCCGTTCGCGTTCGCGTCGCAACGGATCACGATCCGGCTCCACAGAGCCCTCCCTCATCCTCAGGGGGTGGTCTCCCGAATAAGTTCCCGCGGCGCCGCCCCGCTCGCCTGCCCCTGGTGCTGTTCCATGACGCTGAGACGGTCCCGCAATTTGTGAAATCTCTGCTCGGTTTTCTCATAAGCGGTCCTCGCATGGGCAAGATGCGCGCCGATCTTCTCAAAATCCGAGAGGCACTGCTCAAAATCGACTTCGAGCTGCCCTAAACTTTCCAGAATGAGCTGCGCCGAACGTTCGATCCGGAACCCCTTCAGTCCCCGCACGATCGACTGAAGATAAACATAGAAACTGTTCGGCGACACGGGGATCACTTTACGTTTCATCGCATAAGATGAGAGACTCTCGGACTGGGCGTCATCCTTGATGATGGTTTCATAATAAATGCTCTCCGAAGGGATATACATCATGGCGAATTCGAACGTGCCTTCCTCCGGCAGGATGTATTTCGAACCGATGTCATCGATGTGTTTCTTAACGTCTTTCCAGAAACTCTTGCGGGCCTCCGCCTGCTTCTCGTCACTGCCCGCTTCCAGGATCCTTTTGAAATTTTCGAGCGGGAATTTGGCGTCCACGGGGATCAGCCCTTCCCCAAGACGGATGATCGCGTCGACCTGCGAGCCGTTACGGAAGCGGTATTGCAGCGAGAAGTGGTCATCCGGAAGAATCTGCCGTAACAATTCGGCAAGGAGCAGTTCCCCCATGCCGCCGCGAAGCTTAGGCGCTCGGAGAATGTCATGCAGCGAGGAAATATCTTTCCCGACGTCCATCATGGACTGTGTGGCATGCTGAAGCGCCCCCAGCCGGTGCTGGACGTCGCCCATGATCTGGCGATAGTTCTGCTGGTTTTCCTGGAGAAAAAGGGTGTTCTGCTTCATCTGATCGTTCACCTGCCCGGAAAGCGAACGGATCTGTTCCTGAAGCGTCGCGTGGAGGTTATGCAATTCCTGCTGGAGCTGGAGAAAAGGCTGGAAGGTGCGGTCCTCCGGGGCCGTCCGGGACAAACGCCGCAACAACATCACGACCCCCCAGATCACCAACCCGGCAATCGCGACAGTTGTTATGATCATAGGAGGCGTGTCCATAGAGCGCATTATATCCCAATCAGTAACCATTGGCCACAGGCTAAAGGCGCCCGGAGTGGGAATGATACCATTGATCGTTACCCCCTGTGTGCAAGCGGGGCTGTAAAGATCTTATGTATTACACCCAAGGTCTGGGGCGAGATTTATAAAGCCTTTGAAGCATTCCGAAGATTGGTCAAAGGACCAGCACCCCGGAAGGTTCTGGAGCAAGCCCCCCGCCCCAAAGCTAAAGGCGTTGCGAAAAATGAATGCCAAACAGCCTATGAACCCACCAACGCCATCCGATGTAACGATGCTGACCACCGCCGCTGGGTTCGCGTTAAAGAATGGTTTAGCGAGCTTACAGAGACTGAAAACAACCACAGGGAAAATGAAAAAGGGCACATAATAGAACTCCTGCAATCCTGACAGATCAAAGGAGGTTCTAAAACTGCATGTGCCCCTATCAATACTACCATGTCATGAAACAGAGCAAAGATAAAAAACCGTGGCGTTACCAGATGGTCCAGTATGCCTTTACCAAGGGCGTTAAGCCGGCGGCAAGGCACTTTCACACCAACCCGTCTGTCGTCAGAAAATGGCTCTACCGATTCAAGGCCGACGGATACTCCGGGCTTGGAGATCGTTCACATAAACCCCACCATTCCCCCAATGAAACTCCCCAGCATGTCAAAGATCACGTCGTCGCTCTCAAGGGCATCTACAAGCGCATGGGGGCCGTACAAGTCCGTGTTCTCGAAAACCTGACCCTTGCCCCAAAAACAATCCGTAAGATCTGGAAAGAGGCCAAGATCCCCTCACGGAGAAGGCCGAAAAAGCACGTCACGAAAAATAACCTCCGCGCCGTAAAGATGCGCTTTCAGCTCTTCCAGCAGTCCATGGAGGACACCAAAGACCTCATGGACATCCCGGAATACTATTTCCAGGCCAGAACGCGCCACCTGCCGAAGGTTCAATACACCTTCCGTGAGGTCTCCTGCGGCATCCTCTTCCTCGGCTTTGCCGAAAGCATCTCGCTGACCTACGCCCATCTCTTCGCCACCTACATCAATCACTTCCTCAGGAAGTTCAAGGCCCTTCCCGAGAGATCCATCCGGCAAACCGATAACGGCAGCGAATATATTGGCTCCTGGAACGCAAAAGAACCCTCGGCCTACACAAGAGCCATTGAATTGCTTCCGGGACAACACCACTACACCATCTACCCAGGAGCGCATCGCATGCAGGCGGATGTCGAAACGATTCACAATCTCATGGAGCCGGAATTCTACGAGATCGAGGATTTTAAAAACAGGAACGACTTCATGGCGAAAGCCACAGCCTATCAGCTGGCGTTCAACCTCTATCGCCCCAACTCTTACAAAGAAGACAAGACGCCGTGGCAACTCGTTCAAGAAAAAAGACCGGACTTGGATAAACACCTGCTCATGATCCCTCCGGTCGATCTGGATAGACTCTTTCGTTGGAAAACGTCAATCAGTCAGGCGGGGGGTAAGGATCAGTTGACCGTTCCCTCTAAAGGCGCCCGGAGTGCGGCGCACGGTTCAATCTCCCGCACATCAAAAGGGACAGGCGCGAATTCATGCCTGTCCCCATCAATGCGATTCTGCGTCTCACTTTATAAAAGTGATATTCACATCCTCGCGGTGCGCCGTCGGCTCTGAATAAACTGAAATGCGGCTCGCCGATGTCTTTTCGAGAAGACGTAAGGCCTTTTTCTCCTGCTGCAAAAGGCGTTCAGAAACGTCCGGATGAACATAGACGTTCACGATTCGGTCCCTTGAGCCGCGCAGGGAACGCCGCAGATCACGGATCACCTGAATGGCCATGGTCGCAGTCGACTTGATCATGCCCTTCCCTTCGCAATAGGAACAGGTATCGTAAACCGCGCTCTCGAGCGAAGGCCGCATCCGCTGACGCGTCATTTCCACAAGCCCGAGCTCCGAAATCTGCAGGATATGCGTTTTCGCCCGGTCCTTGCTGACCGCTTCCTTGAAGGTCTGCAGAAGGCTGCGTCGGTGGCTTGCCTGCTCCATATCGATGAAATCGATGATGATGATCCCCCCGATATCACGGAGCCTCAATTGCCGCGCGACCTCAAGAGCGGCGTCCATGTTGTTCTTGTAGACGGTCTCCTCAAGACCTTTGGTCCCCGTGAATTTTCCCGTGTTCACGTCGATCGCCACCAGACTTTCGGTCTGCTCGATGACGATATGCCCGCCCGATTTCAAAAAAACGCTTTTTTGAAATGTGCGCTCGATCTCTTTTTCGATGTTATGACGTTCGAAGAGGCTTCCTTGTTCCCGGGTGAACTCAATCTTCAGGTCCTGCCCCGGCATATAAACCTCGAGGAACCGTTTCATCTTCTTGTAAACTTCGGGATGATCGACCGATATTTTTGTCGTATCCTCATTAACGTAATCCCGGATCACACGCTCGACAAGCCCGAGTTCCTGGTGGATCAAGACAGGCGCTTTTTTCTGGGAGATCATGCCGTGGATCTTTTTCCACAGGCGGATCAAATACCGAATGTCGCGGGAAAAATCCTTATCGCTTTTCCCTTCGGCATTGGTACGGACAATGAAACCGACCCCTTTCGGGATCTCCAGGCTCCGGAAAATGTTCCGGATGCGTTCCCGCTCCGCGCGGCTTTCCACGCGGCGCGAGATGCCGATCTTCTCCTCCCCCGGCATCATGACCAGATAGCGGGCGGGAATGGAGAACTGGGTCGTCAAACGGGGGCCTTTATTGCCGAGAGGCTCTTTGACGACCTGCACGATCACCTTCTGTCCGACCTTCAGGACCTCCTCAATCCTGGGGCGGCGGCGCGCCTGATGCTGATGGCGTTGGTGATGGTGATGCCGTCCGCGGCCGAAATCCTTTTTTTCTTCGGGTTTTCCCTGCGGTACCGCTCCCGGTTTCGCTTCCGGCTTTACCACAGCGCCGGCTTCGGGTTTTGCGCCCTCCTCGTCATCATCGAACTCGGCGTCAAGATCGAGCGGCGAGCGGAGCGCGTCCCCGACATAAAGGAATCCGTCCTTTCCGGTCCCGATATCCACGAACGCGGCATCGATCCCGGGGATCACGGTCTTCACGATCCCTTCGTAAATGTTCCCGAAGAGCTTTTTCGAGTCTCCGCGCTCAATGTAAAATTCATCCAGGTGACCGTCCTCGAGAATGGCCACCTGTCTCTCGTTAGCGTCCTGGCTGATCAATATGTGACGTTCCATAGACTTAAAGATCCTTTCATTTGGTCGATCATCTCATTCGCCATCCCCGCAGCGGACCATTGATCGGACCACAGCTGGAACGGCAAAAAGCTATCGATCGCTCCGACAGAGCGGTTTTTGTGGGTAGATCCGGGGAGCTGTGACTGGACGGAACAGGAAGAAATGAATCAAGGAACCCTGTAAGAACTACAGCAAAACTGACGCGCTGACCTTAGGTCAACACAAAACAACGCCGCTGAGAGCTAACGCTCAAGCGGTTGTTTTTTTGTCGGCAGTTCCTGCCGCAGCATTCTTCTCGGGTTCCTTCGGGGCCGGAGCGGCATCCGTGGCAGCCGTGGGTTCTCCGACCTGCGATTTTTGCGATTCATTCTTTCCGGTGTCACTTTTAGCCACAGGTTGTCCCTGGGAATCCACCGTAGTAACTGTAACGAAAAAAAGCGTTTCGACTTTTTGGGTGCTTGGGTTTGTCGATGATGCCGGATTCTTCGACCTGAACAATTTTCCCACCAGCGGGATATCCCCCAAAAAGGGTACTTTGTCCTCTTGAATGTTCGTTGAATCGGTTAAAAGTCCGCCGATGGCGATCGTTTGACCGCTTTGGATCAACACCTGCGTCTTCGCCTTGGTCGTGTCGAACCGCGGCGCCTGGATCTGACCGACTCCGAAATCCTGATTCGACCCCACGGCACTTACCTCGGGATTAAGATCGACCAGGATCTCATCCGCGGTATTGATGTGGGGCGTCACGTTCAACACTACTCCGGTATTCCGGTAATTAAAACCCGTAACCTCCATACTACCCGTTGTTTCATTCCTCTCAAAACTAGGGACGGGTATTTCCTGTCCCACCTGGATCATTGCCGTCTGATTATTGAGGACCACGACACGGGGATTAGAAACCACCTTCGTATTGACCCGGGTCTCCAAAAGGTTCAGGATCGCAGAAAACGTCGAAAAGTCCAACGTCCCGTACGTGAAACCGGCACCCGGTTGTGTGTTGGGAAATGAACGCGGATCTGAAGCGTTCACGGCAGAAGCCGGCGTGAGAGCCGCCCCGGACTGGATCGGAAAAAATTCCTTGATCCCGAACGGAGTCCCTTGGTCCCGGACCGCAGAGAAGGGGAATGTCGTCGGACGCCTGGCGCCGGTCAACTGGGCCGCGACTTTCCAATCAATGCCCAGTTTGTCCGTGTTGGAAAGGTCCGTCTTCACGATCTTGGAATCAATGTAAGCTTGTTGGGTGACTTTATCGAGCTTTTTGATCACATCAGCGATCCGGTAAAGATTGGTCGGACTGTCGGTCACAACGATCATATTGGTACGCTCAGCGACCTTAATGCGCCCGCGCTCGGTCAGCATGTCTTGGATCGAAGCCTGGATCTCGGCGGCCTTGGAATAGTTCATGATGAAAGTCCGGGTCTCGACCGGTTCGAGCTTCATCTTATCACGCGTCGTGACACGTATGACGTTCCCGTCACGTTCATACACGTAATCATAGGTGCGAAGGATCACATCGAGGGCTTTCTCCCACGGCACATTCTCCAGGCGGACCGTGACAAGGCCCTTAACTTCCGGCCCCGTCACGATGTTGATATTACTCTTCATGCTGAGGATCCGGAGGACACTTTCGATCTCAGCGTCCTTGAAATCCAGGCTAATGGTGTCCGAGTTAACTTCCGGGGAAGCTACTTTCGCTTGTTCGGTCGGAACAGCGACGGGCGCGACTGAGACAGCCGTGGATGACTGAAGTTCCGTGGAAACGGCTGACGGCGTATCGCCGCCGGCATCCTTGGTCGCGGCAGGATCAGGTTCGGCGTAAGCGGCATGGATCCAAATGAGGCAAACCAAGCAGCTACCGATACCTCCTAATTTATGTATTTGTCCGCTCATCGAGTTCTCCCGTAGATTATCCTATCGTGCGCGTGCGGGCCGCGGTTTTTCCCCTTCCTGAAACCGCAACGTTCTCTCTTCCCCATTGACCGACACCACCACATAATCCTTTCGGATCTTAACGATCGTCGCATCCCCGACATTCTCACCCGTCATGTACGCCGTCCCTCCAAAGATCGCGAATGATTGCGTGTTGGGATTGGGATCGTAGATAATCCCCTCCAAATGGCTGGTCGCACCGCCGTCTACGGTCCCCACAACTGTCTGTGCCTCAGGCTTGATGAACGGATCGCGCCTCCCGCCGGAATCGTAGACAATTCCCTCAGCTCCGCCGATGACCCCAGTCACGCACATCGCACAAAAAAAACCAAGACCAAACAATGCCTTATTTCTTCTTAGCATTCGACGCCTTTGCAGACTTTTTAGACTTTGTAGCGGCCGGAGGACGCGGAGGAGCCGCTGTGATCGCCAGCACCTTCAATTCCGTACGCTGTCGTTCCGGGTTCTTCTCCGAGGATGATATCCGAAAAAGCTGTATTCTCAAAAGCTTATCATACGATTCGATCCGCCCCGCCAATTTGCCAAGATCATGATATCGGCCCTGGACCGTGAATTCGTACCCGCTCGCAGAATATCTCTCATCGTAAGGCACCGCGTAAATCACGTTCCCTTCTTGCGGTCGCGACGCCAGAACCTCTACGTGAGAATCGTCCGCTAACTTTGACACCTGTCCCAAAAGCATCCCGATCCCCTCATTGGTGAACAACCGGCCTCTCGCATTGGCGATAATGTCCGCATACACCTTCTGGTTCCGTTCCAGGATCGGTCGCTTCTCGTTCAGAGCGTTGACTTGAATCATAAGCTTCGTCATATCCTGAATTTCACGCCGCAGGACCGGCCTCTCGACCCACGCAGGGCCGATCAATCCGAACCACAACAGGATGACCCCAACGGTCGCCGCGGCCAGCACCATCCACGTTTTTTTATCGGCATTTTTTGCAAACCCTATAATGGTCGCCATGGATAACGCCTTCGCGGGCTTCATGTTTTTTCCACCGTTCCCCACTCAAAATTGGCCGAAAAAGCCGTTCCCTCGCTGTCTTTTGTACTCGCCTTGGAAGTGGAAAGAGTCAATTTAGCTTTGGGAAATCGCGTTTTGATCTTATTTAAAAAAATTTCAATGTGCTCGATCCCCGTTCGTTTATTCGCGGGAAGCACGACCCCCTCCAACACCAGATGGTACGCCTCACCCTGCCGCTCAACCTCCAGACTTGTAAGCCAGCACCGGGGCGGCAAAAACTCACTGACCGCCATCAAAATACGGGTCACTGGCTGAGTGTTTAGAACGTTCGCCTCGAGAAAATCCTTCTCACCCTTCATCTCTTGGTCGACCTTTTTCTCCATGGCTTTAAGTTCCGCCATCAGCGGGCGGAGCCGCACCCATTCATTGCGAACCTTTAAATAGGTAGTACGCGCACGAAGAAATTCGGCATAAAAAAACAACGTGAGCAGCATGAACAGTCCGACGACGAGAATGATCAGCGGCAGGTAAGGGACCGGGGTAACTCTCTTGTTCGCTTTCCGGAGTTCAATGGGCAGCAGATTGATCCCGATCATTCTTCGCGGATCCCCAGGCCAAGCGCCACGGGGAGCAGCGGCAGGGCCATTTGGAACTGCTCCGCGTTGACTTCAGGAGCGCATTGGACCTTCTTCATGACATTCATGCAACAAACGGGCATCTGAAGACCTTCTGCCAAGGTTTTCAGCACAAACGGCTGCGCCGCGCCGCCACACAGATAAAGTTTCTCAATGGGTTTTGCCGTCGGCACCTGATCATGATAGTAGTCAAAGGACAACCGCAGGTCCCCGACCAGCCCCCCAAGGCTCTCGGTGATTGCCGCTTCCGCCTCGGGAGTCGGTATCGTATTTCTTTCGAAAAAATGCCGGATAGTGTCCTCGCTCAGATTCGAACGTGTCTTCAGCCGTTTCTGCAGATCATAAGATCCATACGAGATCCCGCGAACAAACCGGGGCTTTCCTTCGCGAACGATCCCGAGACTGGAGATCTCGGTCCCGAGGTCGAGAATGCCAACGTGCCCGGCAAAATCCTCGGGATGAAAATACTCCAGCGCTGCCATCGCCGTCAGCACATCTACATCAACGACCGACAGTTGACATTCTATGTTCCGGAAGATCTCCAGCGTGGGTTCGAGCTGCTGGCGTTTGATGACCGCCAGCATGATCTCCATTTTTTCGCCATCCTCGGTTTTAATGCTTTCCTCAATGACCGCAAAATCCATGACAACGTCATTCAGCTCAAAAGGGATGTACTGCTCTGCTTCATATTTCAGAGAACTACTGAGGTCCTCGGGCTTCATTTTCGGGAACCGGATGAAACGGATGACTACCCCATGGCCTTTCAGAGCGACTCGGAGCCCTTCCCGCCGGAATTTTTTGCCGTCGAACCAGGGCTTGAGCACCAACGCAGGCTTCTGATCTTGAAAAGAATTTTTGATGATCTCGAAACGATTGATAAAAAGATGGTCCGGATTTTTCTGGAGATCGAGGAGCACAGTCTTCGAACGACCGATTTCGCAGACAGTGGCCCTTGAATCAACTGTCTTCTTGGGATATGCCTTCGGGGTGACCACGGCCGATGCCTGCCCGTTCAGGTCACGAGACTTGCCAAAGCTCATTTTCATGGGGAAACCTTATCAGAAATCCGCAAAAAAAACCACCCTGCTTTTTAAAAGCAGGGTGGCTTGATGACTCTTTCCGTAAATCCATACCCGATCTTAGCTGTTGATCGGTAACCCTCCGGCGCATCCCGCCGCAGTAGCGGTCGGCATGACACCTGCGGCCGTCGGCCCGTAAACAACACCCGTCTGGTCCACACAATAGGTGTTGGCTGCGGTCGATCCCACCGTGATCGGCACCGCGAGGAACGAATACGTCGAAGCAGGCGCAGCAGCTACAGCGTACGCCCCGACCACCGTATACCCGTGTTTCCCGCCCGCACCGATCCAGGACGGATCCAGATACGACGGAGTCGAGTTGACCAGCGCCGCCACGTCAGGAGCGTAGGTCGGAACAGGTTGTGCCGCACGAAAACTTTCGTTCGCCGAACTGAACGTTCTCAGATCGGATTTAATACCACCTTCGTTGGCGTTCAAGCGGGCACGCAACAAGTTGGGAATGGCAATAGCGGCCAAAAGCCCAATGATCGCCACCACGATCATGATCTCCACCAACGTAAAACCACGTTGATTTAATTTAATGAGCATTGTATTCCTCCTA
>CAIJHQ010000014.1 GCA_903820505.1 Candidatus Omnitrophota bacterium
ATCCACATATCCACAGAATCCACAAAGAGAAAGAAAAAAAGAAGCAAAAAAAGAAAGAGAAAGCACTACTGCTACTATTTTTGTATCAAAGACCGGTACTTCTAATTGTCGCCAGAGAGAAATAATAATTGACGCCCGTCACAGTAGAAAGCTACAGACGGGCAAGAAGTCGTAAAAACGTGGGAATACGACATTGTCGTCTCACTCTTATTTTAATTAGAGGTCAACCTCCTCACTAGCACATGTCGCCATAGTAGAAATCACAACATTGGATTAATACAGCCCTGGTGTTCGGCGCCACCCTTGACAAAGAAGCTCTCGAAGCCTATTATTGGCATATGCTAATAACATTCGGAGAGCCCCATGCCAAGACCCTTTAAATGTAGACGCGTTTTCGGAACGCCCGGAGTGGATTATTTCAAACCCAGAGGCATCCCTCTCTCTGCCCTTCAGGAGGTCGGGCTGACACTTGATGAGTTTGAAGCAATCCGCCTCGCGGATCTGGAAGGTCTTTATCAGGAAGACGCAGCAAAAAAAATGAATATTTCGCGACAAACGTTCGGCAATACCATTGCGGCAGCTCACAAGAAGATCGCAGATGCTATTGTGAATGGGAAAGCTCTCAAAATCGCCGGTGGCATCAATATTCAGATACCGGAACAACCGGAACCTCCACTCAAGGGTGGCTTTGGACAAGGGCGCGGAAGATGCCGCCGGGGCGATTTTGGAACAAACAACACAATTTAACCAAAGGAGGTGAATATCATGCCAGGAGGAGATGGAACAGGACCTATGAGAATGGGAATGATGATGGGTCGGGGACGTGGTTGGCGAAACCAGTTTTACGCCACGGGACTAACCGGCAGGCAACGGGCTTATTCAGGTCGGCTAGAACTTATCCGGAACCAGGAAGGCGAGATCCTGAAAAAGCGGGCAGAATACCTTTCCAGCGAACTGGAAGCAGTCCGTTCAAAACTGAACGAACTGGAACAGAGTAAAGCGAAATAACACTTAGGGGGCAGGCATTCATGACCTGCCTGCCCTCTATCTAACATCAAACCAAAGGGAGCATCAAATGAGAATAGGGATTACCACCAACGACGATCGCGGACTCGACAGCGATGTATCCGCACATTTCGGACAGTGCAAATATTTTTGCATAGTCGAAATAGACGGAGATAAAGTTAAGGAAGCCAAAGTAGCTCAAAACACAGCCCAACACGGCGGGGGCGGCTGCCAAGCCGTTGGCGAAATGATGAAGCATGGTGTAACGCACGTGATCGCAGGCGGTATGGGCATGGGTGCTCAGGAAAAATTTGTGCACGCCGGGATTCAGGTGTTCGGTTACTCGGGAAATGTCAGAGCCGCGGTCGAAGACCTCATTAAAAATAAGCTCGGCGGACTGGCGGGTTGCCAAGGACACGAGGGTGGTTGCCACTAATCGAAAGGAAATCTATGCGTCTCTGTATTACAGCTCAAGGGAATGATCCGGAAGCGGCGGTCGATCCCCGCTTTGGCCGGTGCCGATATTTCTGGATCGTTGATACGGTTTCGGGTGAGCAAGAGATCCTCGGAAATCCGAATGGCCAGAACTCAGGGGGTGCTGGCGTCCAATCCGCACAATTGATGGTCTCAAAAGGTGTTGAGGCGGTCTTGACCGGTAGCGTCGGCCCGAATGCCGCCCAGGTCCTGAACCCTGCCGGGATAAAAATCCATACCGGGATCACTGGCAAGGTCACGGAAGCTATTACCCTTTTTCACCCTCTTTGAACAATCACAATCTAAAAACAGCCTAGGAGGCTGTTCTATAAACATAAAACGATGGAGAAATTTTCATGGTCAAAATAGATGCTTCAAAATGTAACGGTTGCTGCGCCTGTATCGGAATTTGTCCGGTGGACGGAGTCCGGCTTGTGGGAGGCAAAGCTGTGTCGAACGAACAATGCGTCGAATGCGGGAGCTGTATTCCCTCCTGCCCAACCCAAGCGATCACTCCCAATGAAAACTGATCCGATACGAGTCTCCAAGAAGAGCAAGATCCCCGCGGGGCTTCCTCCTGAATTAACTCGGATATTTGAACGCAAGAAATTGTTTTTGAAATTCGGATACGATCTCGACCGTGAGCGGGACGTGATCCTTGAACAGGCCTCTCCCTTGCACGGTAAAATACTCGAAGCGGGCACGGGAAAGGGCCATTTCGCGAGTGCGCTTGCAAAATGCGGGTTTTCTTTCACCAGTTTCGATATCTCAAAAGAAGAACGAGATATCGCGAAACTCTATCTGAAATTTCAGCTTCTGGACGGTTTCGCGACACTTCGAGTGGAGGACGGTGAACATCTAAGCTTTAAAGATGGGAGCTTCGACATGGTTTTCTCCATCAATACCCTCCACCACTTCACGCAACCCCATGTGGTCCTAAACGAACTTATCCGCGTCCTTAAGCCCGGAGGAAAGCTGATTCTGAGCGATTTTACGGAAAAGGGATTTAAGACCATGGATCAGATCCATGCCCTTGAGGGAAATGTTCACGGCAGGGGCACGATCACAATGACGGAAACTGCGGCACACCTCCTAAAGAATCATTTCCGCATCAAGAAGGCGAAGACTCTCTTCCACCAGACACTCATCGCGGAAAAGCCGTAATGATCATTTCGGTAGCAAGCGGCAAAGGCGGGACCGGAAAAACCACGGTGGCAGTAAATCTGGCTCTATGCCTTGAACAAGCCCAGCTCCTTGATTGTGATGTAGAAGAACCTAACGCACAGATATTTCTCAAAGCCGATATAAACGATCGAAAGCCTGCGACGGTCCGGGTTCCGGAGATCGATTATAAGAAATGTAACTTTTGCGGCGTATGCCAAGATGTTTGCGCTTATCATGCCTTCGCGCTTCTTCCTAAAAAGGTCCTTTTCTTTCCTCAAATGTGCCACAGCTGTGGAGCTTGCTCCCTCCTATGCCCACAGAAAGCGATCCAGGAGATCGACCGACCGATCGGCGAAATTGAAATCGGACAGCGAAATAGCATCCGTTTCATTCAGGGAAAGCTCACTGTAGGCGAGACAATGGCGCCGCCACTTATCAGGCAGGTCAAATCTTATATCGATCCTGCTTTTACAGCGATTATTGATGCGCCTCCCGGGACTGCTTGTCCTATGGTCACGGCCGTAAAGGATAGTGATTTTTGTATTCTGGTCACGGAACCCACACCCTTCGGGATGAATGATCTCCAACTGGCCATCGAGACCGTTCAAAAACTCGGCATCCCCTACGGCGTTGTTATGAATCGAGCGGAACCTGACGACTTGAGAACCCGGCTTTATTTTAAGGCTCATGATATCCCGGTACTGCTTAAGATCCCCTTCGACCGCAAGATCGCGGAACTCTATTCGGTGGGAATCCCATTCATCGAGCAGTTCCCGGAATACCGGACAAAATTCCAGGACCTTTTCCTGTTCATACTGGATAGCACCAAGGTAGCTGCATGAAACAGATCGTCGTCATCAGCGGAAAAGGCGGCACTGGAAAAACCATGCTCACCGGAGCTTTTGCTGCGCTAGCGGAAAACAAAGTCATGGTGGACTGCGATGTCGACGCCGCCAATCTCCACCTCCTACTGCACCCTTCCATAAAAGAGCGGAATATCTTCAAGAGCGGGGCTTTTGCCAAGATCGATCCAGCCCTATGCACGCGCTGCGGACAATGTTCTGACGCATGTCGCTTTCAGGCGATTAGTTCCGAATTTGCCGTGAGCCCGATTGCTTGCGAAGGATGCGGCCTGTGCGCCCGGCTGTGTCCGGTCAACGCGATCCGCATGAAGGAAAATACGGCAGGGGAATGGTTTATTTCTGAAACGCGGTACGGACCCTTCGTACACGCAAAACTTGGCATCGCCGAGGAAAACTCAGGGAAACTCGTAGCAAAGGTTCGCGAGGCGGCCAAGGAGATCGCTGAAAAGAACGGGGCAACGCACATCATCATCGACGGACCCCCGGGGATCGGATGCCCGGTCATCGCTTCCCTTTCAGGAGTGGATCTCGCCCTGATTGTAACAGAACCCACCCTTTCCGGCTTGCACGACGCCGAACGAGTGATCGCTCTAGCCGAGCATTTCAACGTTCAAACCCAACTCGTCATTAACAAATGGGACATTAATCCCGAAGCGTCGGAGAAAATCGAGCGTTATTGTGAATCTCGCAAAGTCCCCGTGGTTGGCAAGATACCTTTCGCACGAGCCGTCATCGAATCCGTGATCGCGGGAAAACCCGTCACGGAATATACGAATGGCGCTTTAAAACACGACATCATCAAGATCTGGGAGGCCGTCGGATGCTAAACGTAAAAAAATCCCCAGCAGAAAGTAGATGCGGGCTTATGACGGAAACAAAGAAGCGCTTCAGGTCCTTTCAAAAGCTTTTTCATTCCCATTGCATCATCTGCGGCAAAAAACACCCCCTTGGGCTTAAACTACCGTTCCATGCCTGTAAAGATGGTTCGGTCAAAGCACGATTCTTTTGCGATCAGCTTTTGCAAGGGTATCCCGGCTTGATGCACGGTGGCGTGATCGCGGCGATCCTCGACGGAGCGATGATGAACTGTCTTTTTGCCCATGGTAGAATAGCCGTTACGGGAGCATTAACCGTTCGGTTTCTATCACCTCTTGCGGTAAAGCAAGCTGCGACCGTTCGGGCACGGATCAAAAAATCTATTTCCGCATGGCATATCCTGGAATCAGAGCTCTTGCAAGGCAAACGTGTTATCGCAAAAGGAACTGCCAAATTTATGGAATGCACAGAACATTTTCTCAAACAGCATAAAATAGCGGGAGAAAATAAAAAATGAAACGGTTGACCAGACTGCTCGCATTCGTGTGCGAAATATGCCCTTTGTGTATTATGGCCAGACGTTTTCCGGACTCTAAATTCGCCTCGGGCATGGCGCGAATGGAGAGATTCTGCCCTTTTTGCAACGCTCATAAAACATTAAACCAAAAATAACAAACCGAAAGGAGTTTTCACATGGGAACCAAAGGAAGAGAGATCGTGGGAGTAAACATCAAGGAACTGCTCGCGTTAATGAACAAGGCTTATGCGGACGAGTGGCTCGCGTATTATCAGTATTGGGTCGGTGCTAAAGTCGCGGTGGGAAGAATGCGCGGCATTATCGCCAAAGAGCTCGAACAACACGCGGAAGAAGAGCACAAGCACGCAGGCATGCTCGTCGAGCGCATGATCCAGCTCGGCGGAACACCCATCCTAAAGCCCGAAGACTGGATGAAGGAAACAAACTGCGGCTATGATGTCCCTTCAGATCCCGATACCAAGAAACTTCTGGCTCAGAACATTAAAGGCGAACAGTGCGCGATCACAACCTACAAAAAGCTCCTTGATTTCGTGAAGGGCAAAGACGACCTCACGGAGAAGATCGTCCTTGAAATCCTGGCCGACGAGGTCGAACACGAAGAAGATCTCCAAGCCATGCTTGATGACATGAAGGCTCCTGTTAAGTGAGCGTTGAAAAAGCGAAAGACCATTACCTTGGCCGGTCCGGCTCACGACGAATGAATTGTTGTGAGTCAGTGGCTCACGCCTTCAAACACGCAGTTCCTCTATCCGAGGAGGAGCTGCGTTCGTTTGAGGGATGTGGCGGAGGCCGGGCTCCGGAAGGCTACTGCGGCGCTTTTCACGCCGCCCAATATATCCTCGAACGCCATTTCCCCCACCGAGCCCAAGAAGGCATGAAAGAGCTCCATTCCGTAGCAGGCTCCCTAAAATGCCGGGAGATCAAGGCTCTTAAAAAACTCCCGTGCATCGGCTGTGTCGAAAAAGCCGCCGAAGTGGTCGAAGGAAAATGAAGCCCCGCCTCATCGCAGAAGGCTCAACAAAGCATGAGCGGAAGATCCTGCGTTGGGGCATTTCTTTCCTGGTCGGGGATGTTCTGTTCGACGCCTTTGGCCGGGAAGACATCTTTCAAGAAAACGTTAGACGCTTCAAAATCGATCTTTCTCGAGTCAAGCATGTCGTGATCTCGCATGAGGACTGGGACCACATCGCAGGCCTTGGAAATTTCCTGAGAGCCAACACTAAAACACGTGTTTATATCTGCAAGAGATCCGGCAGAGCACTGAAAGAGATGATTCTCAGCAATGCCGGTTCGACTGTCGAAGTCGATAGATCCCGAAAAATAAGTCCTAATATTTTCTCTCTCGGTCAGATGCGTGCCGACACAGGTCGGGGCATTCTTTATGAACAGGCCTTGGTCGTGAAGTCACAAATGGGCTTTTCAGTGATTACAGGTTGCGCCCATCCGGGGATCGTTAGGATAGTCAGACAGGCCGTTAAGATATTCGGGAAGAAAATCTACGCTGTTTGCGGCGGGTTTCACATGAAGGACCATACACGGAAAGAAAACTCAAAGATCATCGCAGAGCTTCAAGCCCTCGGCGTGAAAAGAGTTATCCCTCTCCACTGTACCGGTGCAACTGCTCGCAAGTTATTCCAAAAGACGTACGGACGTGATTTTTCCAGCCTTAGCGAAGGTCAAACAGTCAGCCTCTAGCAGGAAATAAATTTCTTATTAGCGCGAGTAGAATTAAAAGGCCGCCGAACACGCAGACGACGGTTGCCCCGGTCGGAAGATCAAAGTAATAAGAAAGCCCGATCCCCGCAAGACTCGCAAGAATCCCAAAGCCCCACCCCAGAAATAGCCTGCCGGATATTTTGTCTGAAAAAAGGATCGCTCCGACCGCCGGGATGATCAAAAACGAAAAAACCAACAGGACTCCCGCGATATGTACCGAGCTTGTTACGACAAGACCAAAGGTCAAATAAAAGAGAATATCCCACCCTCGAACCTTAATCCCTTTTTGATAGGCCTCTTCGGGCTTGGTCGAGATCAGAAGAAACTTCTTACGGAAATACCAATGGAATAAACCCACGACTCCATAAAGAATGGCCATCGTGAGTATCTCTCGGAAATCCACCAGCAGGATGTTGCCGACCATCATATGACGGATCTCCTCATCACCTTCTGCCGCACGGCTTAAGATGAGAATGGCCCCGGCTGCGGCCACCGCATAAACAATTCCAATGATGGCTTCTTGAGGTATTTTCTCCCGTCGAGCCCGGGTCACGGAAAAGATAATGGCCCCTACGAACGTGGCGGCCAACGAAAACCAGTAGGTTTCTCTTCCGTGGAGGTTGAAGCCAAACATGAACGCAAGCACGGCACCCAAAGCCGCAATCTGCGCTAGAGCAAGATCGACGAAAATGACCTTCCTTTCAATGACATGGACCCCAAGATAGGTATGGATTCCCGTTAGGATAAGGCACGCCAAAAGCGGCTTCCACATGAGCATGAGAAAGGGGCTCATATTTATTTCCCCCCTTCTTGTTTAAGAGCTGTTTCAAGCGACGAAATGTTCTGCTCCATAAGAGAGATGTAATCCTTTGCCTCTTTGGGTTCTCCCACCGACTGAGAGAGCGTAACCACTTGCGCCCCAGTTTCATCTGCGATCTTTTTCGGGGTGCGAGTCTCTTCAAAGGGTTCTTTGATGATCACTTTTGCTTTTTTATCTTTTATTTGCTGGATAAGCCCTGCAAGATGTTTGGCCGTGGGAGGAATTCCGGGTTTAGGCTCAACTTCACCGATTACGGAAAGATTGAAGCGCTTAAGGAAATAGGACCAGCTGCGGTGATAGGTCACGACCGGAGCCCCCTGGAATCCCGCCATTCGCGCTTCCCAATCCTTGATCTTCGCATCCAATTTTTCATTGAAGGCCGTTGCATTACTTCTAAAAAAATCAGCGTTTTCAGGTTCCACTTTGGCCAACCCTTCGGCAATATTCAAAGCTATGATTTTTACATTCTCAGGATCACCGATGTAGTGAGGATTCCCGAACGCATGAATGTCGCCTTCAGACCGTGAGAGCGAGGTGGGAATCTCAAGCAAAGGAACCCCTAGCGAGACATCAATGGAATCTTTCCCTTCTCCCAAAAACCGCATGTTACCGGCAGCCGCAAGCAGCGGTTCCCGCCATGCTTCCAGATCCAGCCCCTCATGGATCAACACATCCGCCCTTTTAACCTTAAGAACATCCTTGGGCGTCGGAGCATAGTGATGGATGTTTTGCTTGGGAGATGCAATGGAGGTGACACGGATCTTGTCTAGGGCCACTTCGCTAGCGATATTCGCCAACGTGGTTGTGGTCGCGACAACATTCAGTTTATCAGCCGCGAAAAGGGCATGACAAAATAAGAGCGCACAGCTTGAAACGGCGAGCGAGAGAATAAGTATCTTTTTAGTCCTCATGGCGATCTCCTTTAAGTTCTATTGAACCACGTGTTTGTGGGCGCCAATCATAAAATCCACCACAAAAAAAGCGGCATTATCTGTTTTCTCTCCCCCTGCATAAACGGTATGCGAATATTGGAGTTTCACATCCGCAAATTCGCTTTGCCAGAAAATGAAATAGGGAGATATGCTTGTGGTCCCCTGCCGGCCCGCGACATCCAGAGGGTTCAGATAATCAAAACGTGCCCCGGTGCTGAATTTCGGAGAGAAACGATATTCCACCAGAGAGTAAAATCCCCAAGGGGCATTATTGTCATAAACCCGGTCAGTGCGATTCTGGAAATAGATCTCACTTTGCGACATGACCTTTTTACCCTCAGGGAGGAACCAATTGAAGGTCGCATCCCCTCCAAAAACCTTCACGCCGTAGCGGTCCTGTCCTTCTGCGGACGTATACTCCTCTTCGACCATGGTGCCAGTGCCATCATCCACAAGAATAGTGCGCGGAGGATTCTCATCTCCAAAAAGCGTGGTCCATCCGAGTTCCAAGTTCGTATCCTGCGAGGGTTCAAAGAAAGACTTCAGATGGGTGTTGAAGATCGGCCGACGGGAAACTCCGGAGAAACTTGCTCCATTGTTCCCGCGCAAGATCTCTCCTGTGATCTCAAGCGGCAGGTCCCAGGGATTCGGGATGCTATTTTTGAGTCTAGCACCCGATGAAGAAAGCCCCTCCTCGCCGAAAAAGTTTTGGATCACAAGCGGATAATCCGCGGTTTGCAATTGGTGCCCGTGCATCAGATTTTCTTTTCCGATCATCGCGCGGAATTTACCGAGCTGCGTCGTAAATCCGAGAGGTAGGCCCCATCGCGTGTAATACGCCTCTTCAATATCAATATTTTGATCCTCAAGGTTATCATTAAGCGCGAGTGTGGCATCGAGCCTGGAATAAGGATCGACCGCCCCCGCAAAATTGACTTCCAACTCTTTTAAAGCGATCGTGTTATTACCGTCTACGTCCGCCTTGTTCTGCGTCAGCTTGCCCTGGGTCGTACCCACCACACCAATATCCGGGTTGAAGCCTCCCTGAAAAAGAGTCTTAGCGGGCGGAGGGGTTTGTGGCATCGCTGCAGCTTGGATCGGAAGCGAAGTCTGCTTTTTCTCGAATACCTCGATCCGGTAATTTTGCCGCTCGATAATTTCGTTTTGGGCCCGGACCGTAGATTTCAGAACCTCCACATTGCTTTCCATGACAGCCATCATTCGTTTAAGGTCCGCCACGTCTTGTGCAAGATTGGGTCCGGCAATGGGATCAGCCAATGCTGTCCCGATAGGACCGAGGCAAAAAAACGGTAAGAGAAGAGAAAATATCCAAAGATGAAGTCGCATAGTGACACTCCTTTCCTGCGTTATAAATCAGAAGAAAAACGCTTAGGAAAGAACGGGAGGTGCTCGGCCGTACAGCGGGGAAAGAAATTTAAAGGGTAAGGACTGCCTGAACTCTGAAAGAGTGAATTGCTCTCTTTGAGCCCTAAAGAAAAGCAAAAAAATACAAAGAAGTATGAATCCCAGCGCCGCAACAAATTGGCATGAGGGACAATGGTCCGCGTCATCCTTATCGCCAACATGATGGGTCGCATGGATCAGAGGATGGAAGGCAAACGCCGCAAACCCTATCAACAAAAGGATTGCTGCAAACTGGAACACTCTATTTCTTTGGAATTGGATCATAGTTTTTCTCTGATGAGGCGAAAGATTACACCTTTAAAAGCCTGTTATCAATAGAAAAGACCCCGCTTGATTACAGTAACGCCTTTCAACGCATGTAAAATCTTCCCAGCCCTGAATCGAAACAAATGTCATATTTTGGATTAAAGACGAAAAAGAGGCTACAGCATTTGCCGTAACCCCTTTTGCGAATAGTACCGAACCCATCCGCCGTTTTCCGCAACGGATGGTGCAATAAAGCGAAGTTGCCTTAAGAAAGGTGCTTGCTGACGAGTTTGGTCATCTCAAACATGTTGACGACCTTCTTGCCGCCGAACACGACCTTGAGCGGGGCATCCGCATTGATGTTGCGCTTATTCTTCGGGTCTTGGAGATTGCTCTTCTTGATGTAGACCCAAAGCTTTTTTACGACTTCGCTACGGGGCATCGGCCCTTTGCCTACTACTGCCGCGAGCGCCTCGCTGATTTTCATCGGTTTCATAAACGCTGAATTTGCTTTTGCCTTCGCCATGGTGCTTTCTCCTTTTGGTTTGAACCGAGTTCCCGTGTCCGGACCTCCGAACCCGCTCCCACGGCTTTTACTGGGTTGGCATCATACAATATCGTTTTAAGAACGACAGAAAATCTTTTCTTCTTGTATCTTTTTTGTCGTTAGCCCAAGTGTGCACCCCATACCCAACTGTACAAACCTCCTCCTTTTCTATAGGACGAAATAAGAAAGTGCTTACACACGAGTTTTCCCGAGACCCTTACCATCGTTCTTCCCCTAGGACGTCTCTAATACACGATAATACGCATTACGGCCCACCAGGTGAGGGATTTTAAAGCCTAGGCAGATGTTTTCGCCGCTAGGGCTAGATAAAGAACCTATCAAGTTCCACCTGACGAGTCTGCTTATAGTGGCGGGAATTGCGCCATCATCCGAAGGATTTGCTGTTTTTGGATGGAGAAAAGAGGCTTGGTGTCTTTAGGGTGTCTAAAGCTTGCATCAGCTAAAGGGAAGCCGTCCAAAACCGATCAATTTCACGATAAATCGTAACTTGTTATATTTATTCAAATTACGTTTGTTTTCAAGCACTTAGGACAATTCTTCACGAGGATTTTAAGTCCGTTGCGTCTGCCGATTCCGCCATCCGGGCATGTTCAAATCACGAACGAAAAAAACGCAGAACCGTTCATGATCTGGTAACTGGAGGCGCGGGGCGGAATTGAACCGCCGTATATCGGTTTTGCAGACCGATGCATTACCACTTTGCTACCGCGCCCTGATCTCCACAACCGGGAGGTTAAAAATCCTGAAAAATCCAATAACCCTCAAACCTTAGCGGCCGAAGTTCACTCCGATGGCTTCCCCGGCGATGACAAGGGGATTGTCGTCGGTGACTCTTTTCAACTTACTGACCGCCCGCTCGATCGGGATCGATCTGACAGCTCCCCCCTGCACACATACCATTTGAGCCCATTTTTTTTGAGCGATACACTCAACAGCATGAGCCCCAAACAGCGTCCCTAAAATGCGGTCGGGCGGAGTCGGTGAACCACCGCGTTGAATATGCCCAAGAACGGCCGCGCGCGTTTCAAGGCCCGTCATCTTTTCGATCCGGTCGACCAGATAATTCCCAACGCCCCCGAGTTTTTCAGGATAGGGATTCTTCGGATCCGCTTTCTTGACAATCTTCTTCCCGCCCAGTTCGACAGCTCCCTCGGCCACCACGATCAGACTGAATTTCTTCCCGTACTGCGCCCTCTTTTTGACGGCGCGACAGACCGCATCCATCGAATACGGGATTTCCGGGATCAAAATAATGTCAGCGCCTCCTGCCGACCCCGAATGAAGCGCGATCCATCCGGCGTTCCGCCCCATGACTTCAAGGATCATAACGCGATGATGGGCCGCTGCCGTCGTATGGAGCCGGTCGACCGCCTCCGTGCAAATACTGACGGCTGTATGAAACCCGAACGTGTAGTCCGTACCGCTGAGATCATTATCGATCGTTTTGGGGATCCCGATGACCGGAACACCCTTTTTGCTGAGCTGGTTCGAAATGGAAAGCGTGCCATCCCCCCCTACCGCGACCAGGACACCCAGCCCCCACTGGCGAAAATGCTCGATAGCTTGATCAGAATGGTCCTCAAAACGAATATTTTTCCCTTTGACGACGGGCACCTTGAACGGATCCGCACGGTTGGATGTACCGAGGATCGTGCCGCCGACGGTCAGAATCCCAGAAACCTGCGTTTGCGTCAATTCATGGCCGCGTTTCTCGATAAGACCGGCGTACCCGTCTTCAATACCGAAAACTTCCCACCCGTGATTCTGGATGGCCGATTTCGTGACTGCGCGAATCACCGCGTTCAATCCCGGACAGTCCCCGCCCCCCGTCAGGATCCCGATCTTTAATGCCTTCTTGACCGGCTTCATCGTCGCTCAGGTAAGAGGCTTAAGCTCTTCGCCGGTATTCGGATCGTATGTATAATTCGAGGGGAATGTTTGGCCCGTTCTCGGATTATACTTCGTGTTCATCTCTTGCCGCACGGGTGCCGGAGCACCGGCAACCTGCTGCTGAACGACCGGCGCTAATGACTGAGACTGCGTCGTATAAGGTTGCGGAGCATACTGTCCTTGATATTGCTGCTGCATCATCTCTTGCCGGATCTCCTTCTTGGTGTTCTCTTTCTGACGGCGCGCCATCTCACCCGCCAGGGCACCCGCTAAAAGGCCGGCACCGGCGCCAATAGCGGTCCCCGCACCCGCGTGTCCGGACTGACTCCCGATGATCGCGCCCAACCCTGCGCCAAGACCACCGCCGACCAGCGCTCCGGATTCACGTTCCGTAATACCACTGCTTTCGGAGGCGCAACCGCTTAGAACCATTAAAAGGGCCAGCAAAACCGCTGAAAATTTTCTCGAAAAAATATCCATATTCCCTCTCCTATTATGTTTTAAAAAATGCAGTTCCTACCCGACAGGAGGCCTTATTATATTCATTTTCCACGATTGCAAAATATTATTTTAGCTCTTTCCCCTCGAGGGGAAACTTTCGATCCAATCCAAAAGTCTCTCGGCGACCTGCTCTTTGGCCAGTTTGGGCAACTCTTGCGGTCTAAGATCAGCTCCGATCATAACAACCTTCGTGCGCCGGTCCCCGAAGGGGATCTGCCTTTTGGGATCATAAAAATTCGCCACGATCCCGTCCAAAGCCTTCCTGCGAAGCTTTTCCTTCGCCCGGGAAATAAGATTTTTAGTTTCAAGGCAAAACCCGATCACGACGCGCCGCCCCTTTCGCTTGGCCAATGATGCGAGAATATCAGGTGTTCTTTTGAGCCTTAGCGCATAACCCGCTGCACTAGGGATCTTTTGCCGCCGGGAGACCTCGGGCGTAAAATCGCATACCGCCGCCGCCATGATGAGACAATCCTGTTCCGGGAAGAGTTCCGAACAAGCCTTCTCAAGCTGTTGAGCGGTAATAATGGGAATGAAACGAACGCCTTGGGGAGGCTTCAATGCGGTTGGCCCGCTGACCAGGGTCACCCGGTATTTCCTGCGCGCTGCGGCCCTGGCGATCGCGTAGCCCATCTCTCCCGTGGAAAGATTCGAAAGAAACCGGACAGGATCGAGCATTTCCCGGGTGGGGCCAGCAGTAATAAGGATTTTCTTGACGTGCGCGGCCATAGACCTATTTACGGCGGGCTTTCTTTTGGAGGATATCCTGGACTTCTGCGCGGATATTCACGTCAGTCGCAATATGGCCGACCCCCACGCGCCCGCAGGCAAGTTCCCCTTCGACCGGGTCCAGAAAGTAATAACCAAGGGCTTTAAGCTGCGCGATGTTCTTTTGGGTGATCGGATGCAGATACATCCCGTCGTTCATGGCCGGAACGATAAGGATCGGTTTGCGCGTAGCCAGACAAATACAGCTCGCAAGATCATCCGAGATCCCCGTCGCAAGCTTCGCGATGAAATTCGCCGTCGCCGGTGCGACGAGCACCAGGTCCGGAAGGTCCGCCAGGGATGTGTGCAAAACCCCAAAAGGCGCGTCCTTGGGGAACATCTCGGAATAGACCGTCTCGCCGCTCACGGTCCGCAGCACCGTCCGGGTCACGAACTCATGAGCGGACTCGGTCATAACGCAAATGACACGAATCCCGTCGGCCTTCATCCCCTTGATAAGATCGGGAGATTTGTAGGCGGCGATGCTCCCCGTGACGATCTGGAGGATCGTTTTACGCGAGGGTTTTTTTACCTTTGGATTTGATCTCGACATAAACGACTTTCCTTGCGGCCATTTCAAGCAACGCAACGGTCGCGGCCTTTTTTGATTCGGTCTTGATCAGCGGCTGGGCGCCCTGCACAAGTTCATTCGCCCGCGCGGCGGCGGTCAAAACGCTTTTGTAGAGGCTTTTGTTCTTTTCCGGCAATATCTTTTCCAACGCGATGTACGCCATTATGATTATTTTCCCCTTTCCTTTTCAAAATTCGAAATAATGTTCTCCACTTCCAGAACAGCCTGGTCCAGTTTTTGATTGATCACGGTCTGGTCATAAAGCGTCGCGGCCTTGATCTCATCCTGCGCGATCCCGATCCTCTTCTCGACTTCCCCCGGCGTCTCAGTATTACGGCCCGTAAGGCGCTCCCGCAAAGCCTTGATCGACGGCGGTAAAATAAAAATGCTCAAAAGAGGACCTTCGCTCCCCCACGAGTTCATCACCTGCCGGGTCCCCTGGACATCGATGGTCAGGATCACGACCTTGCCGCGGGCGATCTGTTGTACCACAAAATCCTTCGGGGTTCCATAAAGCTTCCCATAGATCGCGGCATGCTCGAGCATTTTCCCTTCTTGTATCATGCCCTCGAATTCCCGTTTGGAAAGGAAGAAATAATCCTGTTTATCCTTTTCATCCACGCGCGGCGGCCGCGTCGTCGCGGAAATCGAGCGCACCCACTCTGGATGACGCTTGAGAAGCCGCTCGACGATACTCGTCTTCCCGCATCCCGACGGGGCAGACAAGATCACCAGAATCCCTTGCCGGGCACGAGCTGCTTTATTCGACATTCTGAACCTGCTCCCGGATCTTCTCGATCTCGCTTTTGATCGCGATCGTCTCTTTCGAGACCTCAAAAAGCTGGGCCTTCGAGGCCATCGTGTTCGCTTCCCGGTTCATTTCCTGACAAAGGAAATCCAGTTCGCGACCGATCTCGCCCTCTCTTGAAAGCCATTTCCCGAAAAGGTCCAGGTGGCTGTTCATCCGGACGATCTCTTCGGTAATATCACAGCGCTCGGCCAAAAAAGCGACTTCCCGGTACAGGCGGTCCTCTTCGATCTTCTCGTCCCCAAGAAGACCTTTGAGGCGGCTCTTCAATTTTTCAAAATAGGCCGCTTTACTCCCCTGAATGAGCGTTTCGACCTGATGGGATGTTCTCGCGATGCGCGCCAACCTCAGACGGAAATCCTTCTCGAGCTTCTCCCCTTCCTCTTCTTTGTGGATGACCGCCTTGTCCAGTGCCCGTTTCAATAGCGCGCTAAGCTTCGGCCACGTCCAAACGTGAGCGTCTTTTGGGGACTTCTCTTTCACGACGCCCGGAAGCCTCATCACGGCTTCAAGAGTAAGGTCCCCTTCGAGAGAGAATTTTTTCCGTACCTTTTTGGCCGAAGCGAGATAAGCCCGGACCTGGTCTTCATCAAGTTCATAGGCCATGAAGCCGTTCTCCCGGCCTTCCTCCCCGACGCTTAACGTTACCTTTCCGCGGCGCATCACAGACTGTACAAGCTGGCGAATCTGACCGTCGAACTGGAACATCTGCGGCGGAAGCCGCGAGGAAAGCTCAAAATACCGCTGATTGAGCGACCGGACCTCAACGACCCACTCTTTTCCGCCGGCAGGAAGCGACACCCGCGCAAAAGACGTCATGCTTCTTATCATAATTGCGGAATCCTAGGAATGTTATCGGACATGGGGAACAATTGGATGTCGCATTATAAAAGTTTCTGGCGACCTGTCAAGGAAAAGCGTCTCCCGTTTCTTCCTAAGTGCTTCATTTTTAAGGAGTTAAACTCACCGCTTTGAAACGGAAGTGATCTCGTCGACGATCTTGATCGCTGCGGCACGAAGATCCGGCGCCTGGGTGATCGGCCGGCCAACCACGATATGATCAGCCCCCGCCTGGATGGCTTTTTCCGGAGTATGGATCCGCTTTTGATCCCCCTTCTCGGCGCCGGCGGGACGGATCCCCGGGGTCACGATCACAAAATCCTTCGGGAATTTCCTGCGGACCCAGGATGTTTCCTGAGGCGAACAAACGATACCGTCCAGTCCCGCCTTCTTCGTGAGAGCCGCGAGTTTCAGGACTTCCGCTTTTACGGAACAACGGATCCCGAGTTCCCGGGACAGCGTCTTCTGATCATGGCTTGTGAGGACTGTCACGGCGATCACTTTCGGTTTCTGCGCGCGCCCGACCGAACATTTTTCGATGGCTTCTCTGGCCATCCGCATCATCTCGAACCCGCCGAGGGCGTGAACATTCACCATGTCCACTCCGTGTTCGCAAACCGCGGCCATCGTGCGGCCCACGGTATTGGGAATGTCATGAAGTTTGAGATCAAGAAAAACGCGGCCCCCGAAATTCTTCACGAGGTTCACGGCTTTCCACCCGTGCGCGGTAAAAAGCTCGAGACCTACCTTATAATAGTGGACGACGCCTTTGAGCTCCCCCAGCCATTTTTCGGCGATCTCCAAACTTGGCGCATCCAGCGCGACGATCAGACGTTCCTCTAACGGTACTTGGCTCACACGTCCCCTCTCATTTCCCTTTTCCAGTATCAGCGGTCCGATAGCTTCCCCGCAGCCGGTCAAGGTTCGTGATCTTTTCTTTTACACAGAAAGACTCGATCCCTTTTAAAATATCCAGCGTCGCACGGGGCTCCACAAAATTCGCCGTGCCGACGGCTAACAGGTCGGCGCCGACGATCAGGAATTCCAGAGCATCATTCGCGTCTGTGATCCCTCCCGAAGCGATCACAGGACAATTGTAAGCTTTTTTGACCTGAAAAACGTAGCGGAGCGCGACAGGCTTGATCGCCGGACCACTCAGTCCTCCGAAATCTTTCGCAAGCCGGGAACTCCGGGTCCTGATATCGACCGCCATACCGCGCAGCGTATTGATCAAGCTGATGCCGTCCATCCCCTGCTCCAAAACCTTCCCGGCTATCTCCACAACGTCCCCGAGTTCCGGGGAAAGCTTCGCGAAAGTCAAAAGGTCGGTTTGATCGCGGACCGCCTTGACCGCGTCCAGGATCCTCTCCTGCTTTTTCATGAAATTCACGCCGCCCGCCTCCACGTTGGGGCAGGACAGATTCACCTCGAGCGCCTTCACGACGCTCTTCAGACCGTCAAACGTCTTGGCGAGTTTTCCGAACTCCCCGGCCGATTCTCCCGCAATACTGACGATGAGTGGCACGCCGATCTTTTTGAAGTACGGGATCTTCTGTTCGACAAAATCCTCCAGCCCTTTGTTCTGGAGCCCGATCGCGTTGAGCATTCCCGCCGTCGTCTCGCAGATCCTCGGCATAGGATTCCCTTCCCGCGGCTTCACTGTGATGGTCTTTGTGATAATAGCGCCCAGCTTTTTGGGGTCCACATATCCGGCGTATTCGTCCGTGGTCCCAAAAGTCCCGGAAGCCACCGTAACCGGATTCTTAAGCCTCAAACCCTTGATCGTGGTCGTCAGGTCGGGTTTCATAATGCGAGGTCCTCGAACCGGAATACGGGACCGTCCGCACAGGCCCTCCGCAAACCGTCCTTTGTTTTTACCATACACCCCAAACAAGCTCCCACGCCGCACGCCATGGTCTCGTCCCAGGAGGCCTCGCCTTCGATCCCGTATTTGCGGGCTAGCGCGATCACGACCTCCATCATCCGCCTCGGACCGCAGGTCTGGAGGAACAATTCCCGCGGGTCTTCTTTCATGATCACTTTTTCCAGAAGCGCGGTGACCAGTCCTCTAAATCCGCAAGAACCGTCTTCCGTCGCGTAAAGGACCTTTGTTTTGACCTTCTTGAGTTCTCTTTGCGGCACGACCTCGAGCTTGGATTTTGTCCCGATCAAAAGACGCGCAACAGAGGCCTTTTCAGCAAGAAAAACGAGCGGCGGGACACCCACGCCTCCCGCGATCAAAACGCGCTTCTTTTTCCCGAGAGCCACGGTGAAACCGTTCCCGAGCGGCCCCATGACTTTCAGTGTGTCCCCCTTTTTCTTTTGGGAAAGGATCGCCGTCCCACGCCCCAAAACTTCATAAAGGATCTCGATGCGCCGGCCCGTGACGCGGTAATAACTGAAGGGACGGCGGAGATAAGGATCCTTACCTTCGTTGATGAGGACCTGAAGGAATTGACCGGGGCGGACACCCTTAGAAAGCGCCGCCGACAGGAAAGCCAGCTTGTAATATTTCCCGTTGATCTTTTTGTTCTCGAGGACCGTGACCGTTTCGTCGGAAAGTTTTTTTGCCATTGCCTCAACCTTTAGCCGCTTTGACCCCATGATAATCGTGGATCGACTTCACGTCCAGCTCATCATCCCGCACCGCCTGAAGACCGCGCAGCGCAGCCCGGGCCGCGCTCAGCGTGGTGATACAGGGAATATTGAAAGAAACCGCCAGAGAACGGATCTTGCCTTCATCGAGCATCGGCCCCTTCCCGCTCGGGGTATTGACAATAAGGTCCATTTTCTTGTTGCGAACCCAATCCGCAATGTTCGGGCTCCCTTCGGTGATCTTCAGGATCTCTTGGACCGGCACGCGGTGATCTTTCAGTACCTGGGCCGTTCCACGGGTTGACACGATCTTGAAGCCGGACCGGTGGAATTGCCGGGCGATCTCGGCGATCTTGGGTTTGTCGGAATCCTTCACGCTGATGAAAACCGTCCCTTTCCTCGGAAGACGGGACATCGCGGCCTCCTGGGATTTATAGAAGGCCTTCCCGAAATCCTTATCGATCCCCATCACCTCCCCGGTCGATTTCATTTCCGGCGACAGGATGATGTCGACCCCGGGGAATTTCACGAACGGGAACACGGATTCTTTCACGGCGACGTGGTTCGGCACGATCTCTTCGGTGAATTTCAGGTCTTTGAGGGTTTTCCCGACCATGAGCTGCGCCGCGAGCTTTGCGAGAGGCACACCGATCGTTTTGCTCACGAACGGCACGGTCCTCGAAGCGCGCGGGTTCACTTCCAGGCAAAAGACCTGTCCTTTCTGGATCGCGTACTGGACATTCATCAGCCCCACCACGCCAAGCTCCCTGGCGATCTGCTTGGTCTTCGCGACGATCTCTTCCACGGTCTCCCGCGGAATAGAGAACGGGGGGATCACGGAAGCGCTGTCCCCCGAATGGATCCCGGCCTCTTCGATATGTTCCATCACCGAGCCCACGACCGAGGTCTTGCCGTCCGAGATCAGGTCCACATCGATCTCGGTCGCGTCCTCAAGGAATTTGTCGATCAGCACCGGATGCTCGCCGCTCGCCTCGACCGCCTGTTTCATAAATTTTTTAAGGGAAGTCTGATCGTAGGCTATCTCCATCGCCCGCCCTCCCAGCACATAGGACGGCCGCACGACGATCGGATAACCGATCCTCTTGGCGACCTCGCAAGCCTCCTCGAGGCTCGAGGCAATGCCGTTCGCGGGCTGGGACAAACGGATCTTGTGTAAAAGTTTTTTGAATTGGTCGCGGTCCTCCGCGCGGTCGATCGCCTCGACCGAGGTCCCGAGGATCTTCACGCCGTTCGCCTTGAGCGCCTTCGCGAGATTGAGCGGCGTCTGCCCGCCGAGCTGCAGGATCACTCCCACCGGTTTCTCATTCTCGTAAATGTTCAGCACGTCCTCAAGGGTCAGCGGCTCGAAAAACAGTTTGTCAGAGGTATCATAGTCCGTACTGACCGTCTCGGGATTTGAATTGACCATGATCGTTTCATAACCCATCTTCCTGAGCGCGAGCACCGCGTGGACGCAGCAATAATCGAACTCGATCCCTTGCCCGATCCGGTTCGGCCCGCCGCCGAGGATCATCACCTTTTTTTTCTTGCTGGGATTGGACTCGTCCTCTGCTTCATAGGTCGAATAAAAATACGGCGTGTAGGCCTTGAATTCCGCCGCGCAGGTATCGACAAGCTTGTAGACCGGGCGGATCCCCATCTTCTTACGCATCGCGCGGACAGGGGCCTCTTTCATGCCCCAGCAGAACCCAAGCTGCCTGTCGGAGAACCCGTATTCCTTGGCCCTGCGCAGAAGCGCTTCCTGAACCTTTTTATGTCCCCTGGCGTCAAGCAGTTCCTTTTCGAGGTCCACTATCTGTTTCAGCTGGGCCAGGAACCAGGGATCAACCCCTGTTTGCGCGTAAATTTCCTCGATCGTATAGCCGGCGAGGAAAGCGTACTTCAGATAAAAGATCCTGTCTTCCCGCGGGACCTTCGCACAGGCGAATATTTTTTCGCGCAACGCTTTATCATTGGGAACGCTCTTCATGAAGCCGAGATATTCTTCGCGGGTTTTCAGCGCAAGGTCAAAAACCTTGTCTTTCCCGTCCGCGCCGAAGCCGAACCGCTTCGTCTCCAGAGAACGCAAACCCTTTTGAAGCGCTTCTTTAAAAGTGCGGCCGATGGCCATGACCTCGCCCACCGATTTCATCTGGGTCGTGAGGCGGTTGTCCACCCCTTCGAATTTCTCGAACGCGAACCGCGGGATCTTCACCACGCAATAGTCGATCGAGGGTTCGAATGAGGCCGGCGTGTACTTGGTGATATCGTTCGGGATCTCATCCAGCGTCAGCCCCACAGCGAGCTTGGCCGCGAATTTCGCGATCGGGAACCCCGTCGCTTTGGACGCAAGCGCCGAGGAACGCGATACGCGCGGGTTCATTTCAATGATGACCATGCGCCCGGTCCTGGGGTCCACGGCGAACTGCACGTTCGAACCGCCGGTCTCGATCCCGATCTCGGACATGACCTTGCGGGCCGCGTCGCGCATCCGCTGGTATTCCCGGTCCGTGAGCGTCTGGGCCGGCGCGACCGTGATGGAATCGCCCGTGTGGACCCCCATGGGATCAAGATTCTCGATCGAACAGATCACCACGAAGTTGTCCTTGATGTCGCGCATGACCTCGAGCTCGAACTCCTTCCACCCGAGGATCGATTCCTCGATCAGCACCTCGCGCACCATACTGTAATCAAGACCCATGCGCACCGTCGTCCGGAGTTCATCGGCGTTAGAGCAGATCCCGCTCCCGGACCCGCCCAGCGTAAAGCTCGCCCGCACGATCACGGGATACCCGATCTTCTCCGCAACTTTTTCGGCCTCTTCCACAGTGTAAGCAAAATCACTTTTGGGAAGATCGAGGCCGATCTTCTGCATCGCCCGTTTGAATTCATCGCGGTTCTCGGCTTTTTTGATGGCCTCGTACTTCGCACCGATCATTTCCACGCCGTACTTTTGAAATACGCCTTTTTCGCAAGCCTCGACCGCAAGGTTCAGCCCGGTCTGTCCGCCCATGGTCGGGAGCACGGCATCGGGCCTTTCTTTGGCGATCACCTTCTCCAGAAATTCGACGGTCAGGGGTTCGATGTAGGTCGCGTCCGCGAACTCGGGGTCCGTCATGATCGTCGCCGGATTCGAATTGATCAGAACGACCTTATAGCCCTCCTCTTTGAGGGCCTTTACGGCCTGCACCCCTGAATAGTCGAATTCGCAGGCCTGACCGATGATGATCGGCCCGGACCCGATGATCAGGATCTTTTTGATGTCGGTTCTTTTCGGCATTTCTATTCCTCAAACCGCTGTGGTCATTTTGGCCTCACGGTAGTAATCCTGCAGGGACCGCGGCGCGATAGTGTTCTTTTTCGCCGCCGCGATGCCTTCCACCGTCGCTTCCGCTGCCGCCATGGATGTCACGTAAGGCAGTTTGCGCTGGATGGCCATCATGCGGATATAGCTGTCATCCGCTTGGCTCCCGCGTCCTTCCGGCGTGTTAATGATCAGGTGCAGCTCGCCGTTCTTGATGGCGTCCGCGATATTGGGCTGTCCCTCCTGGATCTTCTTGATAGGAGTGTTCGCGATCTTGCGGGCCGTCAAAAACGCACTCGTTTTCTCGGTGGCAAAGATCTTGAACCCGAGCGACACGAGTTTCTTGGCGATCGGAGGCAGCATTTCCTTGTCCTTCCCCGCGACCGTCAAAAGAACGTTCCCCTCCAGCGGGAGTTTCGCCCCCGTGGCCTCCTGCGCCTTATAAAACGCGACGCCGAAATTTTCCCCCACGCCCATCACTTCACCGGTGGCGCGCATCTCGGGCCCCAGGAGCGGATCGACCTCCGGGAACATGTTGAACGGGAACACGGCCTCCTTAACGCCCACGAACGGGACCTCGCCTTGTTTCAGCTGCGGAAAATCCTTGATCTTTTTTCCGAGCATCATTTCGGTCGCGATGCGGGCGATCGAAATTCCCGTGACCTTGGACACGATCGGTACCGTTCGCGAAGCGCGCGGATTGGCCTCAAGAATATAAACCTTGTCCTCACAGATGGCGTACTGGACATTGATAAGCCCCACCACCTTGAGCGCTTTCGCGATCTTGTCCGTGTAATCGCGGATCTGGTCCAGGTGTTCTTGCGAGATCGTCCGGCTGGGGATCGAACAGGCAGAGTCGCCCGAATGGACGCCGGCCCATTCAATATGCTCCATGACCGTGGTCACGAACGAATCGCTGCCGTCCGACAACGCGTCGACCTCGCATTCGATGGCCTTATCAAGAAAGCGGTCGATGAGCATGGGATGCTCCGGGCTTACTTTGATCGCCTCGATCGCATATTTCCTCATCATCTCTTCATCGTAAATGATCTCCATCCCGCGGCCGCCGAGGACAAAAGACGGGCGGACCATCAAGGGATAACCGATCTTCGCGGCGATCGCCAGCGCTTCCTCAAGGGACCGGGCGATACCGCTTTCGGGCTGCGGGATCCCGAGTTCGATCATCTTCTGACGGAAAAGCTCGCGGTCTTCGGCAAAGGCGATGCTCTCCGGCGTCGTCCCCAGGATCTTCACGCCGGCGTCTTTCAACTGTTTGGCGATATTCAGGGGCGTCTGGCCTCCGAACTGCACGATTACGCCCTCGGGCTTTTCCTTTTCGTAGATCGTCAGCACGTCCTCGATCGTCAGCGGCTCGAAGTAAAGTTTGTTCGCCGTATCATAATCGGTCGAGACCGTTTCGGGATTGCAGTTGATCATGATCGATTCATATCCCGCCGCGCGAAGCGCGAAAACCGCGTGCACGCAGGTGTAGTCGAACTCGATCCCCTGTCCGATACGGTTCGGGCCGCCGCCAAGGATAAGGATCTTTTTATTTTTCGAGACCGCGACATCTTCCTTGCCCGGAAGATACGTGGAGTAATAGTAGGCGGCATTCTTGACGCCGCTCACCGGAACGGCCTCGTACCGCGCGATCTTCCCGAGCCGTATCCGGCGCTCCCGCACCGCGGTCTCGGAAATTCCAAAAAGTCCGGCGAGATACCGGTCCGCGAAGCCCCACTCCTTGGCCTTGAGAAGATCCTTGTCCTCGAACTTGTCCCAGGACTTCTGGAGCATTTCCTCTTCGAACATGACGAGGTCTTTCATCTCCTTAATGAACCATTCCCCGATATAGGTCATGCGGTAAAGCTCTTCGACCGTAAAACCCTTCCGGAGCGCTTCGTACATGAGAAAGATCCGCTCACTCGAAGGATGGGCCAGCCGCTCGCGGAGCTGCTCCACGGAAAGCTGTTTGAAATCCTTCGCGCCGCCGAGACCGTAACGGCCGATCTCAAGGGAACGGATGGATTTTTGCAACGCTTCTTTGAAGTTCTTGCCGATCGACATGACCTCGCCGACGGCCTTCATCTGCGTCCCGAGAATGTCCTTCGCTTTCGGGAACTTTTCAAACGCCCATCGGGCGAACTTGACGACCACGTAGTCGCCGCTCGGCGTGTATTTCTCAAGCGTTCCGTCGCGCCAGTAAGGGATCTCGTCCATCGTCAGACCGGCGGCCAGGCGCGTTGACACCATGGCGATCGGAAAACCCGTCGCCTTTGAAGCCAGCGCCGAAGACCGGGACGTGCGGGGGTTGATCTCGATGACGACCACGCGTCCGTCCTTCTTATTATGAGCGAACTGGATATTCGTCCCGCCGACCACCCCGATCGCGTCGACGATCCTGTAAGAATATTCCTGAAGCTTCTTTTGAAGTGCGGGAGCGACCGTCAGCATCGGCGCCACGCAAAAGCTGTCCCCCGTGTGAACTCCCATCGCGTCCACGTTCTCGATAAAACAGACCGTGATCTTCTGGTTCTTGGAATCGCGGACGACCTCGAGCTCCAGTTCTTCCCACCCGATCACGGCCTCTTCGATAAGAACTTGACGGGCCATGCTCATGGTCAGTCCTCTCAGGGCGATCACGCGAAGGTCTTCTATGTTATAAGCGATACCGCCGCCCGTCCCGCCCATCGTGTAGGCCGGACGGATGACGACCGGATAGCCGATCTTTTGAGCGATGACTTCGCACTCCTCTACGGTATTGGCCGTCGCGGACTGCGGTACGGGGATCCCCAATTGCGCCATCGTCGTTTTAAAGATCTCACGGTCTTCACCGCGTTCGATAGCGTCCGCCTTGACCCCGATGATCTGAACGCCATACTTCGCAAGCACGCCGCTCTTATGAAGCGCGGAGGAAAGATTGAGACCCGTCTGCCCGCCCAGGTTGGGCAAAAGAGCGTCCGGCCGTTCCAGAGCGATGATCTTTTCAAGGCTTTCTACGGTCAGCGGCTCGATGTACGTCTTGTCCGCCATTTCCGGATCGGTCATGATCGTCGCGGGATTCGAGTTCACAAGGACGATCTCGTAACCTTCGCTGCGGAGGGCCTTACACGCCTGCGTTCCGGAATAATCGAATTCGCAGGCCTGACCGATAATGATCGGCCCGGACCCGATGATCAGGACTTTTTTAATGTCTTTGCGTCTCGGCATATCGTATCCCCTTTTTTTCAACCCGCCTGTTTGTGGATCAGTTCGTAAAATCTCGTAAAAAGATAGTCGCTGTCGTGCGGCCCCGGCGCGTTCTCCGGATGGTACTGCACACAAAAGACCGGATGCTTCCTGTGCCGAAAACCCTCCAGTGTTTTGTCGTTCAGATTAATATGCGTCATCTCTACTTCGTCTTTGGGAAGCGAATCGATGTCCACCACAAAGTTGTGGTTCTGGGACGTGATCTCGATCTTGCGGGTCTCAAGGTCCATCACCGGATGGTTGTTGCCGTGGTGTCCGAATTTAAGCTTGGAGGTCTTCCCCCCGAGCGCCTGCCCGATCATCTGATGCCCGAGGCAGATCCCGAACATCGGGAGTTTGCCGATGAGCTTGCGAACCGTTTCCACCAGGTACTTGACGGCGGCCGGATCGCCCGGACCGTTCGAAAGAAAAAGGCCGTCCGGTTTGCAGGCCAGGATCTCCTGCGCCGTCGTGTGGGCCGGAACGACTTTGACGTTGAAACCGTGCTGGTTGAGCTTGCGGAGAATATTCCATTTGATGCCGCTGTCGACGGCCACAAGACTGTATTGCTTCTTCCGGGAATCCCCCCATCCGAATTCCGACGGGACGCTCTCATTAAAATCATAGGATCTCTGGCACGTCACTCCTTTGACCAGGTCCACTCCCACGATGCTCGGCGATCTCTTTGCCATCGAAACGAGTTTTTTTGGATCCGCTTCGCGCGTGGAGATCACGCCTTTTTTTGCGCCCACGGTCCTCAGATGCTTCACAAGTTTCCGGGTATCGATCCCCTGAATGCCCGCGATATTGGACCTTTTGAGGAAAGCATCAAGCGTCATTTCGGAGCGGTAGTTGCTGACGATCGGGCTCAATTCCTTGATGATGAAGCCCTCGACCCACGGCCGTGAGGATTCCGCGTCCGCCGCGTTGATCCCGTAATTGCCGATATGCGGGTAGGTCATCACGACCATCTGCCCTTTATAGGAAGGATCGGTCAGGATCTCCTGATAACCGGTAAGCCCCGTATTGAAGACCACTTCGCCAAAGGCCTCACCCTCGGCGCCAAACCCCACGCCCTCGAACCACACACCATCCTCGAGTGCCAGTATCGCTTTTTTCACGAATTTGCCCCGGTGCCAGTACCGCGCGTTACGATGAACCTGAAAGGTTCGTATGACCGTCCCGATCTTGTCCGGATGGACGGGGAACGGTCTTAGAGGACGTACTGATAACCCTTTACAAAAGTATGCAGGACTTTCCCCTTCAGTTTTTTTCCATAAAAACAGGAATTCATGGACTTGGATTGAACATGCTCCTCGGCAAACGTCCATTCCTTATTCACATCCACCAGGATGAAATTCGCCTGTTCCCCCGTCTTCAGCCTTCCGAAATTCGGCTTCTTCAGGATCTCCGCCGGCACCAGGCTCATTTTCCGGACGATCTCCTCGATCTTCCATTTCCGGCCGTGGAAAAGCTCCGTCATCACCACCCCAAACGAGGACTCAAGCCCGATCGTCCCGAACGGCGCGATCTCAATGTCCTGGTCTTTCTCTTCCAGCGCGTGCGGCGCATGGTCCGTCGCGATCGTATCGATCGTTCCGTCCTCAAGTCCTTTAATCACCGCCTGACGGTCCTCTTCGGTCCTCAGCGGCGGATTCATTTTGTAAAAAGTGTCGTACTTCACGAATTCTTCGTCCGTCAGCGCGATATGATGCGGCGCCGCCTCGGCCGTCACGGGGAGTCCCTCCAACCGCGCGCGGCGGATCATTTCCACGGCCCCGCGCGTCGAAACATGCTGGAAATGAAACTGGCATTTGATGAGACGGACCAGTTCGATGTCCCGCGCGGTCGCAATGTCCTCGGCCGCGTTCGGCCGTCCCCGAAGCCCGAGCTTCGTCGAAACGATCCCCTCGTTCATGACCCCGTTAAGGCTGATCGTCGGGTCCTCCGCGTGAGAGAGGATCGGAAGCCCGTAGGTCGCCGCGTATTCATAAACCCGGCGCGCGACCCCGGAATCCACCACCCAATTCCCGTCGTCCGTGACCGCCACCGCGCCCGCGGCTTTCATCTCGGCCATTTCGGAGATCTTCTTGCCCTCGCGTCCCTGCGTGAGCGTTCCGGACGGAAAAATGTTGAAGTTAAGAACGTTCGCGCGTTCCATCTGGTACTTCACGACTTGCGCGTTATCGCAGGCCGGCTTGGTGTTCGGCATGCTGACGCAGGCGGCGAATCCGCCGGCGATCGCGGCCTGAACGCCCGTCTCGATCGTTTCCTTGTGCTCGTATCCCGGTTCGCGAAAGTGGACATGCATGTCAATGAGCCCCGGCAGAAGGTGGAGCTTCTTCGCGTCGAGAGTCTCGACGTCTTCGGCCGTGAGATCCTTCCCCCATTTGACCACCCGGTGGCTTTTCACGTAAAGGTCCATCACTTCGTCGATCTTGTTGGCCGGGTCGACGATGTGGGCGTTCCGGATGATCAGGTTCTTGACCGATTGCCCGTTCAGTTTATTTTTCATCTTTTAACGCTCCGCTTAAAAGATAGAGGACCGCCATGCGGACCGCGATCCCGTTCGTCACCTGCTTCAGAATGTAGGACTGCGGGCTGTCGGCAAGGGCGCTCTCGATCTCCACGCCGCGGTTCACCGGACCCGGGTGCATCAGGATGGCGTCCGGCTTCGCCAGCTTGAAAAGTTCGGTGTTGAGCCCGAAGGTGCTCGCGTATTCTCGGATGCTCGGAAAGAGGGTTTCGTTCTGCCTTTCCATCTGGATCCTGAGTAGCGTCACGGCATCCGCCCCCTCCATCGCTTTCTTCACGTCGTGGACCACTTTGACCCCGAGTTCCTCGATCCCCCACGGGATCAGTGTCTTCGGTCCGCAGATCACCACTTCGGCGCCGAGCTTCGTCAGGCCCCAGACATTGGACCGCGCCACGCGCGAATGCAGGATGTCCCCGACGAACACCACTTTGAGGCCTTTGATCTTTCCTTTGATCTCGCGCAGCGTGAACATATCCAGGAGCCCCTGGGTCGGATGTTCATTAATGCCGTCCCCGGCGTTGACGATCCCGACCTTGGTATAGTTCGAAATACGGTGCGGCGCGCCTGAAGATCCGTGGCGCATCACGATCAGATTGACTTTGAGCGCCTCAATGTTCGCGATCGTGTCCCACAGGGATTCTCCTTTGCTCATGCTGGAGCCGCCGCTCGCCATGCTGATGGTGTCCGCGCTCAACCGCTTTTCCGCAAGCTCAAAAGAGACACGCGTGCGGGTGCTGGGCTCAAGAAAGAGGTTCACAACCGTCCTGCCGCGCAGGACCGGGACTTTTTTCACTTCCCGCTGGGAAACTTCGCTGAAGGACTTGGCCGTATCCAGGATCAGTTCGATCTCTTCCGCTGAAAGATCGCGCAATCCCAACAGATCCTTTTTGGTCCACTGCGTTTTCGAGGTCTGGTTCATTTCTCGGCACCTCCGGAAATAACGGCCTCATCCCTTCCGTCCGCTTCTTTCAGACGGATGATCACCGTCTCCTCGAGAGAGGTCGGGACGTTCTTGCCGACGTGGTCGGCCTTGATGGGAAGTTCGCGATGTCCGCGATCGACGAGGACCGCGAGACGGATCACCTTCGGGCGTCCGAAATCGATCAGCGCGTCCAGCGCGGCGCGGATGGTCCTTCCGGTGAACAGGACGTCGTCCACCAGGATCACGACTTTGCCCCGGAGGTTGAAAGGGATATTCGTTTCGCGGATCTCGGGCTTGGGCCCGATCTCGCTCAGGTCATCGCGGTAAAGAGTAATATCAAGAATGCCGACGGGGATCTCTTTTTTCTCTATCTCGTAGAGTTTCTGCTGGAGGCGTTCGGCCAAAAACACGCCGCGGGTGCGGATCCCGATGAGCGCGAGATGGGAAATACCCTGATTGCGCTCGACGATCTCGTGGGCGATCCGGGCCAGGGCCCGCTCAATGCCCCCCGCGTCCAGAACCAATTTCTCGTCTGCGCTCATGACAAAACTTCAGAGGGACAGGTTGGCGTTCGCGGGCAAAAAAATACCCCGCACGCATGTACGGGGTTCTTATAAAATCCTGTTTTCAGCTTCACTGTCGCACCTTTGTCGGCGTCTCGCGCCGTCTTAAAAGGATTCAAACTGCCTTCAACTGTTACGAAGGATACATGTCCGCATTCTTTTTGTCAAGGACGTCTACGGTTTCAGAAAACGCGCACGGAACCGGATCTCGAGCAAAAGATTTCAGATAGGGCTGAAAAGGCATTCTCTATAAGCCGAGTTCTGTACCCGCCGCTTACGCGGAAAGTGATGACCATCTATCTAGGACCGCCATTGCTGGCGGCCTCAGGCGGCTTACCCGGTAAAGTCCCTGCCTTACGGCAGGAAAAGAACGGGCCGTTCCCGCCCACCAAATCGCGACGGACTCTTTACCTTATTTAGCCTTTCTTCACGTAGAGATTGCCGCGTTTCACCCCTTCGCCGCATCCGCTTTCGCGGGCCCGCCGGAGGACTCGTCTCTGTGGCTCTGATCCGCCCCGCGTCCTTTTCCCCGCGACTTATCATCATCGAAGAAGAAACGCGGAGGGTGGGCGTTACCCACTACGTTCGCCCTGCGAAGCTCGGACTTTCCTCCCACAGGGGTTGGACAGGTCGTATCCCGTCTCTCATCATCTGTGCGCGGTCATCCAAGAAAACCTTCTCAAGCGCCTATCTGAAATTCAAAGAACAATGAAACCGAAAAAAGATTACCGGACCCCCAAAGACTCAAGCTGCTCTTTGGAGAAATCCGCCCACGTTGTTTTGGGATAAGCCGTGATGATCTTCTGAAAACCTGCCTTGGCCGCGTCGGTCTTGCCAAGCGAGGCATAACATTTTGCAAGATAATACGAGGCGACGGTCACCAGACTCCCCTGGGGATTCTCGGCAATGTATTTCTCGTATTGCCCTGCGGCTTCTCCGAATTTCCCTTTTTGATAAAAATCCTCAGCCGCCGAATAAGCCCCGAAGCGATATTCCGCGGAGTGGGACGCGCACGACGCGAACAGAGCGCTGACCATCATGAATCCAAGCAACAAACGAATTTCTTTCATAAAAAAATCCCCCAAAGGCTTTGATATTCGGTGCGGACCCCCAAAGTGTACTTTTCCCTCTATGGGGGTGTCAAGAGACAAATCGGACCAGCTTTTGTCCGTTTTGCGGGGAAAAACCGACAAGGTCCCACGTGTCCAGGATGGACCGTGTGAGTGAAATGGGCCCGGGAGGACTTGAACCTCCGACCAAGCGATTATGAGTCGCCTGCTCTAACCAGGCTGAGCTACAGGCCCACGAAATGCGGCATCTTATGAAAGCGTTTTCCTGACCCAATTCTCAATTCGCAAGAACAACTCTGCCAGCAGTCCCTGCGGGACAGGCCCACGATGCAGCATTTACAAGAACATTGTCCTGCCCCGATCCAACACTTACAGGAACCACTCAACCAGCAGTCCCCGCGGGACAAGCCCATCAATTCCCCATGAATTGATACGGCACCGCGGCGGTTTCTGGAAAACCGCCTACGGTGACCGCGTGAAACAGTACGTTTAAAAAAGAACCTTCCTGCTGAAATCTTTGAGAGACGGAAGTAGGATAACGAAGAAGAAAAGGAATTGCAATCACCATTGCGGAGAAAATGCCGGAAAAGAAGATTTGCGTTAGCGCATTTTCAGGACGCGTTCGATCTTGCTCTGGAGATTCGCAAGGTCGAAGGGCTTCTCGACGAACCCGCTGATCCCCTCCAACTCAAAGAGGGCCTGCATCGAGGCGCCGGCGCCCGTAAGTACGATCACAGGGGTCTTTCTGACGCGCGCCTGTTCCTGAAGGTTATCATTCCGGTAGGAACGTAATTTGCGGAGGTACGTGAGACCGTCCTCGCCTTTGGGGATGCGGATATCCAGGAGGACGCAATCAGGCTTGCCCTCCTCGGTCTGTTTGAAACCCTCGCCACCATCAGCGGCCGCCAGGACCGTGAATCCGAGGGATGTGAACTTCTCCTTAACGATCTGACGAACGTCATCCTCATCATCGATGATCAGGATCGCTCTTTTGTCTTCGGACATATTAAACCTCGTTTCTGTTCAAGCTGTGTATGAATCGTCAAAAGAAGTCCTAAACTAAAGCCATTATCTTTTCAAGGCACGCGGAGATTCTATTATTCGCTCAGCTTGATATCCAGAAAATTCTTGAGCCTTCGTGACCGGGTCGGATGGCGCAACTTGCGAAGGGCTTTGGCCTCGATCTGACGGACGCGTTCGCGCGTCACGTTAAAAATATGTCCGACCTCTTCGAGCGTCCGAGGATAACCGTCACCGATGCCGAACCGCAGCCGCAGGACCTTCTCCTCGCGCTCCGTCAGGGTCATGAGAACGTCATCCATCTGCTCTTTGAGCATGCTGTAAGCCGTTGCGTTGGCGGGAGAAACGGCGGACTTGTCTTCGATGAAGTCCCCGAAATTCGTGTCGCCTTCGTCACCGATCGGAGTTTGAAGACTGATCGGCTCCTGCGCGATCTTCAGGATGCCCTTGACCTTGTCCAGCGGCATTTTCATGACCTGCGCGACCTCTTCAGGGGTCGGCTCGCGGCCGGTCTCCTGAACGAGATGCCGCGAGGCGCGGAAGAACTTATTGATGGTCTCGATCATATGGACCGGGATACGGATCGTGCGGGCCTGGTCCGCGATGGACCGCGTGATCGCCTGGCGGATCCACCACGTGGCGTAGGTCGAGAACTTGTAGCCGCGCTTGTATTCGAATTTGTCCACAGCCTTCATGAGGCCGATGTTCCCTTCCTGGATCAGGTCCAAGAATGAAAGGCCACGGTTCGTGTACTTTTTCGCGATACTGACCACGAGACGGAGGTTCGCCGCCACGAGGGCCTTCTTGGCTTTCGAAAGCTCCCACTCTTTGCGCACGATGAGTTTGAAATGCTCCAGCAGTTTCTCCTCGGACTCTCCGAGTTCCAGGAAGATCTGGCGGTTTCGCTCCTCAAGTTTCCCGATCTGGCCGCGCACGGCGCCGCGGCGAAGCTTCTTGATCGCATCACGGTTCCTTTTGAGTTCGCGGAGCTTCGCTCGGAGACTGGCGATGATCTGCTCGACGATCCCGATGCTGAGGTTGAATTGCAATAAAAGTTCGACGACGTTGGCTTTTTTCCGGGAGGCGCGGAACTTGCGGATAAGCAGTTTAAACTTCCGCTTAATGGTCTGGATCTTGACTTCCTGGTCCTCATCGACAATGGTCTCAAGCTGGACCTGCCCCTCGGAGATCTTCTTGGCCAATTCGAGGATCTCATAACGCGCGGCCTTCGTCTCGTAGACCACTTTCTTCAGTTCTTCCTCGCAGGCCTCGATCTTTTTGGAGATCTCTATCTCCTGCTCGCGCGTCAACAGCGCGATCTGCCCCATCTGGCGCAGGTAGGTGCGGACCGGGTCGTCGATGCGAACGCGCTCGTATTCCTCGACCGCCGCGTCCTCTTCGAGCTCGGAATCCTTGCCCTTTTTGGCCTCAACCTCCTGGATCGGCTCGGACTTCGCCCGTTCGTTCATGCTCTGACTGGTGACTTCGATCCCTTTTTCGGTCAGCGCGGTGATAACCTCCTCGACCTTCTCGGGAGATTGCATCTCCTCGGGCAGGTTTTTTTTCATCTGATCGATCGTAACGAAACCTTGTTTCTTACCGAGGGCAAGAAGGCTATCAATGATTTCTTTGGACTTTTTGGACGGCGGGACGGAGGATTTCCCGGGTTTCCTCGCGGCGACCGCGCCCGGTTTGGCTTTCATCGGAACTTTAGAAGCCGCCTTGCTGGATAATGACTTGGTGGGTTTCTTCGGCCTTTTTTTCATAGAGCCGTGTATTGTACTTATTCCGGGTCTTTTCACCAAGCGATTTATTTGTTCTTTTCGGGCGTCCGGGAGCGATGCCACAGCTCCTGGTATTCCTGGGTGTAGCCCTGGATCCGGGAGGCATTGCCCTCGCGCTCGGCCTCCGCGATCAGCCGGCGCAACGCCTCAAGCCGGGAGGTGATATGTCCTTTTTTGATCTGTCCGATGCAGTCTTCCAATACCTTTTCCCGTTCGGCGGTTTCGTCCAGGGTCGCCATGACCGCCACGAGTTGCTCCCGATAACGGGGGTCTTCGATATGGTTGAGAAGCCCGGAAAGATAGCATTTCTTCCCCTGCTCGCTCATTTCCTGCAAGTAACGGAAGATCTTCTGGGAACCGGGCTCTTTGAAATCCGTGACCTGCAGTTCCTCACAGGCCTGCTCGCACAGGGGCGGGACCTCGGCCATCAACACGAACAGAAGGAGTTCTTCTTTTGCGGGCAGGACCTCGGAAGAGGTCGCTACCGCGGCATTTTGTTCCTTCTCGCGCGGCGCGGCGGTGTCTCTTTTTCCGAGCTTGGAGAATTCCGTCCGCAGGGAATTTTCATCCACCTGCAGAGCGCCCGCGAGCCGCCGGAAATAGTCCGATAACACGACGGTGTTCTTGATCTTGAGGAAGGTTTCGAGCATTTCGCGGCTGATCTTGGAAAGCCCCAACGTGTCCTTGCGGGGATAACGTTCCAGCAGGATCTTCAGCTTGTACTCGAAAAGGTCCTTGGCATTTTTAAGCAATCCCGAAAAAGCCTCGTTCCCGCGCTTATTGAGAAAATCGTCGGGGTCTTCCCCCCGCGGCAAGTCCACGAGCTTGACCTGCATTCCCCCTTCCAGAAGGATCTCAAGACCGCGCAACGAAGCGGCCTCTCCGGCTTTATCCCCGTCATAGACCACGATCACTTCTTCCACGAAGCGCTTCATGAGCCTCACGTGATCTTCCCCGAGCGCAGTCCCGAGCGTTGCCACCGCATTCTTGAACCCGTGCTGGTAGAGCACGAGGAAATCCATGTATCCTTCGACCAGGATGAGATTGGGCCATTCCCGGTCGATGAATTTTTTGGCGAGGTTCAGTCCGAAAAGTTCGCGCCGTTTGGAAAAGACCGGAGTCTCCGGAGAGTTCAGGTATTTAGGGCCTTCCGCGTCCGCGATCAGACGGCCGCCGAAAGCGATCACCTTGTTCTGAAGGTTCTGGATCGGGAACATCAGCCGCCCCCGGAACGTATCGTAATAATTCCCTTTGGGGGACTGCTGGATCAGGGCCGCCTGTTTGAGCAGCTCCTCAGAATGACCTTTCCCTTTCAGGAAATCGTAAAGCCCCCGCCATTCCTGGGGCGCCCAGCCGAGTTTGAATTCGCGGATCATTTCTTCCGAGATCTTCCGTGCGGCCAAATAGGCGCGGGCGGCCGCTCCCGCTTCCTTGAACAACATCCCGTGATAAAAATCCGCCGCAAGTAGGCAAACTTCGTACAGTTTTTCCTTCTGACCGGGAGCTTCCCGTGTCCCGCGACGTTCGGGCAACATGATGTGCGCGCGGTCGGCAAGGAATTTGAGAGACTCGGGAAAGGTCATGTTCTCGTGGCGCATGACAAAGCTGATGACATCGCCGCCGACGCCGCAGCCGAAACAGTGATACAGCTGTTTCTCGGGCTGGACCATGAACGACGGAGACTTTTCCTGATGGAAGGGACAGCAGGCCTTAAAATGCCTGCCCGCGCGCTTCAGAGGAACGTATTGGGTGATGATTTCGACGATATCGTTGGCGGCGCTCACTTGCTCGACGATATGGTCCTCAAAACGCACTCCGCCAAGATCGCGTTGCGTCATGTCTGGGAGGTCTTACCGGACCCGACCACCTTCGCGTGACCTTTCAGGAAGGCCGCGTCCACCACGCCCTGGATCCTGGGGAAAAGGTCCTCAACCACGGGCCACGTGATGGAATGTCCCCGCGAAGGATTTTTCTGGGAACTGCCGACGGGAATGAGCCGGAGGAATTGGGCGGCCAAACTGATCAAAAGGAGGAAGAAGACCCCTCCGAGGAACATGCCCCCGAAAGTTTTCAGCGCCCCGTGGGCCTCCACGCGGCAGAACTTCCCCACAAAATTGACGCAGCCGGTCATGAAAAACCAGACAACACCCGTCAGGACAAGATAGACCAAGGGCTCGGCGAACGCCTTGGGCAAAGCGGGGACCGCATTCGTCAGGGAAGCCGCGAGACCGCTGTAAAAGGTCAGGGCGATCACTCCGGTGAGGAGCAGAACAAGGACCCTCGTGAACATGTCGCTGGCGCCCTTTTTGACACCCGTCGCCATGCCCCAGAGGACCGCGAACAATACGATCCAATCCCCTGTAGCGAACTGTTGAAATGCAGTCCACACAGAGCTTTTTTGAAAAGATTCGATCAACTGCCAGAGCCAATCCATAAATCTCTCCGCACTTATTATTATTTCCGGCAGGAATTGCCGTTCCGTGATCCGCCGCGCGCCGTCGCCGCAAACGGGCTGTATGATACACCCGTGAGCGCTTCATGAGTACTTAAAAAACCCAAATCGCCCCGGTTTCTGTTACGAAAACCGGATTCAAGAGATCCCCAGGAACCTCAACGCTGCGACAACCCCGACGAACGCGGTATCGGCTTTGACAAGGACCTCTCCCAACCCCACCAGAAAAAAGTTCTTCTCCTTCCGCGTCCACCGCACCCAATCGATCTCCGCTTCCGAGAACCCACCCTCGGGCCCGACGAAGAGGTTCAGGACCTTGGGTCTGTTTTGGGATGCCTGTATCCCGGCGACCCATTCCGGAAAACCGGCCGCGTCCCGACAGGGATGAAAGATCACGAGCGGTTCGTCCAGCGGAACGGCCGCAACAGCCTCTTTGAAACCGCGCGGCGGGGCGACATGGAGGACTCGGAGGGTGCCGGACTGTTTGCTCGCTTCACGGGCGATCCGGTTCCACCGGTCGACCATCTTCCCCTCTTTTTCCGTCGCGATCTTGATCTCGCAGTGTTCCGAAAAAACAGGCCAGAGTTCGGAAACTCCGAGCTCCTGCGCCTTTTCCACCAGAAGGTCCGTTTTCCCTTTCCGGAGCATCGCGGGAACGAGCCGGAGGCGGATCCCCTTATTTTCGGCGCCGCTTGCGGAGGTAAAACGGAGGATCTGAAGATGCGCCCGGCCGGCCTTGGAGAATTCGCGAACAAGCGCTTCAGCCTCCCTGCCTTCCCCGTCCGTCACGAGGCAGGTCTCCCCCGGCTTCAAACGGATGCTGTCTTTGAGGTGGTGGGTCTCGGAAGGCTCAAGCCACAGATCGCCCGGAGCATCCCGCAAAGGCTGGACCGTAAAAAAACGCCGTAATTTTCTGGATCTTGATTTTTCCGGCATGCGGCACCGTCAGTTCACGAACTCTCCCCGGATCTCTCCGGGAACAAGAAGACCCGCCGGTAAAAACCGACGGGTCCCGAACAACTTCAGGCCATCGAAGAATGATGTCTTGAAAGCGGCTTTATTTCTTAGCTTCTTTTTTGGCAGCGACCGGAGCGGCCCCTCCCGCGAGAGCTTCCTCTTTCGGCTTCTTGGTCCGAACGACATTCTGGGCCGTGGGCCCCTTTTCGCCTTCCACGATATCGAACTGCACTTCTTCGTCGGGATTGAGGCGCTTGTAACCTTCTCCCTGGATCGCGGAATAATGGCAGAAGATGTCGCGTTCCTCACCGTCCTTGCGAAGGAACCCGTATCCCTTCACGTTGGAAAACCATTTGACCTTCCCTTTTTCAGCCATCCCATCCTCCTTAGATCTCGCTCACAACGATCCACGAATTACCGCGCCGGAAAATCCGCAGCGCGCCCCGCTTGGAACGCTACTTCACCTTGATCTTCAGAATAAGTCCCGGTTTGAAAACAACGACCTTTTTCTCAGGCACCGTCACTTCTTCTCCCGTCCGGGGATTTCGCCCCAGTCTGCCGCGGCGGCTTTTCACCTTGAAAACACCAAAATTCCTGAGTTCCACGGTCTCGCCCCGCTGGAGGCTTTCGGAAATGACATCGAGGGTTTTCTGGACGATCTTTTTGACATCAATCTGGGTGAGATTCGTCTCATTGGAGACTTTCATCACAATATCTTTTTTAGTCAAGTTCCCACCTCCTTTATCGAATACCGAAGAAGCAGAGGCTCCGTTGACCCAACTGCTTGTCCAGTTTGAAGATACGGAAAACTAGCAAATCTCCGGAACCTTGTCAAGAAGTTTTAGATGTAACTTCAATTGCTATTTAGAGTTAACGAATAATTCCCTCTAAGAAACCCTCTTTTTGACGATTTCCGGAGTCAGTAACCCTGTTCCTTATGATCTCTAAAATAAACAACGTCGAAATCCCTAGGAACGTATTTTGACGACATTTTCCCCGAGAAGATGCTCCAACTCCTCGAAGAGACCGTCGGAGATCGCGACTTTGAGATTCTCCCCCGAGTCGATGACGGTCATGTGCCCTTTGGGATCCTGTAACGTCAAATAAACGGGCGTCGTTCCTTTGTGGTTCGTAAGGATCCTGCGGACCTCTTTGAGGACTTCGGGACCCAACCCGGCGGTCTTGAGGTTGATAGCGATCAAACGGGTAAAACGCTTGGGCACTTCATCAAGGGGCACGATCTCATCGGCCAGGATCTTGGGGATATCGTCGCGTGCGTCCACCTTGCCGCGCACAAAAATGAGGGCGTCCTTTTGAATGAGCGTTCCGGCGGTCTTATAAACGCTCGGGAAAACGACGGTTTCGCAAGAGCCTCCGAGATCCTGCAGCGTCAGGAAGGCCATCTTGTCACCTTTTTTGGTGAGGATCTCTTTCATGGTGTCGATGATCCCGCCGATGGTCACTTCTGCCTGGTGGCTGAATTCGGAAAGATTTTCCGTCGAGGCGCTTGCGTAGGTTTTGAGCACCTTCGTGTATCTGGACAACGGGTGCGACGAAACATAGAAGCCGATCAGCTCGCGCTCGTAGGCCAGTTTCTGGCTCTCGGGCCATTCCGGGATCTCCGGGACAGCGGCTTCTTCATCGTGAAAAGACCCCTGAGAGTTCCCGCTTTCGAAGAATGACATCTGGCCGCGGCTCCTGTCCTTCTGGAGGTTCGAGCCCATATCAAGCACCGTATCCAGCATGGCCATCAACTGGGAGCGGTGCAGTTTCCATTCGTCAAAAGCGCCGCACCGGATCAGGCTTTCCAGCACTTTGTGATTGCAGGTCCTGAGATCGACGCGCTGGACGAAATTAAAAAGTGACGTGAACGGACCGTCCTTCAAACGGCTCGCGATGATGGATTCGATCGCCGTCGCGCCCACGTTCTTGATGGCCGCGAGGCCGAAGCGGATGTGGTTCCCCACACAGGTAAACTCCGAAAAGCATTCGTTGACCGCGGGAGGCAGAACTGCGATTCCCATTTTCTTCGCCGCTTCGATGTACTGAACCACCTTGTCGGTATTGTTCATTTCGGAGGTCAACAACGCGGTCATGAACTCCACGGGATAATGGGCCTTGAGGTACGCGGTCTGATAGGAAACGGCCGCGTACGCCGTCGAGTGGGATTTGTTGAACCCGTAGCCCGAAAAATAATCAATGAGGTTCCAGATCTTTTCCGCGACTTTTTCTTTCACTCCGCGTTTCATCGCGCCGTCCATGAACGCCTTTTTCTCTTTCGCCATGACCTCCGGGATCTTTTTCCCGATGGCGCGACGCAGCGAATCCGCTTGGGCGAGCGTGAACCCCGCCAGGTCGCTCACGATCCGCATCACCTGTTCCTGATAGAGAATGACACCGTAAGTCTCTTTGAGGCTCGGCTCAAGCGACGGGTGGTCGTACTGGATCAGCTTTGGATCGCGCATGCGCTTGATGAAATCATCCACCATACCGCTGCCCAGAGGACCGGGGCGGTAGAGCGCGAGCAAGGCGACCAAATGGTCAAAACGGCTCGGCTTCATTTTTTTCAGCAGGTCGCGCATCCCCGAACTTTCAAGCTGGAAGATCCCGATAGCGTCCCCCTTGGCGAGCATTTCGTAAGTTTCGGGATCGTCTTCCGGAAGCTCCGAAATGGGGATCTTCACGTTATGGATCTTTTGCACGATCTTGACCGCCTCGTCGATCACCGTCAGCGTCTTCAGACCCAGAAAATCCATCTTGAGAAGCCCGATCTTTTCGAGGTCTTTCATCGTGTACTGTGTGCAGATCTGGTCCTCGGTCTTGAAAAGAGGAACGTGCTCCGTGAGCGGCACATCCGAGATCACGACCCCCGCCGCGTGGATCGACGCATGACGCGAAAGCCCTTCCAGGGCCTGCGAAGTCTCGATCAACTGGGCGATCCTGGGATCCGTGGCGACAAGGTCCTTCAAGTCCGCCTCTTTCTCCAAAGCCTGCTTCAGCGTGATCTTGAGCTCCATGGGGATCAATTTCGCGATCTTGTCGACCTCGGCATAAGGGAGCCCCATCACTCGTCCGACATCGCGGACAGCCGCCCGGGCCGCCATGGTGCCGAAGGTGATGATCTGGGCCACGTTCTGGGTCCCGTACTTGCGCTTCACGTAGTCGATAACTTCATCGCGACGCTCGTAACAGAAGTCGATGTCGATATCGGGCATGCTGACGCGGTCGGGATTGAGGAAGCGCTCGAAATAGAGATGGTATTTGATCGGGTCGATGTCCGTAATGCGAAGCGCGTACGCGACCAAACTTCCAGCGGCAGACCCGCGCCCCGGACCGACGGAAATGTTCTTTTCCCTCGCGAACCGGATGAAATCCCAGACGATCAGGAAGTAACTGATGTACCCCATCGTCGTGATGAGCTCTATTTCCCGCCGCAGTCTTTGATCGTAGGATTCCGGGATCGCCCCGGCAAAACGTTCCCTCAGATTCTGGAAACACAGCTCCTCGAAATACTGCGCCTGCGTTTTCCCCTGGGGCGGAGGGAATTGCGGCAGGAAAAGCTTGCGAAAATCGAGTTCCAGATTACAGCGTTCCGCGATCGCGACCGTGGCCCGGATCGCTTCGGGAATGTCCTTGAAAAGCTGTTTCATTTCTTCCGCCGACTTGAGGTAGTACTGGTCCCCCTGATAGCGCATGCGGTGCGGCTCATCGAGCCTGGCGCCGGTCCCGATACAGATCAGCGCGTCATGCGCCACGGCCTCGCTCTGACGGATGTAATGCACGTCATTCGTCGCGACCAACCCGACCTTCAGATCTTTGGAAAGTTTCAGGGAACCCTCGACGACCTTTTTCTGCACCTCGATCTGATGGTCCATGACCTCGAGAAAGAACCGGTCCTTGCCGAAGATCCCGCAATATTCTTCCAGGACCTTCCGCGCGTCGTGCGGCTGGTCATGGTAGAGATAATAAGGGATCTCCCCTTTGAGCCCGCCGCTCAGCCCGATCAATCCTTCGGAAAATTCCTTGAGAATCTCCTTGTCGATGCGAGGACGGTAATAGAAACCTTCCACGTAGCCGATGCTCGTGAGCTTCATCAGGTTCCTGTAGCCCTGTTCGTTCGTGGCCAAAAGCGTCAGGTGGAAAGACGCCTCTTTAATGCCATGCGCCTGTTTTTCGAGACGGGAGCCGGGCGCCACGTAGGCGCTCATCCCGACGATCGGTTTGATACCCGCTTTCATGGCCTGGGAATAGAACTGGATGGCCCCGAAAAGGTTCCCGTTATCGGTCATGGCGAGCGCCGGAAAACGGAGCTCGTTGGCCCGGGTCATCAGCTCATGGATCTTGCAGGTAGCGTCAAGAAGGCTGAACTCGGTGTGACAATGGAGGTGGACAAAATCGCTGTGGCTCATTTTAAATCCGTTGATCGGACGGAGGATGGTGGATGGAGTTTTTGGTTTGACGCCATCCGCCTTCCACCCTCCGCCATCCGATTGTTATTCCCATTCAATAGTGGCCGGAGGTTTGCTGGAGATATCGTAACAGGCGCGATTGATCCCGCGCACTTCGTTGATGATCCGGTTGGAGATGCGCCCCAGGAGGTCGTAAGGCAATTTGGCCCAGTCCGCGGTCATCCCGTCAAGCGACGTCACCGCGCGCACAGCGACCGCGTTCTCGTACGTCCGCTCGTCACCCATCACGCCGACGCTCTGGACCGGAAGCAGGACCGCGAACGACTGCCAGATCTTGTCATAATACCCGGCCTTTTTGATCTCATCGATCACGATCCAGTCCGCCTGGCGGAGAAGATCGCACCGGTCCTTACGGACCTCCCCGAGGATCCGTACCGCGAGTCCCGGACCCGGGAACGGCTGGCGACCGACGATGTCCTTGTCGATCCCGAGCGCGTGGCCGACCGCGCGAACCTCGTCCTTGAAAAGTTCTTTGAGCGGTTCTACCAGCTTGAATTTCATGTCCTTCGGAAGACCGCCTACATTGTGATGGCTTTTGATCGTGCTGGTGGGGCCGCCGAAATAAGAGACCGATTCGATCACGTCCGGATAAAGCGTCCCCTGCGCGAGGAACGGGACTTTGCCGAGTTTGTTGGCCTCCCTTTGAAAAACATCGATGAACGTCCTGCCGATGGCCTTGCGTTTTTTCTCGGGATCGATCACTCCCTTGAGACGGCTGAGGAAGATCTTTTCGGCGTCAACCACCTTCAGGTTCATCTTGAAATGTCCCCGGAAGGTCTTCTCAACCTTGTCGGCTTCCCGGAGCCTCAAAAGTCCGTTGTCCACGAAGATACAATGGAGTTTTTTCCCGATGGCCCTGTGGATCAGCACCGCCGCGACCGACGAGTCCACGCCGCCGGAAAGCCCGAGCACCACGCGGTCCTTGCCGACCTGCTCACGGATCTTCCGGATGCTTTCCTTGATGAACGACCGGGACGTCCAGCTTTGATGGCAACCGCAGATCTCCGTCAGAAAATTTTTGAGGATCCTGGAACCGAACTCGGTATGCGCGACCTCGGCGTGGAACTGGATCGCGTAGATCTTGAGTTTCGCGTTCCCCATGGCGGCGAACGGAGCGTTCTCGGTGTGGGCCAGCCGCTCAAAACCCTCCGGAAGACGGTCCAACTTATCGCCGTGGCTCATCCAGCAATTGATCTTTTTAGGGACGCCGGCGAAAAGAGGGCTTTTTCCGTCGATGCGGAGTTTCGCGAGCCCATATTCCCGCTTCCGGGATTTATGGACCCTGCCGCCGAGCTTATGGGAAAGGAGCTGCATGCCGTAGCAGATTCCTAGGATGGGAATGCCACAATAGAAAAAACGGCGGTCCGGGATCGGTGCGTTCTTGGCATAAATGTTCGCGGGAGACCCGGAGAAAATGATCCCTTTAGGTCTGTCCGCGAGCACTTTTTCGAACGGCACGTAATAAGGATAGACCTTCGAGAACACTTTGTTCTCGCGGACGCGCCGCGCGATGAGCTGCGTGTACTGCGAGCCGAAATCCAGCACGACAATGTTCTGTTCCACTTAACGCCCGTCCCTCTCCGTCATTCCCGCATGCTTCTGGCGGGAATCCATGACTTGATTTGCATTCTGGATCCCCGACCTGCCTTCCGGCAGGCAGGCAAAAAAACTCGGGGATGAAATTCGCGCCTGCAACTTACGTCCCGTAAGTTGCGCGCTCATTTCACTTACACATCCCGAGCTTTTGCGCGGTCTGGAAAAGCTTCCCTTCCGTTTTGATCGCCGGGGCGATCACGATCTCGGTCATCTGCATCTCGCGGATATTGCGGGCGCCGACACTCCCCATCGACGTGCGGAGCGCGCCGACGAGGTTCTGCGTCCCGTCGTCCAAATGGGCCGGCCCGTTCAGGATCTCTTCAAGAGTTCCGGTCGTTCCGACATGGATACGGGTCCCGCGCGGCAAGTTCGCGTGCGGTGTCGCCATTCCCCAGTGGAACCCGCGCCCGGGCGCTTCTTTCGCCCGCGCAAAAGCCGAACCCACCATCACGCCGTCCGCTCCGGAAGCGATCGCCTTGCAAATATCGCCGCCGGTGGACATTCCGCCGTCCGCAATGATCGAAACGTAACGGCCTGTCTTCTTGTGGTAGAACTCGCGCGCGGCGGCGCAATCCGCGATCGCGGTCACTTGCGGAACACCGATGCCGAGCACGCCGCGGGTCGTGCACGCCGACCCGGGACCGATCCCCACGAGGAGCCCCGCGCAACCGGTTTCCGCCAATTCGAGGGCAACCTTGTAAGTAACGCAATTCCCGAGGATCACGGGGATCTTCATTTTTTTGCAGAGCTTCGTGAAATCCACGACCTGATACGCCTTTGAAATGTGCTTCACGGTCGTCACGGTGGACTGCACCACAAAGATGTCTGCGCCCGCCTCCTCGGCGATCTTGCCGAAACGCTCCGCCCGCTGCGGGATCGCGCTCACGGCGCAGAGGATCTTCGCTTTTTTGATCTCCTGAACGCGCTTGGCGATCAACTTTTCGTCGATGGGTTTCACATAGAGCTTCTGAACAAGCTGGGTCGCTTTTTCCGGCGAGGCCTTGGAGATCTCGTCGAGGATCGATCTGTAATCCGCATAGCGGGTGTAGATCCCCTCGAGGTTGAGGACGGCGAGACCGCCCAATTTCCCCATTGCCTTCGCGAAGCTCGGATCCACGACCCCGTCCATCGCGGAAACAAGGAACGGGATATCGAGGGTCATATCCCCGAGCGGCATCCGGATATCCACCTCATCGGGGTTGATGGTCACATCACCCGGCACTAGGGCGATCTCGTCAAATCCGTAGGACCTTCGTGCTTTGCGGTCGCGTCCGATAAAAACTGACATGGTCTTCTCCTCCGGTTAGTCGTTGTGTGGAATTGGAAACAAGGTTATGAGGTGATCTTGGCGAATCGCAGCCGCGGAAAAAGACAGACGGACACCCTCCGCGCGCGAGCCCTGGAATGTAAAAAGGTATGCAAGCTGGAGTGTTTGATGTCCCATTTGCGGTATCATACAAAACCACTCCGGGGTTGTCAACCTTGCGAAAAAGCGTCTTTTAAGTCATTTCCCCTCGGGGCGTGTCCGACTCCGTTTTTCTTTGCGTTTGTGTTTTTCTATGCTAGATTACCCCCCATCATGCTCGAATTTTTCCGTTACCATACAAAAACCATCGTCTGGATCGCCGCGATATGCTTCGTCCTTTGCGGCGGCTATTCCATCACCACCTTCAAAAAAGAGGGCCGTTTCGCCGGTGAGGTTTTCGGCAAATCCGTAACCTTCCAGGAATACAACCAGTTCTACCGTGCGACACAGCTTTTCATGCCTTCCGAAAAGCCGATCCAGGACCCCGACCTCCTCCGCACTTACACCTGGCAGAACATCATTTATGCCCGGGAAGCCAAACGGGAAGGCGTGAAGATCAGTGACCAGGATGTCCGAAATGAGATCTCCTCCATTCTGAAACAGCAGGGGCTGGTCAATCCCACGCCCCAGCAGTACAACATCTGGCTCACGCGCGCGCTTCACATGACCCCTCGGGAATTCGAGGAAGGACTGCGAGAATTCATTCGTATCCAAAAATTGCTCCGCATAAAAGTCGCGAGCTTCAAACCTGCCGGGGCTGACAAACTGTCCGATGTGAAAGCTAAAGAAGCCGCGGCTGAAAAGCAGAAGGAGGCCTTCATGAAGTGGACGGCCGACTTGAACCAAAAAGCCTCGCTCAAAGATTATCTCGCGTTGCCGGAAGGTCTCACTGAAGAACCTATGGCCGGAGAACCGCTCCCGCCCGAGCCGGCCCCAAAATCCCCGCCCGCGAAATAACGCTTCGTCCTTCTCTCGTTTTGGCTCCGAGCGCAAATCTGATCGTAGTCGTTAAAAAGATCCGCTCCGGACCACGGAATCCATAAAATTTATTTGGAACGGATCTCTTCTTCTTGTTATACTTGGATCCTATGAGAAAAGCAGTTGAAACGCTCGCGGCATTGATCGGTGGAACGGTAGTCGGTGACGGCAGGGCCGTGATCGACGGCGTCACGAACTTCGAAAACCCTCTCAAAGGGCACATCAGCTTCGTACAGGACGAAAAGGGCCTGAAAGCCCTGGAGAAGTCCGAGCTCGCCTGCATTATTGTCCCGAGACAAGTCCAGCAATCTTCCAAGATCCTTATCCAGGTCGATCATCCCAAACGCGCGTGGGCAAAGCTTCTTCGTGAACTCTTCCCGGCTCCCGCATACCCGGGAACGGTTTCCCCGCAGGCCGTGATCGCAAAAACGGCCAAGATCGGCCAGAACGTCACTATCGAACCTTTTGTGACGGTTTCGGACTGCGTAGTGATCGGCGACGGTGCTGTTCTTTGTTCCCATGTTCATGTCGGGGAGAACGTCAAGATCGGCACTCGGTCCGTGATCCACCCCAATGTGACCCTTTATCGCGATAGCGAATTAGGCTCGAACGTCATCATCCACGCGGGATCGGTGATCGGCGCGGACGGTTTCGGCTATGTCGCGACCCAGGAAGCTCATGAAAAACTCCCCCAGATCGGGAACGTGGTGATCGAGGATGACGTCGAGATCGGCGCCTGCGTAACGGTCGACCGCGCGGCCATCGGCTCCACGCGCCTCGGCAAAGGCTGCAAAGTCGACAACCTCGTGCAGATCGCCCACAATGTCGTGATCGGCCCTCACACCGTGATCTCCGCGCAAACCGGGATCTCCGGAAGCTGCAAGATCGGCTCGCACGTCACGATGGGAGGCAGCGTCGGGGTCGGAGATCACGTGGAGATCGGTGACTGGACCATGGTCGGCGCGGGCGCGGGATTCCCTTCCAATAAGAAAGTACCCGGAAAACAGATCGTGTTCGGCCAGCCCGCGCGCCCTTATGCTGAAGCCCGCCGTCAGATCGGCGCCCAGCTTCGCGCCGCGGAAACTTTAGAGGATGTCCGCGCACTCAAGAAACGCGTGGCCGAACTGGAAAAGAAACTCGAGATCCCCCAATAAACGTGGCGCGGGGATCCCGCGCCGCCGTCTGCCGTTACTGCTCCCGCTTCAAGCGGATCAAACTGAGGAATTCACTGCGGGAGCGGGCGTCCCTGCGAAAAGCCCCGAGCATGGCGCTGGTGATCGTATAGGCTTCGCTTTTCTTGACCCCGCGCATGGACATGCAGAGGTGGAGCGCTTCGATCACGACCGCGACTCCCTTGGGGTTCAGGGCCTCCATCAAACATTCCGCGATCTGCGTCGTCAGCCGCTCCTGGACCTGCAACCGTTTTGAAAAGATCTCCACGATCCGCGGAAGTTTGCTGAGGCCGATAATCTTCCCGTTCGGGATGTAAGCGATGTGGGCCTTCCCGTAGAACGGAAGCAGGTGATGCTCGCAAAGTGAAAAGATCTCGATGTCCTTGACGATGACCATCTCGTCGTACGGCTCTTTGAAGATCGCGTTATTCAGGACCTCCTTGATGTCGACCTGATAACCCTGGGTCAGGTATTTGAAAGACTTCGCCACGCGTTCCGGCGTCCGCTTCAATCCTTCCCTTGAGGGGTTCTCTCCGAGGATCTCCAGCATTTCCTTCACGAGTTGCGGAAATCTTTCTTCTGCCATTCCGGTCTTCACGATCTTTTTTGCCATTATCAGAACTCCTTTGAAGGCTCTTTCAAAGCTTGCCGCACACCCGCGGCGATACGAACGAAACGTTCATGGAGCGGACTTTGGGGATGGGCCCTCACGACCGGGATCCCGGAGTCCCCGCATTCGCGGACCTGGGCTTCAAGAGGAATGTCCCCGAGGAACGGGACCTGCAGGACCTCCGCCATTTTTTCACCGCCCCCTTTTCCAAAAACCGCGCCCGTCATATTCTCCACGACCCCCAGGATCGGGATCTCAAGCTGGCGGAACATATTCACCGCGCGCCGCACATCCGCCAAAGCAACCTCCTGCGGCGTGGAAACGATCACGACGCCCGACAGGAGTACCCACTGCGCCAAAGACAGCTGAACGTCTCCCGTGCCCGGCGGCAGGTCCACCACAAGATAATCCAACGTTCCCCAGTCGACACCGCGAAGGAACTGCTCGACCGTTTTGTGCAGCATCGGCCCCCGCCAAATGACCGGCTGGTCAGCCCCCACAAAATAGGCAATGGAAACCGTCTTCAGACCGTGCGCCTCCAACGGAACGATCTTCCCCTCCGCGGTCGCATGCGGCCGCGCTCCCTGAGGGATCCCGAGCATGACCGGAATGTTCGGACCGTAAATATCGCCGTCCATCAGACCCACACGAAAACCCTGTCCTTGGAGGGCGAGCGCCAGATTCACGGCAACTGTCGATTTTCCGACCCCGCCTTTCCCGCTCGCGACCGCGATCACATGCCGCACACCCGCGATCGGAGACGACGCCGTACTTTGGGCCGCTTCCTGTCCTTTCCCGGAAAAATGAACTTTTATCTGACACGTTCCAAGAGGCTGAAGCGCCCGAAAGATGGCGTCCCGAAGTTCCTCCTGGAGCTCCGGAGCTTCCAGCGTGGCCTCAAGATGAAGGAATATTTGATCTTTCTCGATCCCGATCTCGCGAACGAGGCCGAGGGAAACGATGTCCTCGTTCACCACAGGCTCCTGGACCTGTTTAAGAAGCTCCAGGATCATTTCCCGCGTGATCTTTCCAAAGGTCGTCATCGCTCAGGCCTTGGGAACTGCCGGAGAAGCGGCGGCCGCTTTCTTGAGGAATCTACTCAAAAGAAAACCGATCACGAGGAGAAAGACCCATCCGAGGACCCCGTCATAGACCTTCTTGGAACTGAGAAGAAATTTGTGATGTTCCAGAAAACCGATGAAATACCCGACCATCCGCACATAGAGGACACAGCCCGCGTGCAAGCCGATCGCGGCGTAAAGCGACCGGGTACGGACAACCGTATAATTAAGAACCATCCCGAACAGAAAAAGCCCGATCGCCGCCGGCCAGACTCCGTGCCAGTCCGCGAAAGACTGTACCGGGGCCGCGATCAATTTCAGGCTGTCCATGAATCCGGGATCCGCACCGATCGCCGGCCGCCGAAGGGCAATGAAATGGACCGAAGAATAAAAAAGGCTCGTTAAAACCATCCCGAGAAGGACATTCCCGCGGCAGAGTTTATCCCGCAAAGAAGTGAAAATAAATCCTCGGAAGAAAAATTCTTCCAGAGGGGCAATAACGATCGCCGTCAAAAAACATCCCAGGATCTTCTGGATCCACCTGCTCCACGTATAATCGCGTAACCCCCAATAGGCATTCCCGATCAACATTTCGGTTCCCGTGAATATCAGCAAAACGACGATCCCCGTCAAAAAACCCGTCCGAAGAAGTGCCGCGCTGTCCTTTCTCCAATCAATTCCGTAATGCACGAACGTTTCCCGGCCGACCCTCACAAAAATCGCGATGGACAGGAACGCAAGGATCATCACGAGACGGTTGAAGATCTTCTCGAATTTGAAAGGAAGAAGATCGTAAAGAACGGGCGCGAGTACCGCGCTCAGAAGAAGGATGGAAACAAAAACGGCGATGAATTTCAGGAAACCTTTCATGGAACCACGGACTCCGTATTGTTTGGCGACGGGGCCGGGAAATTCCCCGACCCGCTATTTTAATTCGAGGATAATGTCAATTTCGACCGCCGCATTAAGCGGAAGGCTCCCGACCCCGACCGCCGTGCGCGCGTGCGTTCCTTTTTCTCCGAAGACCGCGGCGAAGATCTCCGAGGCCGCGTTCAGCACATCCGGGATCTGATGAAAATCAGGCACTGCTTGGACAAAACCGGTCATTTTCACGACCCTGGAGATCTTTTCAAAACCGATCAGATGTTTCATGACGCTCAGCGCGTAAGCTGCCGCGAATTTCGCGGCCTCCTGCCCCCGTGCCAACGAGAGTTCCGCGCCGACCTTCCCCTCCAGAACCTTGCCCGCGGCATCCCGAGAGAGCTGCCCGCTCAAAAAAACCAGTTTTCCTGAGGTCACGAACGGTTGGTACGCCCCGACCGGTTTCGGAACCGGCGGTAATTGAAGGCCCATTTTTTCCAACTTCTCTTCTATATCCACAGCGTTTTTAATCTCCGTCAGATCACAAACGTTCGAGCGCGCGCTCATGTCCCATCTTTTCGACCTATGATAAGGGTTACCGCTCCAAAAGAAAAGGACTTCGTCGAGCATTCCTTAAAACCCGCCTCCTTCATAAGAGTGACAGTCGCCGACGGCGCCTGAAAATTCCCGACCGATTCGGAAAGGAACCGGTAGGCCGCAAAATCACCGGAAACGAGGCCTCCGATCAGCGGAAGACAGAATTTGAGATAAGGAAAAAAGAACACCTTGTGCCAAAAATTGACGGGCCGGGTCAGATCCAGCAAAGCGACGGCACCCTCCGGCCTGACGATCCGGTAAATTCCCCTCAGGAACTGCTGCATGTTCTGAACACTGCGCAACGTAAAGCCGGAGATGACCAGATCAAACCCGGCGTCCCGGAACGGCAGGTCGTGAAAATCCGCGCTCACAAAGTTGACCGCCGGAGGCAATTTTCCGCGCGCGCGTTCCAGCATCGCGGAAGAAAAATCCAGTCCCGCGGCCACTTTCCATGAACCTGATGTCAAAAATTCCTTAAGAAAATCCCCCGTCCCTACGCCGATATCCAGGATCGCCCCGCCGGAAAGAAGCTGCATTCCGTCCAGAACATCTCTCGCCTGCCGGCGCCAGCGGTCCGCGGCATTAAAGCTCAGGATCCGGTTCAGGAGGTCGTAACGGGAACTGATCGAGTCAAATGCCTTGCGGATAAAATGTCTTGAAGGAGCCGTGTAGGATGTCGTCATGGGCCGTCAGGATCTCTCCCCCGACGCCGCCAATGCCGAGCGTTGCCGGCTCATTGAAAAAAACAAACGACCTTCTGCGTCAAAATGTCCGCGGCGAGCCTCAATCCGTTCCCGGAGGCATCGTACACTTTGACGATGGACTCGTACTTTTTGTATTGCGGAGCGAGTTTCCTCAGCGTTTTTGGGATCGCGTCAAAGAACTTTTGATCGATCAAAACATCCCCGTCATCCGGAAAAAGCGCCACATAGAAGATCCCGGTTTCGACCAGGTCCTGGAAAAAATGTGTCCCGAACGAGATCTCCGGCGACACATTGTCGGTCGTGAACGCGATCTCCCCAAGGACCGCAATGTGATTGATCTCCGCGAAAGAGACCGGCACACCCAACGAAGGAGTGGTCGTCCCCCACCGTCCCGGGCCCAGGAGCATCACCGAAAGCTTTTTCTGCCCGCCCAGCTGCCGGTTCAGTTCCCCGACGACCCGTGCCACGTCATAACGCTCCGATTGTGTTTCCAACCCGCAATACCCTTGCGGGTCAACATAGATGATCCTGTCGATCGTCTGCGAAATGTTCCCTCCCAGAAAATTCCCGCTGGATCGAAAAACGATCTTTTCTTTCGGGATCGTTTTGGGGATCTTGATCCGGTGCCCCAGCCCTTTGGTCTGCATGGGTCGGCATTGCAACAAATTCACCCGGAATTCGCCGTCCTTTTTGAAATTCACCGTAAATTCGATGTCCACCGGATAACCATAGACCGCTTCCAGGGTCTTCAGGATCTTCTGCATCATCTCGCGGAATTTCGTTCCGGAGACCATCTTGTCAAAAGTAATGATCCAGGGTTCGTCGTCTTCTCCGCGCGCCCTCATTTTTTCGGCCGTTTCGTCATCCCGGATGGCCACCTGCTCCAGATGAAAATCGATCTTTTTCCTGAGGAGCTCCCGGAAAGGGACGGTCTGCAGAACATTCTCCTGGATGTTCAGCACGTCCACATCGTGCTGGGAAAACCTTTGCGCCGCCGCCATCCCGGCATAGGCTTTCAATAACGGATCATCCAGCGCGACGATGCGCGGATAGTCCCCCTCGACCCGGTTCACCGCCCGGGTCCCCAACCCCACGACCAGCCGCAACATACCGGCCTTGGGATCCAGACCGTTCTTCCAGACAAAAACATTTTGGGAGATCCCCACCCCGGCCACGTCCGGAAAAAAATAATCGTCCTTGTAGGCGCCGGAAACCCGCTGGACAAGCAACGCCATCTGTTCATCCATCTGGTCCAGTCCGCGCTGCAACCGATAGGCCAGGGCGTCTTCGTTCATCGTGGAAGCGTAAATGCGCCGGATCGCGTCGACGAATTTCGCGTACCGTTCGTCGGGCGTCCCCTGATTGACGAGAAAAATGCTTTCATACTTCCCCGCGAAAGCGTTCCCGTAGCTGTCCTCCAGCAAACTGCTCGAGCGGACAATGATCGGCGATTGGCCGAAATACTCGATCATCTGCTGGAATTGCTCCTTGATCTCCTCGGGAAATACTCCGGTCAGCAATTTATCCCGCAGCACGCCGGCCACCTTGAAATAACCCTCGGGAGTCCGCTGTGCCATATGCTCTTTCCACCAGCCGTTCTCCACGATGTAGGTATAAAAAACGTCCGCGCCGATGAAAAAGGAGTCGTGCGGTTCAAAATATTTTTTGGCCTGAAGCGCCTTTTCGTTCATCAGGATGTTCCGGGCGATCAGCATTCCCACCGATTTTCCTCCGATGAAGCCCGTGCCGATCATTCTCGCCTTGATGTTCAAAAAGTCTTCCAGTCTCAGATTATCTTTGGCCAGACGCAGTAATTTCTCGTCCCGAGCGATGATCATCCGGCACAACTGGTCGATCATGGCCTGCACGTCTTCGCGCGCCCCGGTCTTCTTCCCCGCAAGGTCCTCCGCCTTCATGAAAAGCTTGTCCCAGTAATCCAGGTTCCGCTTGGCGCTTTTCGTCCCTTTTTTGAAGATGTGCGAAAAAAGTTCCGCCGTGTCCGCGCTGTTTGCGATCGGAACGTACCGGTCCTTGGCCCGAATGTGGGGCAGGAACATCGTCGGCGAATACCGGTTCCAGACCTTCAGGGGATGGATATAACAATTCCCTTCATGATGGTAGACGTCGATGAGGATCTGCGTCGTATCGCGGATACGCGCGACCGTCTTGAAAGAATGCCGGTTCCGCAAGAGCGAAAAAAAAGCGATCGTATTGAGTTCGAAAAGGTACGGGCAGGTGATCTTGAAAAAGTTCCCGATCATCAGGTCATTGGACCAGGCGGAAAGTAGTTCGGACAAGCAATCAAAAACATAGAAAACCCCTTCCCCTTCGGTCCGGGCAATGCTGTTGACTTGCGCCGAGAACGGTTCAAATCCCGCGTGAGGATCAAGCTTGTAGACCTTGATCCCCGCCTCTTCCTTCAACAGGGGTTCGTGCTGGGCGAAGCGGATGTAGACGAGCCTCCGTTTTTCTTCGAGGGCCTTTTGAACGAAGGGGTTCACAAAATCCGCGTAATGTTCAAGTGCGTCCATCTGCCAGACAACATTGTCCCCTAACTGCAGCCCGGTGATCACCTTGTCCAAACCCTTAACGCCCGTACTGATCATAACTTGCTCCTCTTAACTTTTTAGCCCCGCACGGCCCGGAAATGACCGCTCATTATAGGTCAATCAAAAATTCTCACAATATTATAATTGGTGTCGCGCTGAACAGGCACGAAGCCGGCATCTCGGATGACGCGGATCAGGTCCTCCCGCCGTGCGTCCGCTTTGATCCCGGTGGGCTCCAGGACCTTATCTTCGATCAGCGTTCCTCCCATATCATCGCAGCCGAAGGCGAGCGCGATCTGCCCGAGCTTCAGTCCCTCGGTAAGCCAGCCGCTCTGGATGTGATCAAAATTATCGAGCATCAGACGTGTAATCGCCACGGTCCTCAGATAATCGTCCCCGCCCGCGGGTTTGAGACCGTTCATGTCCGGTGTTCGGTCAGGGACAAAACTCCACGGAATGAAAGCCCGGAAGCCATGGGTCCGGTCCTGCAACTCCCGGAGTTTTACAAGATGAAGGACCCTTTCTTCCAGTGTTTCGATATGCCCGAAAACCATGGTCGCGGTCGTCTTAAGACCCGCTTCATGAGCGGTCCGCATGACCTCCAGCCACCGGTCTGAAGAGATCTTCTTCGGACTGATCCGTTGACGGACGCGTTCCACAAGGATTTCCGCTCCCCCGCCCGGCAACGAATTCAGTCCGGCTTCTTTGAACATACGGAAAAGCTCCGCCAGCGGCACGCCGCTTTTTTGTGACAATCGGTCCATCTCGATCGCCGAAAATGAATGAATGTGGATCTGCGGGAACCTTTCATGAATGGCCCGTACTATTCCCAAATAATAATCCAGCGGAAGATCGGGATGAACGCCGCCCTGGATCAACACCTGCGTTCCGCCGCTCGCCGCGAGCTCCGCGACTTTCGAGAGAACTTCATCGAGGGAAAGAACATAGGCCCCGGCGTCACCGGGCTTGCAGTGGAACGCACAAAAATCACAGCCCACCGTACAAACATTCGTGTAACTGATATTACGGTCCACGACGAACGTTACGGCGTTCGGCAAAAGCCTTCGCGTGACCGCCTGCGCCGCCTTCCCCAGCGTTAAAAGATCGGCCGCATATAAGCGCGTGCCGTCCTCCGCGGAAAGCCGTTCTCCCTTGATCCTTCTTTCAATGATCCTTCCGCAGACGTCCATCTAGGAGAGGGTCCTCAGGGGCTTAGGCGCAGGGGCGAGACCTTCCCGATGCGCCAATTCGAAATAGCGCATCAGTCCTTCCTTCATTTCCGGATCAAGCGCGTACTGAAGATTCACGAGATAACCCAACAATTGACAGAATTTCTTATCCGCCGGCGCGATCCCCACGGCTTGTTTCAAAAGCGCTTCAGGGTCCGAGAGATTTTTCGACAGCGTCTCTTTCAATATCGCTCCAAAACGAAGAGCGCGCTGGGACTCCTGCTCCGCAAAATCCCGGCGCGCGGCCCAAACGGCGAACACGAACGGCTTCCCGGTCCATTCCTGCCACAATGCTGCCAGATCGTATTTATAGATCATCTCCTTGGGCTGGCAGAAAAGAGCTTCGTCACCTATCAAAAGTGCCGCGGGATATTTCTTGAGCATGGCCTCGGGATCCTGTTCCGTGCTGTCATAAGTATTCGTAAGCCCGTATCGCTGCCTCAAGAGGATCTTCAACAACCCGGACGAGCTGAGACTTTCCCGTGAAAGTGCGATCACGGCATGGTCCAGCTGTTCGATCGTTTTCTTGGAAATCAGAAGCACGCTGCGTGCGAAGATCCGCGCCCCGATCCCGAGATCGGAGATCAAAAAGTAGTCGTCTTGATGTTGGAGGTATTCGAGAGAAGAGACCGGAGCGGCATCGACCGTCCCGTCCTGCATGGCCCGATTGATCGCGGCCGGATGGGACTCGAAAAAGCTCGCTTCGATACCTTCCTCACGGAGCCTTTCCGCAAGTCCAAAGTAGAACGGCAAACAGTTGAGGTACCGGATCTTCCCGATCCGGAGCGGGACCGACGCCATCATGCGTGCCCGGGAACGTCCTTCGACAGACTTCCCACCCATCGGGGATACAGCGCGTGCGGGATACCGAGTTGGTCCATGATCTTTCCGACCACGAAATCCACCAATTCATGAACCTCTTTCTGTCCGCTGTAAAAAGCGGGCATGGCAGGAACGATCCGGACGCCCAGGCGCGCGAGTTTCAGCATATTTTCGAGATGGATCGCGGAAAGCGGCGTTTCGCGCGGGACAAGGACCAGCTTGCGGCCTTCCTTGATCGTGCAGTCGGCGGCCCTATGGATCAGGTTCTGACTCAATCCCGAGGCGATCGCTCCAAGGGTCCCCATACTGCACGGAACCACGACCATCCCCTCCGCCGGATAAGAACCGCTCGCGATCGGCGCGGTAAAATCTTTGAAGCTATGGAAATGGATCGTCTCCATGCTGTCATTTCCGCAAACCCCACTCTTGTCATTCCCGCGTGCTTCTAGCGGGAATCCAGCGTTTGGGTCCCCGATTAAAGCATTCGAGGACGACCCGTCTGTCGCTCCGATCCCGAGTAATTCACATATCTCCCGGCCGCTCTTGCTCCCAAAAATGTCGATCCCGAGCTCCTCTTTGATGACGATCCGCGCGGTATCTGAGATCACAAGCTCCACGGGGACTTTTTGTTCCGCCAAAACCTGCAAAAGCCGCACGCCGTAGAGAATGCCGCTCGCTCCCGTGATCGCCACAATATAAGGTTTCATGATCCCTTTCTAAAAGATCACATCCAACGCGGTCGCCGCGAACAGCGTGAGGCTCACGAACGCGTTCATCACGAAAAAAGCTTCATTCATCTTCGAAACGCCGCAAGAACGCAGGGTCTGATGTTCCCGGATCAAAAAATAGACCGCCGCGAGAATGCCGAGACCGTAGATCAGCCCCATCCCTCCGAACAACCCGGCCACGGCCCAGCAAAGAACGGCCACCCCGTGCATCGCCTTCGTCAGCCGCAGCGTTCTTGCCTGTCCGAATTTCGCCGGAACAGAATGAAGACCGGCCGACCGGTCGAACTCCATGTCCTGAAGCGCGTAGATCATGTCAAAACCGGCGACCCAGGTCATGACCCCGGCGGTCAAAAAAGCCGGCGCCCACGCGAAATGTCCCGTCACCGCGATCCATGCTCCGTAAGGGGCGATCCCAAGGATCAACCCGAGCACGAAGTGCGAGCCCCAAGTGAACCGTTTCATGAACGGATAAAGAATCGCGAGCGACACAGGCACCGGCGAAAGCCAAAAACACAAAGTTCCGAGCCGGTAAGCGCTCACTTCAAAGACCCATCCTGCGAAGACCGCGAGCGCCCAAACCAGCGGAAGGGACAATCGTTTTTGCGGTAACGCCCTTCCCGTGGTCCTGGGATTGGCCGCATCGATACGCAGGTCCAACAACCGGTTCAGCGCCATCGCCATGGTCCGGAAGCTCACCATCGCAACCGTGATCCAGAAGAAGATACCGAACTCCGGCCATCGCTTTGCCGCCATCAGGAGTCCCATATAGGCGAAGGGAAGCGCGAAGACCGAGTGCTCGAATTTGATCATTTCGAGAAAAAGCGCCGGCTTAGCGAAGATACTTCTCATCCAATCCGTACTCTTGCCAGCGTAAGGAGACTTTTTTCCGGACCTCATCGCTCATCACGACGTCCTCAGGCCAGGGACGCTTCATCCCCTCGGCCTCGCTTTTGCGTGTGGCATCGATCCCGATCTTGGAACCGGCCAGGTCCTGGGGTGCTGCGTGATCCAGTTCGTCCAGCGGACCCTCGCCGAACACGACATCCCTTTTCGGATCAAGATTATTGAGGACCCGCCACGCGACTTCGTGGAGGTCCTGGATGTGAACGTCCTGATCGAGCACGATGATCATCTTCGAGAACATCATTTGCCCGAGCCCCCAAAGCGCGTGAATGATCTTTTTCCCCTGTTCCGGATAACTTTTTCGGATCGCAACGATCAGGCAGTTGTGGAACGAGCCTTCCAGCGGCAGGTGGATGTCCGTGATCTCGGGAAACTGTTTCTGGATCATCGGAAGGAAGATCTTCTCGATCGCTTTCCCCATGTAGCAATCTTCCATCGGTGGGCGGCCGACCACGGTCGCAACATAAATGGGATCGGTGCGGTGCGTCATGCAAGTGACATGGAACACCGGGAATTCCTTGGCCCGCGAATAAAAGCCCGTGTGGTCGCCGAAGGGTCCCTCCGTCCGCATTTCCCCTTCTTCAACATACCCTTCCAGCACGATCTCCGCTTCCGCCGGAACCTCCAGGTCGATCGTTTTGCATTTCACAAGCCCTACGGCTTTTCTGCGGAGAAATCCCGCGAGCATCAGCTCGTCGAGACCGCTCGGCAGCGGGCAGGCCGCCGCGAACATGGTCGCCGGGTCCGCGCCGATCACGCAGGCGACCGGCATTCTCCTCCGGCTTCCCTTTCCCAGCTTGCGGAAATGTTCCGCGCCGTCCTTGTGGATCTGCCAGTGCATGCCGGTCGTCCGGTCGTCATAAACGTGCATCCGGTAAAGTCCTACGTTGCGCTGGTTGGTCTCGGGATCTTTGGTGATCACGAGCGGAAAAGTAATGAACCTGCCGCCGTCCTTGGGCCAGCACTGAAGGACCGGAAGTTTGTCCAGCATGGGACCTTCTCCCGGATGGATCACGTTCTCCTGGCACGGCGCTTGCTTCACCACTTTGGGAACGACTTCATTGAGTTCGGTGAGCTTCGGGATCATGGCGATCTTTTCGAAAAGCCCCCGCGGGGTCCTGAGGTTCAGGAAGGACTGGATCCTGTCGGCGACCTCGGAAATGTCGCTAACGCCCAGCGCCAGCGCCATTCTTTTCCAGGAACCGAAAAGGTTGACCACCAGGGGTATGGAAGAGCCCTTGACCTGCCTGAAAAAAAGAGCGGGGCCCTGTTTTTTCACGACCCGGTCATAAATTTCCGTGATTTCCAGCACGGGATCGACCGGGACGTCCACGTCCGCAATCTCCCCCTGCTCACGAAGGGTCCGGATAAATTCACGCAGGTCTTTAAATGTCATAGAGATTCCTGTTCTTCTTCCAAAAACAACGGCATTGATCAAAGGGCGCGCGGATCAACGATGAAAGCCCTCTGAACGCGATCGCCTGATTGAGCTTCTTGAGGTACATGAGTTCGTTCATCTGAAAAGACCCGGATTGGTAGAGAAGCGCCGTGGTCTTTTCCTTGGTCTCCAGTTCGAACGGCAGGTCGAACATCCCCATAAGCATCACGGTCGCAAAGCATCCGAGGCCCATGTTGATAAAAAATTGCAGGCCGGGAACCGATCTCCCGAGCACAAGCAGCACCCATCCGCTTAAAACCATGAAACGGACCACGAACGCGACGCGGCGCTTCAGACGGATCCAGAAGGTCATATTGGAAAGCTGGCCTTTCAGGAACGCCAGGCGAGCGGCACGAAGAATGGAAAGGAAATCGCGCCCTCCGTAGACCCGGGGTTCAACGAACAACCCTTCCGAGGATGGATATTCTTCAGTAGGTTCAAGCGGCGTCACTCCGATCTGGGAAAGCTTCGCCTGATCCAGCACAAAGCGGGCGACCTCGCATCCCGTGACCGCGGTCTGGTACTGCGGCTGGGCGTATTTCCAGAACACCCACCGTCCATAGAGCGTAAAACAGAGGGAAACACCGACCGTCCCGATCAGGAAAATCCAATGGATTAGCCCCATGTCTCCTGATTATAGACCAACCGGCACCTCGGCTCTACGATTTTTATGGCGGGGACCACCATCGGGAAAACCTTCCCGGGCAGTTTTAAAAAATGAAAAAGAGGCGTCCCGTAAAACTCTACGGTCGGGAATCAAGGGACCGCAAAAGCTCCTGCATATCCTCAGGAAGCTCGCTGGTCAGGGAGACCCATTTTTTAGTGCGTGGCTGTTCGAAACCAAGGGTGGAAGCGTGGAGCGCCTGACGCCGGATCGGCGGAAAAGGGATCCCGTAAAAAGTGTCTCCCAGAATGGGGTGCCCCATATGCGCGAAATGAACACGGATCTGATGGGTGCGTCCGGTCTTGGGACGGATCTCCACCAGCGTCGCGTTCGCGAACCGTTTGACGACGCGGAAAAACGTCACGGCGTCTTTGCCGCCAGAAGGACGGATGACCACTTTTTTGCGGTTGAGAAAGGCCCGTCCCACAGGTTCTTCGCAGACCCCCTCATCGTGCTGCACCACGCCTCTGACGACCGCGTGATAGACCCGGTCGATGGTATGGTCCTTGAACTGACGCGCGAGTTTGGCGTGCGTATAGTCGTTCTTCGCGACGACCAGAAGGCCGGAGGTGTCCTTGTCGAGGCGGTGGACAATACCTGGGCGAACCTTGTCTTTGGCATTTCCGAGCGTCTGCGTATGAAAAAGAAGCGCATTGACAAGAGTGTGATGAGGGTTCCCGTGCGCCGGATGCACGACCATCCCGGCCGCTTTATCGACGACAAGGCAGTCGTCATCCTCATAAACGATCTTGAGCGGAATGGCTTCGGCGGGCAGGTCTTCCAGGGGAGTTTCCAGTTTCTCCACGCGAACCTTCTCCCCTTCCTTGACGGGATAATGCGGCGTCATGACCGCCCCGTTCACGAGAACGGCGCCGTTCTTAATCCTCTTCTGGATCTGGGCGCGCGAATGCTGGGAGGACATTTTCTCGGCGAGAAAAACGTCGAGCCGGCGATGGGCCTCCTGGGGCGCGACAACGAATTCCTCAAAACGGTTCTTCGGCATACGCGTCCTACGGGACTTTTTTCTGATGGATCTTGAACAGAACAAAAGCGGCAATAATGATCGCGCCGCTCAGCCACTGGTTCGACGTCAGCCCCAATACGGTCCAGCCCGGCTCGCGCAGAAATTCGATCAGGTAGCGGCCCATCCCGTACAGGAGAAAATAAAGCAGGCTGATCTGCCCGTCAAAATGGGGTTTTTTCCGCTTATGGATTAGAAAAAAGAAAAGCGCCAGGTCGTAAAGGGCTTCGTAAAGCTGGGTGGGATGCACCGGCTGCGCGACGTCCGGAAACTTCACCGCCCATGGAAAATTGCATGCTTTCCCGTAGCAGCAACCGTTCAGGAAACATCCGATCCTTCCGAATGCATGGGTCAGCACCCCGTAGGGAATGATAAGATCGAGCGAGCGCCAGAATGAAAGCTTTTGCCGGCGGGTCAAAAACCAGAAACCCGCCACAGCAGCGATCGCTCCCCCGTAAAAAATGAGCCCCCCCTCCCAGACCGCGAAGACCTTCAGCGGCTCGTTCCAATAATACGGAAGGTTCTGCGCAACATAAAAAAGCCGCGCACCGGCAAATCCCCAGATCAGCACCGTAGAGATCATGTCGAAAACGGTTTCCGCCCCAAAGGATCCTTCTTTCAGAGCCTGTCGTTTCATCAGGAAAAGGGCGAACAAAACTCCGATAGCGATGCTCAGTCCGTAGGAATAAAGATGGAAGGGGCCGAAGGACAGAAGGACCGGTCTCATTTTTTCTTTTCGGGCCGGAACAGGTTCAGGGCGAAAATACAGACGCCAATGGTGATCGCGGAATCCGCGATATTGAAAACGGGCCAAACGCGAAAATCAATAAAATCGATCACCGCCGCGAAACGCAGCCGGTCGATCCAGTTGCCGATCGCGCCCCCCAGGATAAGGCTCAGGGCCCAGCGGTTCGAGAGGCTCGCTTCATGGTGCGCTCGGTTCGCGATCATGAAAAGAAAAACGAGACTGCCTGTGATCAGGGTAAAAAGGAGCGGTGCAAAACCGCTGAAAAGACCGAACGCGACGCCGGAGTTCCTGACCAGTGTAAAGTCCAGAACATGCGGGATAACGACTAAAGGTGTTTGAGAAGAAAGGTAGCGGAGCGCCAGGAATTTAGCGAGTTGATCGACAAGAACGACGATGCCTACAAGCCCGTAGAAAAAGATCACGAGCGTCGCTTATTCTTCTCCTCTTCCTCTTGGGCCTTTTTGGAAAGACGCGTATAAGGCATGGCGAGAAGACGTTTTTTGGGGATCGGTGTGCCGTAGATCTCACAGATCCCGTACGTGCCCGCGTCGATCATTTTCAGGGCCGTATCGATGTCGTTCAGGATCTGTTGCTCGTTCGTCGCGAGCCCGATATTGAGCTCCCGGTCGTAATTGTCGCTGGCCATATCGGCCATATGAAAGCTGTATCCCGAAAGGTCCCCAGAGGCGTCCCGTTGGGACGTATTCAGGGTCTCCCCTTCGATCTGCTTCAGATCGCCCACGATCTTCTTACGGAGTTCCAGTAGAAGGCCCCTGAAAAGTTTTAAATCCGCCTGGGAAAGCCGCTTGACCTTCCCTACGCGGACCTTCTTCGACGATTTTCCGGACGGCTTCTTGGACGTCTTCCTGGCCGGCTTCCGGGACGATTTCCGGACGGACTTCTTGGAGGATGATCTTTTCTTCTTTTTCATGAGTTCAGCACCCCTTCATTTAGGAAAATCGAGGCGGTATTATACTGATGCGCGCCTGGGGAAGCAAGCGCTAACTCAGCCCATTTTCGAGAAGAAAAGGCATCGAGCCCACTCCTTTTTTATGCATTTCCTTTTTCATGATCCGTATGAAGCTGTCAACCGCAATGGGGTCGAACTGCGCGCCGGCGCCGTTCTGGAGCTCCTGGAAAGCCTCCTCCATCGAGCGGCCCCCGCGGTAACACCGGCTTGAAACGATGGCGTGAAAACTGTCCACAACGCTCAAAATACGCGCCTCGATCGGTATCTCGTCACCTCTGAGCCCCTGAGGGTACCCGCCCCCGTCATAGCGTTCATGATGCGCCAGGATGATCTCCCGGACCTTTTTGAAATCGGTCAAAGGCTCAAGGATCTTTGCGCCCTTCTCCACGTGGGTCTTCATGATCTTCCACTCGTCGTCCGCCAGGGGCCCGGGTTTTGTCAGGATCGAATCGGGAATACCGATCTTCCCCACATCATGGAGGATCAGTGCGGCCGAAAGCACGTCTTTGCCGGGACCCGTCAGCTCCATTCCCATTTCCCGCGCGGTCATCAGTCCGAGCCGTTCCACTTCGGAAATGTGCCCGTAAATGTTCGGCTCTTTGGCGTGGACCTCCTCGGCCAAAGAACGCATGATCTCGTAATAGGTTCTCTGTTCTTTGTGCCGCATGGTCTCGATCTCTTTAAGACGCTTCTCCAGTTCGCGGTTCTGCGCGATCAAGCTCTGGTTGTACTCGGCGGTCTTGATGGCCATGGAACAATCGTTCGCAAGCGTTTGAAAGAACACCACTTCCTGCTTCGAAAAATGCCGTCCGTTCCTGCGACCGCCCAACATGAGCAATCCAACGGGAGTTTCCTTAAAATAGCCCGGGATCACAAGCTCAATGTTCAGATTTTGCATCGCCTTCTGGATGCCGGTCAAATGACTCCCTTTGGAATTCGTGGCCAAACGGAATTCTGCGCGCGACAACATTTTTTTGACATCCGAGAGAAAAAGGAAGTCCTTTTGAAAGGACAGTTTTTTCCGGGCACCGCAGAACCACTGGATCAGAGGATGATCGCTGTCGAACTTCACCAGGCCAACGGGGAGCCGCTTGGCCCCACGGGAATTCACGAAAACATAGCGGTCGTTTTTCTGATCGAGGATCAGGAGGGCGGTATGACTCAGTCCAAAAGTGCGGTCAATGAACCGGGTGATGAGTTTAAGTAAACGCTCGGGACGTTTGAGGCGAACCATGCTGCGGGCCACATCGCGGAGGATCTCCTGATAATCGACCTTGGGAAGACTTAGAGGATCTTGGCCCTGCGGCATAAAGAGTGCTCGAAATTCCTTTCTGGCCTACGGCGCGCCGGCGCCGCTTGAGGGATCTCGAATACCGCTCACCCGTCCAACGGCCGGAGAGCGGTACTAGGCGCCTTTGGCGAAAAGACTGATCTTGTCCTGGACGTCTTTCTCCAGATATTCGAGGCTTAAGGGCTTGGTGATGTAATTGTCCGCCCCGTAACGCATTGCCTCTTCGATCTTGTCCCCCGTTTCAACGGCGGTCACCATGATCACCTTGATCTTCGGATGCTCCGCCTTGATCTTTTTCAGGACCTTCAGACCGTCCATGCCCGGCATTTGAATGTCCAAGAGAACGACGTCGGGCTGAAAGGAGGCGACTTTTTCAAGCGCTTCCTCCCCGGAAAAACCCGTCGCGACCTTGTAATCGCGGTCTTCAAAAAAGATCTTCAGGAATTCACAGATCTCGATCTCGTCATCAACAATCAGCATTTTTTTTATCATAGCGCTCCCCCTCCAAGATTCTTGGCCTTCAATCCGCTGGTTGAATACCCCTCTGTGCTACTTTTCCGTTCCCGAAACAAAAGCGAACGTCCCCTTCTTCTCCGTCTCCGCGGCCTGCGGGACCTCCGCGACATAAGGCAATTGGACCATGAATAAACTTCCCTCACCTTCCCGGCTTTCCACGCGGATCGCGCCGCCGTAACGATGCACGATCTGTTTCGTGACAAAAAGACCGAGCCCGACGGCTTCATGCCGCGTGGTATAGAAAGGGTTGAAAACCTTGTCCAGGTGCTCTTCCGGAATCCCTTTCCCCGTGTCTGCGCACAAAATCTCAACGAGCTCTTCGTCGCGGCGGTACTTCAACTCCACCTGGATCTTCCCCTGCGTCCCGACAGCTTCCACCGCGTTAAGCAGCAGATTCAAAAAGATCTCACGGACCTCCTGCATGTTCGCGTAATACTGCGGAAGCTCCGGGTCCAGCGTCTTCGTGATCTCGATCTGGTCCAATGAAGCCTGGTACGCCAGCAAAGCCAGCGTCTCGTCCAGGACCCTCTCGAGGGAGACTTTCTCCTGCGGACCGCGCGCGCCCTGCGAATACATCAAAAGCTTCTTGGTTATATCGGCCGCCCTCCTTGTTTGCTTCACTATGGCGTTCAAGGCATCCTGGACGTTCTGTTCAAGCTGCTTCGGACCTTTCTGCATGAGGAGGACCTGCGCCTTCCCCGAAATAATGGCCAAAGGATTATGGATCTCGTGGGCGATGCCCGCGGCGAGCTGTTCGATCGCGTTCAACTTGGTCTTTTGGATCCACTGGGACTGCGAATCCTGAAGTTCAAGGTTGAGCTGGCGAAGCCTTTTGACGACCAGGGCGTTATGAATGCTCCGGGCGATCACTCCCGCGAATTCGCGGAAAAAATGAAAATCGGACTGATCGAACATGGTGTCCGGATGCAGAGCCCCGAACGCGACCAGCCCTACCAGCTCCCCTTTCACAAAAAGCGGCATGACCCAGCCGGCCTGCAGCATGTCAAAATCATGGGACAAGGCGTTCGCCTCCTGCCAGGAAAGGCTTTGCAGGAGCAGTCCCCGGACCAGGATGTGCGGTCCGCTCTCGTGGATCACCCTCACAAGCGGCGCATCGACGGCAAGCCGCAGACGCTTCGAGGCGCTGATCTGCCAGCCGTAGGCGGAAGCCACTTCGAAATTATTCTGAACGGGGTCGGGAACAAGCAGGGCCACCGTCTTGAGATGAAGGACCTCCCCGAAGGTATTGACCACAAGATTGGAGATCTCCTGAAGATCGAGATTTATGGCCAGGTCGTCGGCCAGGCCCATGAGCGTCATCTGGGTGAAACTTTTTTTATGGAAAAAATGTTTTTCGAGGAGCCCCTTCACGAACCGTTCGACCGGTTTGTAGGCGAGCAAGTAAATGACCGTCATGACAAAGATCGGGGTCAGCGGATGACGCCCCCAGACCGCGGCGGCGGAAGGCAGCAGAAAAGGAAGCACGTACGCCACCAGCGCCCCGATAAAGAAGAGGATCAGCCCGACAAGGACCTTCTTCAGGACGGACCTCGGAGATCTCAGATGAAAAAGCATGGTCTTGTTAAAAATGGGAGAACCCTCTTTCTGGATCATCTGTTGGGACCTCGAAAAACCTCACTGCACTTTGAACACAACGCCGGATGGCCGGGGTCCTGCCCGACGGACTCGGAATAATTCCAGCACCGCACGCACTTCGAACCCTCCGCCTTCGTCACCAGGACGTTCAATTTCAGCTTCGTCTGGAAGACCGCGGAAAGGCCTTCTGAGGCTTCCATACCCGCCAAAGCCCCCGCCGCCAGTGAGACCTGAGACACCACCAGGACACGAGCGAGATCCTTTTCATACCTGTGTAATATTTCGGCTGATTTCGGATCTTCTACACTCAGGATCACTTTTGCTTCAAGCCCCGCCCCGATCGTCTTGTTTTCCCGCTGTTTTTCAAGGAACGGCGTGACCATGTCGCGGACCTCACGGAGATGCTCCCATTCCTCGAATTCGGAAGACGAATGCACATCTTTTAGAACCGGCCACGCGCTGGCATGGACCGTCGCAACCCCTTCTTCGAGCTTGTAAGATCTCCAGACCTCGTCGGCGGTGAACGGCAGGACCGGAGCGACAAGTTTCACGAGCCGCTCGAGAATATAGAAGAGCGCGGTCTGGGCCGACCGCCGGAGCCACGAATCCGCCGCCGCGGTATAAAGCGTATCCTTCAGCGCGTCCAGATAATAGGCGCTCAGATCGACGACGCAGAAATTGTAGATCTCCCGGTAGATCTGATGGAATTCAAAACGCTCGAAAAGGTCCGTCACGATCCCGACCAGCTTGTCAGTCTTGACCAAGGCCCAGCGGTCCAGCGGATGCATTTTTTCGAAAGGGACTTTGTTTTTTGGAAATTCGAAATCATAGAGATTGGACAAAAGATACCGGAACGTGTTGCGGATCTTGCGGTAAGTTTCCACCAGCTGCTTGAGGATCTCGTTGGAAAGCCGGACGTCGAACTGGTAGTCGCAGGAAGCCACCCACAACCGCAGGACGTCCGCGCCGAATTCTTTCATCACTTCCTGCGGCGTCACGACATTGCCGGCGGATTTCGACATCTTCTTCCCCTGCCCGTCCATCACGAAACCGTGCGTCAGCACGCTCTTGAATGAACTTTGCCCCTCCAGCGCCATGGCCGTGGTCAAAGCGCTCTGGAACCAGCCGCGATGCTGGTCCGAACCTTCCAGGTAGAGATCGGCGGGATATTGAAGCTCCGGATGCCGGCGCAGCACTGCCTGATGACTCACGCCGGAATCGAACCAGACATCGATAATGTCGGTCTCTTTTTCGAATTCCGTTCCCTTGCACTTGGGACAATGGAGCCCCACCGGCAAAAAATCCCCGGCCGGACGCGCGAACCAGGCGTCCGCGCCTTCTTTCTTGAAAAATTCCAGGATCTTCTCCTTGGATTCTTTCACAAAGTGGACATCGGTACATTTCTTACAACGGACGATCGGGATCGGCACTCCCCAATACCGCTGGCGCGACAGGCACCATTCCGGACGCGTCTCCACCATGGCGGCGATGCGGTTCTTCCCCCAATCCGGGATGAAACGGATGTTCTTTTCGATCGCTCCCTGCATGCGTTTGCGGAGGTCTTTGTGATCGATCTTCATGAACCACTGCGTGGTCGCGCGGAAAAGGATCGGCTTTTTGCACCGCCAGCAGTGCGGGTAGGAATGCGAATGGTCCGCCTCATGGAGCAAAAGCTTTTTTTCTTTCAGGATCTCGACGATCTTCGGGTTCGCCTTAAAAACATGCTCGCCCTGGCACGCGCCAAACTCTTCGGTAAATCTCCCGCGGGAATCGACCGGCGAAAGGATCGGAAGCTGGTTATCCAGATGACCGAATTGATAGTCCTCTTCGCCGTGCCCCGGCGCAATATGGACGATCCCGGTACCGTCTTCGCTGGAAACATAATCCGCGAGGATCGCCCGGCCCTTGCGCGGCAGAAAAGGATGCGTGTATTCAAGTCCTTCCAACTGCTTTCCGTTGAGGCTCACGATGCTTTCGGCCAGCGGCGTTTTGAGGTGCAACGTATGGATGAACGGGACCCGCGCGTCCGCGAGGCACCATACCTCATGTCCCATGTCCAAAAAGGAATATTGCAACTCCGGATGCAGCGCCACGCCGACGTTCGCCGGGAGTGTCCAGGGCGTCGTCGTCCAGACCAGAAGGAAAACGGGCCGGCCGCCGAACTTGTTGAAATCCGTCGGGCTGAGTCTGGTGTGGAGCGTCTCCGGAACCACGGGGAATTTCACAAAAACGGATTTGGAGACCTTGTCCTCGTATTCAAGTTCCGCGTCCGCGAGCGCGGTTTCGCAATCAAAGCACCAGGGAACGGGCTTCAGGCGCTGTTCGATAAAACCTTCTTCATACAACCGGATGAACGAATCCGCAATGGAAGCCTGATATTCGTAATTCATCGTCAGGTACGGTTTTTCCCACTCGCCGAAGATCCCGAGCCGTTTGAACTCCTCGCGCTGGGTCCCGATGAACTTTTCCGCGTAGCGGCGCGCCTGTTCGCGGAAAGGAACGCGTTCCACTTCCTCTTTGCGTTTGCCCATTTCTTTCAGGCACTGGTGCTCGATCGGAAGGCCGTGGCAGTCCCATCCGGGAACATAAAGAGCGTCGTGTCCGCGCATCGTCCGGTATTTAACGATCAGGTCCTTGAGGACTTTGTTCAGCGCGTGGCCGATATGGATGTGGCCGTTCGCGTAGGGCGGTCCGTCGTGCAGCACGTACTTGGGGCGGCCGGCCGACTTTTTACGGATCTGCGCGTACACACCTTCCCGCTCCCATCCCTTCAGCATCTCCGGCTCACGCTGGGCAAGGTTCGCCTTCATGGGAAAATCGGTCTGCGGCAGATTCAACGTGTCTTTATAATTTTTTTCTTGTGTCATAAGGATCTCAGTTCAACGCCCGGCGGGACTTTTTTCCGTTGTATGTCCGGCTTCGCGCCCTCAGAATTTCGCGATAGCGGCGCCGATCAATTTGTCCAGTTTGGAGCCGGCCTCGTTCGCGGTCTTGATGATCTCTTCGATGTTGCACGGTTCGAGATGGTCCGGATCGCAAGCATCGGTCACCACACTCACCCCAAGAACTTCCATTCCCATATGCGCCGCCACGATCACTTCCGGGACCGTGGACATCCCGACAAGGTCCGCGCCAAAATTCCGCATCATGCGGTACTCGGCGCGCGTCTCGAGGCAGGGCCCCGTCACGCCGACATAAACCCCGCGGCTGACCGGCACCTTCACTTCTTTGGCCGCCTGCGCCGCCAGTTCTATGAGACGGTTCGAGTACGGCTCGCACATATCGGGAAACCGGCTGCCCAGTTTATCCTCGTTCGGTCCTATCAAGGGATTCACGCCCATAAAATTAATGTGATCCGTGATCAGCACGATCTCGCCCTTCCGGTATCCCAGATTGAGCCCGCCGGCGGCGTTCGACACCACCAGGGTCTTTGCCCCGAGCTGGCGCAACACCCGCACCGGGAACGTCACCTCTTCAAGGGAATACCCTTCGTAAAAATGGTACCGCCCTTCCATCACCGCGACCTTCTTTCCGCTCAGTTCGCCCAGGATCAAATTCCCGCTGTGGGATTTGACCGTCGTATGCGGAAAATGAGGCAGTTCACCGTAGGAAAACACCTTCTCCTCCTTGACGCGTTTCGCGAGATTGCCAAGCCCGGTCCCGAGGATCAGCAGGATCTCCGGCTCAAAAGAGGTTTCCCGGCGGATATGGGACAGGCATTTTTCGATCCGGCCCATGACGCCCGGTTCATTTTTACAAGAGAACTTCATCGGCATGGATCATTTCCTCCTATTGGAACATGTAAGCGATCCTTAAAAGGACCGTGACAAGGATCCGGTTCGCGACATAGATCGTAAAAAAAGCGAGCAACGGCGTAAGGTCCATCATCCCGATACGAAGCGGGATCCGCCGCAAAGGTTCCAGAAGGGGTTCCGTTACCTGATGCAGAAATTGGGCCACGCTCGAGTACGGATCGACCGGAAACCAGGAAAGAACGATCCGGGCGAAGATCAGCCAGTAAAGGATCGTGCAGACACCGTTCACCAGCATCGCCAGCCCTTGAAATACGATCCCGATAACGAACATCACACCCTCCTAAGCGTTTTTCCGGAGCGCGCGGCACCGCGCCACCGCGGCGGTCAGCGCCTGCCGGAAGATCCGGCCGAACTTTTTCTTTTTCAGGACTTTGAGCGCGGCCTCGGTCGCCCCTTTTTTCGACGTCACCCGCTGCCGCAGCACCGCGGGGGAAACGTCCGCGCCTCGTGCCAGCAGAGCGGCGCCAATGGCCGTCTGGACCGCCAGTTCCGTGGCCACCTTCCGCGGCAGCCCCTGCTTCGCGGCGAAATCTTCCAGGAGTTCCATCAGATGAAAAAAGTACGCCGGGCCGTTCCCGCTCACCGCGGTCGCCAGATCAAGTTGGTCCTCGGAAAGCCGGGCCACCTTGCCGCAACCGGAAAAAAGTTTTTCGGCGTAGGAAAGACTCCGTCTGTCCCGGCCGCAGATCGCCGTCATCGATTCTCCGACCACCGCGCCGAGATTCGGCATCGCACGGACCACCGGGACCTTTTTCCCGAACGCCCGCAGGATCCCCGCGGTCGAAAGTCCGGCCAGGATCGTAATAAGACAGTGGTCCTTCCTCAGAAAACCCCGGCTTTCCGCCGCGAATTCCTGAAAATCCTGCGGCTTCATCGCCAGCAGGATCACATCCGAATGCCGGAACAATTCTCCGACCGAAGACGCCTGATGAGCGCCCGTTTTGCGCGCAAAAAGTTTCGCCCTCGCGGCGATCTTGTCATAAACCCATATCCTGCCGGAGGCCGCGATGCGCCCCTTGAGGACTCCCTGAAGGATCGAAGTCCCCATGTTCCCCGCTCCGACAAGCCCGATCGTTCTATACATCATTTCTCCCTATCGTTCTATTAAACGTTCCCCCGCGGAAAGATCAGAGACCCGATTCTAAGCATATTCGCGCCTTCTTCAATGGCAATTTTGTAGTCCGCCGACATCCCCATGGACAGAACTTCCCAAGAGTGTGCCGGATACTCCTTTTTGAGCGATCCGAAAAGTTCCCGGGTCCGCCGGAAACAATCACGGATCCTCCCGGTATCATCTGTCAGCGGCCCGATCGTCATGAGCCCCCGCAACCGGACCGAAGACGCCGCCGCCACCGCCTTCATGAGCGTGCCGACGTCCTCGGGAGCGCATCCAAACTTTGTTTCTTCACGGGACATGTTGACCTGCAGCAGGCACGGAACTTCCTTCACGCCCTTCGCCTTGGCCTGCTTCTCGATCTCCGCCGCGAGAGCGGGACGATCGAGCGACTGGATCAATGCGACGTTCCCGACCACGAACTTAACTTTATTGGTTTGTAAATGTCCTATCAGATGCCAGCGAATGTCGGTCGGAAGCAGATCTTTTTTTTCCTGCCACTCCTGGACACGGTTCTCTCCAAAATCCCGCTCCCCCGCACCGTAAACCTCGAGGATCCCGGCCGGCTCGACGGTCTTTGTCACGATCACCAGCCGGATCTCTTCGGGATCCCTTCCGCAGCGCAACGCCGTTTCCCGGATAGACTGTTTTAGGTCTTGCACGTTCGTCGGCTGGGACATGGGCGGGCTCAGATCACCGGACGCCGGGCCACGGGAGACGCGGGCTCTGCCGCTGTCCGGCTTTTTCCCGGATTCCCTCTTCCGGCATCCAGTTCGATTTTATCCAAAAGATCGATCAGCGCGATGACCTTGCCGCGATCGATCAGGAACACCGTTCCCTCGCCTTCCCAAAAACCGTAATAGGCGTTCTCAAGGGGCACTTCATTCCCGAAGTGAAAGATCTCCGGCCTTGTCGCGAACTCCCGCTCGATCTTAATGCGGTCGTGAATGATAAAAAACCCGAGTTCCGCCTTGGACTTTTTGGTGTCATCCAGGAATTTCTTGACGTAAAGTCCCTGGAGCCCCGCCAAAACGCGGTTCATATCCCGGGCGGAGATCTTTTCACCGAACCTCGCGAGCGGCTCCATCCAATACCACTGCCCGCCGTCCTTCCTCCACTGATAACTCCTCGTACCCATCTCGGCGTAGACCATCTTTATTTCCCCGGCCGGCATGCGGAACACGCGCTTTTCACGGAAATTGTAAACGCTCTGGCTGAACACTTCTTTCATCTCGAGAGGCAACAGCATATATCCCCGTTCAGAATCCCACCGCGCGAAAACGGCGGACCCGAACGGCGCCTGGGAACCGATATACAACGTCTCCGCCTTTTTTTTGGGAACATCGACCCGGATCTCCATGGCGGGCTGCGCAAGGCCGTATTCATCCCATTCTTTTTCGCCGCGCAAACGGGGTTGACGGGACGCCATACGGACCGTGGCCGCGACCCCCTCGACGATCCTCGTGTCCGCCGGATAACGGATCGGGGATTCAAGGACCCATTGTTCGCCCGCCTTGTTCAGGACCGTCTCGGTCTTGTGGACGCGGTCCAGGATCTCGATCCGGCCGATCGCGTCCCGGTCGTTGAAAAGAACGTTCCGGTTCACTTCGTCGGGAGAGATCAGCTGAAGCTGTTTTTCGAGTCCCGTCTGGTAAACGGCGATCCAGGTCACGACCGCGAAAAGAAAAATGAAGAGAAGCGTCCGTTCCAGTTTCATGGGTTCATGAGGTCTTGGACCGGACCATAAAGAAAAGCCCGGCGGTCACAAAGAAAAGGAGCGGATAGACCACCAGCATGACGATCAGGAATTTCGTGCGCTTCGCGGTGTCGATCGAAAGGGGTTTGAAACGGAGTTCCGGGCGCGTCACGTCGACAAAACGGTCGTCCCGGCCGAGCCAGCGGATCATGTTCAGGCCGAGTTCCTTGTTGCCCGAAAGGGCCAGATACCCGTTCGACAGAAAATCGCTGTCCCCCACCACGACCATCCGCCCTTTGCCTCCGGACTTCTCTGCAGGTTCCACGCCGACGGCGATGGGAAGAGGCCCGGCCACATCCGTCCTGATGTCAAAGGCCGCGTTACCGTTCTCCAGGTTCTTGAAATCGACTTCCGCCCAGCTTCCGTCGCCCGTCATGGCGAGGGGCGTCACCGTCAGGTCCGGAGGGGCATCCACCGAGGGCTGGACCGTCCGCACCAACGGAAAAAAACTTGCCTGTTTGAGGCCCCGCGCCACGGGATGGTTCGAAAAATACTGGCTCACGAGCGGCATCAGAAAATCCCCGCCGACGACGCGGCTCGCTTTGTCCACGACGACGTTCTCGCCGATCTCCACGCCGTAGATCCCGAAAAACCGCTGAAAGGAAGTTCCCGTCCCGGGGTCCATAGGATCGATCAGATAAAGCAGTCCCTTCCCGCCGGCAAAGGCCTTATCAAGGTCCGCCTGGTCCTCAGGCAGCAGGTCCCACCGCGGCCCGCCGACGATCACCACCTGGCAGGAATCGGGAACATGGTCCCGCGCCAGCACGATCTCGTGGACCTTGGCGTTATACCCCTCCAGCATTTCGCGGAACTTTTGATAACCGTTCCCTTCCGTGCCGTAGATCTCCGCTTCCCCGTGCCCCGAAACGAAACAAACGTCGATGTCTTTTGGATGAAGCAGGCGCAGAAAGGCGTTCGCGAACCCTTCCTCGCTCGGCCTGAACAGCCTCTCTTCGCGGTTCTCGGAGCGGATGACGATGGTCGCCGGCTGCTGGACGTTGAACTTGCGCGCGATCTTCGGCCGGCGGATCGGGTCATAGAAATCGTAACGGAATTCCGGATGATACCGCTGGCATTCCCTCAAAAAGACCTCCACCCCCTGTCGCGACTCGTCCTCTCTGGAATAAAAAAGAAGGACCTCGATCCTTTTCCCCTTCAGGGCGTGCAGGACATCGACCGTTGACCGGGGGAGCGAATAGATCTTCTCGCGCGTCAGGTCCCAGCGGTAGCTGAAAGGATGGATCACCCAATAGGCCATGGCAAAGATCCCGAGAAGGATCACGACCCAGAACAAGAGCTGGAATTTCAAAAGGAATTGCCGCATCAGTGCTTCCAGTTCCGCGTCTCGATCGACGCCAGCGTCAAGAAAAGGAAGTAGAGAAAGAAGAACACGAAGTACACCACGTTCTGCACGTCCAGGATCCCGACCGAGAAATCGCGGTAATGTTTCAGCGGGGACAGCGCCGCAAAAATATGCGCCCAAGGTCCGTCGCTGATATTCTCCACCCAGTCGAAGACCCAGAAAAGAAGCAGCACGCTCAGCGATCCGAGCGCGCTCACCACCGGGCTCCGGGTGAGGCTCGAAACGAAAGCCCCCGCCGCGAGATACGCGAGCCCCAGCAGCCAGAATCCCAGAAAACCCGAAAGGACGGGACCCCAATCGAATTCTCCGCCGATCCAGCGGAACACGGCCAGATATCCGAAGAGAGGAAGCACCAGCAGCGCGAAGAACCCCAGAAGCCCCGCGTATTTCCCGGCCACGATCTCAAAATCAGAAAGCGGGTACGTGAAAAGAAGCTCCAGTGTTTCCTGCCGCCGTTCTTCCGCGAACGACCGCATCGTGAGCAGCGGCACAAGAAAAAGGACGAGGATGCTGCAGTTCGTGAAAAAAGAACCGAACACGAACTGCGTCTGATTGACCCCCGAGAGGCTCGCGAGCCCGAACTGCTGGGGATTCATGGAGACCTTCGTGTAACTCAACACCAGGATCATGAAAAAAACGCCGGTGAGAATGAAAAAAAGAGTTCCGATCAGCACGCCGAGCCAGGAATGGAAATAACCCGCGAACTCCTTTTGCGCGATAACGCAGATCTTTTTCATGACGGGCCCTTCCACGCAAACCTTCCCTCATGGAGAAGGTGCAGAAAAATATCCTCCAGCGTAAGCTCCACCCTCTGGATCTCCACGAGCGGGATGTTCTGCTGGACGAAAAGCTGCGTGATCCGCGCCCGAAGGTCCTCATCCTGCGTGGTCTCGAACACGAAACGCATTTCCTCGCCGGGCTCTTCCTTCATGCGCAGGGCTTCGATCCCGGGAAGCCCCTGGAGAAGCTTGATCGCGGCCTGCCGGTGGTCTTTTCCCTTCACCCGCACCGAGATCTCCCGGCGGTCCTTCAGGCAAGATTCCAGCTCTTTCACGGTCCCGCTCGCCAGGACTTTTCCCTGGTTGATCATCACGACGCGGCTGCAGACCATGGAAACTTCCGGCAAGATATGCGTGGAAAGGATGACCGCACGGTCTTTCCCCAACGTCCGGATCAGCCCGCGGATGTCGGCGATCTGCTTCGGGTCGAGCCCGCTCGTCGGTTCATCAAGAATAAGCACATGAGGGTCCCCGATCAGCGCCTGCGCGATCCCGACCCGCTGGCGGTAGCCTTTGGAAAGCCGGCCGATCAAGCGGTGCCCCACGTCCGTCAACCCGCAAAGCACCATTTTTTCCTGAACGTGGGCGCGGCGGCCTGCCGGCGGAACATCCTTGAGCTTCGCGACGTAATGGAGGAACTCTGACACGCGCATGTCCGGATAAAGCTTTACGGCCTCCGGCAGATAGCCCAGGGATTTTTTCGCTTTTTGCGGCTCCTTGGAAAGGTCGATCCCGCGGATCCAGACCTTGCCGCCCGACGGCGCGAAAAACCCGGCAAGGATACGCATGGCCGTCGTCTTCCCGGCACCGTTCGGTCCGAGGAACCCGACGATCTCCCCTTCGTCGATCTCCAGGGACACGTCATCCAGAGCGCGGAAAGAACCGTACTTTTTGCTGACGTGCTCAAATCTTACGACATTGGAGGGGTTCGTTTCTTTCACCATGGGCCGAAGAAAATTAAATGGCTTCGATGCGGGCGAATTTCCGCTTGCCGCACTGCAGCACAAAAGGTTCATTAAGGGAAATGTTCATTTTGGGGTCCGAAACTTTTTCCTGGCCGATCCTGACCCCGCCCTGCTCGACCATCCGCCGTCCCTCTGATTTGCTGGCGACCAGTTTCGCCTCCACGAGGAGACTCACAATGTCGATCGTCTGCCGCGCGAGTTTCACGACGGGAACTTCATCGGGCAATCCCTTGTTCTTGAAGATCTCGTCGAACTCCTGGCGGGCCTGCGCCGCCGTACTTGGGGAATAAAAAAGTCCGACGATCCGCTCCGCAAGCTGCGCCTTCATCTCCCGCGGGTGGAGCTCGCCGTTCTTCAGACTTAGAAGAAGAATCTCGACGTCCGCTTTCGGCATCGCCGCCACGTACCGGTAATAGCGTTCCATCATTCCGTCCGAAAGCGACATGACCTTGCCGAACATTTCGCGCGGCGTGTCCTGGAGCGCGATGTGATTGTTCAGGCTTTTCGACATTTTCTGGACGCCGTCCGTGCCTTCGATGAGCGGCAGCGTCATGACGGCCTGCGGTTCCTGCCCGTCCAGTTTCTGCAGTTCGCGTCCCACGAGCAGATTGAACATCTGGTCCGTCCCGCCGATCTCAAGGTCCGCGCGAACGACCACGGAATCATGCCCCTGGAGCAGCGGGTACAGGAATTCCACGAGCGCGATCGGATGGCCGGCCTTGTACCGCTTGCTGAAATCGTCGCGTTCCAGGATCCGCGCCACCGTGTACTGCGCCGTGAGCTTCAGGAAATCCTCGGGGCGCATTTTGCCGAGCCATTCGGAATTATAACGGACCTCGGTTTTTTCCTTGTCCAGGATGCGGAAGACCTGTTCCTGGTAGGTCTTGGCGTTCTGCTTCACCTGCTCCTCGGTGAGCATGGGCCGCGTCTCGGACTTTCCCGAAGGATCGCCGATCCGCGCGGTAAAGTCCCCGATAATGAAAACGACGAGATGCCCCAAGTCCTGCAACTGACGCAATTTGCGGAGAGGAACGGTATGCCCTAGATGAAGGTCCGGAGACGAGGGATCGGCGCCATATTTGATCCGGAGAGGCGTCTTTTTTTTGGCGGCGGCCTCAAGTTTCGAAACAAGTTCCTTTTCGGAAATGAGATCGACGGTATTCTCTTTGAAAACCTCGACCTGTTCGGGGATGGGTTTGAACATTTCTCTGATGCTGCTCCCTATTTGATCCTACGGATTAACGGTACTAAGTCCTAGATTGACAAGGGGTTAGCGACAGGGGGTATTGTAACCAGTAAAGCGGAAAGTTAAAAGTAAAAACTCGGGACTTCCCGGGGATTTTCCGTCTGTTCTGGAGGAATAGGCCGCGCGCAAGTCTTTGCGTGTTTACATCTTTGTCATTCCCGAGGATTTTTATCGGAAATCCATAACTTCTGGATGCCCGCTTAAAACATGCGGGCATGACAATACTTAAAAAACTTTTCCCGGCTACTTAGGCCATTGTCGCGATAAGCGCCTGGGCCACGAATTCCTGGGCAAGCTTCATGATCTGGGTGATCACGAAAGAATTGTTCCCCTTGGCGTTTACGCCGGGCAAGCGCTCCGCCACGAATTTCTTGAGAAGCCCGGCCCTCTGCCCCGCGTCCGAAACGCCGTGGATAAGATCCGCCATGGATTTGAGCATGATCGCCAGAACGGAAGCCACCATCAGATCGCGGTCCCCGATGTTCTCCTTCTCTCCGAACGCGAAGTGAACGCCTTCGGTCAAACCGGAAAGCTCTTTGGAATCAAGATGGAGCGTTGCGATCCCGCCCTTGGTATCGGCCGCGAGCTTGTTGATGGCCTGCGCTTCGGTCTGCCCTTGCGCCGGCTGGACCACTTTGAGGATCTTGCCTTCGTTCAGGGCTTTCAGTAGGGCGCCGCGCTCGGCGGAGAATTCCGTAAGGCCGGCGTTCTTATTGGTCAGGGCACGTTCGATCTGCCGATAAAGATCCGGCGAACCCGTCGTGAAAAGGACCGGCCCTTCCTTTTGGCCCGCAAAAACGGCGTAAGTCTTCAGAAGGAAAAAGAGGGCGCGCGGATTTTCATGCATGAGTCTCGAAAAAATATCCGCCCCAAGGAAAACCTTGCCACCAAGGTTTTCAACCGTCAGCACCGATGCCTTTGCGACCGCCAGTCCTTTGCCAACCGAATCCGGGATCACAAGAGACGCTTCAGGCGCGAGCAACCGGTCGAGAACATTTGTCTCCGAAGTATTCGCCATGGCGTCACTGACCCTCACGCCGAACACCTGCCGGAGCGCCCGCTCCACCGCTCCCCTTCCGCCCGCCGCCTCGATCTGTTCATGAATACGCATCGGAAGAATGTTGAAATAAAAATACCGGATCAATGTGATCCTCTCCGGCGTCATGATCTCTTCCGGTGTCCGCATCTCCGAGCGGCGGACCGGCCGAGAAATTTCTGGAGCATCCGGTTTCAAACGCATCTTCGAGCGGCCTGAGAGGGGGCTATAAGCGGCTGTGGTCATCACATCGAGTTTTTCGTCCAGTGTCATCCTGTCCGTTGCAAGGTCTTCTACGCCAATCCCAATCTCCTTGATCGTTTGGACGAGCGTAGAGAACCCTTCGTCCTTCCCAAGCGATACGTGATACGCGGCGGTCATCACACGGAGCTTGTCGCTGAGCGCCACCGTGTCCGTCTTCAAGGTCTCCTTCCCGATCCCGAACACCTTACAGATCTCATCGATCGTCCGGATAAACGTGAAGAACCCTTCGCCCTTCCCAAGCGATACGGCATACGCCGCAGTCATCACGCGCATCTTATCGCTGAGTGCCACCGCGTCCGTCTTCAGGGCTTCCTTCCCGATCCCGAATACCTCACAGATCTCATCGATCGTCCGGACAAACGCGGAGAAACCTTCGTCCTTCCCGAACGATACCTGATATGCTGCCGTCATAATTCGAATCTTGTCGCTGAATGCCACCGCATCCGTCTTCAAGGTCTCCTTCCCGATCCCGAACACCTCGCAGATCTATTCGATCGTCCGGACAAACGCAGAGAACCCTTCACCCTTTCTACGGGTCACAAAATACGCAGCGGTCATCATGCGAATCTTGTCGCTAAGTTCCACCGCGTCCGTCTGCAAGGTCTCCTTCCCGATCCCGAACACCTTACAGATCTCATCGATCGTCCGAACGAACGAGGAGACCCCTTCGTCCTTGCCAAGCGATACCTGAGATGCGGCAGTCATCACACGGAGCTTGTCGCCTAACTCAATATCCCCGCTCTTAAGAGAATCTTTCCCGATCCCGAACACCTTACAGATCTCATCGATCGTCCGGACAAACGCGGAGAACCCTTCGTCCTTCCCGGGCGATACCCCGTACGCCACCGTCATCACGCGGAGCTTGTCGCTGAGTGCCACCGCATCCGTCTTCAAGGTCTCCTTCCCGATCCCGAACACCTCGTAGATCTTTTCGATCGTTTGGACGAACGTAGAGAACCCTTCACCCGTTCCACGCGACACGTAATACGCAGCGGTCATCACACGAATCTTGTCGCTGAGCGCCACCGCGTCCGTCTTCAAGGTCTCCTTCCCGATCCCGAATACCTTACAGATCTCATCGATCGTTCGGACGAACGTAGAGAACCCTTCGCCCTTCCCAAGCGACACGACATACGCCACGGTCATCACACGAATCTTGTCGCTAAGTTCCACCGCGTCCGTCTGCAAAGCCTTCTTCCCGATCCCGAATACCTTACAGATCTCATCGATCGTTCGGACAAATGTCGAAAAACCATCACCCTTCCTACGCGATACGGCATACGCCGCGGTCATCACGCGCATCTTATCGCTGAGCGCCACCGCGTCCGTCTTCAGGGCTTCCTTCCCGATCCCAAACACCTCACAGATCTCATCGATCATCCGGACGAACGTGGAGAACCCTTCATTCTTTGCAAATGTTAAGTAATAAACCGCGGCCATCAAACTGGATTTGTCGCTGAACTCCATGCCCCTGATCGTTTCCGGCGTAAAGCCAAAATATATTTCGCTCGTTTCCATGAACTCCCGGGCATAACCGATACCGTCCTTGAACCCCCTCTTGGGATCCGCTTTGGCCTGCGACAAATAAAAGGCAGAGGTCACGACCGGCTGTTTCTTGTCATCATTCAGATCCCGTACCTTTAGATCAAAAATCTGTTCGAAATACCGCACGATTTCACGGAACCTCGCGATCCTTGCCGGCCGGGTACTCATCCCGTGTACCACCGTCAGGATGTTTCCGCGGCGCTCTGGTGATAATCTCCTCAATTCAAACCCAAGCTCCTCTTTGAGTATTTTGACTATTTCGTACATATCGTCAACGCTACGGCACTTTTTCGCGCCGAACTCTATTGCGATCTTTTCCGCTACCTCCTTTATCTTCGCGTCATGGTCGGCCACCCCGAATTCAGCGGCAAGATATTCCGCGATCCGGGCTGTCTCCTCGCGCATCTCGGAGCGTGGCAGAGGGACGAGGTCGGCGGCGACGCGGGCGTTGATCTCGCGCTCAATCTTTTTAGCTTCGGGGCCGATGTCCGCGATCTTTTCGTACTTGAGTTCGATGTCATACGTGATCCGGTAAAGGTTCTTCAAAACGGGCTCAAGCTCGGCCCGGGAAGGAAATTCCGGGTGTTCGAGCACCGCGCCAAAAGCGTCAAGCAGGCCCGTGAAGTGCCTTTTGGCCCTCACATAGCCCGGTTCGTCCTCGGAGGCGGTGTAGCCGTCCACGAACCGCACCTTGAAACGTTTCATCGCCGTGAACGCTTTCCGGAAGTCCCGGCGGCTTCCCGTCCGGATGCCCGACCGGACCAGGTTCAGCGCCCCTTCGAATTCCGCCGTCACCGCCTGTCTGTGCCTTGCAATATAACGGCTCATACGTCCGATGCGCGTGAGGAACTCTCCCTCGAGGATCTCCTGGGCTTCCCGGGCATTCGCGACCACGATGACGTAATCACCGAGATCGAGGCACTCCTGGGCGATGCGGACCAGGTCCCTGATGCGCGTCTTCTCATGGACCCGCGCGTGTTCCACCCACGAGGCGACCTCATCAAGGTCCCTTTGCGCGCTCCTCAGCCGCGGGGCCGGCAAAACGTTCCGGTTCCGCTCGTGATCGCGCAACTGATAAACGAGATCGTTGAGGAACCCGATCGCCGTCCAAGCTTTCCGGTGTTCCCGGTCATAAAATTCCAGCGCGTGGTCCCGCGAGCGGAAAAAGTTATAAAGGTTCTGGTAACGGACCCGCTTGAGCTCTTCCTGATCCGCCTTTTCGTCGGGGAGCAATGCGTTGACGAGGGCCTTTACCTCGGCGACACGGGGCTCCTGCTCGATCACCGTTTGCATAGAGGTCCAATCCTTGATCCTTTGAAGCACATCGTTCGTAAGCTCCCCGCCCGAGATCGCCGGACCCGAAGTCCTCCGGGCGAGATAGAGCGCCGCGGCGATATCGTTCACGCCGAGGCCCGCGTCCGTCCGTCCTTCAAAATCGACCTTCCGCATCCAGAGATAACCGAGCAGTTTGTCTTTCCAGAACGCGGGATCAGCCGTAATAGCCGATTCGCTGTCTATCAACGCCGTCAAAAGCTGTTTCAGCGTTGCGAGATAATAAGTGTCTTCCTCCGACCAGCGGCTTTCGACCCGCTCCACCGTCCCCGTGAGCCGTTGAACTCGCTTGATCAGGCTTTTGACCGCCGTGACCCTCAGGTAGTCGTCCCCGGCGTTCTGCACGAAGACCTCGGTGATATTCCGGACTCTTTGTTCGCGGACTTTTTTCCATTTCATCTCGCGAACTTTCGCCGTGAGATCGTCCAGAAGCATATCCAGAGGGATCCGGATCGACGCCTTTTCACGGAATTTGATCCCGATCAGGGCAAAGTCGATCCGGACCATCCGGCTCAGGATGCCGTTCGCCGACCGGTTCCACTTTGCGGTGGATTCGTCATACACCGATTGATCGATCTTTTGCTCTTTCAGGTTCCTTACGGCGGCTGCGATCCTGCTTTCCATGGCCACGTAACCGCGCTGGAACTGTGCCCGGAGCGCTTCAAGCTGCGTTGCATCCATTCCTCGCGTCTTCCGCTGGAACGTTTCTTCGCTCTTATCATCCAACCGGAAAGAGGCCGCAATATCCTCGATCGCTTTCCGGCTCTCGGCCGAAACAGCCCGGGCCTTTTCGAATTGGTCGTAGAGCACTGTCAACCGTTCGATGAGCCACTCCATTCTCCGGACCTGCGGCCCCCAATCCACGCGCGCCCTTCCGCTTCGTTTCGGACGCTCGTTCCGTCTGTGCATTTGCTGATACACAAAACCGCGGGCACGGCGGTCCACGCGGGAGCTGTCGAGCAATACCGGTCCTTTGGCGAAGGTCAGGTCTTCGACCGCGCGGACGCTCTGACCGATCTTTTCCGATATAACGGCATTGATACTTATCTGGGAATCACGAAGAATTTTTATAAAAACGCGGGAGATCAAAAGACGGGCAAATAAAGCGGCGGCTGTTTTGATCCGTTCGTCCTCGTTCGCGATCTGGTTGAGATAAGCGTAGAACCGCTCGAGGAGATAGATCTTCCCGTCCTCGCCGAGCCACGCCACGCGGTACTCTTTGTCGTCTTTCGTCAATTGTTTGATCCGGTCCGGGCTGACCGCGAGCGTCATGATCCCTTCCTCGTTGATCTGCTGACCGAATGCCCCGAGCGAGGCCGTCTTGAACGCCTTAAGAAGTTTGTCGCGAACGCCTCCGGGAAATTTCACGCGGTGAGCGTTCAGGACCGTGTTCAGCTCCGTGTCCGGAAGTCCCTGTAAGTATCTGCCGACCTGACCGAGCAAAGCGTCAGTCGCCGGCACCGGCGTCGCGACGGTGGATGTGTCACTTAATACTGAAGCCAGGTCCGCCCCTTCGATATTCCCATTCCCCACCACCACAGTCCGCATCTCAGAACGGCGGGTCTCCTCTGAAGTGCTTGAAGCAACCGGCTTCAAGCGCATCTCGGAACGGGAGGTTGCCATCATAGCCCGATAATCTTCGTCGGGGACCCATCCGAGCTGATGGGCCGTCGTCACGAAGGCTTCTTCGAACGAAACATCTCCTTCCATCAAAACATTTCCAGAGCCCTGTGTTGTGCTGATACGGCCCATGGCTTCCCACGGCGTCAATCCGTCCTTCCGCGCGCGTTCGAACATTCCCCTTAAGACTCGCATCAGATTCGTATAACTCCAGGTATCCGGCATTAGCGACATGGTATAAGTTTCCGCTGCGGCTCGAGCGACGGAATCTTTTTCTTCCGAGGTGGAGTCAAAACTCCCTTTCTTGTATTTTTCAAGGATTTCTTCGGTATAAGAAAGAGGGCCCGCGGCTTCCGCTGGCACGGTCAAATGTTCTTCTCCTTTTAATTGGTTCAGGATAATCTCGCGATCCGTCCTGTGATTTGACCCGATAACGTACGCCACGTTGGCTTTGGGATATCGCTGGAGCAGACTTTGCGCCAGGCGATTGGCAGCCCCGTCACGAGCGGTGTTCGTCCGCACCATCATCCGCGACAGACGTCTGAATTCCTCAAAAAAACGGACCATGTCGCCCGAGAGGAACGCCTCTCTATCCCGGGTGAGATAATAGACCTTTGAAAACTCGTACCAATCTTCAAAATCCATACGATCCAGACGGATCCTCACGCCTGCTCGTGCTTTCCAGCGTACATACGGAACAAGGTAACCCTTCGCCCAAGTCGGAAAGGCCCCGGCCTGGATAAAATATTCCGCATTATTAATCCTGGTTTCGAGCATGCTACGATCGGCCTCCTCTTCCAGGATACGGCTTTGCTCCACAATCTGCTCGTAAGCGCTCTTGAGAAGCGGCTTATACTGGTCTTGAAGAATGTCTTCGGCTGTGTTCAAAACAAGAGGCGAAGAGATATGGTCACAGACTTGCTCGACGCTTATCACGCCTTCATCGATGATGAAAAGCTGAGGAAAGCCATAACGTTCGGGATCCGGTTCGGAACGCCGGACCAATTCGTCCAGGACGCCGCGCACATTTTCAAAATCCTGCTGCGTCGAATGAGCGTCATAAACGACGTGGAATTGCCCGTGGTCGTATCGGACCGGAGCGGATATTGGCGCCGGATCTTTCGAATCCGCGGTGAAGCGCTCGCGCGCCATAGGAACGATGAAGAACGAAACAGCCGTCAGCAACACGCCTCCGATCAGGCCCCACACGATCTTTCGCTTCAAGGACGCTGAGAATCTTGATCCGTTTTTGTCAGGCGGTCTTGCCTGGGAAACACCGATCTTAAAGTATTGCTCCAGCTTCAGATCGGAAAACTCCGGGATTGCGCGCAGATCATCCACCCGGAACGCCTGCCCTTTTTGAGCGACCATCTTCACTATTTGTTTCGCGATCGCCTGCCGCTGCTCCCCATTCGTTCCGATCTTCGCTTTCGCCAAAACCGTTACGATCTCGTCTTTGCGCGTTTTTCCATTCAAAACCAGCTGGCCGCTTCGCATCTCGGAGCGGGCGGACAGAGAAGCGACGTCGAAGAATTGATCTTCGAACTTAGAAAGCTGCCATTGCGGCGGCTCACGGTCGGGGGGAGCCCCATTCTCCGGCTTGCCGTACTGGCGAGTGTAAATTTCCGGTTCCATGATGACATATTTATCAACTTTGAGCCCGGCCCTCTCGAATGCCTGCATCCTTTCGCGAACGTCGTTTGCACCGGCAGACGTTTTCATTCGCTCTTCGGTCAACCATACGACTCTCTCGATCTTTCGCTTTTTAAGCGCATCAGGCGAAGGAAAATTCGCAGGTTCAAGAGGTTTTAGATTCCAACTCTCATTCCGGGAAACATTGATGGACGTCGCGAGGCTGTTCAACTTCGGCACGACGGGCGACCCGAACGACTTCATAAGAAGCTGGGGCAGAACACCGAAAGGATGCTCGGGATCGTAGCTTTGGGGAAACTGATAGGCCACGTCCACCCCCTGGGTTTTCATATAAGCCGCAATCGCCAGGGACCGGACCGAGTTTGTATCGATAATAAAATAAGTATTGCTCGGAAATTCCTGAAAAGACCTGCGGAAGCCGCCCACGAACAGCGCGTCTTTCCAAAAGTCCTTCCTGTGACGATCGAGATATTCCTGGGACGCCGGTATCACGTTCTGGAAATTGTCTCCGAGCTCATTCGGCAATAGGGAGTCACTGTTTAGCCAATTGAAGTTATGTTTCCCTAACCAACCCCACTTCAACAGGTTATGAAGTTTCTTTAAAATTTCACTCGCGACACCTTGAATTATCCTAACCACTTTATCAACAATAGGTTGAGTAATTCTCCACTTCAAAACGCTAAAGTAATACAACATGGAAGCGGCGGGTTTCATTAACTCTCTTATTTTTTTCGCGTCTTTAGCAGAAAGCCGCTCGTCTCCCGTTTCCGGACTCCTCATCTCGGAACGGCGGGCGCCCTCGGACGGTTTTCCTGTAATATTGCGGGATAATTCTTCAAGGCGGTCCTTTATTTCCTGATAAAAATCAGGTGTTTCTTCGCGGTAGACAACAAATAGATCCCCCCACTCTCCGTTCAGAAGCCACCCCTTCACCCAGAGCCGCATGTCCGTTGCGATGATTTCATACAGCCGTTGCAGAACCATTGAAACATCGTATTTTATTTCGTGATAGGTCTCTTCTTGAGAAAAGACCTTTATACTCTTTGTAGGCCCAAGTATTTCTCTCAAATTGCTGATCGTTTGAGGCAGATTGAGTTTTTGCTCTTCCCGAAGATGATTTCCGGGCACATATTCCCCTGTCGTTGCCGCAGCTTTTTGGAATTGAAAATTCCCTCTGGCGATTTCTTTCCTTAATTCCTCTAAAGACGCCTCTCTGACAATGGAAGTGATAGCCCCGCTCCCTTCAGCACCGCTGCGGGTAATCTTCACGGTCCTCTTTTGTTCGTCGATCGACAGCACCCTGATCACAATGAGTCCGTTCCCAAAAACATCGCCTGCTTTAAGGACAAGGAGTGAAGACTGAGAGGGCTGTTCTCCGCGCATCTCGGAACGGGACGGGGCGGAAGCATTGCGGGAAAGCCTCTCGAGACGGTCCTTAATATAGTCGTAGCGCCCTGGCATTTCGGACTTGGAAACGACGAACAAAGCGCGGCGTCTTATTTGGCCCGGGCTCGGGGCGGTTATCAGGAGTTCCTCTTTTTCCAACTTGGTGATCTCGTAATCCCCCGCGCTCGAGATCGTGTATTTGTTGTACCCAGGTTTTATCTCCTCCGCAGCGACCTCGATCCTTGGTGCGGTCTGGAGCAGCACCACAAAATTATCTATTTTCTTCCCCGTATCGGATTTCCCCTCCGCTTCCATTCTGCCCCTCGCCTCATTGATCTGAGGAGCTAGCGCACGGTTGATCTCCGCTCCGTTCCCGGCCCGTCGTGCGGCAATGCCTTTTTTGACCGGCTGCGCTGAAGGAGCCTCGCCACCCGATCTGACCTGGGCCCGATCGGCATGAATGGCCTCCAAGAGCCCCTGCAGGGACGCGTTCATGTCAACATTATCCCCCGCAACAGAACGCCTGAGTATCACATTGTCCTTCTCTACGTCGATCGCCCGCACTTGGGCTTCGACCAATTGGTTTATGACGATGATATCGCCCACTTTGAAAGGAGACGGGGATTCTTCTCCGCGCACCTCGGAACGGCCCTTGGAATCGAACGACCCTGATGCTGCAGCCGGGGTTTTTTCCGGCTCGTTTATTTCTTTCCACGTCTGCCAAACAAAACCCAATTTCACGTGTTCTCTGTCCGTGAGCCGGAACTGCTCCGCTATTTTGCCTAACGGAATATTCTCGCTTGGAATGCCGCCCGCCAATTGGCGCCGTATTTCTTCGACCGCAGCCTTGAAGTTTGCCGCCGATCCAAGCGCCTCATTGTATCTCTTCACGGATTCCTCAATATTTTTGAAAGCCCTCGGACTGAGGTTCCTCAAGCCTACGGTCCCCTTCATTCTGATCATGCCGGGAGTGGGCGTATGCAGCATAACAACGGAGAAGATCACTTCACAGTAAACGCCGCTGTCGATCTTCTTTTGCGTTCCGAACGAAAAATCCAAAGGATCGATGACCGCAACGATACGTCCTGATGCATCAACCGCCACCTTCAGCCCCGCGATCCCGGGAGCCTGGCTGCCGATGGATTCCCGGACAAGAACGCCCCACGCCACGTCGGACTCAAGCTCTTTTTGATTGCTCTTGATGATCTCTTCATTGGGTCTATTCAGCCAGGTCCTGATGGCCTCGCCAAACATAAAACCGGAGGACAAGGACAGTGATGATTGTCCCATCCGCATCTCCGAACGGGTGGCGCCTCCCTGGCCCCGAGTATCCGTAAGGAACAAACGGTCCGCTTCCCACTTCTGGCCGATCTTGGATTCCAGGAAGCCTTTCAGTTCCTTTCGAAGGGTCTCAACACGTTTTTGGTTGATCACCAAAAGGTCCGGCGTCGGGATACTCGTGAAATTTTTCACTTTCTTTGGATCGGTCGGAAGTTCGATCTCAACAGTCCCGACTTTCTCCAAATTCCCGTTCGGGTCAAGCGTCACGGCAAATTGCGCCTTCGTTGTTTCATGGAGGATCCAGTTGCCCTTTCCGTGCGGTAAAAAATCTATCCCGTACGTTCTCTCGCCTGCTTCCTGCCCGACGGGAAGATTGAAATAACCGAGCATTTTTCCGTCCGCCTGATAAATACCTACGGTCGCAGGTACGGCTCCCTGTTCCGTGGCCCTCTGCATCGGTACAACCTTGAACCGGAATTCATTTGCCCGGACTTCTGCGCGGCGGATTGCGGTATCCGGACCGCCCTGGTCCCCCTGGGCTTGCTCGAGCAGACCTGCTTCCTTGTCAAGGTCAAGGGCTTCCGAGGAAAGAGCCCCCCTCTCCTCTGCCGCACGCAGTAGCCTCTTAAGGAACTTCGCCACAGAAATTCTCGTCCGGCCCAACCCAAGGACGGTACCCGACTGTTCTCCCTCTATCGATATCAATGATCCGATTCGCGATGCATAGTGGGGGGAACGGACAAACGCCTCTCGCACGGCATTCATCTCCGCGCTGTCTTTACGCCCCTCCGCAAGAAGCTTGCCGTATTCTTGCATCACTCCCTGCTTGTCCTCTTCCTGCGGGAACCCTAAATAAAAACGGACCATGTTCCGGGCTTTCTCTTCCCCCACCGCCCCATCGAATTCGACATAAATATCGCAAAGCTCTTCCGTGGAACCTGCGGCATCGACAAGTTCTCCCAGCTCCTTCGGATCGGGAAATAGCTGGACCAATCGGTCTTTCGCAGACGAAACCCGATTGGCGAAATGGACGGCTTCTTCCAGGGCCACATTCTGCTTCTCGTCATGCGTGCCTGCACCATTCGGGGCATCCGCCTCACCTATGACTTTGTCGACAGTGCCCTGAAACATCTCTATGCCGGCAACATCCCCGAGCCATAAGGTTTCCTCGATCAATTCTTCCCACGGCAAAGTCGCCCTCCCGTCCGTCATGAACGCCAAGTTTTCAAGGAGCGCTGCAAAGGATGCTTCCGACCGGTATTCCGAAATAGAATGTGTGGATCCCATCCAGAACATGAACGCTAACACTTCCATTTGGGGTCTGTAGTGGCGGACAAACGCCTCCCGGGCCGCGCCCAATGTCTCTAAAGGCTCCAACCCGGCGCCCTGTCGCATCTCGTTCAAAATATTGACCTTCTTGCCGTGTCCCTCCCCGGCAAGAAATCCCCCGTAGATCCGCATTACGCCCTGGTCCTTTTTCGAAGGGATCCCGTAAAAAAACCGGGCCATATCCTGAGGCTTGAGCCCCCCGGCAATGGAAGGGGCACCTTCCGCTTCCAGTGCAGCCTTGGCCGCAAAATAGACGCCGCAAAAATCCCCCGAAATATCCCACAAAAATTCTGTGTCCTCTGGCGACAAACCCCGCTCCCGGGCCATCAGATCCTGAAGTTGCTTCATTTTCTCGGAATTCCTGGTCAACACGCCCAGATCCTTGGGGTCCTGGATCACCGCCTCCAACAAATGCTTTCGAAAGAAAGCTCCCTTCCGTTTTATTTCTTCGTTCCGCTTAAAATTTTCGCCGCCCGGCCCCCCTTTGGCCTTGCGCTCCTGACCGAGAACGGCCGCCTCTTGGTCGATCCTCCTGATTATTTGCGCCAGGGAGTCCGTCCACCGGTCATCTTCGACCCTCATTTCATCAGGCATGCCCGATCCAAAAGCTTCTCTGAGCGCACGCTTTTCGGCGGCCAACTCCCCTAAGGAAAGGACCTCCTTGCGGCGCCTCATGAACAATAGGTTCCTGAGGAATTTTTCAACCGTCAGGGATACGGACCGATCGTCCGTGTCAACGGCAATGATCTGCTGCCGTTCCATCTGCACCAATAACCTATATTGCAAACTGAGCTCATGGACAAAATCTGCGCGTGCCTTCTCCAACGCCCTGTTTTCGTCGCTGTCCTGCAGATGGTCCGATTTTAGCAGCATTTCTACGAGGTCCGCGTAGCTTCGCATCGCGTTCCCATTCCCTCGCGGCGGAAGCCCGTAGTAAAAACGGACCATATCCTCAGGCTGTAGTTCCCCCAAATCGGGAAACACCTCTTTGTCCTCCTGGGCCCTCCAAGCAGCCATGGCCTTCCTGGCCGCCACATAGACATCAAAAAAAGCGCGCGAGATCCACCTGGATCGCGCCCTCGCCCCGACCGTACTTCCGGGCTGTTCTGCTTTTCTTGTGATTGCAGTCGCCAATTGTTCCCGTTCTGTAGGGTTCGGGAACACCATTGTCAGCAGTTGCCACTGAAATGATTCCATTTCAAGCCCCATGACCCGTAGTTGTTCCCTCCGGTCATTTTCGTCGCCTTCTCGAAACTTCCCGTCAGGGCCTCGATACCATAAAATATCCGGCCAGCTTTGGCCCTGTTGGATCCAATGTTCCAACGAAAGGCTCAAATCTTCCGGCGAGGGAGATCCTCCGGGAAGCTTCCTTTTCGTATTCGTCAAGAATTCCTCTACTTCTTTGGGCGTGGGGATCACCAGAGTCACTAGTTGCTGCACAAGCGGAGTTGCAAGCTGGTGGAGTTCTTTGATCCTTTGCACAAGGGTATCCACCTGCCGTTCTCCCTCTGTTTTCGTTCCGGGTGCAAGCGATTCATGGGTCTTTTTAAGCAACCTTTCCTCCATACTAAGTACATGTACGGGGGCAACCTCTTTCCCGCCCGCCATGAATAATACATGCCCAAGGAACTCATTAACGGTAAGGAGCTGACTGTCCATTCCGCCAAGGAACGGCTGCCGTTCCATCTTTATCAGCGCCCTGTACGGCACTTCATAAATCTGGATGAACGCCTCACGGGCGGCCTCCAATGTCTCCAGAGGTTCCAGCCCGTTCTTGCGTCTCGCATTATTTAGATCGTTGATCACGCCGTTGTGTCCCTCCCCGGCGAGGAGGCTCCCGTAGATCCGCATCTCGCCCTGGTCCTTTCCCGACGGAAGCCCATAATAAAAACGGACCATGTTCCCTGGCTGGAGGCCCCCGAAATCGGGGAAGGCCTTTTTATCCGCGAGGACTTTATCAGCCGCCAAATAGACATCGTAAAAGCGTCCCAAAATGCCCGATGGAAGGGGCCTTCCGGCTACCGCGTCCTCCTGCCACATCTCGCTATCCACATCGCCGGTCACCGAGACCACGAATTGTTTCCGGTCATCCGGATCAGGGATCGCCAGACTCAACAGCCGTTGTTGAAGAAACCGGACGACCTTCCCCTCCAGAACGATACTCCGCCGCACATCTTCCAGCTCTTGTTCGGCTGTTCCATCGGCCGTCAGCTCCTTTTCGAGAGTTCTGATATTCCGCTCCCTCTCCGCGATCAATTCCAGAACCTGCGCCGGTGAATTAAAATCCTGATCTTCTTCCGCCCTCATTTCGGAACGCTTCGCAATACTACCGGAGACGGTCTCCGGCGAGTCTTCCACAGTGAGCCGTCCGCTTTGCCGCAATCCATTCTTGCCGGGAACAACCTCCAAACGTAGCTCGCCCCCTCCGCCGAGGTCCTCTTCGATCTGCGCCAGTATTTCCTCAGGCAATGTCCACCACAGGGGAATAGCGAGACCGGATCTCGCAGCGACATGATCAGCGAGGATTTTTCTTATTTGCGACACTGTCAAGGGATACCGGCTCTTCTTTTTGGTCGACCGCCATGCCACCCAGGCCGCCAAGCACCCGATCTTCAAAATACCGGCGACCGCAATGGCCAGAGACACCGTTCGAATCTCCGACCGCCGAAGTCCGGCGCCCTGTTCGCCTTTTTCATCCAGAAACGAAAATAGACGGGCACCTTTAAGCGCACGCACCTCCTCGATCAGCTGTTGCAAAGACAAAGTCGCCTTACCGTCCGTCATGATCAACAAATTCTTGAGAAAACCTTCGAGGAAATAATCCGGCCATGAGGGAGAAAACTGTTGAGCCAGCCACACCAATCCTTCCAATCGCGAACCGTAAACACGGATAAACTCTTTGCGGGCTGCTCTTAGCTTCCCATCTTTATGCCCCTTCGCAAGCAATTCCCCGTATTTCCGCATCGCTTCGCCCCGGTCATCCTGCGACGGGATCGCGTAATAGAAGCGGACAAAATCCTGCGGCTGGAGTTTACCTTCAACAGGAAGTACCGTCCTGGCTGCCGAATAAATATTGAAAAATGTCCGGTAAAGAATCCCCTCCGTTTCCGGTAAGTTCCAGAGATTTTCCTCGAATTTGAGGCTTTTGGTCACCGCTATCAAAAGATGTTCCCGTTCTTTGGTGTCGGGGATCATCATTTCAAACAGCCGTTGTTGGTAAAAGGCAATGGTCCGTTCGGCCTCATCGATCGATTTTTCATTTTCCCGCTTTTGTTCTTCGGTCGCTAGCGGGTCTCTCATCTGCTTCTTGAGAGTTTCGATCCTCCGTTCCCTCTGCGCGATCTCGCTCAAATAGGTCTGCGCCATTGCCTCCGCATTCCTCCCCCCCTCCGTCCTCATTTCGGAGCGCGTGGATGCAACGGCCGAATTGCCCCCCTTACCCGCAAGAGATCTGCAAGCTTCGTCGAGCCGTTCGCTTTCCTCCTTCAATTCCTGTAAGGACAGCTCTGTTTTGCCGTCCGCCATGAACGAAAGATTCTCGAGGAACCTCTCAACAGACACTTGGAAGCGTGCCGCCCAAGGATCAGAGATCTCTTGCCCGGCCATCTTCGTCAATATTTCATACTGCAAGCTGTAAGAACGGAGGAACGCTTCGCGCGCTGCCGCCAATTCCTTAGGCTCTGCGTCATCCGAAGAACGTTCCGCGTCAGGCTTCTCGGCGCACCGTTTCGTAATGAGCTCTCCGTATCTTCGCATCGCTTCATCTTGGGCACCCTTCGACGAAATCCCGTAGTAAAAGAGGAACATGTCCTCGGGCTTGAGCGTTTCGGGAGCAACTTCCACGTTTGCTAATGACCTTCTGGCTACCCGATAAACAGTGTGAAAGGCCTGTAAAAAATCCAACGGCAATAGTTCGCCCGGCGTCATCAATACCCAGAAGTATTCTGCGTCTTTGAAATCTTTTAAGAACACCGCAAGAAGCTGTTTTTGTTCTTTTGCGCCCGGGATCACCTTGTTCAACAATTTCCACCGCGAATGAGCGAGCGCCACCTGCTTTTGTGCCCCTTGCAGCACGACCTCCTCCACCCGATCCTTGGCATGGATGGAGACCTTCAACGATCCCTTCCACTGCCTGGGCTCCGTCTCAGCCGGCATTTTCCCGTCATCACCGGAAACAGACTCCCATTCGACAGTGACTTCCTCACCGCCCGGAACAACCTCGATAAGAACCTCGTCCTCCTGTGTAAGGGCCTCATTGATCCGCACCATTGTTTCCTCAGCTATATTCCACAAGGAGACGCAAAAGCCGGACACCTTCTTGAAGTGAGAACCTTCATCGGACGCCGGGGAACCCAGCAGCGCCGGCAACTCCGTCATGGCATAATCTTCAACGGCTTCATCGATCTTTGCTCTCGCCAGGGGATACAGAGTCATTTTTCTATACAATTGCCGCGCTTGGTTCGCAAAATTCCAGATTCCGTAAAAACCTAAAATCCCGGCCAGGTAAACGGCCGCTTCGATCAGATCTTCCGCCCTTATTTCAGAACGCCGTACGGGATGTTCTTTCTCCCACTGGATGCGGTCTTCCATTATTTGGGGTATAAGCAATTCAGCTCTCTTTACCAGCCGGTCCCTTTCTCCGGCCAATTCCTGTCGCGACCGTGTTGTTCCCTGACGCGACTTCGCCACCAAATTCACAAGGAGCCCGGCGAAGCCAGAGAACGCGCCATGAGAACCTTCCGCGGAGGCGAGTTCCTGCTGCCGTTCCATTTGCGCGAGGACCCTGCATTGAAGTTCATTATCAAAGATAAATGTCTCGCGCGGCGTATCAAGCGTCTCTTCCAGTATTTTGCGTTCCTCTTCAATCCGGGATCTGTCTGTTGCATCCGCTATCGCACTCCCGTAATTCCGCATAAAGGGTTTATCCTCAACACTCTCCGGAAAGCAAAAATTTTTCATGTCCGCAAACTGAGTTCCATCGCCGCCGGCAACTGTACCATGGCCCTTCAGCGTTTCTATAGCATCTGAAAAGAATTTTTCGAAAGCCTTCCGGTCCTCTTGGGACAAGTCCGTCCAACGGAGCGGCTTGGCTACTGCCTCATGGGCTTTAGAGACCGACGGTTCTGCGATAGAGGGCTGCTTTCCGGTCTCCTCCTTAGCATTTTTCACAACAACGGGCGGAATAATATAGGGGATCGTTCGTAGGCCGCTTCCCGCGGGCATCGCTTTAGGCTCAGGCGCTTTGGCGGCAGGTTCTGGAAAGATCTCGTTCAAAACCCTTCCAACCTCCTCCTCAAACCCTTTCAGACCCGGGTACGAAGACCGCGCTGTGGAGGGCTTCTCTTCCCCAGCAGGAAGCTCCCCATGGATCTTCTCAAAAGCCTCTAAAGCCTCCTCCTCATAGTTTTGGTGAAGCATGGACGCCAGTTCCCCCTTCGCGGTCTTTTTCACAGCGGGGATTTCCTTGACATGTTCCGTAGAAGTTCCCGGCCGTTGGGTGTTTCCCCCCTCCGCTTCAGGAACCACCGGTCCGACAGTGACCAGACCCTTTCCCCAATCGGCCAGACAGATCTCATAAACTTTCTGCAAGATCTCCCGCGGCAACCGTTCCCCGGCAGCCATTGCGGTCAAAAACCACTCCGCCGTTCCGGGGTCTTTCACTATCCCGGTCAAAAGCTGCTTCCGTTTACCGGTGTCCGGAGCCGCCAGTTCGAACAGCCTTTGTTGAAAAGAATCGACGGTCGCCTGGGATGTCTCTTCGACCGGTTGTTCGGTGCCCGGCCATCTTTCGCGAAGCGCCGAGGCCTCCTCTCGCACCTCCTTCTCTCGAAATTCCCGGGAGATCTCTTCCAAAAGACCCCACATCTCGAGAGTCTGCAGAAAAAGAGGCAATTCCTTATTCATCCGCTCCAAAGATAAGACCGTCCTTTTGTCCGTCATGAACGTGATATTTTCAATAAACGCTAGAAAAGATGCCCCTTCTTGTCGATCCACCATTGATTGCAACACGCGCAGCTGCGGTCCATAAAAACGCATGAACGCTTCGCGCGCAGCCCTCAGATCCTTGTCATCCTTGCGGCCTTCCGTGAGAAGCTTCCCGAAACGCTGCATTGTTTCATCTTTATCTTTCGCCAACGGGATCCCGTAATAAAAGCGGACTATGTCTTCCGGCCGCAGCCCTCCATCTCCAGGGAGCTCTTTCCATGCGGCCGCGTAAACGCTGAAAAAATCTTTGAGCCGGTCACGGTCGGTCCTAAGCGAACTGACGACGGCCCGGATCTGTTCCTGCTCGTCGGGATCGGGAATTGTCGCGTCCAGCAAACATTGCTGGAAAAAGGCCATCATTCCTTTTATTTTTTCGCTCTTTTGTCCCAGACTCTGGGTGGCCAAGCGTGCTTCGAAACCCTCGATACCCCCCGCAAGGGTTTCCGCCCATGTATCATTTTCTTTCTTCATTTCAGGAATGAGCGACTCCGCCTCTTTCATGAGCAGGTGCCTTCCTTTGGCCAGTCCCTCAGAAGACGGGGACTTTCCCAGTGGAAGATTCTTGAGGAACCCTTTAAAGTTAAAGAGCGCGGCCTGTTGACCGGCCCCGGGTACAAGGATCTGTTGTCGCTCCATTTCCGCAAGCACCCTGCACTGCACTCCATGCTTGGAGAAGAACGCTACACGGCCTGCTCTCAGAGCCTCTTCCCGCTGCTCGCGCTCCTCATCCGTTGCAGAGCTATTCGCGTATCTCATGACCGCAAGCCCATACTCCCGCACCACATTTTCATCACCTTCAGCAAAGTAAAAGTTCTTAATGTCCTCAAGCTGCGGTTTCGTAACGCCGGAAAATGCACCGTGGGACTCCAACTCTTGTACAGCTTCCAGATAGAACTTTCCGAAAGCCTCCCGGTCCTCTTGAGACAAGGATGCCCACCCCGATGCCATAGGCTGATCCTCCGTCTTTGCCCCCGTGGAACCCGCGATAGCCGAAGACGCCCCGACAAGATGTCTGCCGGTCTCCCCCGAGGTAGCTCCCGTTCGCTGGCCTCCGTTTTCCCTTTCTTCCTTCTTTTTCCCTCTCGATCTGGACCATTCCGCAGCCTTCTGGAGTAGGCCCTCTTCCCCCGACCTCAGGAAAGTCTCGTAAAACCATTCCAGGATCTCCGGCGGCAAAAGCTCTTTAGAGTCCGTCACGGCCAAAAGTTTCGTTGCTTCACCAAGATCCCCTGTTATCGCTTCAAAAAAACTCGCCCGTTCGTCGCGGTCCATGACGCATTTCAATAATTCCTTCTGAAAAAATCCGATACTCCTCTGCAACTCCAGGACCCGTCGCGTCATTTCCAATTGTTTCTCCTGGGTCGTAACCGCCCCCTTCAGTTCCTTCTCGAGTTCATCCTTCTTCCGTATCGTCTCTTTGATCATTTCCAGGGAATGTGCCGCGAAATATGCCCGAAAAAGCGACGAGGATTCCTTAACAGCCTGTTCCCGCGACAGGACCGTGTCATCCGTCATAAACGACAAATTCTCGATAAGAGCGGAAAGGAACGTTTCGGACTGCGACTGCCCGGAAATATGAAAGACCTGCCTCTTTGCTAATCCCATCTCTACTAATTTCCCTAAGTACAGAGCATAAAAACGCACGAATGCCCCGCGCGCTTTCCTCATCTCCCCGGCGTCTCCGTGCCCTTCCTTTAAAAGTCCCCCATAGCGCTGCATCACTCCGTCCCTGTCATTTTCGTCAGGAACCCCATAAAAGAACCGGACCATGTCCTCCGGCCGCAACTCCGGAGTAACGGAAAACATGCTCTTGGCCAACAGATAGATCTTGTAAAAAGCCCGGGACACCTCCGGCGAATCCTTCGAACTCTCACTCCCCGAGAAAGAACCTTCTAAGTTCTTCGCTGCCGGCGGCAGATCCTTTGGGACCACCGGTTCCGGCGTCAAAAATCCCGCCGCGATCAGCGCGGTCCAGAGCCGTACCGCTTGCTCGGGGCTCTTGACCATAGTAGTTACGCGGCGGATCTCCGTAAGACCCTGTCCCGCCGCTCTCCTCTTCAAGAAATCCCCCACCTCCACGTCCTCTTCCTCAAGATCTTCCGCATCCGGACGAAGCTTCTTCCCGGGGGAAACAAGATACCGGCCGTGTTTCTCGATCTCCTTCTTACAGGCCTCCACCCACCGTTCTTCTTCCTCCCTCGCCTTGGGGGGAAGGTATACGTCGAGGAGGCTGCTGATCGATCTTGCTTCCCGGCCTAACTCATGCGAAACCGGAGCCGCCTCCCGGTCCGTTAGGAGTAACAAATTCTTAAGAAGCTCCCCGAAGCTGACGAACGCGGTCTGGCGACCCGTTTCAAGACAATCGGAAACCTGCTGCCACTTCATCCGGGCCAGGATCCTGAATTGCAAAAAATGTTCACTAATGAACGCGTCGCACGCGTCCCTCAACAATGTTTCGTACGTTTCTTTATAAGATCTTTCGCGATCTTCGCCGTCTACGGAGCGGTGCGCTCGATACATTTCTTTGAGAAGGTCCCTGTATCCCTGCATCGTGCGCCCGTCCTTTTCTGACGGGATCCCGTAGAAAAAGCGGACCATGTCCTCGGGCTGAAGCTCTTCGAGACCGGGGAACATCTCGTTGTCCATCTTGGATTTCAAGTCCGCCAGCACTTTCCTGGCCGTCAGATAAACGTTAGAAAAATCCTCGAGGGTATTCTGCAGGATCTCCAGCTCTTCCGGTTCCAGCCGTAAAAAGACTCCCTCCGTCATCGTGTTCAAAAGGGTTTTCGCCTGCTGGGAATCCTTGAGGATCGCGGTTAGAAGTTGCTCCTGCTCCCGGGGATCCGAGATCACCGCGAACAATAGATGCCGTTGTAAAGTGGCTGCCCTTTTTCGAGCAAGCTCGGCCTCACTGCGCCTTTTGCTTTCCGCTTTTTCGGGATTCTCTTCGGTGGGAAACCCCTCCCAGGGCGATTCAAGACTCCCTCCAATCTCCCCGAGCTTCTCCACAAGGGCATTCGCCCACCAATCCTTTTCTCTATTTCTTTCCTCGGCGGACACAAATGCTTCCCAAGCCTTTCTGAGCCGCTCCGCCTCGGCGACCAACTCCGACACCTGAAGGACTAGGGCCGATCTCTCATTCGCTGCGAGCGCAAAATTCCTGAGAAGATCCGGAAGGAACATCTCCCCGTAGACTGCCGTCTCTTCGGGAATAAGATTTTGGCGCCCCATTCGCATTAGCGCCCGGTATCGCGATTCATAGATGCGGAGGAACTCCTTGCGCGTCGTTCCTAATACCTTCTCAAGTGCCGCCCTGGCCGAGGGGCTATGTGACTTGTTCATTTCCACGATGAGCTGCCCGTAGGTCCGCATCATATCCCCGTCATTTTCCAGCGGCACCCCGTAGTAAAAACGGACCACGTCCTTAGGTTGGAGCTCTTGATCCTCCGGGAACGCGTTTTTGTCTCCCAGAACGTTCCTGGCCACTGGATAAGTCGTGTAAAACTCACGTACGACATGCTCCCCGACCAGCTCCCTGTTATCTTCGGGATATCTCCTGCTCATCGCCTCTTCAACCCGTTCCCGTTCCGCTCGATCCGGAAACACCGCCTCCATTAATTGCCGGAACAGGAACCCCAAAACGAGCTTGTGGATCTTGAGCCGTTCCTTGACCCCTTTATTGTATTCGTCTCCATCGGAGGTCCGTTTCCATCTGGCGGCCTCCCACTGCTCATAGTCACGTTCTTTGTCCTTCATCAATCCTATAAGTTCCTCTATTTTTCGCTCCGCGTCGGGCTTCTTTCCCCGCATCTCTCCGATGCTCTCCCTTTCCTCACCTTTCCTGTCCACCGGCGGAAGCCCGTAACCAAACCGAACAACATCGTCAGACCGAATACCCCAGAGATTGGCAAGTTGCTCCTTGACCTCCACATAGACACTTAAGATCTCCAATAAACCTTTCACATCTTCAACCGTTAAGGTTTGCGGCCGGATCAGCGAATTCAGAAGCCGATCCGCCTTTTTCGGGTCCTTGAACACCCTATTCAGAAACCGGTCCCGGTCCTTAGGGTCCGGAGCTAAAACCTCCAGAAGACGCCGCAGAAGGAACCCCAGAACGAGCTGTGTCCCCAGCATCCCCCTGCCACCGTCGAGGGTCTCATGCTGAAATTCCTCGATCCTTCTTGCGAGTGCATCAACCGTCACTTTCGCAGCCGGTTCGTTCGCGGGAAGCTTCCAAAAATTCTCTTTCTCTTTACCGCCGCCATTGATCAACGGGAGTCCATAAATAAAACGAACCACGTCCAAGGACGGGATCTCCCCGGCGGGAAGGACCGTAAGGACCGCCAGATAGTCATCACAAAAGTTCTTCACCGCGTCATCTTTGGTCATCCCTTTCTCGATCACCGCTTCCGCGGATCGTCCCGCCTCATCGGGCTTCCGGGTCATCGCAGTCAATACCTGCCCCCGTTCCTTCTCGGAAACCGCTGTGTCCCACAATTCTCTCCGGAGAGAATCGATCTTGACCTGTTCTTCGGTGATCCACCGCATAAAATTCTCATCGGCCCGGCGTTTTTCAGAATCCTCCCTGAACTTCTGCTCGGCCTCTCGGAGCCTTCGCGCGCACTCCTCCGGCGAAGGCCTCATCGCTCCCTGGGTCTCGGACGGCTTCACTCCTTCTTTTCCCGGAACACCGCTGGTTGCGCGGCCGTTCGCTCCTGTCGGTCTCACCGCCGGAAATCTGCCGCTCGGCGCTGCACCTCTGGCCGGGGCGGCACTGCTTTTGCCTGCTGGCCTCGTCGCAAGATACGGCCGGGCTGGTTTTTCGGGAGACCACAAGGATTTGATCGACAATTTCAATTTATCCGTAAAGGAAGGGGGCTTTCCCGCCCGGGCCTCGGAACGCGATACCGTGGCTGCCCGCACGGCAACCGCCTCGCCCAACGGCTGTATCACCTCGCGTGCCTCGGAGCGGGATGACAGATCACGGATCACTTCTTCTATCTTTGTTTTTGCGGCGGCCAAAAGATCTCGTCCTTCTCGGACCTGAATAGGGTAGCTTTCCTTGAGCAGCCTGCGTTGTTTTGCATCACGAATAAAGCCGCTTAACTCACCGGGAACGCCGGAGAAACTTTTTTTCTTTGCGTCCCTTAAAGCCTTGTCAAATCGCGGACCTATTTTAAGCGGCCCTTTAAGAAGCATATCAAGCAACAGCACACCGTCTCCAAGCTCCGCGGCGATCGCACCCAGCATTTTCACGAATCCTTGGTCCGTCCAGTAATCAACCTTCTTGATCGCTTGGACAACCAAAATGGCCCCAAGCGTTGTGTTTTGAAAACCCCTGTTCAGACTTTTCACGAAAGGGATCAACTCTCCCCTTTCCATTTCCTGAACGGCATCGGAAAATACGTTTTGGAAATCGCTCAGTGCCTGCGTATTTTCCGGCGAAAGTTTTATTCGCTGTTCGCTCTTCACTGTTAACCGGCCTTTATTCGCGGGTAATCCTCTTACTTCTGAACGGCCGGCGACGCGGGAAATGATCGTACGGACCTCGTCGCGCAAGGCGGTTTGATCGAGCTGAAAAGGGTTCTCGGGAGCCAGCACTTCACGCTGAGCGAGACCAACGGATTCGAACGTTGCCTCTCTTGTAGCCATCGGCGAAAGGGCGCCGTTGCGGGTCGAGAGTTGCGCGGCGCGCGGCGTGTGCTTCGTAAATTTCAGCATGTTCTCAACATACGCCCGGTGTCCCGCCCCATCCGCACCGGTGATCCGCGGCGAAATGAGCGCGTACGAGTAATCTTTTGAAGCAAAATAATTTTTGAAGGGTTCGGAATGGAATCCGCCGGTAATCACCGCCACTTTACCCTCGCCGGTCTCCCGAAGGCGCTTTTCGACCATCTGTTCCATCAAGCCGTCACGTTCTTTCACGCCCGCGTAGAATTTCATGGCGGCATCGAACAATGCGTCAAGATCCGCCAGATGTTCGAACCGGATGTCTTTGACACGGGAAATGCTTTCTTTCTTTTGGATCGCGGCGAAACGCCGTGCCACATCGGAAGGGCGGAGGGAAAGTTGCGCCTCCTTACGTGAAAAGACCGTCTCATAATCCGTCGGTGTCAGCTCCAGCGCGAAAAGCTTCTGCAGCAACCGGTGATCCTTCAGGAGCTCTACAAGGTCTTTCTCAGTCTGTGTTCCGGCAAGTTTTCCCACGAGCGCCGAGGAAAGCCGCTCGGTCTCTTTCATCAGCCGCGGCGCGTCAATTTCGCTTTGGAGAAGAAGGCTCCCGACGAAGGAACAAACGTTCGGGTAATTCCGGTAATTAAAATCCCGGGGCAGGGCCTTGACCATATCCTCAAAAAGCATGCCCGTTTCGAGGGCGGGAAGCTGCCGGCTGACCGGATCGCCGTTCAGAAGCTGCTCGATCTCGCTCAACGTGCCGTTCCCGGAACGCGGTAAAAAACGCCGTAGAATGTCGAGGAATCCTTTCCGTTCCTTTTCGAAAGCGCTCCTGTCGAAGCGGGCGGCAAGTTCCTGTACCTTGAATATGCGCACTAACATCGGCCAGTCCAGCTGAGCGGCCGGCTGCCCCAGATCCAGCTTCAGACGCTTCAGGGATTCCTTCCTCAAAAAAGCGAGCCAGGCTTCAAACGGCATCCGGCCCTTTTCATGGCTTTCGAGGTTCTTCAGGAAGGTCCGCAGTTCGTCGTTGAGATATGCCGCGGCGAGACGGTCGATCCCTTCGTTCATCGCGGTAAGGAACTTCTCCGACTTGTTCTTTTCGGTCAGAACATCCACGAATGCGACGCCGTTCTCGCGATAAGCTTCAAGGTTCTCGATGCCGTACGCGCGGGACTCAGCCCGGACATCCCCCTTCTTTGTCGCGTGATACTGGTCCAACAGATAGAGCTCGGGTCCTTTGACGAGCGCGGCCCGTGTGAGCGCGTCGTTAGCTTCTTGCGTAAGTTTTGGGTTTGCCGGAAAAAAATCGAGGATCGCGGGATCAAGCTTGAACGCACTTCCCTCGACCAGGAGCGTTTTGATACCGTATTGCTTGTCCAGATGGTGAAGAAGCGCCCGGATCTGTTCCTGCGCCTGATAGTGGCCGTGCGCGGTCTGGAGGTGAACGACCATCGGCCCTTTGCCCGGTTTGAAATATTGGAGGTCCCCGAGTTCCTGCGGGATCGAAAACCGGATGCCGGGATCGAGTTTTTCCTTGTAAGAAAGCATGACTTCGGGAGCGGCAGACGGGGCTGACACGCGGATCGATTGCGCCGCGGCGGAACTGTCCGGAGACCAGATCACGCTGGTCGTTATAAAGGTAATGACTGTAAAAAGCGCGGTGAGCGCCTTGAACGGCCGAGAATGGTTCATTCTGTATTCTGTCTTTCCTTCATAAATCAGTGGGATTGACTGCCCTCCATTTCAAGGGGATTTTTACTTTATATTAGGTTTATAAAAATTCTTAGGAAATATAACCGACAGTCTCTACAATTACAAGGGCAGGACAAAAATTTTCCCGTTTTTTTAATCAAAATTTTCATCATAGATAACGTTGCCAAACAAGCAACTCCCCTATTTAAAAACATAGCAATACCTAACATTCCATGACCTGACAGACCTCTTCCTCCCACCTGTTTTCAATCGGCAACATAGGTGCCAAAAATGGACATTGGATATCTGGAAGGACAGACTTTTACATGACCTAAGGCAGACAGGTGAAGCGGAATGAATAGGACGACACAGGGAGCAAGACGCCGGATCTAATTCAGGCGGGTTCTTCTTCGACTTCGGTATCGCTGCCCGCGACGGTGCGGTTCTTCCGGTGGGAAAGGGTTTCGACGGCGGCACTGTCAAGGATGCCACGTTTGGAGGCTTCGATGAATTCGACCATGTGCGCGACTTCCCTGCTTTTGAGCTTGCCTTTGATCGCCTCAAGCGCCTGGCTCACGTTCAGCCCCGAACGGTAAAGCAATTTGAAAGCCTCCTTGATCTCCGCGCGGACCGCCGAGTTGATTCCGGCGCGACGCATGCCGACCACATTGATCCCCTGCGCGACACCCGGCCGGCCGCCGCACATCACGTAAGGCGGAATGTCCTTGTTGATGGCCGTCAGCGCGCTGACCATGGCCAGCGTGCCGATGCGCGTGAATTGATGGAAACCGGTCATGCCCGAAAGAAAAGCCATGTCCTCGACTTCGCAATGACCGGTGAGCGAGGCCTGATTGACCATGATGATCTTGTTGCCGAGGCGGCAGTTGTGAGCAATGTGGCAATAGGCCATGATGAAGTTCGCGTCGCCGATCTCCGTAGCCGTGCCTTCTTTGGTGCCCCGGTGAATGGTCACGAATTCGCGGATCTCGTTCTTGTTCCCGATGCGGGTGAATGTCTCCTGTCCCTGGTAGGAAATATCCTGCGGCGCATGACCGATCACGGCGTTCATGTGGATAACGTTATCATTGCCGAGCGTGGTACCGCGGGCGATATAGGCGCCGGCCATGATCTTGTTGCGTGAACCGATCCGGACGCCGTCTTCAATGATCACGTGCGCACCGACCGTGTTCCCGGCGCCGAGCGTGACATCTTTCCCGATAATGGCTGTGGAATGGATCTCGGACATGGGCGGAATTATAACACAAAAACGAAGGCGAGGCACACGCTCCGTTATCGCCGTTCCCGAGACCGGGTCCCGGATCGGTGAACCGTAAGAAAACGCTTTTTAAAATTCGACCCCGCGTTGGGTCTGGCAACCCCCGCAAAGAGGATGCCGGACACATTTCATTTCGGTCACAAGATCGGCGGTCTTGATAAGCATCGCGGGAGCGCCTCTCCCGGTGAGAATAACATGCTTGCCTTGAGGTTTCCGTTTGAGGGCCTTCACGACCTCGGAGGTCTTTAAGAATTTATATTTAAGCGCGATATGGACCTCATCAAAAATAACGAGCGGGTATTTCGGGTCCCGTAGCAGCGTCTTGCATTGTTCCCATGCTTCCGCGACGGATTTCGCGTTCGCTTCGCGCGTCGCCTCCCAGGTGAATCCTCCGCCAAAACTCCAGACACGGACCTTCCTTCCAAACCTGCGCAGGGCGTGTAAGGCACCGTCTTTGTCCGGATCCTTGAAGAATTGGACGATCCCTACCCGCTGACCGTGCCCGAGCATTCTCAATGCGGCACCGAACGCGGCCGTCGTTTTCCCCTTTCCGGCACCGGTATAGATCTGGATCAGCCCTCGGGTTTTCATGATATCTTTTTCCTTTCCTGGTGTTTCACCGGAACCGCCAGGACGAACGGCCGCGACGAAACGATGTTTTTCCCTGTCACCACCGGCGTCCCGTAAACCTCCTCGAGGATCCCTTGTTTCAGGACCTCCTCGGGACTTCCCTTCCGGACACACCGGCCGTGATGTAATAAAAGCAGCCGACGGCAATATTCCCCCGCCAGGTTCAGGTCGTGCAGGACCATGATGACCGTCAGGTTCGATCCGACGTTCAATTCCGCGAGAAGGTCCAGGATCCTCACCTGATGGGCGATGTCCAGATGGGCCGTCGGTTCGTCCAGGACCAGCCACCGCGGTTCCTGCGCCAGGGCCCGGGCTATCGCGGCAAGCTGTCTTTCCCCGCCGCTGATCCGGGTCATCAAACGGTCGCGGAGACCTTCGATCCCGGTCACGTGCATCGCTTGTTCCGCGATCCCGAGGTCTTTTTTCGTTTCCAGAAATTGAAGATCCCCGTAATGCGGGACCCGCCCCAGAAGGATGAACTCTTCGACCGTCATCGGGACCGCGGGCGCATTCTGGGATACCGCGGAGACCTCCCGGGCGAACGTCTTCGGGGCAATGCTCCAGATATTTTTCCCGTCGAGCGACACCTCGCCGCGTGCCGGCTCCAGGACGCGCGTTAACGCGCCGAGAAGCGTCGTTTTCCCGGAACCGTTCGGCCCGATGATCCCGAGGAATTCCCCGCGTTCCACGGAGAGATCGATCCCGTCCAGCACGGTCTTGCCGTTATAACCGCACACGAGATCTTTGGCCCGGAGCATCAGTGCGTCCCTCCCGGTTCCTGCCGTGTCAGGACAAAAATAAAAATAATACCGCCCAGAATTCCGGTCACGACGCCGACCGGAAGTTCCAGCGGCGCGATAACCGTCCTCGCGAGCGTATCGCAAAAAACCAGGAAAGCGCCGCCGGCCAGGAATGAGGCCGCGAGCAGGATCCGGTGATCGTGCCCGACCATCTTCCGCATGAAATGCGGCACGACAAGTCCCACGAAACCGATCATGCCCGAGACCGCCACGCTCACGCCGATCAAAAGGGACGCGATCGTGAAAAGAAGGCGCTTCGTCCGCTCCACGGGAACCCCAAGATGCAAGGCCTCTTCTTCTCCCAACGCGAGGGCGTTCAGGTCCTTATGAAAAAAATAGGTCACGGCCAGGAAAAACACGGAAGCGCCGAGCGCCAGCCGGATCAGGGACCCGTCCGGCTCGTCCAAAGACCCCATGATCCAGAAGACGATCCCCTGCAGGTCCTTCCCGCGGGACATCGCGAGGATCAGCATGATAAGGGAAGACGCGATAAAATTGATCATGACGCCGGTCAATAAAAGCCCGTGGAGTGAAAGGACTTTCCGTTTCACGCTCAGGACATAAAGCAGAAAAATGACGGAACAGGCCCCGAGAAATCCCGCGACCGGCATGGTCAGGATACCGACGCGATGAAGGCCGAACACGATATTGAGGGAGATCCCCACCGCCGCGCCGCCCGAGATGCCCAGCGTGTACGGTTCGACCAGCGGATTGCGGAACAGGCCCTGCAGGATCACTCCCGCGAGACTCAGTCCCCCGCCGATCGCGATCCCCAGAAGAAGCCGCGGCAACCGGATGTCCCAAATAATGGTCTGTTCAATCCCGCCCCCGCGACCGGACAAAATCTGGAAGACTTTCCGGACGGGAATTCCCGCCGGTCCCGCCGCCAGGGCAAGCGCCGCCACTCCTGACGCGATCACGGTCAGGAACAACAACCACATGAGCCACTTCCGGGATCTGTGCTTCATGGTTTGGGACCGAGCATCTCTTTCATGACTTTCAGCGCCTTTACGAAACTAAGCGGCGTCGGCGCGCAGAACAGGTCCGAATCCACGATATAGATCCTCCCCTGCCGCGCCGCGCTCAGACCGCCATAACCCTGCCAGGTCTTTTTTTCTTCTTCGCCGTCGAATCCCATACTGACGATCAGGATCACATCGGGGTTCTGCGCCAGGACTTTTTCACGGGAATAAAGCGACCTTCGGGCGTCCCGCGCAACATTGGTCCCTCCCGCGGATTCGATCAGATCGTTGAGGTACGATTCTTTGGTGATGGTCACGAGCGGGTCCAACCCGATCTCGAGGAAAACAGCGGGCTTTGTTTTGCTTGGCATCGAGGCCCTGACCGCGTTCACCCCGGCTTCCGCGCTGCGGATCAGCTCCCGCGCCTCTTTCTCCTTTCCGACGGTCTGTCCCAAACGCAAGAACGAGTCGCAGATCCCTTTAAAATTGTTGTCCTGCGGGAACTCCATGACCGGAATGCCGAGCCTCTTCAATTTTTCCACCGGTCCCGGGTCCGTCATTCCCGTCGTCAGGACAAGGTCGGGACGAAGCGCCACGATCTTTTCCGTGCTCAGTTCGACGACGTTCCCGACCTCTTCGATCTTTCGCGCCTCCTCCGGCTTCGTGCAATAATGCGACCGGCCGACAACGCTTTCTCCGGAGCCCAACAAAAAAAGTTCCTCGGTGATCACGGGGCCCAGCGACACGATCCGCCGCGGCGGCGCGGCCTCCGCGAACGCGCTCCCTGAAACCAGTAAACACAAAGCACACAAAGTCAAACCGGTCCGGAGTTTCATTCCCAAACCTCCCGCAAGATGCCTTCAGCCGGTTTCATGATCCCGCTCCCCTTCGAGTTTGAACGTGACCGGAATATCCACAAATTGCGGGACTGCCTGTCTGCCGGCCGGTACCAGCCCGAACTTCCACGTCTTGATGGAGTCCCGCGCGGCATTATCCAGGATTTCATGCCCGGAAGAACTCGCCAAAGCCGTCCGTCCCACCGCCCCGTCCGGCAGGATCTCCGCGGCGACCACCGCCCGGCCTTCCCATCCGCGCCGCACCGCTTTTTCGGGATATACGATCGCGACCGGGACCGACACCGGGAACGGAGGGGCCACCGGAGCGCCGTCCTGCGTTTTCAAAGCCTTCGCGCCAAGCCTCCGGGGATCCATCCTGACGGAAGCCGGCCCGGCAGAGATCATTTCGATCGAGGATTTGCCCGATTCCCGGCGCGCCGTTTGCGAAACCGGCCATCCGCCGCCGACAGTTTCTTGCGCCTCAAGCCGGTCCCCGCAGAGACAAAGGAGCAGAATGATCGCGCAGGCATAAGCTCTCATGGCATTTTGTCTTTTCCAATTCGTTCTTTCCCGTTCCATCAGAACTCCCATTTCGCTCCCAGCACAAATTCACGGCCCGCGCCCGGATTCACCCAGGTGTACGTGCCGCCGGAATAAATACTGCTTCCCGGCGCGGTCACTGTCCCGGCATAGGCACGCGAATAATATCTCTCGTCGAAAATATTGTTGATCTTGAAATAAAACTCCTTCTCTTTCCACGTGTACGAGGTGATGAAATTCCAGACCGTATAGCCGGGGATCCAATGCCCCGCCTTCCCGGTAGCATCCAGAACCGTTTGACTGGATGTTTCATAACCTGACGGATGCTGTTTGCCGGTAAAATCACCGTTCATGCCGACCTTGAAACCGTCGTAGGGCGTTCCCAATCGTTTCAGAGGCGTCGCGATCCCTCCCAGAGTGAACCGGTTGGCGGGGACCTGCCCCAAAGAACGCCCCTGCACAAGACTGCTCGTCCCGCCGTTGCTGTGGACATACGCCGTCATCCAGGTATAACTGCCGTACAGCTTCAATTCCTGAACGGGCGTCACGTCCAGGCGTTGTTCGATGCCATAACGCCGTGTCTGGGCGATATTAAAATACTGATTCTTCAGATTATCCCACTGGATCTCGTCATCGACATCGATCAGGAAATAGCTGAGCTTGTAAGCCACACGGTCTTTGTACCGTAACCGGATCCCGGCTTCATAACTCGCCGATCGCTCCGGATTCAGATTGACCTGATTGGCGCCCGCGTACGGGACCGTTTCATCCATGGTCGGGACGCGGAACCCTTGCGAATAATTCCCGAAAACATCGGCCCAAGGGAACGGCTTGACCGTCACTCCCGTCGAAAGCGTCGATTTGTCCAGACGCTGGCTTACATTGTTGGTGGGAGTAATGGCATCCGCGGTATGGAGCCAGTTGAAATCATGCCGCATCCCGAAATACGGGATGACCTTGTCGCAAATTTTCAGGGTCTCGCGCCAGAAGATCGCCGCGTTGTCGTAGCGGGCGCTGTGATCCGTCACGGGAGGCAGGGATTCCTGGATATTTCCCCGGTAGGCATAGCGCTCCGCCGAGGTCTGCCGGCTTTTCCTGATCTCCATGCCCAGGAGAGATTCATTCCCAAGCCATTTCCACTGATCATCGTATTTCAACTGCCACGTCAGATCGCGATCGCGGCTTTTCATATTGAGAAAGTCCGTCGTGGGATCGAAATTATACGGCCAGGTAAAAAATGCCGGCCACGTCCCGTACGTCGTATAGACATTGCGTTTGTTGAGACGGTCACTGTACATGATCGATGCCAGAATGTGGTTGTCCCAGAAACGCTTGTCCGCGCCCAGGGACACCACCGTGTTAAAGAACTTGCGCCCGTCGTAGATCTTGTTGCAGCGGCGCAGGTCCCCGTCCTGAAATTGCCGCAAAGTGATCTCGCCGGGGGTGTGGTCCCCGTCCACGATGTGCTTTACGTTGACATAGAACCTTCCCTGGTCGTCCGGCAGTTCATACGCGGCCTTTATATCAAAAGAGGTCAACCGCAATTCGGAATGGTTCCGGTACCCCTGGCTGTTATCGCGCTCGCCGTTGAAATAATAAGAGAATTTGCCGCCGAGCGGCGTGACCTTGTCCGGGATCGTCCCGCTGACGCCCTGATTGAAACGGATCCCGTGAAAACTTGTCCATTCCAGCCCGCCGAAAAGATGCACGGGTTTCGGGCTTGCCTGCCCCGTCGTGATGTTGACCACGCCGGCAAAGGCGTTGCTTCCGTAAACGGCGGAAGAAGAGCCGCGTTCAATCTGGACCGACCGGACGTCCCGCATCGGGATCAGAGGAAAGTTCATCGCGTTGCTGTCGACCTCATTGACGCGGACGCCGTCGACCAAAAAAACCACGGCGCTCGAATTGTTAAAACCGCGCAGGGAAAAAGTGCCGTCAACGCCGTTCCCGACCTCGTCGTAGAACACCGCGCCTTCCGTATCGCGGACTGCGTCCTGAAACGTAACGGGATGTGTTTCGCCGAGCTCTTTAGGGCCTTTGTAGGTAACATTCGATGCCATATCGTTGATGTTCTCTTTGGCACTTGGAAGCCGCGAAGCGATCACGGTCACTTCGTCCATCACGGGCCTAGGAGGGCTCTTGACTTCCCCCTTCGCATCGATTTCCGTTTCTACCGCGGGAGCCTGCGCACCCTGATTCGCGGCTTCTTGCTTCTTTGGTTCTTGTTTGGAATGGAACGGCCAACTCCACCCAAGATGCAGCAGGCAAACCACAAAAAATAAACAACCCAGCTTCCGGGATCGCTCGTCCCGGAGCCCGAGATCCATAGACACAAAAAAACCCTTTCGCCTCAAAGGGGCAAGAAAGGGTACGCCCGTCTTGACCTCTGCTCGGAGGCATTAAATGCTGGTGATCACGCGACAACAGGCCGGTATTCTGACTCGTTCACCCCGTTCATCTCAAACAGGGCAAGCAACCTTCCCACCAGGAACTCTTCAGCCCAAGCAGTGGTTTTCTTGCTTATTAAGAACTTACAGCGGCGGCACCGTGGAGTCCCTGCCAAAAATCCGGCAAGTCTCGCTTCCCTAACGTGCCTGTTATCCAACATCTTCAAAGAACAACACCCGCAGTATAGCGGAATTTACTTATGATGCAATTTTTTTGTCGCGATCCGGGACGGTCATTCTCCCGCGAGGGTCTCAAGCCCGGCCGCGGACCGGATCCCGCTCGCGACTTCGGGAATGATCCCCTTGCGGGCATAGACCGGGCGGATCTCCTTGCGGATCAACGGAAGTTTCGTCATGAAGAACAGCATTCCCAAAATACAGCACACCCCGCTGACCACGAGGGTCCACGGCGCTCCGATATGGCTGGCCAGACTTCCCGCCAGCAAACTCCCGAACGGCATCATGCCCATGAACGCCATGGTATAAAAACTCATCACGCGGCCCCGTTTATCTTCCTCCACGATGGTCTGCAAGATCGTATTGCAGGAGGCCATATGCGCCATCATACCAAAGCCGGCCACCGCGATGATCAGCATCGCCGCCGGAAGCGGCCGGACGAACGAGAACAGGATCATGCTGATGCCGAAGAGACCGGCCATCCGCGTAAGGAAACCGGCCAGTCCGATCACGCTTTTCCGGCCGGCCAGATACAGCGCTGCGGCCATGGCCCCGAGACCGGAAGTCGTCATCAGGTAACCGAATGTTTGGGGCCCCCCGTGAAAAATGTCCCGTGCGAAGATGGGCAACACGACCTGAAAAGAGGCCCCCATCAGGCTGACGAGAGACAAAAGCGCCAGGATCCATTTGATGGGCGGAAAACGCAGGGCGTATCCGACGCCTTCCTTTAACTCAAGGATCATGTTCCTCGAGGGGGCCGCCGTCCTCTCTTTCACGATCTTCATCATGAACAGGGATAAAATGACCGGAATATAACTGACCGCGTTAATGAGGAAACACGCCCCCTCCCCGACCGAGGCGACAAGGATGCCGGCGATGGAAGGACCGATGAGCCTCGCGGCGTTAAGCATGGAGGAATTCAGTGCGATCGCGTTGCCCAGGTCTTCGTGTTCTTCTACCATCTCGACCGTGAACGCCTGGCGGACCGGAGCATCGAATGAATTAATGAATCCCATACAAGCGCTCAGAACGATCATGTGCCAGATCTCGATCCGGTTCGCGAAGACCAGGACCGTAAGGACCGAGGCCTGGACCAAAGCGAGGATCTGTGTCACCGCCAGAATGTGGCGGCGGTCGTGACGGTCTGAGACGACACCCGCGAAGGGCGTACAGACAAATGTCGGGATCATCCCCACAAACCCGACGAAACCCAGCAAAAAGGGAGAGTGCGTCAGGCGATAGACCAGCCAGCTCAGCGCGACTTGCTGCATCCAGGTCCCGATCAGCGAAAACCCTTGGCAGAAAAAAAAGAGACGGAAATTCGGGTGCCGCAATGCCCGGAACATACGGCCGCCCGCGGTCATCCGGGAAGATCGGGAATGTGTCGTTTCGTTCATGGAACGGAGCATATCACAAAGCGACAGGAGTGATAAATGAATTCAGGTCGGTTTGGGAAGCGAAAGGTCACCGGTGAGATACCGGACCGCCTGGTGGGCCAGCGTCAGTCCGAAGACCCCGGTCACGGTGGGAAGGCTTCCCATTTTGCGCCGTTTCCGGCCGCGATTATAATCTTCCTCGGCGTTCAGGACCGGCGTCCGGTCCTTCGGCGCGGGCGTGTCGGAATAAACACAAAAAATACCTTTTTTGATCCCCTTACGCCGGAGCCTGGAACGCAGTTCGCGGGCCAAAGGACAACCGCTCGTTTTAAAGAGATCTCCCGATCTCACGGAAAACACATCGGTCCGGAGCGCCGCGCCCATCGACGCGATGACCGGAACTTTCTTTTGATAGCAGGCTTCGAGGATCTGCGCCTTGGGATTCAGCGAATCAACGGCGTCGATCACAAGGTCCGGTCCGCCCGCGAGAAAACCGTCGATCGTTTCCACGGCCGCGAATCCGGTCACGGCCTCGACGTCGCAGCGCGGGTTGATCAGCGCGATCCTCTCCTTGGCGGCCTCGGCCTTGAGCTTTCCGAGATTCGGTTCGATCGCGAGAAGATGGCGGTTGAAATTGGTGATCTTGATCGTGTCAAAATCGATCAGCCGGAGCCGGCCGACCCCGCTCCGCGCCAGGGCTTCGGCCGCGTAGCCTCCGACGGCACCGATACCGATCACGACCACAAAGGACTTTTGAAGCCGCTCGAGTTTTTCCTTACCGAGCAGCAGTTCCAGACAGAAAAACCGTTCCATTTTTCCACACCGCTTCCTGCAATTTTTCTTCGGCGATCCCCTTCGTTTGCGCCGCGAGGGCATAGATCCTGCAGAGGCATTCGGAAAAGTCCTCCACATTCGCCTCCGGACTGAGTTTTCCCGGCTGCGTATAAGGGAAATCCGTTTCAAGCAGCAGCCGATCGAGCGGGATCTGCCGGACAAGGTCCATGGTCTCCTCGGTCCCCCGGGACAGGATCTTCCAGGAAAATGAGATGAACGCCCCGAGGTCCAGAAAGGCCCGCAACATTTCCGGCGAACCCTGATAAGAATGGACCATAAAACGCCGCTGCGGGGACGGGTCTCTCTTCAGGATGCCCAAAATATCACTGCCGGCCCGCGCGCAATGGACCGCGAACGGCCGCGCCAAACGGCCCGCGATCTCCAACTGGCGGTGAAAAATTTCCGTCTGTCTCGCGAAATTGACGCCTTCTCTCACCCGGTCCAGTCCGATCTCGCCGATCCCCGCGCCGGGGCTTTTCAGGAAACGCTCAAGCTCCGCGTCCCACCCGGCAGTGACCTTGTCCGCAAACCACGGATGGACCCCGTAAAAAGGAATGACCCGGTCATCCCCTTTCGCGATCTCCCTCACTGCGGGCCAATCCTCCGGCCGTGTGCTGTTACACAAAAATTTTCCGACTCTGAGTTCCCGGGCCCGGAGCAGAAGCGCCGCCCGGATCTTCTCTTCTTTGATGTCCTGTAAATGAATATGAGAATCGATCAGCATAGTGGAAGGATTTTAACCCGCTTGAACAAGTAAGGCCACGTCAAAATCCACTGTATCGACATTAATAGTTTTCTGGAAGGAACGGCCCTTTCGATCAAAAATTCGAATTATTGTCTTTTGAGAAGGACTGAGGAGATCGCCGCGCGGACCCTTTCGGAAACGGGGCCGCGAAAAATGAGCGAGAGGCGCCGCGCGAGAATATCTTCCACCGTCTGGGCCATCTCGGTCCGCACCGCGTAGGCAAGCTGCGCTTTGATAACAGGCGGATCGTCGGAAATTCTCTCTCCGAGCGATGGATCGCTTTCCACGAGTTTCAGCACGTCACCGTAGCGGCTGCCGTAAAGATCCATCAGCGATTGAACCGTAGCCCCATCAAGGCCCGAGCGGCGGCCTGCCTCCTCCGCCGTCTCGGTGATCGCACCGCCTCCATAAATACTGAAAGCTTCCTTTCCGCGAACGCGCCGGATCCGGTCCACGCAATCCGCGGCAACCTTGCGGTAGGTCGTGTATTTCCCGCCGACGACAAAAATGATCCCGGAGGGGGCCTCGTAATAAAGGTGCTTACGGGAAACTTTATTGGCCGATCCTCCCTGGCGGACAAGCGGCCGCAGTCCCGCGAAAGTCGCCAGGATCTTTTCGGGCCCGAACGGCAGGTCCGGGAAAACCCGCCGAGCCTCGCGGACCAGATAATCAACATCCTCCTGCTCCACCTTCACCGCATCGGGACTCGCGATATAATCCGTGTCCGTCGTCCCGATCAACGAATTCCCCATCCAGGGGATCACAAAAAAGATCCGCCGGTCGCTTTGGGACCCCAGCAAAAGCGCGTGCCGGGAGATCTGCCCTTTAAACACGATATGGATCCCTTTGGTGGTGCGGACTTTTTTCTTCGCTCCGGGAGAATCCAGCCGCAAAAGTTCGTTGGTCCAGGGCCCGACCGTCGAAACGATCTTCCCCGCGCGCATCTCGAATTCCCTGCCGCTGAGAACGTCTTTCGCCCTTACACCGACCGCCCGTCCGTTCTCTTTTATGAAGGAAGTGACTTTCACGTAGTTGGCGACGTGCGCGCCGAAGCTGTCCGCTGAAAGAACATTCTCCAGGCAAAGCCGCGCGTCATCCATCTGGGCGTCATAATAGATCACCCCGCCGGCAAGTCCTTCCTGCTTGATGCCCGGCTCGAGCGCGATCACTTCTTCGCGCGTAAGATCCTTATGGGGTTGTACGCGATGACGTCCGGCGAGAAGATCATAAAGCAGCACGCCGAGACGCATCATCCAGAGCGGCCGCTTGTCCCCCTTGTAGACCGGGATCACGAAAGGCAGCGGTTTGACCAGATGCGGCGCGACCTTAAGCTGCAGCGAACGTTCCTTGAGGGATTCGTAGACAAGATCGAACTCGAGATTCTCAAGATAGCGGATGCCGCCATGGATAAGTTTCGTGGATTTGCTCGACGCGCCGCTGGCGAAATCCCCTTTTTCAAGAAGGGCGACCCGCATTTTCCGTTTGGCGGCGATATGCGCGATCGAGGCGCCGTTGATACCTCCGCCGATCACGAGGAGATCATATGCCGTTTTCTCTAAGCGCCCGATGTCACGATTCATCAGAATCTCACTTTACTGTCATTTCCCGAATTACAAAACGGAGGGAGGATGGTGGAGGGCGGAGGGCGAAAAACCAGTTTGCGCCATCCGCTATCCGTTATCCGCCTTCCTGTCTTTAGAGCATCGCCTGTTTCACGGCCTTCAGCCAACCGCCGTAGAGCTTGTCGCGTTTCGCCGTACTGAGGGAAGGATGGAACACCCGGCCGGTCCGGTACTGCCGCTTCAGTTCCCCGGCGGAGCGCCACAGACCGATCGTCACGCCCGCGAGCTGCGCCACGCCCTTGGCCGTAAGCTCAATGACCTTCGGCCTGACGATCTTCTCCTTGAGAATATTGGCCTGGAACTGCATAAGAAAATCATTTTGGCACGCGCCGCCGTCCACCTTGAGCTCCCCGATCGGGCGGCCGAAGGCGTCCTGCATCGCGTCAAAAACATCTTTGGTCTGGTACGCGATCGATTCGAGGCTGGCGCGGATGATGTGCGGCATCGTGACCCCGCGCGTGATCCCGGTAATAAGCCCCCGCGCCCCGCTCACCCAGTACGGCGCGCCGAGACCGGTGAATGCCGGCACCACGTAAACGCCGTGCGTGTCCTTGAGTCCCCGGATGGCTCGCTCCGTTTCCGTGGAATGCCGGATGACTTTCAGGCCGTCGCGGAGCCACTGTACCACGGCGCCCGCGATAAACACCGCGCCCTCGAGCGCGTAAAGAGGCCGTCCTCGAAAGTCGCTCGCAAGCGTCGTGAGAAGACCTTTCCGGGAGATCACGAACTTTTTTCCGGTATTCAACATGATAAAACAACCCGTACCGTAAGTGTTCTTGCTCGTTCCGGCGTCGAAGCACCCTTGACCGTAAAGCGCGGCCTGCTGGTCCCCCATGACCGCGGCGATCGGTATTCCGGCCGGAAGTCCCGCGACTTTTTGGGTTTGCCCGAAGATCGAACCGGACGCCTGGAGCCGCGGCAGGATCTTTTGGGGGACTTTGAAAATATTGAGAAGCCGCTCGTCCCATTTTTTAGTGCGGATATTCAAAAGCAATGTGCGGGAGGCGTTCGTCAGGTCGGTCACATGGGAACGCCCGCCGGTCAGTTTCCAGATGAGCCAGCTGTCGACCGTCCCGAAAGCGATATGTCCCCGCGCCGCCCGCCGCCGCAAACCGGGAACGTTGTCGAGCAGCCAACGGATCTTGGTCCCGGAAAAATAGGGGTCCAGCACAAGTCCCGTGTGTTTATGAATGAAAGGCTCGTGCTTTTTTAGACGATGGCAGAGCTCGCTCGTGCGGCGGCACTGCCAGACGATCGCGTGATGGATCGGCCGCGACGTTTTCCTGTCCCAGAGGACCGTCGTCTCGCGCTGGTTTGTGATGCCGATCGCGGCGATCTGCCGCGGGTCAATGCAGCTTTTCGCCACGGCTTCGCGGATCACGGAAACGCAGGACTGCCAGATCTCTTCGGCGTTGTGTTCCACCCAGCCGGGCTTCGGGAAATATTGCGGGAACTCCCGGTAGGCGTTCGCGGCGATCCCGCCGCGCGCGTCGAAAAGGATCGCCCGGGAACCCGTCGTTCCCTGGTCGATGGACAGGATGTATCTCTTCATTCCAGGTCGCCCAGGACTTTCGATGTCACCACGAAATCGACGTTCTTGAGACGAAGGATGTTCTTCCCCTTGAGCACCCAGGTCATCACGCGCGAAAATTCGGCCTGGTCCTTGATCCGCACGAGACACCCGCGGTAAGCGATGCTGATCTGACCGCGTTCTTCCGAGACCACGAGCGCGATGGCGTCCGTCTTCTCCGTGATCCCGATGGCGGCCCGGTGCCGGGTCCCGAAATTCGGCATGATATCCGACAAGGACGCGAGCGGCAGGATCCCTTTGACGGTCTGGATCCGGCCCTTGTGAACGACCAGCGCGCCGTCATGGACGGGTGAGGTGGTCAGAAAAAGCGGGATCAGGATGTCCGCCTTGATCTCGGCATCGAACGGCATCCCTCCCTTCATGAGAGAACGGAGCGGGTGTTTCTGCTGAAGGACGATCAGCGCGCCGATCTTGCGCGCGGCAAGTTTTTCGAAGGCCGCCCAGATCTCGGTGAGGTATCCCGCGAGCTGGGGCCGTTTTTTGAAAAAATTACCGATCCTTTCCGCGAACCACAAATACGCGGCGGCCGAAAGGTCCGCCAAAATGAGGATCCCGGCGGCGCACAGCAGGCAGAGACTGATCGTTTTATGGACCGTCTGCGGGACTTCGGGTTGAATGAAAACAAGCGCCGCCCAGATGCAGAAAAAACCGGTGAGGTATTTCACGGATATCCTGACCCAGGCGAACCGCGCCGGGTAAAAGAAATACCCGAGACCGATAAGCACAGCGACAACGGCGATGATCATAATAAGCGAACTCCGGACACGTTAAGTGCAGTTTATATTACGGCCATACCGGAGCGAATATTGATGCGGGAAACAACATAGGTTGAAGGACAATAGGGGACGTCGGATCGCGGCCCGGCAGCTCTGCGAATCCATCGCAGATCGGCGGCCGCGCAATATTAGTCGACGTGCAACGCTTCCAGCACGGCTTCGGGCTTCGCTTCGGTGACACGCAGTAACGCGACCGCGGCCCCTTCAGGCGCCGTTCTTCCCTGCTCCCAATTGCGCAAGGTCCCGAGACTGACACAGAGCAAAGCCGCAAATTTATGCTGGGTCAATCCCAACTTTGTGCGGATCGCCCGGACCCTCACGGGTTCATAATGGAAAACCCTGCCGGGTCTTCGCTCGCCGCGATGGATGGCCCTCGCCTGGTCAATGCTATGCAGTAATTCCTGGAATTCCCTGTTCTTCACAAAACGCCTCCTAAGTATATCGGAGTATACGCTATAAGCGTACCGGCGGCAATACCCAAACACTGTTCAAGACGATGTTCCCGTAATATTGCAACGAGCGTTTTGTACTACTGGATGTTGTTCAATGTTGTTTTGATAATAATCAATTTTATGTGCTATGCGCTACGCTTTGAGCGTAGCAGCAGCGGACACGGGAGGGATTTACAGGTACGGCTTCCAGCAGCAGTTGGAAAGCATCGTTTCGCACACATCCTTGCGATGAGACATAATTGTAATCGGATCAGACGGTAAGAGGTGATCGGTCAGCACTGGAAACCGTTCCGGCTTATTGAACTGTGCGTCTGCGGCGGGACCGTTGCCTTTCGCCGTAAAGGGACGGTTCTCCCGGGGAGAACCGTCCCTGGAGAAAAAGCCACTTCAATGAGGGGGAAAAACCTTACGCTTTTTTTCGGCGGAATCGCTTCATCAGGCTGAGAAGGCCGAGCGCGAGGCCGCTGACGGCCATGGAGGACGGTTCGGGGACTGCGGGCGAAGCGCCATTGTACTGCGCCTGGAAGGAGGTGCCTACCCGACTGAACAACCACTCGCTGGACGGACCGAAAAGACTCGTGTCCACCGTGTACCCGAGGTCCGTAAAGTTCTTGCCATTGTCCC
>CAIJHQ010000015.1 GCA_903820505.1 Candidatus Omnitrophota bacterium
CTGCCGGCAGGCAGGGAACTGGCAGCCCTGATTTTATATTATTTTTATGCGGGGGTGGCGCCTGCCTGCCGGCAGGCAGGGAACTGGCAGCCCTGATTTTATATTATTTTTATGCGGGGGTGGCGGAACTGGCAGACGCACTGGACTCAAAATCCAGCGGCCGCAAGGCCATGAGAGTTCGACTCTCTCCCTCCGCATTTCTTTTGTAACGTATTTTTAAACCCCGGACCCGATCCAAATGGCCAGCGGTTTTAAAGCGTATCCCTTCGATGAAATAGAAAAGAAATGGCAGGATCTCTGGCTCAGCCAGAGGACCTTCCGCTCTCCCGGCCCCGGCGAACCCGGCGGCGACAAACCCAAGTACTACGTCCTCGATATGTTCCCTTATCCTTCCGGTTCCGGCCTTCATGTCGGACATCTGGAGGGGTACACGGCCACCGATATCGTGAGCCGCTACAAGCGGATGCGGGGATTCAACGTCCTTCATCCGATGGGTTGGGACGCCTTCGGGCTTCCGGCGGAACAGTACGCCATCGAGACAGGGACCCACCCCCGGCAGACCACCCAAAAGAACATCCAGGTCTTCAAGTGGCAGATACAGCGGGTCGGCTTCAGTTACGACTGGGACCGCGAGGTCGATACGACGGACCCGGATTATTACCGCTGGACGCAGTGGATCTTCATGAAACTTTTCGAGAAAGGCCTCGCATACGAAGCCGAGGTGGCGGTCAATTGGTGTTCCGCGCTCGGGACCGTGTTGGCGAACGAGGAAGTGATCGACGGCAAGAGCGAACGCGGCGGGCATCCGGTGGTCCGAAAACCGATGCGCCAGTGGGTCCTGAAGATCACGGCCTACGCCGAACGTTTACTTGAGGACCTGAAGCTGCTCGACTGGTCGGAGCCGATCAAGGAGATGCAGAGGAACTGGATCGGCAAGTCGACTGGGGCTGAGGTTGATTTTTCCGTCTGCCAGCCACTGTCGTCCCCGAGTTCTTGTATCGGGGACCCAGAAACTGGATTCCCGCTAAAAACGTGCGGGAATGACATAAAGGATGATGTTATCCGCGTTTTCACAACGCGGCCGGACACGCTTTTCGGTGCGACTTATATGGTCCTCGCGCCCGAGCATCCGTTTGTCGCGAAGATCGCCACGCCGGATACCCGGAAAGATGTGGAAGCCTATGTCGCGGCCGCGCAACGCAAATCCGATCTTGACCGGACCGATCTTGCCAAGACCAAGACCGGCGTTTTTACCGGGGCTTACGCGATCAATCCCGTAAATGGTCAGAAGATCCCGATCTGGATCGCGGATTATGTGCTTATGGGCTACGGGACCGGGGCCATCATGGCCGTTCCGGGTCATGACACGCGAGACCTGGAATTTGCGCGGCAGTATCATTTGCCAGTTATCGAGGTCGTCAAGGCGCCCGAGGGCCAGGAGTCGATCGGGTTCACGGGGGACGGGGTGGGCGTCAATTCCGGTTTCATCAGCGGCCTGCCAACGCCGGAGGCGAAACAAAAGATCACGCGCTGGCTCGAGGAAAAAAAGATCGGGAAGGCGGCGGTCCAGTATAAATTGCGGGACTGGCTTTTCAGCCGGCAGCGTTATTGGGGAGAACCGATCCCGGTCGTGCATTGCCCGAAGTGCGGTCCGGTGCTTATTCCCGAAAAAGAACTGCCGCTACGGTTGCCGGAACTGGACGATTATTCGCCGACGGGGAACGCGGAACCGCCTCTCGCAAAGGCCCGGGACTGGATCAAATGCCGGTGCCCGAAATGCGGTGGCGCAGCGGAACGCGAAACGAACACGATGCCGCAGTGGGCGGGGTCCTGCTGGTATTACTTGCGATATTTGGACCCCAAAAACGACAAGGCGCTTGTCGATCCCAAAAAAGAAAAATACTGGATGCCCGTCGATCTTTATGTCGGCGGCGCGGAGCACGCGGTGCTTCACCTTCTCTACGCCAGGTTCTGGCACAAAGTACTTTACGATCTCGGCGTCGTTTCCACTCCCGAGCCGTTCCAGCGGCTGACGAACCAAGGGATGATCCTCGGCGAGGACAGTCAGAAGATGTCCAAGTCGCGCGGGAACGTGGTGAATCCCGAAGAATTGATCGCCGGTTACGGCGCCGACAGTCTCCGTCTTTATGAAATGTTCATGGGACCGCTTGAAATGACCAAGCCCTGGGCCACGTCCGGCGTTGAAGGCGTCTACCGTTTTCTCGGAAAAGCGTGGCGGCTGTGCATCGGCAAAGAGGATAAACTCCATGAAAGCATCCTCAAGCGCCCGCCGCAGGCCGCGGAAAACAAAGTCCTGCATCAGACCATCAAAAAGGTGACCGAGGACCTGGAAGGCCTCCGGTTCAATACCGCGATCTCGGCGCTCATGGTCTTCGTGAACGAGAACGCGAAATTTTCCGATCACAGCCATGAAGTCTTGGAAAAATTCGTTCTGTTACTCGCGCCCTTCGCGCCCCATATCGCCGAAGAGCTCTGGCAACGGCTGGGCCATGCGAAGACGCTTGCTTATGAGAAATGGCCTGAGTATGATGAGAAGCAATTGATCGAGGCGCAAGCGGAGCTGGCCATTCTGGTGGGCGGAAAAGTGCGGTGTAGAATGGTCGTGCCGCGCGATCTCGGCGAAGAAGAGGTCGTTCGAACGGCCCTCGCGCAGCCGCGCGTCAAGGAATTGTTGGCCGGGAAAAAGGTTAAAAAAACATTCGTGGTCCCCGGGCGGACCGTGAACCTGGTGCTGGAAGATGCCTAAAGTCGAGATTAAGAACCAGAGGATCCGGATCGGTAAAAAAGAGATCCCTCTTATTTCCGGGGAAGTCCACTACTGGCGCCTGAACCCTCATTACTGGAGAGAAATTCTCCGCCGCGTGCGCGAGATGGGGCTCCAGATCATTTCCACGTACGTTCCCTGGGATTTCCATGAATACAAGCGCGGCCATTTTGATTTCACCGGAAAGACCGACGGGGCGCGCGACCTTAAGGCCTTTCTCGAACTGGCGCGCAAAGAAGGTTTTTGGGTCATCATCCGTCCCGGTCCCTACATCTACAGCGAATGGCCGCATGACGGCGTCCCGAAATACGCGCACAAGTACCATCGCCTTCACCCAAAATTCCTGGAATATGCTTCCGAGTATCTGAAGCAAGTCACCAAGGTCTTTAAACCGTACCTGGCAACACGCAGGGGCGGGAACATTATTCTGCTCCAGGCCGACAACGAGATCGATCCCTGGCCGGACCTGTTCGGCCATCAGTACGGGCTTTCAAAAAAGCCGGGGCTTTTCCAGGACTTCATGGAAAAACTTTACCGGGAGGATATTTCCCTGCTAAACAAGGCCTGGGGAACGGATTACGATTCGTTCGATCAGGCTTCGCCGTTCATCGCGACCATGCTGTCCAAGGAACAAGGGTTGCCGCTGAAGGGCGACAAAGAACTGAAACGTCATTTGGATTATTTCAAATTCAAGTACTATTACACCGCGGAATGCGCGCGGTGGAATGTACGGGCTTACCATGAACTGGGCATCGACATCCCGATCTACCTTAATGCGTATCCTTTCTTCTACGCGCATGAATGGACGGAGTTCCAGAAGACCGCGGACTTTATCGGTCTGGACCTTTATCCTTCGAACGAGCTTTTGGAAGATGAGTTCGAACACCGCAAGTTGTGCGACAAGATCCGGTACCTGTCGAGCGTTTCGAAGCTTCCTTTTATCGCGGAATTCCAGGCCGGGATCTGGCACGGGCGTCATTATGAGACGAGCGTGTTGACCCCGAACCATTACCGCATGATCTGCCTCTCCGCGCTCCTCGGGGGCGTCAAAGGATGGAACTGGTACATGCTGGTCAATCGCGATAACTGGTACATGTCGCCGATCAATGAGTGGGGCCGTGTGCGCGGAGAACTTTACGATGTCTTCAAACAGATTGTTACGGCGTTCAAGCAGCTGAATCCGCCGTCCCTCGAGAAACTGACGGATGTTGCCGTCACGTTCAATCCGCTCCAGTATGCTGCCCGGACGATGAGCCACAACAGCCCGGTGCTGACCGCTCTGTATCAGGGGGACGTGGATTATGAAATGTGCGATCCGCGTTTTCCGTTGCCCAAGAAGGCGGTCGTTTTTTACTCGGGCAACCAGTGGCTTTCGAAAGACGCCCATGAGAATTTACGCCGCTATGTCCTGGAAGGCGGGACGCTTGTGGCGTTCCGGGATTTCCCGAGGAAGAACGATCTGTTCGAACCTTTTCAGGTGATCGGGTTCGAGGACCCGGAGAGGAGCCTCTTTGAATTCAAAAAACATTTCACGCTGTCCCTGGGAAAAACCGGGTCGTCGGTTCCCGTGAATAGTTCGGTCTATATATTCCGGGCGGCGGGTTGTCAGGCGTTCCAGGCGGACCTTGGGGTCTATGGCAGGCAGACGGTCGGCTATTCCAAGATATTGGGGAAGGGCAGGATCCTTCATTTCGGGATGGAGCCGACGGCGGTCTTGACGCTGGCCATTATCGACTATCTGAAGATCTCTCTTGCCAGTCATTCCCCGACGAGGGATGTGAAGACGGCCCTTTTCCGGCGCGGGAACCGTTATTATCTGGTGGCGATCAATAACGGGAAAGAAGACAAGAACGCGGCAGTGTATTTGCCGGCCATGGACAAACTGAAAGGGAAGATGGCCGTGCGGGACCTGCTAAGCGGTCAGAAGACGATCTGCTCCCGCGAAAGGCGGTGTCCCATGGATGTTGAAATAGCCCGGAAAGACGGCCGCCTTCTCGAGTTTGTTCCGATAGGTTCGTAGCCTCCATCCGGAGATAGGATAAATCTTTTCGGAGTGCGTGACATCCTTCCTGACCCTCTCTGTTCCCGAATGACCCCGCAATAGGGTTAAGCTGTCTCGGGTTCTTGCCGTTGTTTGGATGGCAGGGCATCATGACCGGTGCCGCCAAGGAGCGCGATGTACGAGACTTTTTTTGGATTGAGCGAACCTCCCTTTAACATGACGCCGGATCCGCGTTTTGTGTACCTCACCCGGCATCATCGGGCGGCGCTTTCCGCGATGCGTTACGGGGTGGAACGGCGGTGCGGATTCATCCAGATCACGGGAGAGATCGGGGCCGGGAAGACCACGCTGTCGCGGATGTTCCTGCGGCAGATCGGCGAAAATGTCCACAGTTCTCTCGTGTTCAACCCCAAGCTTTCGGAACTGGAGCTTTTACAGGGGATCGTCGAGGATTTCGGTCTCAAGCCGAAATCGCAGCGGCGCAAGGACTGTTTCGACGTTCTGAACCGCTTTCTGCTCGAAGAGACGGCCAAGGGATTCAACGCGGTGGTGATCATCGACGAGGCGCAGTTGCTGCCGCCCGCGGCGTTGGAGCAGATCCGCCTTTTGTCGAACCTCGAGACCACCACTCAAAAACTTCTTCAGATCATCCTGATGGGGCAGCCGGAACTTCAGGATATTCTCGAACGCAAAGACCTGACGCAGTTGCGGCAGCGCATCGTGATCCGTTGCCATTTGCCGGAGCTGAACCTGGATGAGGTGGAGAGGTATATCGCCCATCGCTTGAGCGTGGCGGGGGCCCGGGAGAATTTTTTTACGCCGGAAGCTGCTCACCGCATTTATCAACTTTCCTCGGGGGTTCCCAGGATCATCAATGTTCTCGCGGACCGGGCCATGCTCGCGGCTTATGCCAAAAATGTTCTTGTGATCGATCCGATGATGGTCGAGCTTGCCGAAGCCGATCTTCAGGGCGTTGCCGTATGAGCCTCATTCAGGAAGCGCTGGAAAAAACGAATCACGCTCCCTTGCCACGGCTGAAGAATCTCCCGCCGAAACTTTTTTCGGGCGATCCGATGGGAGCCCTTCTTGAGAAGAAGCTTCTGCGGGTACAAAAAGAGCATGCGCGAAGGCGGACTCCTCCCCGGCACTGGGTGATCGCGGGGACCTTATTGGCGTGCGCTCTCGGGGCCCTGTTCTATTTTTGGGACACGCTTGGAAAACGGGAGATCTTCCCGGGCAATGCGCCGGCGGTCGTGAAGGTTCGTCCCGCGGGGAGATCTGCCTCTGTGCGGCCTGTGGAAGAGGTCGTGAAAGTGCTGCCCGCGGTGAAAGAGGATGTGACCCTGTGGCCTGCGGAAGAGACTGTGACCGTGGAATCTGCGGAGGTTGTGTCCTCATCCCCTTCCGTTCCGGAAGATGTCTCCTTCCAACTGACCGGGATAACGAAATCGGGAGGGAAGACCATGGCCTTGATCAACGGCCAGATCGTGGGTGCGGGGGATTCTCTTCCGGGAGGGGCTGTTGTCCGATCGATAGGAGATAGAGTCGTTTTTTTGAACGCAGGAGGCAAAAAAATCCGCCTCGAGCTTTAAAACTTTCTGGAAAATTATGCCATCACCCAAATTTGTGCAACATACGACCCTCGTTGTTTGCCTGGTTTTCCTTTTGTTTTTTCTGGCCTGCCGTTATCTGAAACTCGTTTGATCCTGTTCGTTCCCTCTGCTTGGGACAGTTGCCGTTCCGCCTTATAATATTCACTAAATACATAATATTATTGTATAATGCTCATTTATGAGAATTCCATTCCTTGGGATCGCAGCAGGATTCGCGCTTGGGATTATTGCGGAACGCCTTGTCCGGGTGCCGGCGGTTTGGATCCTGGGCTGTCTCGGCGCCGGGCTTATGGCACTTTTGTTCCTGCGCGGGACGAAGTTTTTTCTGCCGGTTTTTATCCTGATGATGAGCTGTGCGGGAATTTTGTGTAGCCGACTGGATGCCGCTGTCCTGGTGCGGGCGGTCCAAAGGTTCGTCAGCACGGAACGTCTGGTACTCACGGGAAGGGTAAGCTCATTGCCGGAGATGAAGACGCGCGGTAAAAGAGTCAGCGTCTCTCTGGTCCTTGATGCGCGCTCGATCAGCCGGCCGGGGAAAGGATATCACGGGAAGGTTCCCGTGACGGGGCGCGTACAGGTATTTTTGATACAACCTTCTCTATTTCCGCAAGTTGGAGATGACCTCCGGTTGTTCGGTTCCTTGGAGACCCCGCGGCAGGTCCTGAATCCCGGAGAGTTCGATTACGGCCGTTTTCTTGGAGAAAAAAATATTTACGCGATCTTCCAGACCATCGGCCCGCGAAGCGTGAAACGGCTTCGCGAGGGGCAGTGGTTTTTGCCCGGGAGGCTTCTTGCTGAGGCGCGCAGAAAGTTGGCGGCGTTGATCGACAAACTCTACGCGGTCCCGGAAGCCGCGATCATGAAGGCCCTTGTGCTTGGATTGCGGAGCGATGTCGCGTCCGGGGTCCGTGATCAGTTCATGAAAACAGGAACGATCCATTTGCTGGCCATCAGCGGTCTTAATATCACGATGATCGCCGGAAGTTTCTATCTGTTGTTCATTTTGTGCGGCCTGGGGTACCGGTGGACCGCCGCGGTAACGTTAGTGATCGTGGTGATCTACATGGGGCTCGCGGGGTTCGGGCTGCCGGTGCAACGGGCCGGTTATGTGGCGGTCCTTGCGCTTTTGGGCACTCTCTGGGGCCGCACGGCGAATCTTTTGAACGCAATGTGCGTCGCGTTTTTCTTTCTTCTTTTGTGGAATCCCAAGAGTCTTTGGAATATCGGGTTCCAGCTCTCGTTCCTGTCGGTTTTTTCGCTCATCCTGATCCTGCCTTTGTTGAATCGCTTCAATGTGTGGTCGCTCTCCTTAGGTTCGAGCCTCGCTGTTCTCGCCGGGACGTTCCCGCTCGTTCTTTATTATTTCAACACATTCTCTCCGATCGGCATCGTGGCGAACCTGCTGGCCATACCGATCTTTGACGCCGCGCTTTTTACAGCGCTCTTTACGCTTCTGTTCAGCGGCATTCCTTTTCTGAACATCGCATGCGTTAAAATATCGTCCCTGTTCCTTTGGCTTGGTCTCGGGTGGGTGAAGCTTCTGGCCGGATGGCCGTGGGGCTATTGGTTCTTCATCAAACCGTCGCTTGTACAGATCGCGTGTTATTACGGGAGTCTCGCGGGGCTTTTGTTCTTGAGGCGCGGGACCTCGCGCCGGGACCGTATCGGGATGGCCGGTTTTGCGGTGTGCTGGTTCGCGCTGACGATTTCCTTTTTCTGGCACACGGACCCGGGGATCTTCCAGCTCACGGTGCTTTCCAGCGGCCGGAATCAGATCGCGCACGTGCGGTTTTCCAACCAGGCGCACTGGCTGATCAACGCAGGACGAAGTTTTCCGTCCGACCAGGGGGAATGGCTTGTCGCTCCTTTTTTGCGCTGGCAGGGGATTCGGAAGCTGGAGGGGATCCTCGTGACCGACCTGTCGAAGAAACATACGGGCGGTCTCCCGGCGGTCCTGCGCAATTTCCCGATCCGCTATTTTCTTTATCCGGGATCCGGCGGGACCTTCCGCGGAGATTTTTTAAAAGGGCTTCGCCCGTTTCGTCGCAGCGCCAAAAATGTCCGCGCCGGAGACAAGATCGTCATGGGACACGAGTTCGCGGAGGTGATCGCTGAAAGCCGTTCGGGGATGGCGGTACGGGTCTCTTCCGGGCCATGGCGGGTCCTTACGATCTCTAAAATGGATCCGGAGCTCTTTAACTTTCTTTTGATGAGAAAAGATCCGGAGGATGTACACGCAGTGATCCTCTTGCCGGGAGGGAAGGGCGTTCCTCCCGGATTTTATGAATGGATGCGGTCGAGGCGGCCGTTGCTCCTGGTCCTCCCCGACGCGGACCGGGCCCTGGAAGCCTATGGCGCTTCACTGGGCATTTCTTGTCTTGATCTGAAACATACCGGTGCGCTTACTTTCAGGAAAAATGGGGAACAACTCGATATCGACTCCTTTTTACGCGGAAAGATTGGATCACTTTCCTATTTTTGAGGGTATTTTTATTGACAGTTTTTATTTTCACATGATATAGTACCCCCTCGCTACCATCCCTAACTCGAAGTTCATGAACGACTTATGAAAATTTCGAAGGTTTTGGCCCTCGTTTTTATATTGTTTCTCCCTCACGCGCCCGTCTTCGCGGACTGGATTTGGTCCCCGGAGCAGGGAAAATTTATCAATACCCAGGAAGATACCCAGAGCGACGCCGAAGACCTTTTCGAGACCGCCCTTGACCTTTACAAGGAAAAGAAGCTCGATAAAGCTATCGCGCAGTTCGATCTTGTCCTCAAAAAGTACCCGAAGTCCCGTTTTGCTCCCGAGGCGGAATACCGTCTTGGAACCCTCTATGAAGAGTCCAATGATTACGTGAAGGCTCATAAAGCTTACCAGTCCCTGATTAAATCCTATCCGCAAAGCGAGCGTTTTGACGAAGTGGTCGAGCGCGAATACCAGATCGGAACGATCTTTTTGTCGGGTAAAAAAGGGAAGTTGATGGGGTTGGAGGTCCGGCCGTCGCTGCCTTTGGCCGTCGAAGTTTTTCAAAAGATCGTCGAGGTCGCCCCCTATGGCGCGTTCGGGGATAAGTCCCAATTCAACGTCGGCATTGCCTATCAGAAGATGAAAAAATACGACGAGGCCGTCGAGGCTTTCCAGACCCTGCTTGAACAATACCCCAAGAGTGAACTTGCCCAGCAGGCCCGCCTGCAAATGACCGAAGCGTCCTACGCGAAATCCTCCGCGCAGACGCTCGACCAGAGCGCTTTGGACGCCGCTTCTCAACAGGCGCAGGGATATCTCCAGCGGTATCCGGATTCCGCGGACGCTGCGAAGGCTTTGGAGATCCGTCAAAAAGTGGATGAACTCAACGCCGAAAAGAATTACCGCATCGGGCTTTACTATGAGAAGGACAACTATCTTGAAAGCGCGTTGATCTATTACCGCGATACGGCAAAACGATACCCGCAGACGAATTGGGGACGGAAAGCCGCCGAGAAGCTCAGCTCCCTTGAAGAGCCGGTGAAGTACCTTAACAGTAAAACAGATGAGCTTCAGAAGGAATTGAAGGACCTTCAGGCCCAGTATGAGGCGACGGGGAAGGACCAGAAGGCGGAGCGCGCGCGTCTCAAGGGCGAGATCGAAAAACTCAAAAAACGCATTAAGGCGATCGACAAGAACAAGGCCGAAAGTTTGAACCGCCGCAAGCAGGATCTCAAGCGCCGTGAAGAGGAACTGAAAGAGAAGTTCAAGGAACTCGAACGGAAGAAGAAACGCTATAAGAACAACACCTCCGAAGATTTCGCCAAGGCCATCGCCCGCTGGCAGGCTTCGCTGGAAGCGGAGCGCGACCTATTGGCCGAAGAGAAGGCAAAACTGGAGAGCTGGCGTTCGGAACTGGGGATCCCCGACCAGAGATTTTACGAAAACCTTATTCCTTTCAGGGGGCAGCCGGAAACGCCGCTCTCGAAGATCCAGAAGATCGACGAGAAAGACCTCTACAAGATCTCCCGTAAAAAGAAAGATCTTTTCGAGAGGAAGGAGAAACTTTACAAGCGTTATAGCGAGCTCCAGGCGCTCCTCGCGCCTCTGGTCCCCCAGCGTTCGGCATCGGGATTGGTCAAAAAGCGTTTGCGTGGAAGCGAGAATCGTGACGCGTCGAGTCCCGCGGACCCAAAACTCGTCGCGCGCGAAAAAGAGATCGAATCCATGGAAGCGAAACTTGACGAGAAGAAGGCGGCCTATGAGAAGAGTTTCGGGAAGATTGCGGAACTGGAGCTGGAGGCGCTGCTCGAAAAGCGGACCGCCGGCCAGGCTTCCGTGAATCCACTGGGCATGGAAGAGCAGGATATCAAGGCGAAGAGCCTGGAGGAACTCCTTGTGCTGCGGATGCATCTCAGTGAGAAGGTCGTGACCCAGCAGAATATCGTGGAGACCCTCTCCACCGCTTTCGATAAAGAATTGGCGATCCAGGAACAGCAGCGACTGGCTGCGTCGTTGGGTGAGGACCAGAAGGTTGACGGCCGGAAGTTGCGCAAGGAGACCAAAGCCGTCGAGAAAGAGATCCGCGCCCGCTATCAGGACATCCAGGACCGGCACAAGCGGAAGACTCAGCTTCTTGAAGAACTGAATAAGGCCCTGCAACCCGCGGAAAAAAAGCATGCGGCGCTGAAGACCGTGGGCAAGCCGGTAACGGGATCTCTTTATCTCGCGAAGGCGTTCATTTTCGGGCTGCCTAATGAAGACGTGGAATTAACGAAGGCCAAGCCTTCGGCGGGAGCGTCCGGCGACAGCCAGCGGATCAGGGAGCTCCAGAGCGAAGTGGAACTCGAGAGTTTGATGATCGAGGCGCAGGATCTGGAGCTCGGTAAACTGGAGAAGGAGCTTGAGATCCTCAACGCGAGAGCCTCTCTGGCCGGCGGGATGAAGTTTCGGAGCTCCTTTGTGAAGGTTCCCTATGATTTTATCGATGAGGCGGTCCAAAGCGCCCGGCGCGTCGTTCCCAGAAAAAACCGCAAAGATGTTCTTTTGAACCGTCTGGACCAGCAGACGAAAGAACTCGATATGTTGAAACAAAAGTCTGATATTGTCGCAGCGCTGATCAAAGAAAAGACGCCGACGCCCGAGCCTCCGGCCACCGCGCCTGACACTCCGGCGGCAGCGCCCGCTGACGCTAACACCAAAGAGAAACCGGTTGAACAGGCATCGGACGAGCAGGCGCTTCGCGACGAGATCATTCGGTTGCAGGAACAACTCGAGGTTTCTTACAGCATTTATGCCCAGGAGCAGGGGATCGTTCTCGGTGATATGACGAAGATCGAACCTCCCACCGACCCGAAGGGCGCCAAGTGGTATAAGGAACTCGGGGAAGTCAAGGGGGCGCTCGTGAAGCTGATCGACGAGGAGATGGGGATCGAGGCGCAGGAGAAAGGGATCCTTGAGAAGCGCGTCCAGGAAGCGGACAAGTTGCTTCCCACGATCACTTCCAAGGCCCTGAGCCAGGACGTCGTGAGCGAGAAGGAACGCATCGCACAGCGCCTGGCGGATCTGGAGACGAGGCGGGATTTTCTTTCCAAGGAAAAAGAGCGGTTCAGCACGAAATCATAAGCGGGGTCCAAGCATGAAAAATATTAGATTTATTTGCACGGTGATGCTCGTTCTGACGGTGGGACTTTCCGGCTGCGGTTATACGACCAAGACGGTGCTCCCGCGGAACATCAAGACGATCTACGTCGAGACCGTGAAGAATAAACTCACCGTGGAAGATATCTACGCGTACCAGCCCGGCCTTGAGATGGACATCACGAACGCCGTCATCCGCCGCCTGCAGCAGGACGGGATTTTGAAGGTCGTGGAGCAAAAGAAAGCGGACGCTATTCTCAAGACGGACCTCCTTTCTCTCGAGCAGGAAGGCCTTCGTTTTGATCAGCTTGAGTCCGTGAAAGAATACCGCCTTTTCATCGTGGTGGCGTTGAAACTCGTGGATGCCAAAACGGGAGAACTTCTCTGGGAAGAGCCGAATTTCACCGGAGATACCGAATATTTTGTAAGTGATGTCACTTCGCTCGGTGAACAGAAGGCGGCCTTGCAGGCCGTCGACCGTTTGGCCAAGAACGTCGTGGACCGCATTGTCGAAGACTGGTAACCCTCCTCATTCTCCGTCCGCCGCAAAAACAAACCTGACCCTCCTCGTCGGGGACGCCTTCCTTCGCAAGCAGAGGTCAAAGGCGCTCGTCGCCGCGATCGAAAAAGAGGTCGGAGAGACTCTCACGCGCCAGAAGTTCGATCTGGCGGAAACTCCCTTGGAAACGGTGCTGGCCGCCGCGCGGACATTACCGTTCCTGTCTTCGGGACAAATTTTGGAGGTCCAGGGCGCCGGATCCCTCAAGGAAAAAGAGAGGCTGGTCTTAGCGGCCTACCTGGAGCGTTCGCCCGCACAAACATTCCTGATTCTTGAAGCGGATGAGATGAAGGACAAGGGAGAGCTCCTGAAGCTCGTGAAGGGCCATGGGCAGGCTTTTCTGCTCTCTGAAGAGGAATCGAGAAGCACCGGCACGGCGTTTCTGCAACAGAAGCTTTCCATCTACCGCAAAACCATGACACCGGGAGCCAAAGCGGGACTGCTTGCCATGTGCGGGGACGCGGTTGTTTTTCTGGACACGATGCTTGATCGGCTGGTCCAGTTCGCGGGCGACCGCAATGAGATCGATGAAACGATGGTGAATACGTTCGAGGAGAACTGGACCTCGATGGACGTCTTTAAGCTCACGAACGCTTTTTTGGACCGGGATCCGGGGCGGATATTGAAGATCTTTCGCGACTTGATGGACCTTTACGAGGCGGACCTGATCTCCATCGTCGGGATCCTGCACTGGCAGTTGCGGCAGTTGTGGCAGGCCGCTGTGCTTTTGGAAAGCGGCGCTCCTGACAGGGAAGTTTGCTCCAAGTGCCGGATGCCGCCGCAAAAACTGAACGCGTTAAGGAAATTTCCGGTCCGGAAACTGGAAGCCGCCTTGGAAGCTCTCTATCAGGTCGACAAAAAGTCCAAGACCGGGCAGATGGAAGGCGTCGCGGGCGTCGAGGCCTGGTTGTTAGAATATAGTTCGTGACGCGGGATGCGGCACACGAACCGCCCACGTGAGGTCCTCAACGGGGTGGCCGGTGGAATATAAGAAAGACTACTTTTTCTTAACTTTGGCGAGAAACGTCGCGATGCGGGATTTTTTCCGGTCGGCCCTTCCGCGGGGAATAACGCCCCTCACGACGGCTCGATCGTAGTTGCTGACAAGCTTCGCTGCGAGGGCTTTGGCTTTTTCGGGGTCCTGGGCAAGCTGCGTCAGCTTTTTATTAAGCGTTTTCAGTTCGGAAAGGACGGCCTGGTTCTTTTCGCGTTTCTTGGCGTCGCTCCGTATACGTTTAACGGCAGAAGGAATGTTCGGCATGTCGATGACTCCTTTAAGTGAAAAAAGTGGCGTTAAGGTAACACAGGGGATGCCGTCTGTCAACGGAGTTTCCCGCGAGCCGGTGAGCGGCAAACGGCACTTGGTCAAAGCGGCCGCGTTGGTGGCTTTGATGACCTTGATCGGCCGTGTTCTCGGCCTGGTCCGTGACATCGTCAGCGCCAAACGGTTCGGGACAGGTTGGCAGTGGGATGCCTTTCTTTATGCCTTCATGCTTCCCAATCTTTTTCGCCGTATCGTCGGGGAAGGAGGGCTCACCAGCGCGTTCATTCCGGTCTATAACGAGATCGCGGAAAAACAAAGCAGAGCCGAAGCCTTCCGCTTCGCCAACGTGACAATATCCTTTTTAAGCTGCGTGCTGCTGGCCTTTATCCTGGCGGTCGAAGGTCTTTTGACGTTGCTGCTGAAGATCGGGTTCCATTCCCAGACCGTGATGCTTACCTTTGAGCTTTCGCGCATTCTTTTTCCCTACCTCTGGTTCCTTTCCATGTACGCGATCGGGATGGGGATCCTGAACAGCCACCGTCATTTTTTGGCCCCCTCGATGGGACCCGCCATCCTCGATCTTGTCTGGATCCTGGCGGTCCTTTTTGTCCCCGCGTGGGCCGCGGGTGATTTTATCGGCAGGATCCGCTGGCTTTCCTGTGCGCTGCTTTTTGCCGGTGTGATGCATGTCGCCGTCGAGATCCCGCCGCTTCTCAAGATCGGTTTCAGCTTTCGATGGATCTGGAACACCGGCCATGAAGGATTGAAGAAGGTATGGCATTTGTTGCTGCCAGTGGTTTTAAGCTTTGCCGTTGTTCAGATCAATATCACGGTCGATATGACGTTGGGCATGCTGATCGGTCCCGGAGCTAACTCAAGTCTCTGGTACGGGAATCGTCTCATGCAATTTCCTCTGGGAATCTTTGCCCTCGCCATGGGGACGGCGCTTCTGCCCATGCTGGCGCAGCAGGTCGCGCGGAACGAAAAGGAAGCGGCCCGGAAAACGCTTTCCTTCGCGCTCCGGAGCATTTTCTTCATTATCGTGCCGTCTTCGGTAGGCCTGATCGTGTTGCGGCAGCCGATCATCCAAATGCTTTTCCAGCGCGGGGAATTCGACGCTGTGTCGACCGGCCGCTGTGCGGCTGTGCTGCTGGGATATACGATCGGCCTTTTCGCGTTCGCCGGACAAAAGATCATGAACAGCGGTTTCTACGCGGCCCACGATTCCAGGACGCCGATGCGCACTTCGGTCATCGCGCTTCTGTCGAACATCGTTTTTAACCTCATTCTCATGGTGCCGTTCAAAGAGGCGGGGCTGGCGCTTGGAACATCGATCTCCGGGATCATCCAGTTCGGGCAATTGATCTATTTTTATCCCAAGAAAGTCGGGGAGTTTCCGTTCCGCGAAGTCGCTATTTCTTTTCTGCGCATCTTACTTGCTTCCGTGGCGATGGGAGTTGTCTGTTATTTCAGCTGGGAAATCCTGAAACTTTGGATCCCCGGGAAAAGTACCAAGGTCCAGTTGCTCCAGGTTTTCGGGAGCATGACCGTGGCGACCCTGGCATATCTCGGGATCTGTTTTGTTTGCCGCGTTCAGGAAGTCCACGAGGCTGTCGCGTGGTTCAAAAAGAAACGGAAACCGAGCGCGGATCCGGCGGACGCGGAGAAATTGATGGATGGGATCTGAAGAACGGGCAACGATCTATTGCCTGGCACCGGCCGCCGGTGATTAGAAATCGAAGAGAGTGAATGATGGTAAGTGAAGCCAAAAAGATCAAGGGTTCTGAAACTAAACCTTCTTCCGTTTCCCGTAACTCGTGGTCTGGTCTTCGCGTGATCGTCGATAAACTGCCGCTGACCCCCGGCGTTTATCTGATGAAAAATCAGAAGGGCGAGATCCTCTATATCGGAAAGGCCAAAGCCCTCAAAAAACGGGTGCGCTCGTACCTAACGAACCGCGGGGCCCTCCCCAAGATCACGATCCTTATGGCGCAGGTCCGGAACATCGATCATATCGATACCCCGACCGAAGTGGATGCGCTGCTTCTCGAAGCTCATCTGATCCGCAAGTACCAGCCCAAGTACAACCAGGAGCTCAAAGACGATAAAAGTTATCCGCTCCTGAAGATCACGCGCGAGAGGTTCCCGCGGATCTGCATGACGCGGCAGCGCGGCGAGCGTGGAGGGGTCACGTACGGTCCTTATACCGACGCGAAACTTTTGCGGCAGGCCGTGGACCTGATCAACAGCCTTTTCCCGATCCGCAAATGCTTGGTACTTCCGAAATGCGCGTGTCTTTATTACCATATCGGACAATGCGTCGCGCCCTGCGTCAGGCCGGAGGTGAAACCGGAGTACGACCGTTTGATCGCGGAGATCAAAAAATTCCTCGGCGGGGGGAAGAAGAGCTTCATGGAATATTTGACCGAGCGGATGAAACGCGCCAGTAAAGAACTGCGCTTCGAGGATGCGCAGTTCTTTAAGCAACAGATCGAGGCCCTCGGCCAGCTTCAAAGGAAGCGGTTCCGTCCGGGGAGGCCCGACGCCGGAGTCGGGCTTTCGGCAAGTATGGAATTGAAACAGGTCCTCAAAATGGACCGGTTGCCCTCGAAGATCGTGTGCTTTGACGTCTCGAACACCCAGGGCGAGGAAGCGGTGGCATCTAAAGTGAGTTTCTACCGTGAGTTGCCGGACAAGTGGGGTTACCGCCGCTACAAGATCAAAGGCGTCCGCGCGATTAATGACTACGCCATGATCGCAGAAGCGTTGACGCGGATGCTCCGGGGGATCAAGGACGGCCGTGAGAGCTTCGCTCCCGACCTTCTCGTGATCGACGGCGGGAGGGGGCATCTTAACACCGCGTCGCGTATGCTCCGGAAAGAGGGGATGGAAGGCATCGAACTGATATCGATCGCGAAGCGTTTCGAACATATCCATTCCCCGAAATTCTCCGGCGAGATCGCGCTTGCCGCCGGTTCGCCGGCGCTGCACCTTCTTCAAAGAGTTCGGGACGAGGCGCACCGCTTCGCCATTACGTATCATCATCTTCTCAAGGAACGATCGCTGGAAAAGTCGGTGCTTGACCGCGTCCCGGGGATCGGGGGGAAACGCAAACGGCTTCTCCTTAAACATTTCGATTCCGTGGATGCCGTCAAGCGGGCATCCGTGGACGAACTCGTCCGGGTCCCGGGCATGGACACAAAGACCGCGGAGAACATCGTTCGTTTTTTTGAACAACAAGGAGGAATTACATGAGGCAGATCGTGATCTTGTTAGGATTGGTTTTCGGATTTTTTGTTTTAACGCCCGCACCAACTTTGCGCGCAGAGCCGGAGGTCACGGAGTTTTTTGATACAGCGGAAGAAGATTATTCGGACCCCTCGTCCGTCGCGGCCGAAATGGATTCACCTCCCGGTGAGAGGGCTCCCGAAGACCTTCCGATGGACGACACCCCGGGCGTTGACGGTATCGCCGTCTAGTAATAAGCGGACCGGGCCGCGCTCATTTCGATTTCTTGCGCACTTTCCGAAGACGAAACTCGTTTCTTTCCGGCAAGTTGTGATAAGATATCCTCCCATGGCACACCCCTTTCTTAAAAAACTGAACGAGAAAGTCCTTGTTTTTGACGGCGCCCTCGGGACTAATTTACAAAAACTCGGCTTGACTTCCGGGGATTACGGCGGGAAGGACGGCTGCAACGAGTACCTGGTCATCACGAAACCCGACGCTATCCGCGGGATCCACGAAAGCTTTCTCAAAGTCGGCTGCGACGTGATCGAGACCGATACCTTCGGCTCGAACAGGATCGTGTTGGCAGAGTACGGTCTCGCGGAACGGACCGCGGAGCTTAATGAAAAGGCCGCGCGGCTTGCCAAGGAGATCGCCCAGAAATATTCCACGCCCGACCATCCGAGGTTCGTCATGGGTTCGGTCGGTCCGGGGACGAAGCTTCCTTCGTTGGGCCACATCGGCTTTGATGCCTTAAAGGACGCCTATAAGGAACAGATCAAGGGGCTGATAAACGGCGGGGTGGACGGCATCCTGATCGAAACCTGTCAGGATCTTCTCCAGACGAAGATCGCCCTGATCGCGGCCGGAGAATGTTATTCCGATATCGGAAGACGGCTGCCGCTGATCGCCCAAGTGACATTCGAACCTGCGGGAACGATGCTGCTCGGGACGGAAATGAGCGCGGTGATCGCGGCGCTTGAAATGTTTCCGGTGGACGTTCTCGGAATGAATTGCGCGACTGGCCCTGCGGAAATGGCGGAACAGGTCCGGATCCTGTGCGAGAGCTCCGTCAAACCGGTTTCGGTCCTGCCGAACGCCGGGCTTCCCGAGAATGTCGGCGGCGCGGCCCATTATCATCTGACACCCAAAGAACTCGCGGATTTTCACGAGCGTTTTGTCAAGGAATTCGGCGTCTCGATCGTCGGAGGTTGTTGCGGGACCACGCCCGAGCACCTTCAGGCGGTGGTGGAACGCGTCGGCAAATGTGTTCCCAAAAAACGTAATCCGAAACACGAGCCCTCCTGCGCCAGTCTTTATCATGCCGTGAGCTACAAGCAGTCTCCCGGGCCGTTGCTTGTTGGGGAACAGACGAATGCCAACGGCAGTAAAAAATTCCGTCAGCTCCTCGAACGTGACGATTATGACGCGATCGCCGGCGTGGCACGCGACGCCGTGAAAGAGGGCGCGCATCTGGTCGACCTTTGCGTGGCCTTTACGGGTCGCGATGAGGTCAAGGACATGACCGAAGCAGTGACTCGTTTTAACCAGCACGTGACCGTCCCGGTGATGATCGATTCTACCGAGCCGCGCGTGATGGAGGAGGCCCTCAAGCGGATCGCGGGCAAGGCCATTATCAATTCCGTCAATCTGGAGGACGGGGGCGAACGGTTGCGGCGGGTCTGCAAGCTGGCTAAAAAATACGGCGCCGGACTTGTCGCGCTTACCATTGACGAAAAAGGGATGGCCAAAACGAAAAGTGAAAAGCTGGTCATCGCCAGGAGGATACACCGGATCGCGACGCAGGAATACGGCGTCAGGCCGGAGGACCTGTTCTTTGATCTCCTTACGTTCACTCTGGGCAGCGGGAGCGAGGAATTCCGGACTGCCGCGATCGAAACGCTCGAGGCGATCCGCGCGCTCAAAAAAGAGATCCCTAAGGCTCACACGATCCTCGGCCTGAGTAACATTTCCTTTGGCCTGGCGCCGCACGCCCGTCAGGTCCTCAACAGCGTTTTTCTCCATGAGGCGGTCGCCGCCGGGCTTGATGCCGCGATCGTACACGCCAAAAGGATCCTGCCCCTTTTCAAGATCGAAAAAGAGGATCTTGAGGTCGCAAAGCAGCTACTCGAGAACCGCTGGACGGATGGCAAGGACCCGCTTCAGGTTTTCATCGCGCATTTTGAAAAGAAACAAAACACCTCTCCCGCGCCGGAGGCCCGCAAACCGTCCGGGACGATCGAAGAGGTCCTCAAGGGCCGTATTCTGGACGGGAATGCCGACGGGCTGGAGGCAGACCTTGACCAGGCGCTCAAAAAGATCCCGGCCCTTGAAATTATCAATATTCTTTTGCTGGGCGCGATGAAAACGGTCGGGGAGCTTTTTGGTTCCGGGAAAATGCAACTTCCGTTCGTGCTTCAGTCAGCCGAAGTCATGAAAAAGGCCGTAGCTTATCTGGAACGGTTCATGGAGAAAAAGGAAGGTCAGGAGCGCGGCCGGATCGTTCTTGCGACCGTCAAAGGCGATGTCCATGACATCGGGAAGAACCTCGTTGATATCATTCTGACGAACAACGGGTACAAAGTGCTTAACCTCGGGATCAAACAACCGGTCGATGCTATCATTAAAGCGGCTCTGGAGCACCGTGCAGACGCGATCGGACTTTCGGGGCTTTTGGTGAGATCCACGCAGATCATGAAAGAGGACCTTGAGGAAATGGACCGGCGCGGCGTCAAGATCCCGGTGATCTGCGGCGGTGCGGCGCTGACCGAGCGTTATGTCGAACGAGACCTCGCCGGGGTTTATCACGGGAAAGTTTATTACGGACGGGATGCTTTTTCGGCTCTCAAGACCATGGAAGAAATTAAAAAGGGGCCCGCCGAACAGAAACAAAAACCTCGCGATTCGGGTTCGTCGCGGCCGGGGCCCGTTTCGAGACCTAATATTCCGTCGTCGGCTTCCGCTATTCCTACTAAACCGTCATTTCACGTCCACCGCGACAATCCGGTCCCGAAGGTCCCTTCCTATGGGAGCCGGATCCTGAAACAGGTCCGGGTTCAGGATATTTTTCCGTGGATCAACAAGATCCCGCTTTACCGTCTCCAGTGGCAGTTCAAGCAGGGGGAAAGGACTCCCCGGGAGTTCGAGCTTTATCTGAAGGAAAACGTGGACCCGATTCTCGAAAAATTCCAGACGCGTTGCGTAAAGGAAAAGATTATGGAGCCGAAGGCCGCCTACGGGTTTTTCCCGTGCTACTCCGAAGGGAACGATCTGGTGGTCCTGGATGAAACGGCTCGCACGGAAAAGGTCCGGTTCCATTTTCTGCGGCAGAAAAGAGAGCCGTACCAATGCATTGCTGATTTTTTCCGGCCGCGCGGCTTAGGGGAACCGGACGTCGTCGGTTTTCAGGTAGTGACGATGGGAAAACGTGCCAGCGAGGTCGAACAGAAACTTTTCAGATCAGGCAAGTACTCGGAATATCTTTATCTTCACGGTCTTTCCGTGGAAATGGTGGAAGCCTTTGCCGAATATCTGCACGCGCTCATCCGCCGCGAAATGGGGATCCATCTCCAGGACAAGCGTTACCGGGGAGACATCTTCAAGCAGGGCTATCAGGGTTCACGCTACAGCTTCGGCTATCCGGCCTGTCCGAACCTGGAAGACCAGAGGAAGCTTTTTGAATTGGTTCCCGCGGCCAAGATCGGGGTCACCCTAAGCGAAACGCTTCAGATGGTCCCTGAACAATCCACCTCCGCGATCATTCTCCATCATCCGCAGGCCAAATACTTCGGCATTTAAACGACCCGCGACGCCCGGATGTTTTCGGGGCGTGGGGAGCTCAGAGGGTCAGCGTTTTAATGCCGCGGCCTGGGACAATTTTTCTACCAGCGAGCGGTATTCTTTCCAGATCGCTTCGGGCATGTGGGAACCGAACTGTCCGAGGTACTTTTCGATGTTCCGAAGTTCCGCAGTCCACTCCGCCGGATCGATCGCGAACAATTGCTCGATCTTGTCCTGCGGGATATTAAGGCCCGAAAGATCGAGGTCCTTGAGTTCCGGCATGAGACCCAGCGGGGTTTCCCTGGCACCGGCCTTGCCCTCGATGCGGTCGATCATCCACTTGATGACGCGGATGTTTTCCCCGAAACCTGGCCAGATGTATTTGTCGTCCGCGTCCGTACGGAACCAATTGATCGAATAGATCTTCGGCGGGTGCTTGAGTTTTTTCCCGATGTTCAGCCAGTGGCCGAAATAATCGCCCATGTTATAGCCGCAGAAGGGAAGCATGGCCATCGGGTCACGGCGCAGAACGCCGACCTGATGTGCGGCCGCGGCGGTGGTCTCGGATCCCGTACGGGTGCCGAGGAAAACACCGTGCTGCCAGTCAAAGGCTTCCATCACGAGCGGCACGAGATTGCTGCGGCGGCCGCCGAGCAGGATGGCGGAGATCGGAACGCCTTTCGGGTTGTCGAATTCTTTGGAAAGCGAAGGGCAGTTATAAATCGAGACCGTGAACCGGGAGTTCGGATGAGCGGCCTTGGTTTCCATGGACGGGTTCCAGGGATTCCCTTGCCAATCTACAATATTTTTCGGGACTGCGCCGTCCAGGCCGTTCCACCACGGCTCATTGGCATCGACGTCCAGCGCTGTGTTCGTATAGAGCGTGGGGTAGAACTTGTCGTTCTTGAGCGTCTTGATCATTTGAGGGTTCGTCTTGAGCGACGTTCCCGGCGCGACGCCGAAGAAGCCGGCCTCCGGATTGATCGCGTAGAGGCGTCCGTCAGGTCCGACGTTCAGCCAGGCGATATCATCGCCGATCGTCCAGATCTTATAGCCGGGCAGGGCGGACTGCATAAGGGCGAGATTGGTTTTCCCGCACGCGGACGGCAAAGCGGCCGCGATGTAAGTGACCTTGCCCTTCGGGTCCTCGATTCCCATGATGAGCATGTGCTCGGCGAGCCAGCCTTCTTTCAATCCAAGGTAAGAAGCGATACGGAGCGCGAAACATTTTTTTCCGAGCAGAGCGTTCCCGCCGTAACCCGAGCCGAAGCTCCAGACGAGATGCTCCTGCGGGAAGTGCATGATATAGCGGCGGTCGGGGTTCAGTTCACCGATCGAATGGAGTCCGCGCACGAAATCATCGGAGCTTCCGATGCGGTCGAGCGCTTCTTTGCCCATACGTGTCATAAGACGCATACTGACCGCGACATACGAATTGTCCGTGATCTGGACGCAGGCCTTGGCGTAAGGAGACTTCGGGTGTCCCATCATATAAGGGAGCACGTACATCGTGCGGCCCTTCATACAGCCGTCGAAAAGTTTTGTCATCTTTTCTTTGGCTTCCTTGGGGGCCATCCAGTTGTTGTTCGGGCCGGCGGTTTCTTTGTCAGGATGGCAAATGAAGGTCAGGTGTTCGGTACGGGCAACGTCCGTGGGATGACTGCGGTGAAAATAGGCGTTCGGCCAGTTCTTGTCGTTTAATTTCTGAAAAACGGGACGGCCGTTGATCTTTTCTTCCTTGATACCGATCTCGATGAGCTTTTTCGCTTCTTTTTCCGAGCCATCGCACCAGTAGATCCGGTCCGGCTTCGTCAGTTTGGCCTGTTCTCCGACCCATGTTTCAAGCGGTGTTGCCATGCTTTTTGCTCCTTCATAAATAGGCGATTTAATTTGGTTGAAGTTTACTGATGTGCCGCTATATTGCAAGCAATTTCATGGAGGGGAAAAAAAGGAAGTCCGCGACGATTGGCGGCTTGCAATCAGAGGGAACGCGGGTTAGAATCCTGCCTGGCTATCTTCATCTTGCGTGTGTCGCCGCTTCGGAAAAATAAACTGGAGGTTTCGTATGAATAATCCGATCTCAGGTCTGATTTTTTTCACACTCCTTATCGTTGGATTTGTGATCGGGGCGCCGATCTTTATGGCGAATCAGGGGCTCGGCGGTCTTTTGGGTACTCTTTGGTTCTTTATTTCCATGGTGATCGCTTCCGGTGTTCAGATGGCCGCCCAGTGGGAAAAGGGAGTGGTGTTCCAGCTCGGAAAATTCAGCCGCATCACGGGGCCCGGCCTTTTCTTCATCATCCCGGTGATCGAGGAAGTCCGCAAGATCGACATGCGCGTTTTGACGATGGACATTCCTTCCCAGCAGGTGATCACCAAGGATAACGTTCCGGTCAAGATCAACGGCGTTATTTTTTTCAAGGTCGATGATCCGGCCAATGCGATCATCAAAGTCCAGGATTACCGATACGCGATCGCCCAATATGCCCAGACGTCTCTCCGGGATGTGATCGGGCAGATGTCTCTCGATCAGCTTTTGACGGAACGCGAAGAGATCGGAAAAAAGATCGAGGCGAACGTTGAAAAGGATACTGAGGCGTGGGGTCTTGAGGTGACGGGAATCCGGATCCAGGATATCGATATGCCGGAAGAACTTAAAAAAATGATGTCGCGTCAGGCGTCGGCCGAACGGGAAAAACGCGCTACGATCACCAAGGCGGAAGGCGATAGGGACGCGGCGGCGAATCTCGCGCTGGCTGCGAGGACGATGGCCGAAAGTCCGGGAGCCATGCAGTTGAGGACGCTTCAGACCATTGACGGTCTCGGGCCGACGGCTTCGAACACGGTCGTGCTTGCGGTTCCCGTGAACATTATGGATGCGATCGATCAGTTGGCGAAATTGGGGAAGAACGTTAAGCAGAATCCAGCGGCCTGAGAGGGGCGGGGTCCGGACATAAAAGAGCCTCAGCTATGAGTTTCGAGAATCCCGCGTTTTTAGCAAAAGAAATAAATAGTTAAAACTCAATTGCTCTTTCGGCGAAACGCTCAGGCCAGGTTGTTTTCTCACGCTGAGGCCCTGAAGCTTTTAGGAGGATCTGCGGCAACCTTGTCCCGCTCTTCCTCCATGTCAAAGAATCTATTTATAATGCCCTCTAATTTGACCATACCTGATGCGTGCCAGATTGTCAATGGCTTGAATTCGCAACCTGTTATGTCTGAATGAGTTAAGAAAACAGCCTTTGACAAAAAGGGGCCTTATTGTTAGCATTCCCAGTCTCAAAGGGATCTGGAACAGCCGGAGACGCTATGACGTTACTTAATTCGATGGAAGAGATCATCCGGGATATTCGCGAGGGCCGCATGGTCATCATGACCGACGATGAGACCCGCGAGAACGAGGGGGATCTCATCTTTGCGGCCCAAAAAACGACCCCGGAAATGGTGAACTTTATGATGAAATTCGGCCGGGGGCTCATTTGTGTTCCCATGACCGCGGAACGTGTCCATGAACTGGGACTCGACCAGATGAACCCGGACCCCGAGGACTCCATGAAAACAGCTTTCACGGTCTCCGTGGACGCCAAAGCCGGTGTGACCACGGGCATCTCGGCCTATGACCGTAACCGCACGATCGAGTTGTTGGCGGATCCGAAGACCCAGCGTGAGGACTTTGTGATCCCCGGACATCTTTTTCCCCTGAAAGCAAAAAAAGGCGGTGTGTTGCGACGGGCGGGACATACAGAGGCGGCTGTGGACTTGATGCAATTGGCCGGTGTGGCTCCTGTCGGAGTGATCTGCGAGATCGTCAACGATGACGGGAAAATGGCACGGCTTTCGGATCTCCTGGTTTTCGCGAAGAACCATCAATTGAAGATCGGGACCATCCGCGATCTGATCGCCTACCGCACAAAGACCGACAAGCTCATCAAAATGATCAGCGAGGCCCAACTTCCGACAAAGTTCGGGACATGGACCATCCGGATCTATGAGTCCCTTTTGGACGGTATCCAGCACGTCGCTCTGACTCATGGAACAGTCGGGGACCGGCCGGTGCTTGTGCGCGTGCATTCGGAATGTTTTACCGGAGATGTCCTGAGTTCGTTGCGGTGCGACTGCCAGGACCAGCTCCACGCCGCCATGGCGATGATCCAAAAAGAGGGTGCCGGGGTGATCCTGTATATGCGTCAGGAAGGCCGCGGGATCGGTCTGGCGAACAAGATCAAGGCGTACGACCTGCAGGACAAGCACGGGCTCGACACCGTTCAGGCCAATGAAGCTCTGGGGTTCAAGCCTGACTTGCGCGATTACGGGATTGGAGCGCAAATTCTTCACGATCTCGGACTTTCCAAATTGCGTTTGATGACGAACAATCCCAGAAAGATCGTGGGATTGGAAGGTTACGGCCTCGAAGTGGTGGAGCGCGTGCCGATCACGACGAAAGCGAACCCATTGAGCGCCAAATATCTGAAGACCAAACAGGAAAAGCTCGGACATATTCTCGACCTCGGGAAGGAACCATGAGTGCTTATCACGGAAAGATCTGCGGGCATGGCAAAAGGTTCGGGATCGTTGTCTCGCGCTTCAACGAATACATCACAGCGCGGCTTCTTGACGGCGCGTTGACGCTGCTCAAAAAAGCGGGCGTGGCGGAAAAGAACATCAAAGTAGTTTGGGTGCCCGGCGGGTTGGAAGTCCCGTTCTTCTGTAAGAAATTAAAGGCCCAGAGCCATTGCGACGTCGTGATCGCCCTGAGCTGTGTGATCCGTGGCGGCACATATCATTTCGAATGCGTCTCGAACGAACTTGTCCGGGGGATCGACCAGGTGGCGCTTGAGACGGGAACCCCGATCGCGAGCGGTGTGATCACGGCGGACAATCTGGAACAGGCGATCGACCGGGCGGGGCTCAAGTCCGGCAATAAAGGGGAACAGGCGGCCCTTGTCGCGCTGGAGATCGCGAGTCTGAACGAACAACTGGGCGGCAAGCCGTGGAAGTCCAAAAAACGAAAGTAACGCTCCTTTTTTAACCAGAAAAAGTGGATCATGATCCGAAAAAGAACGCAGGCGCGTGAATGCGCCCTTCAGATCCTTTACCAGTACGAGATCAATCCCGAGCCGCTTTCTGACCTGCTTTCAAAATTCTGGCAGCAGGAGGAACAGGCGGCTTCCTCGCCGGAAGTGCGCGTCTTCGCCGAACAACTTGCTCTCGGGACCTGCGAACATCAAAGCGAGATCGACAAGGTCATCAGCCAATACGCGGATAATTGGGAGCTCCACCGCATGGCGATCATCGACCGCAACATCATGCGGTTCGCCACGTTCGAACTTCTTTTTGCGTCGGACATTCCTCCGAAAGTGACCATTAACGAAGCGGTGAACCTTGCCAAGAAATTTTCTCAGGAAGAATCCGGCAAGTTCGTTAACGGCATCCTTGACAAGATCAATCACACCGAGAAGCCGAGAAATCCGAAAACCGATGCCGCGTCCCGAACATGAGAAGTGGATGGCGCTGGCCCTTGCGCTGGCGGAAAAAGGGAAATTCACCGTAAGTCCGAATCCCAGGGTCGGGGCGTGCGTGGTTTCCCGCGGGAAACTCGTCGGCAGCGGATATCATGAAAAGTTCGGCGGACCGCACGCCGAGCCGAACGCGCTAATGAAGGCCGGAAAACGTGCCCGGGGCGCGACGCTTTATGTGACGCTTGAGCCGTGTTCTTCCTGGCAAAAGACCCCGCCGTGCGCTCCGTTCATCAAGGAAAGAGGAATACGCTCCGTCATCATCGGGTGCCTTGATCCCAATCCGTTGAACCACGGTAAAGGAGTCCATTATTTGCGAAAGGCGGGGATCTCCGTGAAATGCGGCGTGCTGGCGGCGGAGGTTCAAAGACAGAATGAAGGATTTTTTAAATATGTGACGGCCGGGCGGCCGTTTGTGACTTTAAAGATGGCCCAAACCCTGGACGGCAAGATTGCCACGCGCGAAGGTCTTTCCCGTTGGATCTCTTCACCGCCCTCCCGCGAGTTTGTGCACCGGTTGCGCGAGGAGCACGACGCGGTACTTGTCGGGAAGAACACCTTTTATCAGGATGATCCGCGTCTGACGCTCCCCAAAAATTCGCCGGCTCTCGCGGCGGGAAAACCCTGGAAGGTCGCGCTGGTTTCCGAAAAAGGTTGGTCTCCCAGGGCACGGATCTTCCGGGACAGTCGACCGACCATTCTCGTTTTTTCCGAGAAGCATCTTCAACGGATCGTTAAGCAAGCGGCGGTCCGGAAAGGGAATTGGACGCTCCTTCCGGTCAAGGAACACGACGGCAAGGTCAGCATTCCGGAACTTTTAAAAAAACTCGCCGTCTTGGGCATTACCAAGCTTCTCGTGGAGGGCGGAGGGGAACTGGCCTGGTCCTTTCTGGAAGCGGGATGCGTGGACCGTGCCGTCTGGATCGTAGCGCCCAAAATATTCGGGGGACGTGACGCCAAGACTTCGGTGGAGGGATCGGGAGTGAAAACTCCGCGGCAGGGATTTGTTTTCCGAACTGAAAAGGTCGGAAAATGCGGCGACGATTGGATCCTGGAAGGGAATTTTCAGAAGCGGAAGCAACAAAAGTAAGGAGGGACCGTGTTCACGGGTATCATTGAAAATCAGGGGCGTGTGTTCAAAAAGGAAGAACGCGGCGGACAGGTCCGCTTCGGTTTCCGTTTTCAACGAAATGAAAAAAAACCGGGAGTGGGGGACAGCATCGCCGTGGACGGCGTTTGCCTGACCGCGGTCCGTGTCAGTCCGGATCTTTTCGAAGCGGACGTGGTGCGGCAAACGCTTCGGGCAACGACCTTGGGGGACCTGAAGATCGGAAGCTGCGTCAATCTCGAACGATCGCTCCGGTTCGGGAAGGCCCTCGGCGGACATTTCGTGACCGGACATATCGACGGCCGCGGGCGCGTCGTGAAGATTGAGAAAATAAAAAAAAATACGACCTTGTTCATTGAAGCCTCTAAGGATATAATCTGCCTCCTTGCGGATAAGGGTTCCGTGGCCTGCGACGGGATCAGCTTAACGGTCCAGAAGGTGAAGGGTTCCGTTTTTCAGATCGCGGTGATCCCGCACACGCTGAAGGTCACGACGCTGGGGATCAAACGGGTGGGTTCCCGGATCAATCTTGAAGTGGACATTGTGGCCCGTTATTTACAAATGTGCTTTGCGAAAGAAAAAACAAAAAAAACGTTTTCATCTCGCGGGATCCTCAAGGACCTTTTGAGGCAAAAGAACCAATAATGATGAAAAAAAGATTTGAACTTGCTTCGAAATCCGAAGTCCTGTCCCCTTTTCGCAAGGAATTGCGTCAGCTTTTGGGTCAGGCGGGCTGGGAGAAAAAGTCCACCGAAGGGATTCTTCTGGCGGTGGATGAGGCCCTGACCAATATCATTCGTCACGCGTACGGCGGGCAGCCGGGCACGATCGTGGTCCTGTTCGAGGATGATCCGGCTAAGACCGAGATCATTCTTGAAGACCTCGGGAAGAAGTTTGATCCGACGACGGTGCCGCCGCCGGAATTGCCGCGGCAAAAACCGGGCGGGCTCGGCGTTCATTTTATCAAGACGATCATGGACCGGCTGGTCTATGACGAGGCTTTTAAAGAGGGTAACCGACTTCATATGATCAAATTGAAATCCAAAAATCCGAAGGGAGAAGAGGTACTATGAAAATTCAAGTGACCAGCGAAGGGGATCTTCACATCTTAGAGCTGGTGGGGGAACTGGACTATCATTCCTCGCCGGAACTTCGCGAGAAGCTCAATGAGCTCGCGTCAAAACAGGCCTCCAAGGTTCTCGTGGACCTGAAGGGCGTCGACTATATGGACAGTTCCGGTATCGCGACCTTCGTCGAGGCGTTCCAGAAGGCGAAGCGTTACCAGGGCCGTTTGGTCCTCGCCGAACTTACCGACACGGTCCGGGGGGTTTTCGAGATCGCGAAACTCGAAAGCATTTTTGAGATCTCTCCGACAGTGATTGAAGCGCGCGAACGCCTGGCAGTGAAGGCTTGATTTTCGAATCGCAAAGGTTTTTATGAAAGAGATGGCTGGAAAGACGGGGCAGGCTTTGTTCTTCGTACTGGCGGGTGTCGCCCGGTTGTGGGCCCTGGGCGCCCAGGTTGCTTGTTACACGGTGGAAGGGATCTTCCGTCCGAAAACCATTCCGCGCGAGACCCTTTTCCGGCAAATGGTCCTCATGGGGATCGATTCCACCGGGATCGTTTCTCTCGTGGGAGCCTCGGTCGGGACCGTGCTTGCCTTGCAGGCGGCTTATTCCCTGAAGGCTTTCGGCGCGATCATGTACACCGGCAGTTTGGTCGGTGTGGCGATGGCCCGCGAACTGGGCCCGCTCATCGCGTCGATCGTGATCTGCGGGCGTATCGGCGCGCGAATGGCCGCTGAGATCGGGACCATGATGGTGCAGGAAGAGGTCGACGCCCTGACGACCATGGGCATTAACCCGATCCGCTATCTCGTTCTTCCTCGCTGCCTCGCGCTGGCCGTTATGCTCCCGTGTTTGACCGTGATCGCGGACATCATGGGTATGATCGGCGGCTGGGCGATTGGAACGACCGGCCTCGGGATCAATTCCTACCTCTATATTTCAAAAAGTATCGATGCGCTGGTCCTCAAGGACGTTTATACCGGACTTTTAAAGAGTTTCATTTTCAGCATTCTGATAGCTCTCGTAAGCTGCCACCAGGGGCTTTCGGTCTCGGGCGGGGCGGACGCGGTGGGAAAAGCGACGACGCAGGCCGTTGTTATATCGATCGTTTTGATCATTGTGGTGGACTGCCTGGCGACGGCGGTCATTTATTACGCCCTGCCCACCTGAGGAAATTATGAACGACCCCGTCCGGCCCATTATCGAAGTAAAAAATCTGGTAAAAGTTTTCGGTGACCGCGCTGTCCTTGACGGCATCAACATCTTGATCCCTCAGGGGAAGATCACGGTCATTATGGGCGGTTCGGGCTGCGGGAAGACGACGCTGCTCCGCCACTTGATCGGTCTTCATCAGCCGACCACCGGGGAGATCTGGGTGGACGGTTCCAATATCGCGGGTCTTAAGGAAAAAGAAATGAACGAGGTCCGCAGAAAATTCGGGATGCTTTTTCAGGGGGCCGCGCTTTTTAATTCCATGACCGTGGGGGAGAACGTGGCGGTGCCTCTGAAGGAACACACGACCCTGTCGGCCGAGATCATCCGCATCATTGTACGGGTCAAGCTGGAGCTCGTGGGGCTTACGGGTTTTGACGATTTCATGCCGCACCAGATCTCGGGCGGGATGAAAAAACGCGTGGCGCTTGCGCGCGCGATATCCCTCGATCCGAAGATCGTTTTTTATGATGAACCGGGGGCGGGTCTTGATCCTATCACCGCGAGCATGATCGACCGGTTGATCCTGGACCTTTCGAAAAAGTTGAACATCACGTCCGTCGTGGTCACGCATGAAATGAAGAGCGCTTTCCGCATCGCGGACCAGATCATTATCCTGTACAAAGGGAAGGTGCTGCAGGTTGGGACCCCGCAGGAGATCCAGAATTCCAAGGATTCTTACGTCCAGCAGTTCATTAAGGGGGAAGCCGAAGGCGTTATCCCGTTCAAGCAGACCAGCGAAGCTTATCTCAAGGGGCTTTTGGAAACATAAGGGTTTTTCGGGACTTCTTTAATTTGTGCCAACGGTTTGACTGGAAAATTTTTAAGTTGTAAATGAAAAATCAGAATTATTACGTGCCCGTGTGACCGGGACAGATCTTTAACGGGGTAAAGGAGGCAACAATGGATTCTTCGAGTTCTTATTCGTCATCCGAGATCAAGTCCGGGTTTTTCGTGCTGATCGCGATCGTCCTGCTTTTGGTGTTGACGTTCGTCATAGGCGGTTTTTTCAAGGGTGGCGATAACGCTTGGAAGGTCCGGTTCGGTTATTTGAACGGGCTGGAGGATAATGCGCCGGTCTATTACGCCGGACACGAGGTCGGAAAAGTGGACAACATCAAGATCATTCCGGGGGATGCGCGGCCGGTGATCGTGACCGTGAAAATCTCTTCCGATGCGTATCTGCGGCAGGATTCCGTGGCTTACATCGATACGCTCGGGATGATGGGAGAGAAGTTCATCGAGCTTTCGACGGGTTCGAAAGAGTCTCCCGCTATGGCTCCCGGGACCGAGATCGAAGGGAATGATCCTATTCCGATGCACGTGTTGATCCGCAAGATGAACCTTTTGGCGGATGAAGTGGCGAAGTTGACCGAGACCCTCAATCCGTTGATGAGCACGGCCAACCGTCTGGTGGAAGGACACGAAGAGGATATTTCCAAGAGCATCAGCAACCTCCACGAGGTCACCGCCAACTTGCGTGACATGACCCACGATCTGAAACTACATCCTTGGCGTCTCATCCGCAAGGGATCTTGACAGGAGCTTTTGTGCAAAGAAAAACAGTTTGTTCCCTTATCCTTTTGCTCGCGATTTTTTCCACGATGTCGGTTCCCGCCGCCAAGGCGGATGGGAACGCGAGCGACTATTTTTATGACATCGGGACCAAGATAGGCCGCGGGTTTGAAAATATTGTAACCAGTCCCGCGGATATCCCGTGCACGATGAAGACGGAGATCGACAAACAGGGGGGCATGGGGGGCGTCACGGGGTTCGGGAAAGGGACGCTGTTCATGCTGCGCCGCATATTGGTCGGAGTTTGCGAAGTTGGCACTTTCGTGATCCCGATGGAGCGTACGATCCCGCGCGTCTGTCAGGAAACGAAAACCGCAACAGCTTAAGTTTTCAAGGGCGAAGGCGCAGATGTTCAGGGAGGAAATTTCCAAGGATTGTGCCTTGACGCTGATGACGGGCAGTTCCTATAATAGCCCGAGATGTTTTAACCGAAGGAGAGGCCATGGACACAAAGGAACCAGGAATTGAGAATAAAGACCCGGAGGTCCAGGACGCCCAGTTCTTTGCGGCCGTGGGTTACTTGAGCTTTCTTTGTTTTGTGCCGCTTGTCCTGAAAAAAGGGAATAAATTCGCGCAATTTCACGGGAAGCAGGCCCTGGTGCTTTTTATCCTGGAGCTTGCGGCCGGGATCTTAAAAGTCATTCCCGCGTTGGGAGATCTGGTGTTCACGCTCTCGTTCGTTGTTTTCGGGATCCTTTCGCTCATCGGGATCGTCAAGGTCCTTATGGGGGAAAAGTGGGAGATCCCCGTGATCCACGAGATCGCGGACCGCATCATGCTTTAAGCGGTATCATCCGTCGTTCTTAGCCGAAGTGGTCACCTTTTTTTCAGCGACCGTCTTCAGGGGTCAGTATGCTTGGTGGGAATAAAAAGGCGCAGCCGCGGGGGCAGGATTGGTTCGTGGTCCTGAACCCTCTTAAAAGCGAACTCGACCGTAACAGGATCGCCAAGGAGATCGCCCAGGCGTTCGTCCTGCCCGTCGAGGAAGCCCTCGATCTTGTCGCGAACACGCCCATCATTCTGCTCGACAATCTGCTTTACGCCACGGCCCTCCAGGTCAAACAACATTTTCGCACGACGCAGGCGGAGATCCTTGTAAGCAATGACGGTTCTCTGAAGCGCCGGTGCTATCGCACTGTATGGCCTGTGTCTCCCAGCCTTGCTTTCCTTCATGAAGAGGACACGAAGGCGGCCCCGGCGAAAACGGGGGAGCAGGAAAAACTGGACCAGGAAGAGGCCATCCAGGAGATCCGCTCCTGGGTCCAGACCGGGGAAAGTTCTCCCGAACGCGGGATCCATTCTCCGAACAAGAACGGTCATGACAATCCCCGCCACTTCCGGAGCCTGCTGGAAGAGGAACGCGAGAAACTCTTGAAAGAGAGCGTGGGATTGAAAGAGACCATTGATCATCTGCACAAATCCCTCGAGAAAACCCAGGCGGATGCCATGGAGAAGGAAAGGTCCGTCCAGTCGGTCGAATTTGCGAGAAAACGGAAGGAGAAGGAGACCCAGGAACTTCAGTCGATCGTGGGCCACTCCGAGGAAAAATACGAGCTTCTGCGTGAGGAGTTCCGCCAAACGCGGCAGCACTTCGAGGAAAAACTGGTTTCTTATGATCGAAAGGCCGAGGAGCTTTTGCGGCAGATCGAGGAGCGCGACCTGACGAACAAGGAAATGCTTCAGGAAAAAGCGGCGCTCCAGAAAAATTTCAACGTGGCCAAGAACGACCTTCAGCGCGCCCAAGACGAGCATGCCCAGTCCCGCCGGGAGTGGGAGAACGGTATGATGCAGCTCAGCCGCGAGTTGGAGAATCAGAAGCGGATGGTTGCGGACCTTAACGCTAAGATCCAGAATCTCGACGAGGGCAAACGCATCGTTCAGATGAGCGAAAAGCGTCTGATCGAGGAGCTGGAGCTCCAAACGGGGCAGGCGAGGCGTTGGGAACAGAAGGCCTCCGAGTTTGAAAAGGATGTCCGGAAGTTGCGGGAGTCCTTCGAAGATCAGATGAAGGCTTGGCAGCTCCGTCTGGCGCAACTGGAGGCGCGGGAGCACGAGCTCGAGACGGCCCGCAAGCAGATCCGCAGGCTTCATACGGAATTGGAACAGCGGGAGATGAACCAGCAGAAGAATCAGCTCCACCACCAAACGATCGCCAAAGAAGCGCGCCTGAAGCAGATTGTGAAGCAGCAGGAGAAGATCGAGTCCGAGATCCGCGAGCGCGAAGAGGAATTGCGCAAGCTCCTGGCCGAACAGGAGACGACGGAGCGCGATGTCATTGAAGCGAAACAGAGCCAGCGCCATCTTGCTGAGAAGCTTAAACAGGAGAACCGGATACACGACCCGCGTGAAACCCCTCCGTCCGTGAAAGTCGATTCCTTGACGCCTCTGTCGGATCCCGAGGGCGTTGATGATTGAGTTGACCCTGAGCAAAATTAAGGTCGATGAGAAGCGGCATGAACAATTGGTGGTCTTTCGCGAAGTCGGCGGAAAACGTTTTCTTCCTCTCGTCATCGGTCTCCCGGAGATCCAGGCGATCAAGATGAAGCTCGGCGGTGTCAAGACGCCGCGTCCCATGACGCATGACCTGATACTCAGCGTGGTCGCAGGGCTTGGCGGGAAATTCCAGAAGATCGTGATCGACAAACTCGAGAACAATACTTTTCACGCGAAGATCCATCTCCTCAAAGAGGACGGCGCGGAAACGGCGATCGATGCGCGGCCCTCCGACAGCGTGGCGATCGCTTTGCGGGCGCAAGTGCCGGTCTTTGTCGAGGAGGCTGTTTTGGACAAAGCAAGCGTTTACGAGGTTTGACCCTGTGGAGACCAATGTCTGTGATGTCGCGATCATCGGCGGCGGCGGAGCGGGGTTGACGGCCGCTCTGTATACTTCCCGCGCCAATCTTTCCACGATCCTTTTTGAGAAACTTATGCCTGGCGGGCAGATCGCCTCTACGGACCTGGTGGAGAATTATCCCGGTTTTCCGGAGGGCGTTCTCGGTCCTGACATCGCGCAGAAGATGGAAACTCAGGCAAAACGGTACGGCACTCAATTTTTATACGAAGAAGTCAAAGAGATCCGCCGGAAGGACGGGAACTTCGAGATCGTGACCGGCGAGGGAGGACACGTCGCGCGGACGGTCATTTTGGCGATGGGGGCATCGTTCCGACGCCTGGGTGTTCCCAACGAGAAGGAATTCACGGGAAAGGGCGTTTCCTACTGCGCGACCTGTGACGGGGCCTTTTTTAAAGGCAAAGAGATCTTTGTGGTCGGGGGCGGGGATTCAGCGCTGCAAGAAGGGATCTTCCTGACCCGCTTCGCAAGTAAGGTCACGGTCGTTCACCGGCGGGATCAGTTGCGCGCGTCGCCGATCCTCCAGGATCGGGCCAAAGCGAACGCGAAGATACACTTTCTTTGGGACACCGTTGTTGATAGAATCGAGGGCGGGAAAAGGGTTGAATCGGTCCTTCTGAAGAACGTAAAAAGGCAACAGACTTCATCATTAAAAACCGACGGAATTTTTATTTTCATCGGGCACGATCCCGCTTCCGCTTGCGTCAAAGGGTTCGTGGAAACGGATGAGAAGGGTTACGTTGTGACCGGCGGGAATTGCGCGACGTCCGTGCCGGGCGTTTTCGCGGCGGGCGAGGTCCGGCGGGGCGCCGTGTGGCAGTTGGTGGCGGCCTGCGGGGAAGGTTGTGAAGCGGCTTTGGCGGCCCAGGATCATCTGGAAAAGCATAAATAAGGGGTTAAGTCTCGTTCTTATCATTCGCGCTCGAGAAAGGAGCAGCATATGGATTTCGAGAAAGAGTTTGAACAGAACATGAAGCAATTGATGAGGCTGCTGAAGAAGATCATGGCGCAATATCCCATGCAGGGCAAAAGTTCCGAAGAGATCATGAAAATTCTGAAGGATGCGAAGGAAAAAGGTCCGGACGTGAATATTTTCTTTCTTAATCTTGCGCCGCTGTCCCCGGAGGAATTCGAAGAGATCGAGGAGATGTTCGAAGGAGGCCTTGTGGGGGAGCATTTCAGGTCCGGCGAAATGAAATGCGAGCTCAATTCCGAAGACCAGGAATTCCTTAAACGGCACGGGATCCGTTTCTGATGCGATCCTGGTACGGCTTCAAACCCTATTTTTGGGTCCTTGTAATTTCCTTCGTATTCGTTCTTCCCATCACGAAGCTGCAAGCGGCGACGGCTTTTGATCATTCCGCGTGGGACGCTTTTTTGAAAAAATTCGTGAACGAAAAAGGAGACGTCAATTATCAGGCTGTCAAAAAGGATTCCGCGGGGCTTAATGATTATCTGAAAAGCCTTGCGGCAGTGGATGCAGTGACGATCTCCGGGTGGCCGAGGGAAGAGGCCGTGGCTTATTGGCTGAACGCTTATCATGCGGCCATGATCAAACTTGTGGTTGAGAATTACCCTGTGCGTTCCGTTCAGAGGATCCCCGGTTTTTGGGACATTGCGGCGGTCCGTCTTGGTCTTGCGCGGTTGGCTGATGATAACCTCAGCCTGAACGACATACGCATAAAAAACCTTATCGGCATCTATCGGGATGAAAAGATCCACCTTGTCCTTTCGCTGGCAGCCAAGGGGGGACCGAGGTTGCCCAGGGAGGCTTTTACCGGATCAAAAGTGGAGGGCCAGCTTTTCCTTTTGACCCGTCAATTCGTGAAAGATCCGGCTTTTGTGGCTGTTGAGCCGGGCCGTAAAAAGATCAGGATTTCGCGGCTTTTCAAGTGGTATGGTCAGGATTTCAATCTGGACTTTGGGATCTCCGAACCCTTCGGGAAGTTTTCCAAGATCGAGACGGCCGTGCTTTCCTTTCTTGCCCATTATCTTGAGGATGAGGCCAAACAGGAATACCTCCAGGAGGGCCGGTTCAAGATCGAATACCCCACGTTCGATTGGTCTCTGAACGACTGGCAGGCGGGCGCCTCCTAGTACCGCTTCAAGATTGATTTTATGGGTTAGCGGTACAGCGCTTGATTTTCATTCATAAAAAACGATCGGGAATCAGTGCAGTCGAAGTCGCCTTTCAGGAAAAGAAATAAAGACTTAGACAGTACTGTTGACCACTAAATTCAAATTGGAAACAGTACTAGTCCGGAAGCTTGATTTTCCACGGATTTCGGACCGAATTAACGTAATCCGTTTCATTATAATGAGTTGCGCTTATTTTAAAAATCATTGACAGCTCTGGAGAATTCTCATAGAATGCCACACTTCACAGAGCTCAAAGGAGCCATTTCATGGGAAATTATGCGATTATTGAGACGGGTTCGAAGCAGTACTGGGTCGAGCCCAATCAGGTCATTGAAGTCGAGTTGTTGGATGCGGCTGAGGGAAAGAAGGAGATCGTTCTAGACCAGGTACTCCTCGTTCAGGACGGCAAGCAAGTGAGGATCGGCGCGCCCACAGTGGCAGGTGCCAAAGTGGTTTGCCAGAACCTCGGGGACATCCGCGGGCCGAAGCTCGTTCACTACAGGATGCGCCGTCGTAAGTCGTCGCGGCGCAAGCACGGACACCGTCAGGACCTGTTGCGGTTGCTCGTGAAAGAGATCCGGGTCGGGTAAGATCGTTTAAAGGACAACATGGCACATACAAAAAGTCAGGGCAGTACCACAAACGGGCGGGACTCCAATTCCAAGCGCCTCGGCGTAAAGGCTTACGGCGGGCAGAAGGTCACCGCGGGCAGTATTATCGTCCGTCAGCGGGGCACACGTTATTATCCCGGGAATTTTGTAGGTATCGGGAGCGATTTCACTCTTTTCGCAAAGCGCGATGGGATCGTGGAGTTCCGGACGAACAAATCCGTTCATATTATTCCGAGTTGATCCGGTTAACAAGAATCGTAAAAAGGCTAAAAAGCGACCCCAAGCTTTTTGGCCTTTTTCTTTTTAAGAGGACCTCATGCTCGACAAGATCCATTTGACCGTTCAGGGCGGCCGCGGCGGGAAGGGTTGCGAAAGTTTTTATCACCGCAAGGACCATAAGACCGTCCCGAACGGCGCCGATGGAGGTGACGGAGGCAGCGTGATCTTTCGCGCTTCCCATAATGCGCCCGGCCTCGACAGGCTCAAGCTGAAGCAGCATCTTTCGGCCGAGTCCGGAGAGCATGGCAGCAGCGAGAATAAACGCGGCCGCAAAGGCTCGGACCTGGTCGTTCTTGTTCCTCTCGGGACGTCGCTTTACAATCGCGAAAATCATTTGGCGATCCGGGACCTTTGCAATGAAGAGGAAGAGGTGATCGTGGCCAAAGGCGGCCGCGGGGGTTCCGGGAATATCGGGGATAAGGAAGCCACGTCCGGTGAAGAGGGGGAAATGCTGGAGGTGGAAGCGGAGTTCCGCATCATGGCAGACGTTTTCCTCGTCGGGCTTCCGAGTTCCGGGAAATCTTCCTTGCTCCACCGGCTGACACGCGCGCATATCGAAGGGAAAGACTATCCGTTCGCTACTCGCACTCCCGTGATCGGTGTTTATTCTTATGACGATTACAAGCAGATCCTTTTCTGTGAGTTGCCGTCTCTTTATCAGGGATCGACCCAGGGGCGGGGTCTGGGGACGGATTTTTTGAGGCACCTTGCGCGGGCCAAGCTGATCATTTTTATGCTCGATACGACCATGAAATATGTCAGCGATATCCGGGAAGGTCTGGAGACTTTGCAGAAGATCGTTTACGAACAGGACGCCGCTTTGCGCCAGATCCCGAGCGTTGTGGCGGTCAATAAGATCGACATCGCGTCGGACCTCGGCAAAGTCCAGGCCGATCTTCAATCTTCCGGGCAACTTTATTTTTTGATTTCAGTACAAACGGGAGAGGGGTTAGAATCTCTCATGGATTTCATCAAGGAAAGGATCGAAAACGATCATCATGTCTGAGCGTTCCCTGCACGCCAAAAAGATCGTCATCAAGATCGGGACCAGTATCCTCAAAAGCCACGGGGAGAGTTTTTCCTATAATGAGCATGAGCGGATCTGCCAGGCGGTCCACGGGTTGATCCTGAAAGGCTACCAGCCGGTCCTCGTCAGTTCGGGCGCCATTGCGCTGGGCATGAAAAGCTGCGGGCTCAAGAAGCGTCCCAAGGAAATGGCGCAGCTCCAGGCCTGCGCGGCTATCGGACAGGGAAAACTCATGCACGCCTACGAGAGCTTTTTCTCAAAAAAGAAAGTCCATACGGCGCAACTGCTCCTGACGCGGGACGGTCTGGAAGACCGGAAACGGTTCCTTTGCGCCCGCAACACGCTTGAGACGTTGATTAAAATGAACATCCTCCCGATCGTCAATGAGAACGATACCGTGGCCGTCGAAGAGATCGCCTTCGGGGACAATGACATCCTGTCCGTTCATGTGGCCCACCTCGTGGGAGCGGACCTTTTGATCAATCTCTCGGACGCGGAAGGGTTTCTTTTGAAGGACGGGACGCGCGTGCGGGAAGTGACCGCTGAATCCGAGATCGAAAATAAGTTGTATGCCCATTTGGCGGACGCAAAGCGCGAGGAAACGGTGGGCGGGATGCGCGCGAAGCTGAAAGCCGCCCGCGTGGCCATGCGTTTGGGGATCCCTTTCCTGATCGTGAACGGACACCGGCGGAATATTTTGCAGGACATTATTGCCGGCAAGGATGTGGGGACGCTTTTTATCGCCGCGGATGCCAAAAAAGGATTACGGAGGAAGTGGATCGCCTTTTCTGCGATGCAACACGGGACGCTGGTAGTGGATGACGGAGCGTACCGCGCGCTCCTGGTCGGCAAGAAAAGTCTTCTGCCGGGCGGTATCGTGAAGATCAAAGGGATTTTCGAAGAAGGCCAGGTGGTGGAACTTGAGACGGCGAAGGGAAGGGTCTTCGGTCGCGGCGTGGTCCATTACAACAACGCGGAATTGGAGCGCATCATCGGTAAAAGGACGGATCAGATCGAGGCGATCCTCGGCAGGAAATCCCGCGATGAGGTGATCCACCGTAACGATCTTGTGATCTGGGAGGAATGATGAGCTCCGCGCGCAGGGATTGGAGGCCGCAGCTTACCGTGATGCTTGCGAACACCCGCAAGGCATCCGCGGAGGCAAGCCAGTGTTCCGCAGCTTTCAAAAAGAAAGTGTTGCTCGACATTGCGTCGCGGATCGAAAAAAAAACCGCATGGCTTCTCCGTGAGAATCAAAAGGACGTTGCCGGCGCGAAGGCGGCGGGGCTTTCTTCCGCCATGATCGACAGACTCACGCTTACGGGCAAGCGGATCAAGGTCATGGCCGACGGCGTCCGGACCGTGGCGGGTTTGAAGGACCCGATCGGCAAAGTACAGGCGAAATGGACCCGGCCGAACGGTCTCAGGCTCCAAAAAGTGACCGTTCCACTCGGAGTGATTCTCATGATCTACGAGTCCCGCCCGAACGTGACCGTGGAATGCGCCGCGTTGTGTCTGAAAAGTTCGAATGTTGCGATCCTGCGCGGCGGGCGTGAGGCTATGGCGTCCAACCGCGCTTTTGTGACGATCTTCAGGGCTTCCCTCAAGCGGCATGGTCTTTTACCCTTTCATATCAATCTGGTGACGACAACGGATTATGCCGCCGTTGATTTCCTCCTGGTCCAGGAGGGAAAGATCGATCTCGTGATCCCGCGCGGAGGAGAGAAATTGATCCGGCGGGTCGTCGAGAAGTCCCGCATTCCCGTGATCAAACACTACCAGGGGATCTGTCACGTGTATGTGGACAAGAAGGCGGATCTTAAAAAAGCCGTTTCTATCGCGATCAACGCTAAGCTGCAGCGGCCGGGCGTGTGCAATGCCATGGAGACGCTGCTCGTTCATAAAGGGATCGCGGCGAAATTCTTGCCGGCTGTCGGGATCCCGCTGAAGGCGGGAGGTTGTGAGATCCGGGGGGATGCGGTGACCCGCAGGTATCTTCCCTGGGCGAAACCCGCGAAGGCGAGCGATTTCGGACGGGAATTCCTTGAGAGGATTCTCGCAGTGCGCGTTGTCAAGAACACCGCGGAAGCGATCCGGCACATCGAGACCTATGGTTCCCGCCACACCGACGCTATCGTGACCGAGGATAAAAACGCTGCGGACATTTTTAAAGCGAAAGTCGATTCCTCTTCGGTCATGGTGAATGCTTCGACACGGTTCTCCGACGGGTTCGAATACGGTTTTGGCGCCGAGATCGGGATCTCGACCGATAAGATCCACGCGCGCGGTCCGATGGGGCTGGAAGGTCTTACGTCTTACAAATACATCGTTGAAGGAAACGGACAGGTCCGAACCTGAGAACGGTTTTTCTCGATGAAAATAGGTATTTTGGGCGGAACGTTTGATCCGGTCCACCTGGGACATTTGGCGCTCGCGCGAAGCGCTCAGTCCCAGTTTTCGCTCGATCAAGTCCTTTTCATTCCCGTCTACGCGCCGCCGCACAAACGCGATGTCCCGCCAAGAGCGTCCGCGAAAGACCGCTATGAGATGGTTCTTCTTGCCATCAACGATGAACCCTTTTTTGGGGTCTCCGATCTGGAAATAAAAAGAAAAGGGATCTCCTACACGAGTGATACGATCGCGGAATTGGAAAAACAATATCCGCAGGCTGTGTTCTATCTGATTCTCGGGGAAGACGCTTTTGAAGGGATCGACACCTGGCATAAGGCCCAAGAGATCAAGAAAAAAGTCCGGTTTCTGGTCGCCCAACGGAACCCAAACGATGAAAAAGAGCCCGCCTGGGGCCAGGCGGAGCAGATCCGGATGCCCCTGTGTCCCGTGTCCGCGTCCGGGATCCGTAAAGCCCTTTCCGGCGGATGTGAACCGGTCGGTCAGGTTCCGCAGGCGGTCCTGAACTATATCCGGGTTCACAAGCTTTATGAGGGAAAAGGCCTATGAACATGGCCCTGCACGTTTCGATCCTTTGGGTGCTTTTTTTTCTGGCGTTTTTCTTTTCGGCCGCGGAGACGGCTCTTTTTGCATTGTCCAATCTCGACAAACGGAAACTCAAAGAGCAGAATCCGCCCTTCTCAAAATGGATCTTCCGGCACCTTCAGACTCCACGGAAAACGCTGGGAACGGTCCTGGTCGGAAATCTGATCGTGAATACCTGGGCGACCACGATCGTTACGTTGATGGTCCTCGAATTCTGGGGACAGCAGCGGCTGGGGATCGCCATGGTAGTGTTCATGACGTTCCTGATCGTTGTTTGCGAGATCTTTCCCAAAGTCCTTGCCGTGCGGTCCAAGATCAAAATGTCCCTGATCGTCGCGTACCCACTCGAACTTTTCGCCGTTCTGTTGGCGCCCTTCCGCCTCGGGATGCGTTACGTGAGCGAACGCATCCTTTCTTTTTTGGTCCGCGAAAAGATCGATAACTCAGACATGATCTCCGAAAAGGAGCTCAGGGTCCTGGTCAAGATCAGTGAGGAGGAGGGGGTCTTGCGGGGGCAGGAGCGTTACATGATCCAGAAGCTTTTGGATCTCGGAGAGCGGCCGGTCAAGGACATCATGACGCCGCGGATCGACATGGTCGGCCTGGATTTTGAAGAACCTGCTGAAAAACACGAGGAAGTGATCAAGAAATACAAGTTCAGCCAGATCCCGGTGTTCCAGGGTTCTCTGGACCATATTCTTGGAGTGATCGATTCCCAGGATTATCTCCTCCAGGAACAGCCGCTGTCGGTGAAACCGGTGATGAATGAGCCGCTTTTTATCCCGGAAAGCAAGCGGATCAGCGACCTTCTCGAGACCTTCCAGACCCGCGGTAAGGACCTCGCCATCTGCGTGGATGAATACGGCGGTACGGCCGGGATCGTGACGCAGGAGGACATTCTTGAGGAGATCTTCGGGGAATTCTACGATGAATATGCACAGGTAGAGCAACCCGTCCGCTGCCTGACGTTCGATACCTTTATCGTGGAAGGAAAGATGCCCCTTCAAGAATTCAATGAATACTTCGCGGCCCGATTGACCGCCGAGGATGCCAACACTTTGGGCGGTTATCTTCTCGAGAAGATGGGCGTGGTACCGGCGAAGGGGGCCAGGTTCTCGACGGATGATTTTGAATTCACGGTCCAGGCGATGATCCGCCAGCGCATTCATCAGGTTCTCGTGAGGAAAAGATCATGATCAGCCTGGGCATTGTTTTTTTTATCGCGTTACTGCTTTCCGCTTTTTTTTCGGGAACAGAAATGGCGTTCGTCTCCGCGAACAAACTGAAGCTCCGTGAAATGGCGGACGCGGGTGACCGTCGTGCCCAGTATGTGTTGGGACTCCACCGCAAGCCGCAATATTTTCTTGCCGCGATCCTCATCGGGAACAGTGTGGTGAACGTGACGGCCATTTCCATTTGCACCTATGTCTTTCAGAAATATCTGGGATGGCATAACGAATGGGCCGTCATGATCGTAATGGCGCCGATCCTGATCGTGGTCGCGGAAATGGTCCCCAAGGATTACTGCCGGTTGCGGGCCATTCCTTTCCTGCTCGCCAACAATTTCTGGATGAAATGTCTTCAGCGTGTCTTCTATCCGCCCGTCTACGTTCTGTTCAGGGTCGTGGACCTGTTCTGGCCCTCGCTCAAGAAAAAGGAAAGTCGTGATATCTTCGTGAACGAAGAAGAGTTCCGGTCTTTGATTGAGGAGAGCACGCGCTGTGGGGTCGTGGGGGCCCAGGAGGAGAAGTTGATCCATACGATCCTGGACTTTGAGCGCACGCAGGTCCATTCGGTCATGATCCCCGTGGGAAAAGTGCCGATGGTGGATATCCGCGGCAGGATCGAGGACGTCAAGCGGATCGCGCGCGAAAAACATGTCCGTATGATGCTTGTGTATGAGGAGATCCCGTCGATCGTCGTGGGGATGATCTATGTCTTTGACATCCTTTGGGAAGAAGACAACGCCAAAGGACTCCACGATTTTCTCCGTGCGCCTATCTTTATCCCGGAAAATACATCTATTGAGAAAGCCTTCCTGACTCTGCAGCAAAAGCACCAGTCCTATGCGGTCGTGACGGACCGTTTGGGAGATGTGCGTGGGGTCGTTCCCGTCGAAAGTCTTCTCATCCTCGAGAAGCAGTGAGGCAATAGGGTTTTTGGGCGTCCTATAACTCGTCAAAAACTAATTGATCTTACTAAATCATTTTTGATTTTTTCCCCTATTTTTCGACTTATTGTTGCGCCTTCCAGAATTCCCCAGAGAGCCTTCATTTCTATTAAGCTTTAGAAAGTAAGGCCGTTAACTAATTCGGGATCGTTATACCATGTAGAAGGAGAGTGTCTTTTTGCGTGTTGTCGCCATTGCAAATCAAAAGGGCGGATGCGGGAAGACCACGACCAGTATCAATTTTTCTGCGTGTTTGAGTTTTTTGCAGAAATCTGTTCTCGTGGTCGACCTTGATCCTCAGGGCCATTCGACATGCGGACTAGGTGTCAAGACCCAGAAGGGGACGCCAACCCTTTATGAGCTTTTGAGCCCGCTTTATCCTAATGCACCTCTGATATCCCAAGTTGTCCGGACGGTACGGCCTGATTTTGATATTCTTCCCTGTGACTTCACCATGAACGCCCTCGAGGAAGAGTTCGGTTTCCTGCCCAATTTTCACAACAGACTGCGGGATCTACTGTCCCGCGTGGTGCGGGAGCACCGGGACTACGATTTTGCTGTATTGGACTGTCCTCCGAACCTTGGCGGCCTGACCTGGAACGCGTTGAATGCGGCGGATGAGATCATGATCCCCGTGGAGCCTTCTTTCTTTTCCCTCCACGGTCTCGGTAAGATCTCGGAAACCCTGCAGACCGTCGATCGAAACCGTCAAGTTCCTCTTGGGGTGCACGCTCTGCTCACGCTTTTTAATTCGGAAATGAGTTTTTCCCAGGAAGTCTATGACGAAGTGAAGGCCCATTTTCGGGGGCATCTTTTTACAACGATTATTCACGATCATATCGCCCTCAAAGAGGCCGCGGCCTCCGGGCACAGCATTGTGGAATATGCGCCGCAGTCCCCGGCTTTTCAGGACTATTTGAACCTTGTGGTCGAATTTTTGGAACGGGACTGGAATCGGAAACTGCCGGAAAAAGAATTGGGGTGGTCCCAAGTCCTCAAAGATCATTTTGGTCCCCGCCGGGTCTCGGACGGGATCCTGTTCCAATTCTTGAGCAAGACGGCCTCTTCCGTGGAGATTGCGGGGGATTTTAATCACTGGGTAGCCGAACCGCTGGTCCGACGCAATCAGGACGGTCTGTGGCAACGGGTGATCCCCGTGGAGCTTAAGACGTTCTGTTATAAGTTCATCGTGGACGGGGAATGGCAGGTTGACCCCAATCAGCCTGTTCATAAAGAAAACGCTTATGGCGGTGTTGATTCGTATATGGAGCTGGTATGAGCATGGAGGATGCCAAAAAGCTTGTGCGGGGATTGCGGGACGTTTCGCCCCTTTTTGTTGCCCCGCCGGAGACAACACCGACGCGGCATGCGCTTGAGTTGCAGGTGCTTGGCGTTTCAAGCCCGGATGGGGAGGGCGACTCGCTTTTCTTTAACAGTTTTTTCGCGACCCAACTCGCATCCGGGGAAAAAGCATGTTCGCTGGTCAGCGTGCTCCCGCGTCATACGAAAGCTTTGCACGGCATTAAGACCGAAGAGACCGAATCCTTCGGGAACAACCTTCAGAGGCATTGCCTTTACTGGGATGAGCTAAAAAATCTTGTGACCCGTTCGCCGGCCTCCAGGGAAGGGGCGATGCTCGAGGACCGGGATATCTTTCTGGATTTTGAGTACCGGCAGCTGTTCCAGTTCGATCAGGCCGCGTGTCTGCTCGATAAATGGATCCTTCTGCTCAAGCCCACGGCAGAATCCCTGACCGAAGGCTATAAGATCATGAAGGCGGGCCTTGCCTTGAATCCGCGGATCAGTTTTTTTATCACTCTGGAAGGACGCGTGGACGCCGTGAGAGGGGAATGGGTTTTTGAGCGGTTTTCGGATCTTGTATTCAAGCATCTCAACGCCGGCATCGGATGGCTGGGGTGGGTGGATCTGTCGGACCCTGAGCGGCATTTCTCGACCGCACTGCATTTGGATCCTTTGCTCCACCAGCCATGGAATGCCCGTCCTGATTTGGGGAAATTCGCGTTGGCGGATTGGGTCGAGCTTTTGGAGCGTAAAGAACGGTCGATGGCACTTAAGGAGGTCTCCCGGTGATCTTGGCGCAGGAACGTATTGATCAAAGAAAGATATTTCAGGCTGTCCGTCGGTCTGTGCAGGAACTGCATCCCGACAGGGCGATCCAGGAAGACGCAAATGGGATACCGTTCCTGTTCAAGAGCCATGATGCCCAAATATGGGTCCGCATTTTCTATCGCGCCATGCAGGACTTTTCTTTGGAGGAGCTGCGGGAAGAGATCCGTAAACTCTGGGTCTTGATGCCGAAAGACGCGACCCTGTACCTCTTTTATCCGGTCCTGGACCGCGGGCAGATCCTCAAGATGAACGGGTTCAGTGACCGCCTCAGCTTTTTCGAATACGGGAATTTCTCCGGTCCGGAAGTGGACAAGTGCGGCGTCCACATTTGCAAGTGGATCCCCTCGATCGCCATTGTTCCTTTGTCGTCGAATGAGCCGGTAAGACCGTCTATACCCAAATTTCCCCTGAGCGGATTTCTCCAAAATACACGGCTGACCGTCGCCGAGATCGCGGCCCTGACGGAGCTGGCCCTTGCCTCCAGACAGTTCTAGCTCCGTTCCCGGATTTTCTTCCTTGCTGGCCTAGGCCATCTCTTCTATAATCACCGCCTATATGACGAGCCCGATTACACAGAATATCGATATCCTGAAGAAATCCCAACAGCTTGACAGCGAGATCTATAGTTCCCGTCTGTTGCTAGAGGACATTCCTTCCCAACGGATGAAACTTAAAGCCGATCTGGCGTCCGAGAAGACCCATTTGGAGGAGCTTGATAAGGCCCTGAAGGAGATTCAAATGAGGCTCAAGACCAAAGAGCTTGAGCTCGGGCAAAAAGAGGGACAGATCAAGAAACTGGACGGGCAACTCTCCCAGGTAAAAACCAATAAAGAGTACGGCGCGCTCCAGCAGGAGATTGCTTCGCTCAAAGCCGACAATTCGCTTCTGGAAGAAGAGATCATCCATATCCTTGATGAAGTCGAGGCGGCCAAAGAAGAAGCTCAAAAGGAAAAGGAAATATTCGCTTCTGTTTCAAAGTCTTTCCAGGGAAAAGAAGATGAGTTGGCCACCCAGGAAAAGACATTGCAGGGACGGCTTGTGGAACTTGAGAATCAACGCAAAGAAGCCGTGGCGCAGTTGCCTCCCGAACTCGGCGACCTTTACAGCCGTATCGCCCTGAAAAAGCAGGGTCTCGCGCTCGCGCCCGTAAACGCAGAAGCCTGCAGTGCCTGTCATCTGCAGCTTCGTCCGCAGCTTATCAACGAGATCCGTTTAGGTGATCACATCGTCGTCTGCGAGAATTGTTCCCGCATTCTCTACTTCGAGGCGTAGTTTTTTTGTAAGCCTCCGGTTGTTGACCCTTTCTGCAAAAAGTTCCATGAGTGCCGTTCCAGTCCCGACCTGATTTCCCCCTATCCTTCGGCCATCTAAGGTCATTCCTCTAGAAGACAACCCCCCTAGGAGGGAGCCGTCCGTCGGGGGAGCTTCCCTAAGAAAATAGATTGTTGACACACTGCTAAGGGAGGACTATACTCCCGTCGATAATAACGTGGGGTAAAGTGGTAGATAGTGGTAACTGGAAAGGGGCCCAAAGAGCGTGTTTTACGGCGAATTTGAACATGTAGTCGACAACAAGAGTCGGGTGATGATCCCTGCCAAGTTCCGCGAGATCTTCAAGGAACGCTATGTCGAAAAGTTCTTTATCACACGGGGCCTCGACCAGTGTTTGTTCGTTTTCACGGAGGAACAGTGGAAGACGGAAGAAAAGAAGTTCCGCGACATGTCATTCACAAAAGCCGAATCCAGGACCTTCAACCGGCTATTCTTTTCCGGCGCCTGCGAGGTCGTTTGCGACAAGCAGGGAAGGATCCTGATTCCGGATTATCTTAAAACCTACGCGGAGATCAACGCGGATGTCATGATCGTCGGCGTTTCAAGCCGCATCGAGATCTGGTCCAAAGAAAAATGGCAGAGCTTTTTCAGTAATCATAAGAACCGTTTTGAAGAACTCGCTGAGAAATTAATAGCGGAATAGGGAGGGGCTTTATGGTTTATCATGCAAGGACGAAAGTCGGTGTGGACGTGTTGCGTTTTCACGGGGATCTGAATGCGTTGAGCATGATCAAGATGAAAGATCGCATGAACCGATTGCTTAACAAGAACCACAAACGGCTCTTGTTGGACCTGAAGGAGACCCGACACGTGGAGTTGGCGGGCGTCGGGATTCTGGTGGACCGTTTGCGTAAAGTCCGTGAACAAAAAGGGGATATCAAGTTGTGTAACCTCCGGCCTGAGATCGAGCGGACCTTTCAGATCATCGGGGTGAACGGCTTGATGGAGACTTTTTCATCGGAAGAAGAGGCAGTTCGCAGTTTTGCGTCATAATCCCGTCCTATTAGAGGAAGTTCTTGAGCATTTGGCCCTGAAACAGGGGGCCTTGGTGGTCGACGGGACCCTGGGGAGCGGGGGGCATTCGGAGGCGATGCTTCGATGTCTCGGGCCGCAGGGGAGACTGGTCGGGATCGACCAGGACGCGGAGGCGATCGCGAGGTGCCGCGAGATTTTCGGGAGTGACGCGCGTGTCACGTTGATCCACGAGAATTTTAGGAACCTCGGACGCGTGTTGCGGGAGTTGGATATTATCGCGGTCGATGCGGTGCTGTTGGACGTCGGGACATCGTCAGAGCAATTGGCGGATGAGCAACGGGGTTTCAGTTTCCAGCTTAAGGGGGAGTTGGATATGCGCATGAATACGGAAGTCGGTTTCAAGGCCTCGGAGCTTTTGGCGAAAATGTCAGAAAAAGAGCTGGCAACGCTTTTCTATGAATTCGGGGAGGAGCGGAACGCGAACCGCTTCGCCCGCACCATCGTGGAGGCGCGACGTCATCATCCCATTCAAACGACCGAAGATCTCATCGGGGCCCTGGACCAGGCACTTCCGGAATTCCTTAGGTCTAAAAAAGGGAACCGACCGGTGTGGGCAAAGCGGCATCCGGCCACGCGCGTCTTCCAGGCGTTGCGGATCGCGGTCAATGATGAGCTGAACGCATTGAAAGAAGGACTGACCGCGGCGTGGGAACGCCTCGGGACCGGAGGACGTTTCGCGGTGATCAGTTTTCATTCCCTCGAAGACCGTATCGTGAAGCAACAATTCAGAAAATGGCACGACGAAAAATGCGGAAAATTGATTTTTCGTAAACCAATTGTTGCAAAGCGTGAAGAAATATTGAATAATCCAAGATCAAGAAGCGCAAAATTGAGAGTTGTTGAAAGGATGACATGAAAGGTAGCGGAAAGATCCTGGTGGCTATAGCCGGGTTGACCTGCTTGATGCTTTTTTATGTGCATCTTCAGATCGCTGCCGTGTTGGTGTCTTTCGATATTCACAAGAGCTCCAAAGTTTGCGCGGAAAAACAGGAGATCCTGGAACGTTTCAAGTATAAGGTCGAACAACTGAGGGCCCCCCGCCTTCTTGAAGAAAAAATGAAAAAAAGAGAACTTGGGTTGTCACTGCCCAACAAGATCCTGGTCGTGGAAGTGCCCCCCGTTCCCGAATTCGTGGTTCCTGTGGCACGGGAATCCAAGCAGGCGCCGTCATTCTCGTCAGCGGTCTCGAGTTTTTTGGGCCGCTGGATCCAAACAGCCCAAGCTAAAACCGATCTATCCTCTTAACAATGCGCGCGTTGCTTTCGCCGCGGCGGTTCTGGTTCCTCTATAGCTCTCTCTTCATCCTCTTCGGTCTTATCATCTATCAGATCTTTCAGCTTACCTATTTTCATCAGCCCTCGCTCCTCGCGATCGCGCACCGCCAGCAGTTCCTGACGATCGAGACACCGCCCGTTCGCGGTCTGATCACGGATCGCAACGGAAAAGAATTCGTTACGAATCTGAAGATCCCTTCCATTTATGCGATCCCGCGCATTCTTAAGGAGGAGGAACGCGAAAAACTGGGCCGCGAACTTTTCAACATCCTCGGTGTCGACCGTAAGGTCCTCGCGGAGAAATTGGCGCGCGACAAGGCGTTCATCTGGATCAAACGGCGCGTCAGCGCGGAAGAGGCCAACGCGGTCAAGAAGCTCAAGAGCCCCGCGATGGGTATTCTTGATGAATACAAGAGGTTTTACCCGCAGGGAGTTATGCTTTCCCAGGTGCTCGGGTTCTCCAATGTGGATAACCAGGGGATTGAGGGGATCGAGCGCTCGATGGATGCCGATCTTCGCGGGAGGCCCGGCAAACGGATCACTAAACGCGACGCCTACGGCCGTGAGATCAAAGCTTTTGAGATGAAAGCGCTCCCGGCGATCGACGGGAACCGGATCGTCCTCACGATCGATCAGCATCTGCAGTACCTGACGGAAAAGGCGCTCGAACAGGCCTTCAAACAGTGGAAGGCCAAGGGCGCCTGGGCGATCGTCATGGCTCCGCGTACAGGCGAGATCCTGGCGATCGCGAACCAACCGGGATTTGACCCGAATTTTTTTGACCGCTCGAACGCCGACGAGCGGCGCAACCGGGCCATTACGGACATGTACGAGCCGGGCTCGGTCTTCAAGATCGTCGCGGCAAGCGGCGCGCTTAACGAAGGGGCCGTGACGACGGACACGGTCATTAATTGCGAGAACGGAAAATGGAACTATGGCGTCAAGGTCCTTCATGATGTCCATCCCTACGGGATGCTGCCGATGACCGATGTGATCGTCAAGTCGAGCAACATCGGAACTGTGAAGATCGCACTCAAGATGAAGGGTGAAAAATTCCAGAATTACGTTCAGCAATTCGGCTTCGGGAAATGGAGCGGGATCGATCTTCCCGGTGAAGCTCCCGGTTATACGAGGCCGTTCTCGCAGTGGTCCAAGACCTCGCCGTACAATATCCCGATGGGGCAGGAGGTGATGGTCACCGCGCTTCAAATGGTGACCGCCATGTCGGTCATCGCGAACGGCGGCTATTTAGTGAAGCCTTATATTGTGGCGAAGGTCCAGGACGCCGCGGGTGTTGTCCTCAAGGAAAAGAAGCCGGTCATCCGTCAGAAGGTGATCAGGCCGGAGATCGCGGCGGCGATGCGGAAAATACTGGTCCAGGTGGTCGAACGGGGGACCGGGACGAAAGCTCAGATCCCGGATATCTCTGTCGGCGGCAAGACCGGGACCGGTCAAAAAATACTGCCGGGAGGGAAGGGCTATTCCCACAACGCGTTCATGTCTTCTTTCGTTGGGTTCGCCCCGGCGGACGATCCGCGGTATGCCATGGTGGTGGTTCTGGATGAAGCCCGTCCGCTTTATTACGGCGGTACGGTGGCGGCTCCGGTGTTCAAGGAAGTGATGGAGGCCGCCCTTCTTACGGAAGGTTCGCGCCCCAACCGGAAAAGCATCTCGCCGCAGACTGCCGCCGAACCGTCGGCCGTGGCGGATCTCGCGCTGGTCGATTGACGCCTTTATTGAATCCCCGGCAGGAGGGTGTTATAATCCCCGCCCTGATTCGGCACGGGGTTTCGAAGCGGTCGATACCGCTTCCCGCGTTTGTTCGGAAATCAATACTATTTACGGGGCGTAGCACAGTTTGGTAGTGCGCTCGGTTCGGGACCGAGAGGCCGTAGGTTCAAATCCTATCGCCCCGACTCTTATGTAAAAAAGGGCAAGAAAGTCGGAACTGGACAGGCGGAAAGCGAGTCCGGCCCCGACTCTTTTTCAAGGATTACGGATGTCGGGACTTGGCAAAAGAGCCGGGCCCCGATTTTTTTCTTTTATAAAAAACCTTCCGTGAAATGAGGGGTGCCGTATGCAGTGCAAAGCCGCCGAGAACGCGAAACAGTGCAATTGTTCTTACGAGCCCTGTCCCCGAAAAGGTATCTGCTGCGATTGCGTGGCGTATCACCGTGACCTGGGGCAGTTACCAGCCTGCTTTTTCCCGGAGAATGTCGAAAGGACTTACGACCGCTCTATCGCAAAGTTCGTTTCTCTTCACCTGAAGGGTTGAAGCGGGACCGGCGGAAGAACGAAGATTATTTTGAACGGAGCTCAAAGGGCGTTACCTCGACGGAGGTAGCGCCTTTTTTGTTGCTGAAATATTTCTGGAAATATTTTGATTAGGATACAATACACGCATGAAAGAATCCCAGAAAAGAGCCATCATCATCGGGACCAGCACCGGCATCGGCCGGGCCCTCGCGAAAAAGCTTTCTGCGGAAGGCTACGCCGTCGGCCTGACCGGCCGCTTCCCGGAAAAAATGAAAGAGCTCCAGCAGGAACTGGCGGGGGAGAGTTTTGTCCGCGTAATCGATGCCCTGGATCTGCGGCACGCGACCCATGAACTCAGCAACATGATCATGGAGATGGGCGGGGTCGACATCCTGGTCATCAATGCCGGGGTCCTGCATCCCAACCCCGAGCTGCGTTGGGACCTGGAAGAGGAAACGATCCGCGTGAACGCGATGGCGTTCGCGGGCATCGCCAACCTGGCCGTCCGGTATTTTCTCCAGAAGAACGGGGGCTGTATCGTCGGGATCTCGTCGGTCGCGGGCCACCGCGGCAGCGGCCGGTCGCCGGCCTACAATGCTTCCAAGGCCTTCATGATGAATTACATGGAAGGGTTGCGCCAAAAACTTTCCACGACACCGATCAAGGTGGTCGATGTCCGTCCCGGATTCGTGGACACGGCCATGATCCGAGGACGCAAAGGACTGTTCGGCGTGGTATCTCCCGAAAAAGCGGCGGACGACATTTTTCGGGCAATCCAGAAGGGCAAGCGGATCGTCTATGTGCCGTCCTGGTGGGCCGCCGTGATGGGAGTGTTCAAAAGGATCCCGGAGAGTTTGTATCATTGGGGCTACTGGCGGTACATCGCCTGGGACACTAAAGCCCAGAAGTCCTAGCACAGAACCATGAGAAAATTAACCCACCCCGAACTTTTAGAGCGTCAGAAAGAACGGCGCCAAGATCCGAGGCTGGCTTTCTCGGTGCTTTTGAACGATATCCGCAGTCTTTATAACGTCGGCTCCATTTTCAGGACCGCGGACGGCATCGGCGTCGAGAAGATCTGGCTCTGCGGCATCACCGGTTTTCCTCCGGACACCCAGATCTCGAAAACTGCGCTCGGCGCCGAAGGGCAGGTCCCGTGGGAATACCGGAAGGACGCCTGTTCCGTTTTGCGCGAACTTAAGGCCAAAGGCTATCAGATCGTATTCCTGGAACAGATCACGGGAAGCGCGCCGTACGAGGATTATGAGCCCGCGTCGCCGGTCTGTCTTGTTGTCGGGAACGAAACCACGGGTGTTTCCGAGGAACTGCTGTCTTTGTGTGACCGGACGATCGAAATAGAAATGGCGGGACTCAAAAATTCCCTCAATGTGGCGGTCGCTTTCGGCATTGTCGGATTCCGCTTCAGGGAGCTGTTGAAAAAGAGCGCTGCCAATAAGGGCGCGTGAAGGAAAAGGACAGGCCGGATGAGCGATGTGAAGCGAATGCAGGTATTTTTCAGCGGCACGGTCCAAGGCGTGGGGTTCCGCTTCACCGCTGAGCGGCTCGCCCGGCGCTTTCAAGTGGACGGCTTCGTCCGTAATCTGGAGGACGGCCGCGTCGAAGTCGTAGCCGAAGGCGAAGAAACTGTGCTGACAGGATTTTTGGAGGCCATCCGGGAATCCGGCATGAAGTATTATATCCGGGACGTCGAAGCCCATTGGTCCGGAGGGCGGAAAGAATTCACGGGTTTCGGGATCACTTTTTAGATGAAAACGTGAGGACAAGGCCATGGCCGATGTGATCAATTTGCAGTCCCTTAGCCGCAGAGTTCGCGGATCATGAAATACGCGGTCTTTGCGGACATTCACGGGAACTGGGAAGCGCTTCAGTCCGCGTTGGAATACGTCCGCAAGAAACAACTATCCCGTTTTCTCGTGCTTGGCGACTCCGTGGGTTACGGGGCCGATCCGAACGCCTGTCTGGAGTGGTCCCTCAAGAATGCCGAACTCCACGTTCTCGGGAACCACGAGGCCGCGGTGATCCACGAAGAACTCCGCTGGAGTTTCACGGATTGGGCCCGCACCGCGATCGAATGGACCGCGGAAAAACTCCGGCCCGAGCTTGCTGAGAAAATAAAGACCCTGCCGTATCTCCAAACGGACGGAAAGGTCACTTTGGCCCACGGGACGCTGGACGATCCCGAAGAATTCGATTATCTGACGGACCCTGCGGGAGCGCACAGGTCATTCATGGCCGCCAAAACGATGTTTGGATTTTTCGGCCACACGCACGTCCCGTATTTTTTCTCCGAGAAAGGGAAAGAAGGCGGGTATTTGAAGCCGGGGGTCCATAAGCTCAAAGAAGGGGAACGGTACCTTCTCAATCCCGGAAGTATCGGCCAACCGCGCGACCGGGACACGCGCCTTTCGTTCGGTGTTTTCGATCCGGAAGAATTAACGTTTGAAATCGTCCGCCTCCCTTATGATAATAAGGAGGCCACGCGAAAGATCCTGGCCGAGGGCCTGCCGCGGTTTTTGGCGGAGCGGCTGCTCTAAAAAATATTAAAGGGACCATGAAACACAACGAAGCCGTAAAAATGATCAAAAAACTTCGGGAAGAGCTCGACCGGCACAACTTCCTCTATTACGTGGAGGCAAAGCCCGAGATCACGGACCGGGAATACGACCGCTTGATGCGCGAGCTTGTCGATCTCGAAAAAGCCTTCCCCGAGCTCGCGGCTTCCGATTCTCCCTCTCAGCGCGTGGGGGGCGAGCCGCTCAAAGAGTTCCGGACGGTCACGCACGCGGTGCCCATGCTTTCGCTCGATAATACTTATTCCCGCGAGGAACTGGAGGATTTTGACGGCCGCGTCAAAAAAGGGCTCGGGGGAGAGCCTTTCTCTTATTTCGCGGAAGAAAAGATTGACGGGGTTTCGATCGCGCTTGTCTATGAGAACGGCTTCCTGAAACTGGGAGCGACACGCGGGGACGGAAAGCAGGGAGATGATATCACCGAGAACATCAAGACCCTCGGCTCGGTCCCTCTCAAGATCCCGGCTCCCGGAAGTCCGTACACGGGCCCGGTGCCCGCTCTTCTGGAAGTGCGCGGCGAAGCCTATATTTCAAAAGAACGGTTTGAAAAGATCAACGCCGAAAAAGAAAAAGACGGCGAAGAACTGTTCGCCAATCCCCGGAACGCCTGTGCCGGAAGCCTGAAGCTCCTCGACCCGAAGCTTGTTGCGGCCCGCAAACTCGACGCCCTCATCCACGGGCTTGCGCGGTATGAGGGCAAAGACGAGCCCGGGAGCCAAAGTGAAGCGATGGCGCTCCTTAAAAAGCTCGGTTTCAAAACTATTCCCGGGGCGAAAAAATGCGCCGGCCTCGACGAGGTTTTCCGGATGATCGACGCGACCGCCGAAAAGAGACAGGAACTGCCTTACGAGATCGACGGCTTGGTCGTGAAAGTCGATTCCTTCGAGGACCAGAAGACGCTCGGGATGACCTCCAAATCGCCGCGTTGGATGATCGCCTACAAATATCAGGCCGAACGGGCCGAGACCGTGCTCGAGGATATCAAGATCCAGGTCGGGCGGACGGGAGTGCTGACGCCTGTGGCCTACTTGAAACCCGTGAAACTGGCCGGGACGATCGTTTCGCGGGCGAGCCTTCACAACCAGGATGAGATCGAACGGTTGGACGCGAGGATCGGGGACCATGTGTTCGTCGAAAAAAGCGGGGAGATCATCCCTCAGGTCATTGCTGTGAACCTCGAGAAACGGAAAGGGGATCCCGCGAAATTCGTGTTCCCCCGGCAGTGCCCGGTCTGCGGTGAAGAAGCGGGAAAACACGGGGAAGAGGTCGCGATCCGCTGTTTGAATCCGTTATGTCCCGCGCAGCTCAAGGGACTTTTGAAGCTTTTTGCCGGCCGTGAGGCGATGGATATCGAGAACCTCGGCGTCGCGATCATCGATCAGCTCGTCGCCAAGGGCATGGTTAAGGACCTGGCCGACCTTTATTCGCTCAAGCAAAAAGACATTGAAGCCCTCGACCGGATGGGCGAAAAGTCTGCGAAGAATTTGATCGACGGGATCAGGCAAAGCAAAGACCGGCCGCTCGCGCGGTTGATCTTCGCGCTCGGCATCCTGGACGTCGGGGTGCACACGGCATTCATTCTTGCCACGAAGTTCGGAAGCATGAAGCAGCTTGCCGGGGCCGGCATCGAAGATCTCGAAAGTATCCGCGAGATCGGACCCGTGACCGCCGCGTCCATCCATCACTTTTTCCGTCAGGGATCGACCCGGAAACTTTTGAAAAAGCTCGAGGACGCGGGTGTGAGAATGGACCTCGTCGAGAAGATCGCCGTAGACAGTCCCTTCCGCGGAAAAACGGTCGTGCTGACCGGGACCCTGGAGAAGGTGGAACGTTCCGCGGCCGAAATGTTCCTGCGCAAGCTCGGTGCCCATCCTTCCGGCAGTGTCAGCAGAAAGACCGATATCGTCGTCGCCGGACCCGGCGCGGGCGTCAAGCTCAAGAGAGCCCGGGAATTCGGTGTGACGGTCTGGGATGAGGGACAATTTCTGACGGCATTGAAAAAAGCGGGGATCAGCGTCCGATGAAGATCATCGTGTTCAACGGAAGCCCGCAGGCGGAAAAGAGCCACACGAATGTTATGGTCGAGGCTTTTCTGGAGGGCGCGCGGGAGGCCGGGGCAACGGTCGAGAACATTTTTCTCGCGCACAAAAAGATCCACCCCTGCGTCGCCTGCTTCTCCTGCTGGCTGAAAACCCCTGGCAAGTGCGCCATTCAGGATGACATGGCGGAACTGCTTCCGCTGTGTTACGCCTCCGACCTCGTGGTTTTCGCGACACCGCTTTATGTGGACAACGTTACGGGGATCATGAAGAACTTCATGGACCGGATGATCCCGGCGGCGGACCCGTATTTTGAGAAGGACGCGGGGGGCGAATGCCGGCACAAGACCACGTCCAAAGTCCCGAGGATCATGGTGATCTCAAACTGCGGGTTCCCCGAGCAAAGCCATTTCCAGGTCCTGAAGCTTCTTTTCCGGCGCATCGCCCGGAACATGAACACGGAACTTGCCGCCGAGATCTACCGCGGCGGCGGTGCGATCCTCACGGATAATTCTATCACGCTGAAACTTCCGCTCCTGCATTACAAGTCCCTGCTCAGGAAGGCCGGCGGGGAGATCGTGAAGGACGGGAAGATCTCCGGCGACCTGCAGCAGAAGCTCGAAAAGCCTTTGATCCCTGAATCCCTGTACATCCGGGGCGCCGAGACCTATTTCAGGGAAGCCCTTAAAAAGGCCGGCCGCTAAATTGCCGAGTAAGTGTTTTTCAAAGCATCCATGCTCCGGTTTGTATTCTGGATCCCCGACATGCCTGGCGGCGGACAGGTAAAAATATTCGGGGATGACAGGATAAAGAACAAAGCTTCAAAAGCAATTCCAGCGACCTGTGAAACCGCTTCTAGAAAATTCTTCGTTTTTCAAATCGGGGACGGTTCTCCGCGGGAGAACCGTCCCTCGCCAAATCTCCAGTCCGGCATCGGGGTGGCCGATAACCTACCCATGGAAACAATGACCGATACTTCCGGAATAACCGCAGGCAGGACCCAGGTCCTTTTTGATGATTTTCTGAATTATCTCTCTGTGGAGAAGGGGCTCGCGGCCAATACGCTTGCGGCCTACCGCCGGGACCTCGCGCGTTATCGGGCCTTCCTTGAAAAAGAGAAAGCGACGGACTGGCAAAAAGTTACGCGGACTCACATTCTGAAGTACCTGGGCGCCGAGGGAAAACGCGGACTGGAATCCTCCTCGATCGCGCGCGGCCTCGTCTCGGTCAAGCTCTTCCACCGGTTCCTCACCAAAGAACGTCATGTCGGGAGCGATGTCACGAGCGTCCTGGAATCCCCGAAGCTTTGGAAAAAATTGCCACATTTTCTGACCTCGCCGGAAATGGAGTCGATTCTCAAAATGCCGGACGTCAAAACGGCGACCGGGATCCGCGACCTGGCGCTGCTGGAATGTCTGTACGCGACCGGGATGCGTGTTTCGGAGATCACGGAGATCCCCGTGGAGAATATCTATCTCGACAACCATTTCATCAAGTGCCGCGGAAAAGGGGACAAGGAACGGCTTGTCCCGCTCGGGAGCATGGCGGTTGCGGCGTGCCGGAACTATCTCGAAAAGGTGCGCTCGAAAATGAAGGCAAAGACCGGCCATTTTTTTCTCGGCCGGCGTGGGGAAGGCCTGACGCGGCAGTTCGTCTGGCAGATGATCAAAAAGTACGCGCGGCTCACGGGCATCGCCAAAGAGATCACGCCGCACACGTTCCGTCATTCGTTCGCGACCCATCTGCTCGAGCGCGGCGCCGACCTCCGGGTCGTTCAGGAATTGCTCGGGCATTCCGACATCGCGACCACGCAGATCTACACCCACGTTTCGGGCAACCGCCTGAAATCCGTCCACGCCAAATTTCATCCGCGGGGCTGATCTTCTGCAAACATTTCCCGAAGGCAAGGCGTCATTTTTTGTAAACTAATTGTAAACCCTAAAATCTGTAATTGTAAACATGCGGTTCCCCGGCTTGATGCCGGTCGACGCAAGAACTGCTGTTCACAAATATCCCCATCGCAACTCCTTCTGTTGACGTGACGACCGAATATTCTAGCCATTTCGCGGACTCATTATATAGCAAAATATAGCAAGAATAGTCATTGTCTTGAAATCGCATATATAGTAGGGTAAGTTTATATTAGCAGAGGAAGAATTCAGCTTTTTGAGAGTACAGAGATAGGCAAACCACTCGAAAGGGTGGGACGCAAAGCTATAGGAACCTCGGCGGAAGCCAGGTTAGCCAGTTGCCGGCCAAAGCGGCCGTAAAAGCTTTGAATCCCAATCACCTTTCGGTGGTTGGGATTTTTCGTTTTGGAGCGCAGTTGCGACAAAACGTCCCTTAGTCTGCGAAGTGAATTTTGGGAGCGAAGCGACTGAAATTCGCGAGCGATCAGGCGAAGGGATTGAAAGAGCGCAGGGGCGAAAAAATCCCGCAATCTGCTGAGCAGGCGGCGGGATCTCAAAGTTCAAAACGGAGTCCGGAGAATGACATGAGAGGAAGACGTTGCGTAAAAATTCTGGGAGTGGCGGTGGCGATCATGGCCGTCGTCTGCCTTCCCGTGACGCCCCTTTTCGCGGCGTCCGGCACATGGAATTATGACGGTAGTGACAACTGGACGACCACGTCGAGGTGGTCGACGGGGGCCGCTCCCGGTACAACGTCCGGAACGTCGAATACCGATACCGCGACGTTCAGCACCGCCCTCACTGCGGATCGCGTCATCACGGTCGACACTTACCGGAATATCCAGAACATCTCATTCGGAAATACGTCGGCCTACGGCTATACGTTATATACGGGTACATTGCATTTGACAAGCGGCGGTGTGGTCCAGACCCTTTCGGGCAATGGAGCCCACACGGACGTTATTTTATCGCCCATCGTGCTCGAGGGGAACGGCGGCACGTACACCTTCACCGCCGGGGCGACATCGGCTTCCAGTCTTCTCTACATAAAAGGCGGGGTGACGGGCGTTGCCACAACCGGGAACACCACGACACTGACGCTCAACGGATCGAATACGGGGATCAATTCTATTTATGAAGGTGTTATCGGGGACGGAGCTAACGGCGGGAAGGTGGCGGTCGTCAAGAGCGGGACCGGGACCTGGGAGTTCTACTCTGCCAATACCTATACGGGCCTTACGGACGTTCAGGGGGGGCAGTTGCACACATATGGCTCGATCGCGGACACGGCGGCGGTCCAGGTGAGCGGCGGGACGCTTTACGTGGGAGGAGCCGACACGGTCGGTTCGGTTACGATGTCAAGCGGCGTGATCAGCGGCACCACTCTTACGGCCTCGACCTACAGTTTGAGCGGCGGCACGGTTTCAGGGATCCTTGGTACTGGAACGATGAGTGTTACAGGGGCAGTGGCTATGAACGGAACTTCGGCGGCTACGGCTGTCAATATCAGCGCCGGCACGCTGACGCTCGGCTCCAGTGATCGTTTGGCGAATGGCGCTACGGTCACCGTTTCCGGAACGGGTAGTTTGAGCACAGGCTCTGGTTTGACGGACACGGTAGGTACGTTCAATATGAGCGCGGGCTCTCTCGCCGGATCTGGCACGCTGACAGCCACGACCTATGGCTTGAGTGGCGGCACAGTTACCGCGAACCTCGGCACGGGAACGATAAACGTTACAGGCTCAACGGCCCTGAACGGAACGGAAGCTGCCACGACCGTGAATATCAGTTCCGGGACGCTGGCGCTCGGGGCCGCCAACCGTCTGGCCGATGGCGGCACGGTCACTGTTTCCAGCACCGGCACATTGAGCATGGGAACTTTTACGGATACGGTCAGTGATTTCAATATGAGCGCCGGTTCTATCACCGGTACCGGAACCCTTACGTCTTCAACGAATTATGATCTCAGCGGCGGAACGGTCACGGCGAATCTTGGTACGGGAACGATGTATGTCACGGGCTCAACGGCCCTGAACGGCACAGCGGCTGCCACGGCCGTGAATATTAGCGCGGGCACACTTTCACTCGGCACCAACGACCGGTTACAGGGGACCAATGCCGTTGTTACTGTTTCCGGCACCGGTAGTTTGAACATGAGCACCTACACCGACACGGTAGGCACATTCAACATGAGTGCAGGTTCTCTCGCCGGTAGCGGAACACTGACGGCTACGACCTACGGTCTTAGCGGAGGCACGATCGTTTCCACCGCGAATCTTGGGACGGGAACGATAAACGTTACGACCGGTACGGTTACTTTGAACGGGACCGAGGCCGCAACGGCCGTGAATGTCAACAGCGGAACGCTGGCGCTCGGAGCTGCCGACCGCCTGGCGAACGGTGGCACGGTGACTGTCGGTGGCGGCACATTGAGCATGGGAACTTTTACGGATACGGTCAATGACTTCAATATGAGCGCGGGTTCCATCAGCGGTACCGGAACCCTCACGTCCTCAACAAATTATGATCTCAGCGGCGGAACGGTCACGGCGAATCTTGGTACTGGGACGATGTATGTCACGGGATCGACGGCTCTCAACGGAACAGCAGCTGCGACGGCTGTGAATATCAGCGCGGGCACGTTGACGCTCGGGGCCAGCGACCGGTTACAGGGGACCAATGCCGTTGTCACTGTTTCCGGGACGGGCAGTCTGAGCTTGGGAACTTTTATCGACACGGTCGGTGATTTCAATATGAGCGGCGGTTCCATTAGCGGCGGGACGCTTACGGCCACGACTTATGATTTGAGCGGCGGGACAGTGAGCGGGACCTTGGGGAGTACGGGGACCGTGAATGTTACAACTGGAACCGTGACCGTCTCCGGCACCGGATTGATCACGGCCCCGACCCTGAACATCGATACCAGCGGTACATTAACTCTCGGAGCCAATGATCGTTTGGGTAACACCACGGCGGTCGCGATTGGCGGGGGTACGTTGAACAGCGGCGGGACGTTGAACATGGGGAGTTACAGCGATACGGTCGGAACGGTCACGATGTCGAGCGGCACGATTAGCGGCGGGACACTGACGGGTTCTTCTTACAGTTTGACGAATTCAGGGACCATAAGTTCAGTACTCGCCGGCGGCACGGCGGTTACGTTGACGAAGTCCGGTGCCGGGACCGCGACGCTTTCGGGTACGAACACTTACACCGGTAAGACCATCGTTAATGTCGGCACTCTTTCGATTGCGGCCGAAGCGGGCCTTGGCGGGAACCCCGGGACATTAACGGCGGACCAGCTGACATTGAATGGCGGGACACTGAATACGTCGGCCACTTTTTCGATAGACGATTCAAATCGCGGCATCACGCTCGGTAGTTCCGGCGGAACGTTCAGCCCCGATACAAGCACAACCCTCACCATCGCGAATACTATCACGGGAACGGGCGCATTGTCCTTGGCCAGTGCTGGACTTATCTTGTCGGGGGCGAATACCTATTCCGGCGCAACGAACATCAACGGTATTTTGCGGATCAGCGCGGCAAACAACTTGGGGGACGGGTCGGCGACCAACACGATTACAATAGGCGGCAGCGGCGTACTGAGATCGACCAGCGGTACGTATTCCCTTGGGACCAACCGGACGATCACGCTAAACGGAACTGGGACGATCCAGGCAAACGCAGATACGTTGACAGTGGACGGGACCGTGAACAACGCCGGCTACGGTTTGATTCTGAATGCTAACGGTGGAAACCTGGCGGTCAGTAATACGATAAGCGGCTCAGGCACCGTGTCCAAGCAGGGCGCAAACACTCTCACGCTTTCCGGGACTAACACGTTCAGCGGTCAATTGACCGTCAACAACGGCTACTTGTCTATCAGCACTATCAATAACGACAGCGCAAACGGTGTTTTGGGTAACAGCGCTCTGTCTGTGGGGCTCGGGAACCCCACGAACAGTGTGGTAGGGACATTGCAATATACCGGCTCCACGGTGAGCAGCACGAAGAAATTCACGATGAATGTGGGGACCGGAGGTTCCGGCGGCGCGTTCCAGATCGACAGTGCGGCCACGAACCTGACTCTTTCCGGTGCGATCGACGGATCGGGGACTCTCGCCAAGACCGGCGCCGGGACACTGACGCTTTCGGGAGCAAACATTTATACAGGCGCGACCAGTATCAGTGCCGGCATCCTGAAGTTAGGCGCTGTCGGGGCATTGGGTAACGGCACTCTTAATACTTCTAGTGTGACAGTGAGCAATCTTGCGGCCCTGGATCTGAACGGTATTACGCCGACGGCCAACGTGGGTTTGAATCTTAATGGGACCACCGGGACCGCCACGGTCGGTGCTCTGACCAATAGTAACGCCACTGCGGTGACATACGGTGGTGCAGTGACCTTGCAATCGGCCAGCAGTATCGGTAGTAGCAACGGCGACATCACGCTGAGTAACACTATTAGCGGCGCGTATGGGTTGACCAAGGTGGGCACCGATGTTCTGACCCTGACGGGCAGTACCAACGGAACCACGACCACGACGATCAGCGCCGGGACTCTGCAGGTCGGCAGCGGGGGTACGGTCGGGACTCTCGGCAGCGGAGCGGTGACGAATAGCGGGGCCCTGACGATCAATCGCAGCAATGCATATGCTTTGTCGAATACCATCAGTGGCACAGGCGCGCTGACCCAGGCTGGCAGCGGCACGACCACACTTTCGGGCGGCAACACTTATACGGGCGCGACCAGTATCACGGCTGGCATCCTGCAGTTAGGCGCTGTCGGGGCACTGGGGAACGGAACTCTTAATACTTCCGGCGGGACGGTGAACAGTGCGGCGGCCCTGGACTTGGGCGGGATCACGCCGACGGCTAACGTAGGTTTGACTCTCAATGGAACCGGTGTTTCAAGCGGCGGCGCGTTAATGAACTCTGGATCCGCCGCCACTTACGGCGGATTGCTCACTCTCGGCAGTTCGGGGGTCAGCATTGTGGGTGGAACGGGGACCATTGCATTAACCAATGCCGGAACGATCACCGGTTCAGGTTATAACCTGACTCTTGGCGGCGCACAGGGCGGCAGTATTGCAAGTATCATCGGCACGGGGACAGGCACGCTCACGAAAGCTGATGCCGGCACCTGGACGCTCACCGGCGCCAACACTTATAGCGGCCTCACGACGGTGAGCGCAGGCGAACTTGATCTGAACACGACCACTTATAATTCCATAGCCGGTAATTTGACCGTAAGCGGCGGCACGGCAAAACTCTTGCGAGCCGATCAAATCATAAATACTTCCACAGTCACTGTTTCCGGTGGCACGTTGAACATGAACGGTTACAGCGACACGGTCGGGGCGGTCACGATATCGAGCGGCGAAATCACCGGAGGAACACTCACCGGTTCTTCTTACAGTCTGACGAATTCGGGGACCATCAGCGCCATTCTCGCGGGTTCAGGGGTCACGCTTACGAAGACCGGTGCCGGGACTGTCGTTCTTTCCGGGAATAACTCTTACACGGGTCTCACCGATGTTCAAACGGGCACGTTGTCATTGGACCGCGCCGGCGGCGCGATCTCAGACATAGCGACGGTCAGGGTCAGCGGCGGCATCCTCGATGTGGCTCAGTCCGACACCATCGGGGCATTCGAGATGAGTTCGGGTTCCCTCAACGGGATCGGGACACTTACGGCCGCGACCTATGCACTGACGGGCGGAACAGTGAGCGCGCAGCTCGGCACAGGCGCTGTCACGGTCGATACGGGCTCAGTGTCGTTCGGTTCCGCGGGCCGGTTGGATACGGCGTCGACTTTGGCCGTGCAGGGCGGAACGCTCAATCTGGCGGGCACCGAATCGGTCCACCAATACACGCAGACAGGCGGCGAACTGGCCGGCGCGGGGAAGACGATGATCAGCAGCGGGCACGCGTTTGACATGCAGGCCGGTACGGTCTCCGCGATCCTGGGCGGCTCGACGGGTTTGAACAAAACGACCAGCGGAACAGTCACGCTTCTGGGCGCCAATACTTATAGTGGTACGACAACCGTCGGCGCGGGGACTTTGGCGTTGTCGGGTTCGGGCAGTATCGCGAATTCCTCTCTGATCAGTATCACGAGCGGCGCGGTCTTTGACATCACCGGCGTGACCGGAGGCTTCACGCTGGGTAGCGGCCAGACGCTCAAAGGTTTCGGCGTGCCCGGCAGTGGTGTCTACGCAGTGAACGGTGATCTCACTATTGGAGCGTCGGGCATTATCGCCCCGGGCGGTTCCCCGGGCATCATAACCGTCAACGGCGACTTCACGTTAAATGGTACTTACGAAGCGGAACTCGGCGGGACCACGGTAGGCTCAGGATACGACCAGATCCTCGTTTACGGCGGGGATGTCGTTCTGGGTTCCGGGTGCGTGATCAAACTTATCCCGTGGAGCGGTTTCCGTCCTTCGAACGGGGATATATTTACGCTGATCGATTGGGATACCGGTAAGAGCTTTACGGACCTCGGGTATACGGTGGATACAAGCCTCTTTGGCCCGCCCACTCAGTGGTCGTTCAGTCAGATCGGTTCGGCTTTCCAGGCTGAGTTCACCGGACCCAACCCGTCGGTGCCCGAGCCGAATTCCATGGCTGTGAGCGGCCTTGCGCTCGCACTGCTTGGATTGATGAAGCGGCTGCGCAGAAAAAAAGTGTAAGGGTCATCCCTCCGCAAAGTCTCAGGGACGGTTCTCTCCAAGAGAACCGTCCCTCTCGAACGCGTTGATCATCGGGAAGGAACAGACATTAACTGACTGCCTGGCCCATTAGCTCCGCGGCCCAATGATCGAACTGCTGACCCGCAATAATGTCCCGCCCGAACCGCTAGATACGCACCAGAAAAGGGATGAATTTCCTGCCGTCAATCTTACAAAGATCGCTATGGAAATCAAGAATGCTAGCTTTTGATATACGGATCATCCCCAAAGGTTGAAATGGCGCTGGAAAATGCCGGATGATTTATTGAATAATAAAAATTGTATTCCGCCGGAGGAAACGAAGAAAAAAAATCTCTCCAACGATTTGCAGAATCAAAAGATAGATGTTATCCTTCGCCCGCTATTGCTGTTGGAAAAGAATTGATAAAGTAAGAACAAAGACATATTTCACAAAAAATCCTCTTCGGGAGCTATTTGTCCAATGAGAAATCGTTGTCCGGGCATGAAGTTCATTGCGGGCGTGATCGGGTTTATTTTTTTCGTCTCAAGCCTTGGGATCAGCCCCGAAGCGTTCGGGGCTCTTTCCGCGCCTGCGTCTGAAGTTTCCGCAGCTCCGTTCAAGACCCTCGAGATCCCCGCCGAGTTCGGGCAGGTGACGGACACGGTGATGGGCGATCCTTCAGCTCCGGCCTTGATCCATATCCAGTCCGCGCACGGTAACTACGAGGCGGAGCAGAACATCGAAAAACTCCTCGCCCATATCGAGCGGAATTCCAAGGTCCGGCTCCTGCTGCTTGAGGGCGCCGCCGGTAAACTCCAGCCCGAACTCTTCCGCATATTCCCCAAGCACCCGGACTTCAACCGCAAGGTCACGGACAAG
>CAIJHQ010000016.1 GCA_903820505.1 Candidatus Omnitrophota bacterium
AATGTCAACGATGATGAAAACGAAATACCCCGACCATCCGAAAATCGATGTTAAAACAGAAGAACTCGCCGTAATACTCTACAGCGGGGGAACGACCGGCAAACCGAAAGGGATCATGCTCTCCAACTACAACTTCATTGCGGAAGGGCAAATGGTTGCTCAATGGGGAGGCATCGACAGAAGGTATCCGAAGATGCTCGCCATACTCCCGATATTCCACGGATTCGGACTCGGCGTATGCGTCAACGCGGTTCTGATGGCAGGCGGGAGATGCATCATGGTTCCGATATTCGAGCCGAATAATGTTGCGAAATTGATTAAACAGAAAGAGCCTAATTACCTGATAGGGCCTCCGACTCTCTACGCCGCTCTGAATAAAAATGAAAATTTTCAGAAAGCTAATCTCGGCTGTTTCAGAGCCGCTTTCAGCGGAGCGGATACACTCCCCAAGAAAGTCAAACAGGAATTTGAAAATATTGTCAAAGCAAGAGGGGGGAAAGTAAAACTCCTTGAAGGCTACGGATTGACGGAAGCCGTCACCGCGATTATGGCGATGCCTCTGAATGAATACCGCGAAAACAGCATCGGTGTGCCCTTCCCCGATATGCGCGCGAAGATAGTTAAAAAAGATACAATTGATGAAGCCGCACCCGGAGAGGAAGGGGAAATCTGCGTCGAAGGTCCGGCTGTCATGATGGGTTACCTCGACGAACCTGAAGAGACGGCAAAGACCATCAAAAAGCACGCAGACGGAAGGTCATGGCTCCATACTGGAGATATCGGTTCCATGGATAAAGACGGGTTCTTCTATTTTAAATTGAGAGAAAAACGAATGATCAAATCTTCCGGAATGAATGTATATCCGGCTCAGGTTGAAGAGCAGATAGATAAACACCCCGCTGTAGCCGAAGTTTGCGTAATCGGAGTCCCGGATGTTCAACAGGTGGAGAAGGTCAAAGCGTTTTGCGTTCTTAAAGACCCTTCCAAAGCCTGCCCGGAGATGGCAAAAGAGATAATTTCCCACTGTCAGAAAGACCTGATAAAATGGAGCTGCCCGAGAGAGTTGGAATTCGTTAAAGAATTACCGAAAACCCTTGTCGGCAAGATAGCGTTCAAAGTCCTCGAAGAGCAGGAGAAAAAAAAATTAAAAGCGGAAGGTAAATTCGCGGGCTGATATTACAGCCGCATTCCCCTAGTTGGAGACAATGTATTAGCGTAGTTCGCAGGACCACCGCCGTTAATATTTTAACTTTACTCTCTTTCAACCAGTAATCCTCAATTTTGATAACTGCCAAATACTGTGGCCTTGTAAGTGCAAGAAATAATTCTGCCGATTCGGAAACTGAATTTTTATTTCTTACGTCCTGAAGTCTTGTTTTTGTGTTTTCCTAATTCATATAACATTTAAATCGGAAGTAATCAAAAAACTGCTGAACTCTAGATTAACATGTGGTACAAATATGCAAGGTAGGTCACCTGTCCGAAAAAGCCCGAACATGTGGTTGTTGAGCAGCTTCAATATGCTTTTATTTTAAAAAATTAATAATTCAAAAGAAGAGGTTAAAAGTGAACCTAAAAAATAGTGCCGCACTCGTGGGAAATGCGCTTAACCATTTGGAATTGTTCCTTCGCCAAAAATCCAAAAGAAAAATCGCGGCTTCTA
>CAIJHQ010000017.1 GCA_903820505.1 Candidatus Omnitrophota bacterium
AGACCTCGGGGCGTAAGCCCGAGGATGAATGCGTTGGACGGACCCTGCGAAGCGTTAGCGTAGGAGGGTTCGTGAAATGCTTCGGCGGATTCCGCCGAAGAAACATAAGGAACCACGGCTGTAAAGCCGTGGGGCTCCATTTTCTAACGTTATCAAAAAAGATCTAACTTCCGGAATGAAGCAGGAGGGATTGTGGGAAATAAAAGTTTGATCTGTCCATCGTGTAACGAGAAGAATAACCCCGCTTTTATCAAATGCTGGAAATGCACCGCCCCTCTGGTGAAAGCGGACGACTCTTCTCAGCGAAAAGAAAGTAATCTGATATCAATTCCAAGGGTGGAGAGCAAGGCGCCCTCAAAAAATACGGTGGAGTGGGAAATCCCAGGGAAAATTCTGGTGGGGCTTATGCGTATAGGAACGGGGTACAGGGCCTTTGTAAAGGTTTTGGCGGCAAAGAAAAACGGGTCAGGTCAATCATGGGAAAATCATTCGGCTTGCGAAGCAGATGCCGGTGCGTCAATTTTTAAAGTCATGCCTTTCTTGGAGCGGCATGGATACACCCTCGATGCCGATACGGTGCGGTGCGGAGAAATAATCGGTGATCCGGGAGGGGATGGGGGTGTGAACGAAAAAGAAGAGGGGCCTGTTAAGGAATATTTTCCGAACGGACAAGTAAAAACCGAAGGAGTTTGCAGGGACGGAAAGCTTGAAGGACTGGTCTCGGAGTATTACGAGAACAGGCAAATAAAGACCGAAGAAATTTACAAGAACGGTGAGCTTGACGGGCCGTTTAAGAGCTATTACGAAAGCGGGCACTCAAAAACCGTGTCGTTTTTCAAGAACGGAAAGCGTGACGGGCTAACCAAACATTATCACGAAAACGGGCAATTGGAATTCGAGGCGGTTTTCAGGAACGGAGAGCGTGTTGAGGAAACGGTTAAGAAGTATGACGAAAACGGAAAGTTGATATCAGGACGAGGGTGACAGTCACCGACATGAAAACCGGACGCCGTCCGGTTAACAGTTAAACCCGCAGTTGTTTTTCCGCGTCGACGACATCCCGGTCGATCATTTCCCGGGCGCGGGCGGCCTTGGCCTTGAAACTTTCGGAGGCGTGGGGCGCGTGGATCAGTTCCCGCAGCAGCTGGATCACCATCCGGAGATACCGCACAAGGCTTCCCTCGTCCTCGGTGATAAGCTGACGGACCTTTTCGAAATCCTGGCCGCGGGTCCAGGCCTCTACCGCTTTGGCGAGATGAAAATGCGGCGGCTTGGTGTAGGGAGTAATGCGGAAATTGGCTTCCCACTTGTGGACCATCCGGTGGTAATGGTGGGTCAGCTTCAGAAGTTCCTCGTGGTCCTTGTGGAGACGGGGAGGTTCGTCGCCCTTTCGCGGTTCGAAGATCAGTCCCGCCAGAAAAACGTTCAGTTTGGCCTCGTCGAGTTTTTCCAGCGTCCCGTCCGTGTACATTTCCGTGAGAAGAAGCTCATAGCCGAAGACCGAGGCCGCGAATTCGCCTTTGGAAGTGAGGCCCTCGGGGGTGATATAGCCCATTTCCTTCAGGAGCGCGAGTTTGTTGCGCAGAAGATCGAACCCTTCCTCGCGCCGCCGCTTGGAGGACTGGAAATAATGGAAAGACCGCGGGTAGATATCTAAAAGTTTTTCGCCGAGGTCACGATAAAGGTTCAGCAGTGTCGCGTAGGTGGCATTGAGCTGGCTGCGGACCGGCTCGGGTGTTCCGTGAAGGATCCTCTGGACTTCGGGAAAAGCGATGTCGTTCGGATGGATACGGCAGTACACGAACCCCTCGGTGTCGATACCGCGCCGTCCCGCGCGTCCGGCCATCTGATAAAAATCGCGCGTGGTCAGCGAACGGAAGCCGGTGCCGTAGAATTTTTCAAGCTCGTCAAAAACGACCGTGCGCGCCGGCATGTTGATCCCGAGCGCGAAAGTCTCGGTCGTGAAGATCAACTTGATGAGGCGGCTCGTGAAAAGCCGTTCGACGACTTCCTTCAGGGTCGGCAGCATGCCGGCGTGATGAAAGGCGATCCCCTGGTCGATCAGCGGCCGCATCTCTTCCGCGGACCTTTCCCCTACGAGATCGTAACGCTGGAGCAGTTCGTCATAAAGGGCCCGGACCTGCTGCTTTTCCTTCCCGCGTAAAAGATCGTAATGCGCGACCTCCCAGGCGAGCAGCGCCGTGCGTTTTCTCCCGAAAGCGAAATAGAGGGCCGGGAGCCGGTCCTCCTGGATTAAATGATCGAGCAGGTTAAAAAGACGGTTCGCCTTCGCGCGCGGGGGCTGGAACCCGCGGCGTCTTTCCCTTTGGGACAATTGCCAGTTGTCCCGCTGGAGATAGCCTTCCTTGCGGAGCGACTTCATGTTCGTGATGATCTTGCCCTGGCACTGGAACAGGAAATGGAGAGGGACGGGCCTGTGGCTTTCTTCGATCACGGCGATGGGGCGCTGATGGATGTTCTGGATCCAGGCCGCAAGCTCCCGGACATTGGGGATCGTCGCGCTCAAGGCCAGGATCCGGACCGCAGGCGGCGTGAAAAGCAGCGCCTCTTCCCAGACGGTGCCGCGCTCTGCATCGTCGAGATAATGGACTTCGTCGAAGATGACCCACCCGATCTTGCGGATACGTTCGGTATTCTCGAAAAGCGAGTTCCGGTAGATCTCGGTCGTCATGATCAGGATCGGGGCCCCGGCGTTGATCGAGACGTCGCCGGTCAGGATCCCGACGCTCCCGGACCCGAAGCGTTCCTGGAAATCGCGGTATTTCTGGTTGCTCAGCGCTTTGACCGGTGCGGTGTAGATGACCTGTTCATTGCGCGAAAGGGCTTTTTCGATCGCAGTCTCGGCGATCAAGGTCTTTCCGGAGCCGGTGGGGGCGGAAACAAGGAGCGAGTGCTCTTTTTCGATCCAGGCGATCGCTTCTTTTTGGAAAGGGTCCAGTTCGAATGACATGCGATTAGTATATCTTGAAAATCGCGGTACGGCGAACGGAAAACCCGAGCTCTGCGGAAAAAACGTGATAAAACTTGCAATTTGATTTAACCGCCCCGACGGGGTAGACTACAGCCCATTGTCCCCCTCAGAGACGCGGTTCTGGGTCCTTCACTTTTAAAAGGGAAAAAGGAAATTATGTCATTCGGGCGTCGCTTGACAGTCGTTCTGTCGTTTGTGGTATTGGGAGTTTTTTTGGCGGGTGTATTTTTTTCCGGAAGGTTTCTTTTTGCCGAGGACATCTCCCGCGAAACGGAAACGATCCGGCGCGAGACCGCTGTCCAGAGGGCGGTGGTCAGGACTTCCGACAAATCGAAGGAAAAAGAACGGCTGAAGCGTTTCGAGACCGGCGTCACGTATGAGGATGTGTTAAAAGATCCCGACAACATCGATCTCAATTTCCGTTACGCGCAGGAAAGGATCGCCCAGAACGATCTTTTGGGCGCTTCCGCGACCCTGGAACGGATCCTCCTCGTCAACCCGAACCTCGCGGACGTGCGGCTTCTTTACGCGGTGGTCCTTTACCGGTTGGACAGTTTGAACGAAGCGCAGAGAGAGATAGATACCCTGAAGGCCCTTCCGCTGCCGCCTCAGATCCGGGAAGAGCTCTCTCTTTATCAAAAGAAGATCAAATCCCGGAAAAGACGCACGCATCTTTCGATCCGCGAGAGCGTGGGCTGGGGTTACGACACGAACCGTAACGCGTCCCCTTCTTCCAAACAGCAGCTTTTCTTCGATACGCCTCTGGACGTCCAGGGGACCGATGTGAGGCGCGCCGACACCCATTTCCTGAACGTGACGAGCGTCGACGTCACGCACGATCTGGGATTCCAGGCCGGGCATACCGTCTTCGGTTCCTTCACGTATTTTCTCCAGGAACAGACGAACGTGCATTCGCTGGACCTCGGTTCTTTCCAGTACGAGTTCGGCGGGACCTATAAGAGCAAGTTTTTCAATTTCACGCCGTCCTTCTTCGCGAGCCACGTGTTCCTTTCCAGCGAAAATTTTTTGAGGACCCAGGGCGGGAATTTCCTTTTTGAACGCGACGTCACGAAAAAACTCAACGTGTTCTACAACTACCGGATCGAACGCCAGGACTACATGGGGATCTACGAAAACACCTCCGCGACGGACCGGAAGGGGCCGGAATTCGATCACTTGTGGGGCGCGAATTATATCCTGATCCCGACCATGCGGTGGAGCAGCAGCATCGGCTACGGAAAAAAAGACGCTAAACAGAAGTTCTACGCGTACGACCGCCTGAGCCTGAACAATTCGCACACGTGGATCCTGCCGCGGGGACAATTCGTGATCAATAACTTCAACGTTTATTTCGACAGCTATACCGCTCCCGAACTTTCCGTCGCGGGCAAACACCGTCACGACAAGATCTTCCGGTACCGGGCGACCTACGGCGCGCCGCTTACCGCTTTGCTGATCGGGAAGATCCTGCCGAAGCCGCTCAAGGACATCGTGATCACGTTCTCTTACGAATTCTACCGCTCGCTTTCCAGCATTACCAATTACAGTTATACGAACAATAAACTCGAAGGCATGCTCACCAAAAAGCTGGAGTTCTAACCATGAAAAAGATCCTCTTTCTCAGCGTTGTCATCCTTTTCAGTATTACCGGGCTTCTTTCGGCGGCACAGACGCCGTCGGTCACGGGGCCCGTAACCGTTGCCGTGCCGGCGACCGTGACGGCTCCGGGGGCTTCAGCCGTCCCGGGTCCCGAACAGGCCGGTGTTGTCGCGGCCATCGGCGGAAAGGTCGAAATTAAAACAGCGGGTCAGACCACGCGCGTCGCGGTCAGCGGCCAGCCCGTTTTTACCCGAGATGAAGTGAAGACCGACGCGCAAGGGCATCTTCAGATCCTGCTGCTCGATCGAACGGTGTTCACCATCGGTCCTAACAGCTCGATCACCATCGATGAGTTCGTCTATGATCCCAAAACGCAGAAGGGGAAAATACAAGCCAGTGTCACGAAAGGCGTTTTCCGTTACGTCTCCGGCAAGATCGCCGCGAAGCAATCGGACAACGTTTCCGTCAGGTTGCCGACGGCCACGATCGGGTTCCGCGGAACCGTCGTCGGGGGGCAGGTGATGCCCGACAACAGCTCGCTAGCAGCTCTGCTGGGTCCCGGAGACAATAACGACGCCGGTGAGCGGTCGGGAAGTTTTGTCATGAACGGGACGGGCGGCGGTTCAGGCGGCCAACAGTTGGTGAACCGCACCGGATTCGGCGTGCAGGCCGGCGCCAATGGCGGTCTTTCGGGGGTTTTCCAGCTTTCTGACACGCAGCTCAACGGCCTGACAGCGGGGCTTTCACCTTCCGGGGGCGGAGGTGGGGGTGGCGGTTCCGGGGGGCAGGGCGGTAGTGGCGGTGACGGCGGCGGAGGAGGTCAGCCCGGCGGTGGCGGTTCTGTGGGTGATATGTCAGGAGAGACCGGAGCGATCGCCGGGGCGAATTCCGGTTTTATAGCGGGGTTGAACCTGTTAGGCGATAATAATAACGACACTACAACGACCCTGGCCCAGGGCGGCCGTGACGATCAGAACGCAGGTTCAGTCCCGGACGGGATCACCCAAATGGAAGAATTGGGCCGCATTACGGCAGGGAAGTCTTTCTTTTACGGTACGGGGTCGTTTCTCTACAATAACGGCACGGCACCTACGGTTTATTCGATGGCTGCCCAGTGCGAGATCGATTTCGGTTCGAAAACGATCGGGGGAACGGATTCGTGGGTCAAGATCACTGACTCCAAAGGAGGCGTTTTTGATCAAACGGCCGGCTCCGGCGCAGCGGAACCCCGGTCGTTCGCCGGTACGGGACCCGCGGCTTTCCGTTGGACAAATGTCGAGGGATCTTCCGGGGGGACTTTTACCAGGATCGATCTTGTGTTGTTAAATGGCGGCGGGGTTATTGCTAAACAAGGAGCCGTAGCGGTTGACTACGTCGGGGCAGATGGTGAGACGACAGGTACCGGAGTTGCGGTGGGGTCGCGTACGGATACTTCCGCTTCGTCATCGGGCGGAGGTTCAGTAACACCGGCCTGATTACCGGCAAAGCTGGAGTCCTCTTACCTTAAGGGAGTTCTTCAGAGGCTTCCTTTCGCGGTATTTATTCGCCGTCTCACGTAGAATCACCCTCAAAAAAGCAAGGAGTCAAGCAATGATAAAAAAATATGTCTGGACGGCGGCCGTTATTCTGATCGCGGTAGCTGCGGGGACGATCGGGGTGCTACGCGCCGGGACCGTGAGTCCCGTGCAGGCGGGAGTGGCCGCCGCAGTCAAAGGGGACGTGAAGGTCGTGACGGCCTCGGCCGTAGCGCGCGCTTTGAAGAGCGGCGACAAGGTCTTTATGGGCGACAAGGTCGAGACCGGTCCGGACGGACAGCTGCAGGTATTGCTTCTCGACCAGACGGTTTTCACGCTCGGGCCGCTCAGCGCGGTGGAGGTGGACGAATTCGTGTACGATCCACGGACGGATGACGGGAGGGTCAGGGCCAGCATGCTCAAAGGGATCTTCCGTATCGTTTCAGGAAAGATCGCCCACAAGAAACCCGAGAACATGCGCGTGGACCTTCCGGCCGGCTCCATCGGGTTCCGCGGGACGAACGTCGCGGGAATTATTGACGGGCAAAAGACGCTGGTCGTGCTTTTGGGGCCCGTGGGTGTGGGCCGTATTTACGTCACGAACGTTGTGAACGGCGAAGTGATCGGAGTGGATATCGATGCGGCGGGAAACGCCACGATCGTGGACGGTCCCAACAGCGCGCCGGTCCCGGTGTTCCAAGTTTCGGAGGCTGATCTTTCGCGGATCGCCGGCGCCTTGGGGCAGCAAGCGACCGGAAGCGAAACAACGGGAAGCGGGACCGGGATCCCGGGCGTGACGGGCATACCGGTGGATACGCAAGCGCTGATCAATATTCTGAACACGGTGGACAATCTGACCCAGGAATCGCAAACGGCAGCGCAGGATGCGGCAGGCTCCACGCAGCAGCACAAGGACAGTCAGAATTCAAAGTCAATAAAGTCGGTTCCTTAAAAGGGGCTAGAGGAAAGGTCCGGAAAGCGGTTACTTTGATTCTGCGATCGTGACGCCGTCCCAGTTCGTGGCCGGTGGATTGATCCTTCCGGAAAGAATTCGCGAAGCGTAGAGTTCATAGAGCATGCCGAGATCGATGCCGTCCAAAGTAATGCGCCGGCAGCGGTTCAGCGCGGCCTCGGCGTCATCCCAGCGCTGGCTCCGGTAATCCTGCAGCATTTTCCCGAAATATCCATAAACTTCCTTGAAGGGAGCGTGTTCTTTCAGGTCTGGACCGCCCAGGAGGGTGGAGATATTTACCGGTTTGCTTTTTCCCTTCACGCGGATCAGGTCGATCTCCAGATAAGCGGGGGCAGCGACCTCGGCCACGGTGTTCGGCCCCACGACGGTCGTGACGCCGTAATTTTTCGAGAGACTCTCGAGGCGTGAAGCAAGGTTTACGTGGTCCCCGAGCACGGTGTAGTCAAAACGCTGCTCCGATCCCATGTTCCCGACGCAAGCCTGCCCCGTGTTGACGCCGATGCCGATCTTGAGCTTCGGGAACACGTGAACGTTGTTATCGCTTTCCTGGTTCCACTGCCGGACGAAGCCCTCCATATCAAGCGCCGCGGAGCAGGCGTGACCGGCATGGTCCTTGTCATCGATCGGCGCGTTCCAGAACGCCATGATGCAATCGCCGATGTATTTGTCGATCGTGCCGCCGTATTGCAGGACGATGTTCGTCATGGGAGTGAGGAACCGGTTCATGAATTGCGTCAGCTCCTCCGGCTTCATCTGTTCGGCGATGCTCGTGAAGTTCCGGATGTCGGAAAAAAGGAAGCTCATGATGCGCATTTCGCCGCCCAACCGGAGCTGTTTCGGGCTTTTGGCGAGTTTTTCGACGAGGACGGGAGAAAGATAGCGGCCGAAGGCGCCGCGGATCTGGCTCCGTTCCCGTTCGGCTCCGAGGAAGTTCAGGAACGAGGAGACCAGGTAGATAAGAAGGACCGCTAATGAAGGGAATACGGGGTCGACCAGTAGACGCCACCGTTCGAACGCGTACCACGAAAGCCCGATCGCGGAGCCGACCACAACGGTGCCGATAAAGGCGCAGGGAATGGCGCCCACGCGAGGCAGGATCAGAATGAGCAGTATTCCCACAAGGGTCAGGAAAACGAATTCGGCGCCTTCGGCCCAGTCCGGCCGCTCGAGGAAATCGTTCAGGAACATTTGTTCGGCCAGCTGAGCATGGATCTCCACGCCCGGCGCTCGCGGATCGAGAGGGGTCGCGCGGGTATCCTTGATCCCCGTCGCGCTCGAGCCGACAAAGAGCACCGTTCCGTTCAAGGTCTTGGGATTCAGCGAGCCGTCGAGGATCTTCCAGGCGGGGATGAAGCGCTCGGCCCGGTATCCCGTGTCATAGAGCCAGATCCTTCCGCGGCTGTCCGTGGAGATGTCCAGAAGACCGTCCCGGACCTTGACGAAGCCGGTGTTCCCGCCCCAGGACGTTTCGCCGGTGGAGCCGGCCAGTTTGATCTTATAAGTGGATTCTTCCTGAAAAACGCGGAGCGCTTCCAGGACCAAAGAGGGATAAAGGGTGTCGTTCAGACGGAAAAAAGTCGGCACGCGGCGGATGATGCTGTCCCACTCGGCGTCGGTATTAAAGCAGCCGTTGCCTTTGGCCGCCTTCTCGAGTTTCGGGAGCGCGGTTACGGCGCCGCGGTAAGTGGGGCTGATGTAATTCATCGCCGCGTCCCCGGACGCCCCGTGTTCCACGGCGCCGCTTTTGATCGCGGGACGGGAGTTATTCGCCTCCTGGGTCAATCCAAAAGCGAGCACTACCGGGGATTTGGCAACGACGCCGGCGAAGATGGCATCGTGGTCGACGATCTTGGTGACCTGGGCAAGCAGAGCGGCCGCTTCCGGATTTTTGGACCAAAGCGGAATAACGTTCTTGGGAGAGGTCCAGTCGGGTTCGGCGAAAACGGCGTCGAAGGCGACCACTTTGGCGCCGCCCTCGTTCAGTTTCACGACAAGCTCCGCGACCAGGGACCGCGGCCACGGCCACTGGCCGTATTTTCTGAGGCTCTCGTCGTCGATATCGAGGATGCGGACCGGTGTGTCCCGGTATTCGCGCGGGTGCAGCCATTGAAAAACGTCGAAGACCTTGATGCGGACCGATTCGATCTCGCTGGGGAACTTGTATTGAAGAGCGAGGACCGCGAAAAGGACCAGGGCCGGGATCAGGTACGAGGTGAGCTTTCTCATGCGGGGATTATAGGAACCTTTCGGGTTTCCGCCAAATCATTTTATACGCGTGGGCTAAGAAAGATAGCGTCCGCGGTAGATTTTGATCAGGGCGAAGAAAAGCGAAAGCACGACGGGCGCCAGGAAAATCCCCATCAGGCCGTAGAGCTTCATCCCGCCCATGATGCCGAAGAACAGAAGGAAGTAGGGAAGTTTGGCTTTTTTCCCGATGATGGCGGGTTTGATAAGGTTATCGAGCAGGCTGATAATGAAGAATCCGCACAGGAAAAGGATCAGGGCCTTGATGTAGAACTGGTTGGCGACAAGAAAGACCGCCAGGGGGAACCAGACGCTCGCCGCTCCCAGGAACGGGACCAGTGAGGTGATGAAAGTCAGGAATGCGAAGAAGATCGGGAGCGGGATCCCCAAGGACCAGAAGATGATCCCCGCGACGATCCCCTGGATCATGCTGGTCAGGAGTTGGCCGCGGATGACTGCCACGAACGTGTCATGGATCTGGAGGAAAAGGTCTTTTTTGGTCTCTTTTTCGAAGGGGGCTATTTCATAAACGAAGTTATAGATCCTCTCGCCGTGCTTGAAAAAAACGAACGTCAGGAAGGTCATAAAGAAAAGGTTCAGAAGAACGAAGAAGGCGTTTTTGGTCAGAAGGCCCATGAGGGAGGCCGTGAAAGTCCCGAAATTCTTGGTGGCGTTCAGGAGCCAGGATGCCATTCCGTTCTTCAGAGGTTCCCACTGGAAGATGTGGCTTTCGATCTTCTGGAACCAGGCGAACGCGCGGACCCGCTCAATGAGCTCTTCCAGACGCCCTTCCCGGACAAAGCTGTACGCCCACTGGGAAAGTTCGATGGCCTGGGTCGCCATGTTGATCAGGATCATGATGAACGGCGGGACCACGACCAGGAAAACGCCGACGGTCATGAGGAACGCGGTCAGATTGTTCCGGTCCGGGAGCGCGGCCTTGAGCCTCGCGTAGACCGGATAAAAAGCGAAGGCCAGAATGGCGGCCCAGAAAATGGCGGTGAAGAACGGCGAGAAAATGCGGACCACTTCATAAACGATGAAGATCAGGACCGCGATGAAGATGAAGGAGATGAACTGTTCGCGTTTCATGCGCCTGGCACCGTTCTCCGTTTGATTTTTGGGGTTAACAGTACTGCATATCCCCGACTGAAATGTTGCGCGCCACTAGTCTAGCGGTTTCGCCGGATTTGGCAAGAGGGAGAAGCTATTTCTTCAGCAAATAGTTTTTGACGTAATCGAGGATGCCTTCGCGCGTCGTGAAACGGCCGCGGAAGCCGGTCATGCGTTCGTGGTGGCTCATGTCCGCCTGCGTGAAGTTCTGATAAAAGGGGTAGGGATTATCGAAATAGTCCGGCTTGAGGTTCGTGCCGAGGGCCTCGTTCAGGGCATCGACGATCTCGTTGAAGGAGGTCGCCTGTCCCGTCCCGAGGTTCATGACCGTGCTTTCCTTGGCCGCGTGCGCCATCAAGGTGGCCTCGACCACATCCTTGACATAAATGTGATCGCGTTTCTGCTCGCCCCATTTGAAGATCCGCGGGCGGTGACCTTCCATCATTTTGAGCGCGAGCTGGTAGATCATGCTGGAGGCGTGTCCCTTGAAGTTTTCCCGGGGGCCGAAGACATTGAAAAAACGGAGGCCCACGACTTTGCCCTTGCCGTAATAAGTGCGGGCGAGCTGGTCCATGATCCACTTGGAATAACCGTAGATGTTGTTGGGGCGGCCGGCGTCGGACTCTTTGATGGGGCGGTCGATGCTGCCGTAGGTCGCGGCCGAAGAAGCGTAAACGACCGCCGCCTTTTTTTCGACGGCCAGGTCCAGAACGTTCCGGAAACCTTCGACGTTATCGTACATCATTTTTTGCTCGTCGAGGATCGTGGTGTCCGTGATGGAGGCCATATGGTAGATGCTATCGAGTTTTTTGCCCTTGGCCCAGCTCATCCAGGACCTGTCCGCGCAGTCATAGGCCAGAATATCGCCCTTGAAACCGGGAAGGTTCTTGAAACAGGAGCTGCGGAAATCATCGAGGATGGTGATCGCGGCGTCCGGACAGCGGGACTGGAGCTCCAAGGCGAGGTTGGAGCCGATGAAGCCGGCGCCTCCGGTGATCAGGATGTTCTTTTTCATAGGGGCATCATCATAGTCAAAAACCGCGAAAGTTCAAACCTTAAAATGCCGAAGACAGTAAGGCCATGAAAAAGATACGTGGGGTCTTCGTTTTCCTAATAGCAGCAGTCCTTTTGTCCGGAGTTCCGTGCGCGCATGCCGGCGACGGTGAGAATATCGGCTATGCCTCGCGCGGCGTCAGTAAGATCGTCGGCAGCCTGTTCGCCATCCCCAGAGGGATGCTCCAGGGTGCGGGAAGCTCGTTTCCGTTCGGGATCGTGACCGGAGCGATACGTGGGACCTTCGAGACCGTGTCGGGCGTGGTCTCCGGGACCGCCGACGTGGCGCGCGGTTCGGCGCCTTACGCGAAATACGCGGCGCTCGCCGCTGTTTAACGGCCCGCCTTGCGGGTGATCTGAACGGCTATCTTCTCGGCGTTGCGGATCGCCTTCGGTTTTGCGACGCGCACAGTGATACACTTCAATTTAAATTCCCGCAAAAGCATTTCCGCCAGCCGTTCCGTCAGAGTCTCCAAAAGGAAAAACCTGCTTTTTGAAACAAACCTCGCGGCGCTTCCAGCGATTTTCTGATAATCCAAAGCCTGCCGGAGGTCATCGGTCCGGGCGGGGAGGCGGACCGGCGCGGGGAACTCGAGGTCGATCACGACGGGTTGTTTCATTTTTCGTTCCCGCGGAAGCGTGCCGAGGATGCAGGCCACCTCGAGACCCTGTATGAAGATTTTTCCATCCATGATACGCTAGTCTATCACTTGAAATAAAAGTTTCAACGTGGCAGAGTTTCAAAGTATTACAATGCTGGCCTTGAGCCCTGATCCTCTGACACCATCAATCCCGGAGATTATTTTGAAAATCGAGCCATTATGCACGCTTTTCGGAACGTGCGGCGGATGTCAGTACCAGGACATCCCCTATGAACGGGAACTCGCCCTGAAAGAAGAGACGCTAAAGCAGCAGCTTCAGGAAGAGCTTTCTGTTGCCGGGGAGGTTTTCGAGCCGATTGAATCGTCGCCGGAAGTTCTTCATTATCGCAGCCGCCTCGATCTGACGCTGCGGAAAAGGAACAACGGGGAACGGCAGATGGGATTCATGCTGCCCGGCACCCAGCGGCTCCAGGAGGTCACTTCCTGCCTGCTCGCGCGCCGGGAGATCAACGACTACCTGCCGTCGCTTAAAGAACAGGCGGTCCGGATGCTGCCGGCCGATTATCGCGTCGCGAACCTGGTGGTGCGTGTCGGCGAGGAGGGAAAGGTCTTTTGGGGCGGGATCGGACGGCGTTCACTGCGGATGAAAGAGGAGGATTATTTTTGGGTCACGGTCCGGGGCCGGAAGATCTATTACGCGCTGGACACTTTTTTCCAGGCGAACCATTCGATCCTTGAGAAGATCATTGCACGCATCGAGGCTCTTGTTCCGTGGACGAAGGAGACGGTCTTTCTGGACCTCTACTCGGGGGTCGGCCTTTTCGGGATCGCGTTGGCGGACCGGGCCGGAGAAGTGGTGATGATCGAAGAAGGAGCGGATTCGGTGAAGCTCGCGGCCTATAACGTTCGGGTCCACCATTTAGAACATGTCCGGCTCCTGGAGGGGAAAGTGGAAACGCATTTACCGGAAGTTCTGAAGGAAGCGTCCGGAAAACCTTGCGTCGCGCTGATCGATCCGCCGCGCGGAGGGCTTGCCGCTTCGGTGATCGAGACGCTGGTGCAGGCAAAGGACCTCGCGTCATTATTTTATCTTTCGTGTTCTCCGGAGTCGCTCGTGCGCGACCTGAAGGAGCTGACCCGGACCGCCTGGCGGGTCCAAAAGATCATGCCGTTCGATTTTTTCCCGCGGACACGACATTTGGAGACTCTGGTATGGCTCGTCCGCGCGTAGTCCCAAATCCTATCAATTTCAGAGGATCTGTCCCAATACCAATCAGTCGAAACAAAGTGGAGATTGGGGCTGAAACTGGGGCAACCCTTGTCAACCCTATAGAAAAGAAATCAAGGACAAGGATAGAAGAAAAGTACGAACCGCTTGTTTTTAAGGAACTTTTCGGGAACGCGAACCCGGTCGAGATGGAGATCGGCTGCGGAAAAGGGAAATTCCTTTTGGATCGCGCGTTGGAGAACCCGGGAACGAACTTTATTGGGATCGACCGGATCATTAAATGGATGAGGCGGCGCAAGGACCGGGTGGAGAGGGAGGCCGTGCCGAATATCCGTTTCATGAGAGCCGAGGCCCGCGTTTTTTTGAACGAAGCGGTTCCGCCGGAAAGCGTCAGTATCTTTCATGTATATTTTCCGGACCCGTGGCCGAAACGGCGGCATCAGACCCGCCGTGTCATGACGGCCGATTTTCTGAGGTTGCTGCATTCACGTCTTGCGCGGGGCGGACTTCTCGAGGTCGCGACGGACCATGAGGACTATTATGAGGCCATGAAGAAAACCGTGGCCGCGACCGCGGAACTCTGGGACAATGTGCGCGAAACACGGAATGAAAGGATCGTGGGTGGCATGAACAAAACGAATTATGAACTGAAGTTCGAAGCCGGGGGAAAGCCCCTCTTTTATATGGAGCTCGCGAAAAAATGAGGATCGCGCACGCTTTGGCCACGGCGGGACTCGGTTCGCGCCGCAAGTGCGAAGTCTTCGTCACGAACGGTGCCGTCACCGTGAACGGGGAAACCGTCTTCGATCTCGGCCGCCAGGTCGATCTCGAAAAGGACACGATCCTGTACCGCGGGAAGGCCCTCCGGGCTGCGCCGCATGTTTATTACGTTCTGAATAAACCCGAGGGGTACGTCGTGACGGCCCAGGACATCCATGCCAAACAGACGGTCTACGACCTTTTGCCGCGCCACTTGGTGAACGCGACGCGTCAATCTTCCACGAACCGCGTCCGGGTTTTTCCGGTCGGCCGGCTGGACAAGGATTCTTCGGGATTTCTCCTGATGACCAATGATGGCGAACTGGCGAACCGGTTGATCCATCCGCGTTATCACGTCGAGAAATGGTATGAGGTCAAGCTCGGCCGCGCGTGGGAACCCGCGGACCGCCCCAAAGTGCTGAACGGATTTCATTCCTATGACGGGTTATTGAAGCTGGAAGAAGTGCGTCCGGTCTCCAAGAGAGGTCTGATGGTGGAGCTCCGGGAAGGGAAAAAACGCCAGATCCGGAGGGTTTTCAAGTATTACGGGTATGAGGTCGTGTACCTGAACCGCGTTTCCTTCGGCCCGCTGAAGCTCGGGAATCTTTTGCCGGGGCGCGGCCGCTTCCTGACCTCGTTCGAGTCGCAGGACCTTCGCAAGGCCGTGAGTCCCCGCTGAGCGGAGCAGGCAGGTGACAGTTGTCACCAATCGGGACACCCGGTCTTTTGATATTTTGTAATCCTTTAGCGGGAGGCTCATCCTCCCGGTCCGGGCCCGAGGGACGGGCTCCGGATTTTTGGGATCATTCCGCGATCGACTGCTTTTCCGGGTGGTAGAAGAGACGCCGTTTGGAACTGTTGTCCTCCGCGATCACGACGAGGCAGTCATCGATCGAGAACGCGTGATGGATCCTGATCGATTCGGCCTTCAGTTTCTTCCCTTTCAGGAAATCCAAAAGGAAATCCTGCTCCTTTTCCTTGAGCGTGCACCGGATCTCCAGAAAATCCCGGACCAGGTATTCCCAAGTTTCCTTCGTGGCTGTACTCATTTTTTCTTTCTCCTTTCAAAGAGTGCGTGCTCTTAAAGCTACTCGGCAGGTCCGGTTTTTGAAAGGGAAGCGCAGTGCGGCATTTTTTGAAATCTACCAATAATAGAAGAAAACGGAAAAGTCTGTAAGCTCTCTCGGCCGCCGACGAGGCTTGAGATGTCCTGAAAAGCCTAAAAATAAATTTGACACAAAGGGAATCGTCGGTTATTGTACGTCTATTAATCTATAGGATAAGTAGACTATGATATCTAAAAAGACGAAGTACGCTTTGAGGGCCGTTCTCTTTCTGACGGAGAAATACTCCGCCAAGGAACCGGTCCTTATCGCGGAGATCGCGGAAAAAGAGTCCATTTCAAAGAAATTCCTGGAATCGATCCTTCTGGAATTGAAGAACAAAGGACTGCTTCAGAGCAAGAAAGGGAAGGGTGGCGGTTATTTGTTGGCCAGGGACCCGGGCCAGATAACCTTCGGAGAGGTGTTCGGGATCTTCGAGAACCCTTTCGCGCTGCTTCCGTGCCTGACCCAGACACCGTACCGGCGTTGCGAAGAGTGCCGCACGGGGAGCGTTTGCGGGATCCGGATCGTCATGCAGGAGGTTCATAAAGTGACCACAAGCATCATGAACGTGACGACTTTTCAAGAGCTCCGTGACCGAATGCGAAGTTCACAACAGGAAACGATGTATTACATTTAAAAACAAAAAAGGAGAGATATGTTATGAGCAAGATTGACAGCAGATTGAAAATTGAAACACTGGCGCTTCACGGCGGGCAGGAACCGGATCCCACGACGGGTTCGCGCGCGGTGCCGATCTATCAGACCACGTCGTACCAGTTCAAAAACACGGAGCACGCGGCGAACCTTTTCGGGCTCAAGGAGTTCGGGAACATTTATACCCGCCTCATGAACCCGACGACCGATGTGCTCGAAAAAAGGATCGCGCTGCTGGACGGCGGCGTGGGAGCTCTGGCGGTCTCGAGCGGCCAATCCGCGATTACGCTCGCGCTCCTTAACATTGCGAAGGCGGGGGATGAGATCGTTTCCGCGGACAATCTTTACGGCGGGACCTACAATCTCTTTCACTACACTTTCCCGCGGCTCGGCATCAAGGTCAATTTTGTGAAGTCCAACGACCTTGAGGCCCTGCAAAAGGCGATCACGCCGAAAACCAAGGCGGTCTACGCGGAATCGATCGGGAATCCGAAGCTTGATGTCGCGGACCTTGAGGGGATCTCGAAAGTAGCGCACAAGAACGGCATCCCGTTCGTGCTGGATAACACGGTCTCTCCGTACCTTCTGCGCCCGATCGACCACGGTGTGGACATCATCGTGTATTCCGCGACGAAATTCATCGGCGGGCACGGGACGTCGCTCGGCGGGCTCATTGTGGATTCCGGAAAGTTCGACTGGACGAACGGGAAATTTCCGTTGATCGCTGCCCCGGATCCGAGCTATCACGGGATCAACTTCGTGGAGGCCCTGAAACCGCTCGGTAATATCGCCTACATCATCAAGGCGCGGGTGACACTGCTCCGGGACCTGGGGAACGCGCTTTCGCCGTTCAATTCGTTCCTGTTCCTGCAGGGGCTTGAGACGATACATCTCCGGATGATCCGTCATTCCGAGAACGCCTTCGCGGTCGCGCAGCACCTCGCGAAGCATCCGAAGGTCGCCTGGGTGAATTATCCGGGACTTCCGTTGAGCCCCGAAAAGGACCGGGTGAAAAAATATCTGCCCAAAGGCGCGGGGGCGATCCTCGGGTTCGGGATCAAGGGAGGCCTTGAGGCCGGGAAGAAGTTCATCGATTCGCTCGAGCTGATCTCGCATCTGGCGAACGTCGGGGACGCGAAGAGTCTGGCGATCCATCCGGCGACCACGACGCATCAGCAGCTTTCGGCGGAGGAGCAGATCGCGACCGGTGTGACGCCCGATTTCATCCGTTTGTCGATCGGGATCGAGAACGTGGAGGATATCATCGCGGACATCGATCAGGCACTTGGAAAGGCAGGGAAGTAACCCTCTCCGGGTGAAAAAGAAAATGGCGGATACCGAGGTTTTTCCTGTATCCAGGTTGATGGGCCACAAATAACAAGGCACCGGGTGTTTTTGGGCACGAACATAGTTACCGATTCATGTGGTTCATCAATGACAAATTAACCTTGGTGGGGGCGTGGGTGTACGCCGGTAAGGCGAAAGGGACCAAAGAGGTCGGCCTCGGCGACGGGTTTACCGTGAGCTTACATTGCGCGCTTTAAAAACCTTAAATAAAGTACAAAGGAGGCTCCTATGAACATTTATCAGGATATTACCAAGACCGTGGGAGGGACGCCTTTGGTGCGTTTGAACCGGCTTGCCGAAGGACTGGAGGCGACGGTTCTGGTGAAGTTGGAATCCGCGAATCCGCTGGGAAGTGTCAAGGACAGGATCGGTGTCGCAATGATCGCAGAGGCCGAGAGAAAAGGTCAGCTCAAAAAAGGGGCGATCGTGGTGGAACCGACGAGCGGGAACACCGGGATCGCGCTGGCGTTCGTCTGCGCGGCAAAGGGTTATAAGCTCGTTCTGACCATGCCGGATACCATGAGCGTCGAACGCCGACAGCTTCTGAAAATTCTCGGCGCTGAGGTTATACTGACGGAAGGCGCGAAAGGAATGCGGGGCGCTGTGGAAAGGGCCGAGGAGATCGCGAAGTCGGCCCCCGGGTTTTTTTTGCCGCAGCAATTCAACAATCCCGCGAACCCGGAGATCCACCGCAAGACCACCGCGGAAGAGATCTGGAAGGACACAGACGGCACGGTCGATGTGTTCGTGGCGGGCATCGGGACGGGAGGAACGATCACGGGCGTCGGAGAAGTGCTGAAAGAACGGAAATCTTCTGTTAAAATCGTGGCCGTGGAGCCCAAAGATTCGCCGGTCCTCTCGGGCGGGAAAGCGGGACTGCACAAGATCCAGGGGATCGGCGCCGGATTCGTGCCGGGAGTCTTGGACACCAAAGTTTATGACGAGATCGTTCTGGTCCGTCATGAGGATGCCGGCGAAACCGCGAGGCAACTCGCACGGAAGGAAGGGATCCTGGGCGGGATCTCGTCCGGTGCGAACGTTTGGGCGGCGTTGGAGATCGCCCGAAGAAAAGAATCTAAAGGGAAAACCATTGTGACCGTCATTTGTGATACGGGTGAGAGGTACCTTTCAACCTGGCTCTTTCAGGAAACCTAAGGCTGCTTCCGGGAGTTCCCGCGGCCCGAGCCTTATTTTAAATAAGGTTCCATGGAAGAATCAAAGCGGTCGAAAAGAAGACCTGCTGATCCAAAAAGCGGGAGCCACAGGGCCGTTTTCAAGGAAGTTTTAGATTTTCTATATTGCTCTTCCCCTCCCCCCATGTTAAATTACGATGCCTGAGATTGTTGACTGACTGGTAGCCAATGGGGCCTTCTCGACTTATGGGTAAACGGGAAGCAACCTAGGAGCAAAAATGAGCAAAAAAAAGCTGAAAAAGTATGTCAAACCTGTTTTAACCGTTATAAAAGTCAAAGATGTTGATATCAAGGCCATGGCGGGCGCAGCGTATAGAGGCTTTTGTATGGCGGTTGCCGGCGGCGGCGGTGGTTGCCATGTCTAGCGGTTTCCGTCCAGATCGCGTGTTTTCTAGCCTCCCGGCATGACTTCTCAGCAAGAAGCAGTTGTTTTTTTGAGGGGGCTTAATGTTATAAGGCAGTATCAAGGGGATTTTGTTCTCATGGATGAGAAGTCCCCCAGGATATACAGGATTCCCCAAAAGGATTTTCTTGAGGCGAAAGAACAGCACAGGGTAAGCCCCGGCCTGCTGGGTGAATACAACCGTTTAAGACGTTGGTCCTACCTTCCGGATCCATCCAAGATAGCCGCCCACACTGTAATACACCCCCCCATGCTTTGTTTGAGAGTAGCAGAGGACTGTACTCTGGGATGTCGGTATTGTTTTAATAAAGGAAATATGCTGAATGCCCAAAAGATCAAACTCATGCCAAAAGAAGTTGGCGAAAAAGCGGTGCGCTTCTTTTTTTCTCACTTTAAAGAAAAAATTAAAGAAAAAAACGCAGAGATCATTTTCTTTGGCGGAGAGCCCTTGATGAATTTTCCCCTCATAGAACATCTCACGAAATATATAAAGGGAAATTTCAAGGGCAGGAAAGTGCATTTTTATGTTGTCACGAACGGAACGATCATGAACGAGGATATTTTGAGGTGGTATGTAAAAAATCGTTTACCGCTTCACATCTCCATGGACTTTCCCAAGGCCGAACATGATAGGAATCGTCCTTTCAAAGACGGAAGTCCGAGTTTTGAGAAGATCAAAGAGAATATTTCTATGGCAGCCAGATACCTTCCCCCCGGAAAATTGTTTATCAGAGCGGTCATCGCCAAGGGTTCGCGTTGTGCGCTCAGTGGGATCTACAAAAGTTTCGATAGATCCGGGATCCCTGCCGACCATTTCTCTGCCGACAGCGAATTTATAAACAACCTTTCGGAAAAAAGCTATGTTCGGGCTAATGCTGAAAAGGTCATGTCGCAAAGAAGGTCGCTGAAAGAGAAATGCAGGCAAGCGTTCATCAAGGCGGGCACTTTTTCACAGGTGGACCACCAGCACGTATGTGATATGCATTTAGACACCATTATGGAAGGCAGGACGCAATGGCAGGAATGTGATGTGATCAAATCGAATGCCATCAGTGTCAATCCTGTCGGGGAGATGCACTTTTGCCAAGTCAAGGCGAACATTGAGGAGTTTTGTCTCGGGAACGTTGATACAGGGATCGATGCCGTAAAAGTTGAGAAAATCATGAAAAAATATTGTTTTGAGCCCAAAGAATGTTCTTCTTGTTGGGCGCGGGGGTATTGCCCCCGGATCTGTCCTCTGACCCGGATCGATAAAAAAGGCAGAGAACAGTACTGCCGTCATGAAAAGCAGGTCTTTATGGATTCCCTGGATTTTTTTCTAGGTTTGAACTATGACCAGATCCGTAACATCCTTCGGGCCTCTTCGTTTTTTAATCACAGAAAGAATCATAAAAGCATCGAGGTCATTCTGGGGATGTATAAATCCATCAATAATGCTCACAGGCATATAAAACCCGTCAATGTCATGCCTTACTAGTCCAAATCATGCGGCGAAGACAGCCCTCTTTGTAAGAATTTTAAATATAAAAATAAGGGTTCTTACGAATTCGTTGCTTTTAAAAAATTTTATCGAACAGGGGTTCCATTGTTCTCGGATCTCCCAGGGGCACGGTGCTTCTCGTGGGGGATCTATTTTGAAGGGGCCGAAGGCGAAAACCCTTTCTGTAATGCTCAAAGATGTAACGGATATTCGGGAAATCAGGACAGCCCTGTCAAAATTGATTGCGCTGGTATTAAAAGGGGTTGATAAAAGATATTGGATTTTTCATGCGGCTGCATTTTCCTGGGACAGCCACGCGACGGTCGTATTCGGGGATGGCGGTACCGGAAAATCAAGTTTGTGCTTTGCCGCGGGGTTATCGGGGGCAAGGATCCTCGGCGATGAACCGGTTTTGATAGACAAAAAAAGTCATCAAGTGGTTCCGTTCCGGTATCTCCTGAAGCTGGTTGAGTTTCACAGAGCTTTTCCGCGATGGAGGGCCATAAGGGATTTTGATTTTGATCGTAGCAGGTTCGTTGGAAAACAAGGTCCCGCCTCCCAGCGGATGGATTTCAATTTTTTTACGCGAAAAGAAATGAGGGAATTAAACATCAGGGTGGCGTGCAAAAGTGTCCCTCTGAAAAGAATAGTATTTTTGGAGAAAAAAAAATACGACGCAGTCATCCATTTGTACAAACACTGTCTGAATCAGGAGAAGCGTTTCAATTTCCAAGAGTATGTGCCTGGACTCAACGGTTTTATTCGGGGTAAAAGCGTCGTTTTCCTTCAGGGAATGGCAGGGAAGTTAAGGGATGAGGAGAAGATGAAGACTGTTCTAAATAAATGGCGACGCGTCTGATTATCATTCATTTAATTTGGAGGGGATCATGGCCGGGGAAGAAGCTTTTAACGATAAGACCGTTTTTAAAAAAAATCCAAATATCCAGGCTCTAAGAACGAGGGAAGGCCTTGTCCTCGCGAGGAGTGGTCTAAAAGGTGAAATCCTGTTCTACCTTGAAAGTCCCGTGGCGCAGGAAATTTGGGATGCCCTGGACGCAGGGATCCCGGCGGGGAAGATCAGGGAGCTTGTATTGTCCACATATGATGTAAGCGAAAAAAAATTCCAAAAAGATCTACGTGCCTTTTTAAAGGATCTTCAGCTGAGAAATATCATACGTCCTATGCGGCCACGATAAAAGAAGAAAGGTCCGAGTTTGTCCCATGGAGACGAGGGGATGGAGAGGATGTCAGTGGCAAAAGCCAGTGCAGTCCTGCGTGGCGGGAAAAATTCTTAGCGGTATTCGTCCTCCTTTTTTTTGGATAGAAAGGTTCGTTCCCAGCCCTAAACAAAGTCGGCCCGTTGAAGGGGCACTGCGGCACCTCATTTTGTCCTTCCTCGTTTTTCATCCATCACGATCATGAGAATTAAGGCTCCCGTTATTAACAGCGAAGAAACCAGACGTTTGTGCGAGCTGGGCGTAGACGAAGTGTTTTGCGGTTTTGAGCCGTCCTATTGGCGGAGAAAGTTCAAATATTTTTCCGTCAGCCAGCGGCCTTCCTTTTCCAGTTTTACCCGGGCGAGTGATCTGCAGGAAACAATCAATGTTGCCCACCGGCATGGGACGAAAGTTCATGTGGCCGTTAACGCTTTTTTCTACCTGAAGGAACAGTACGACCTTGCGGAGCGGATCATCAAAAATGCCCTGGAGATGGGGGCCGACGGTCTTATTGTCGCGGATGCGGTCCTGCTCCTGAAATTGAACAAAACCCTGTTAAAGAATACAGATGTTATTGTCGGTTGTGACGCTGTGGTCTTGAACAGTGCGGCGGTCAGATTTTACAAAAACTTAGGTGCGACGCGCATCGTATTACCGCGTTCGATGACCATCGCCGAGATGAGGGAAACGATCTTTCACGATCCGTCAATGGAATACGAGGCGTTCATCATCAATGATCTGTGTTTTTTTGAAGACGGTTTATGCGCTTTTTGCAAGGAAGGTTCCGGAGGAGCGGGCCTGAAGAGGAACGCGGGAGGGCATGAAAAAATGGATCTATTTTCCGGACCGATCATTGCTCCGTCCATTTTAATGAGAGGTTATTTAGGAGGATGCCGGGATCGTTTTCAACAGCAAGAAATATCCTGTAAAGACGATCAGGGCAGCGGCCCGGCCAGGCCCTTTTATTTCTGGGACAAAAAACACATTCAGGGCTGCGGGGCTTGTGCCTTGCATGATTTTATGAAAATGGGCATGACGAGCTTGAAGATATTGGACCGAAAGTTGCCGATCGAAGAGAAGGTCAGGGCGGTACGATTCATCAAAAAATGTTCTGAATGGCTTCGGAGATGTTCTATGGATAAAAGGACCTACGTGGCGCGATGCAAGGCTTTGTTCAAGAAAACATTCGGCGCCCAATGCGATTTGTATGACTGTTATTACCCTTCCGTGTTTTTAAAGGAAAAGAAATAGGCGGGGACATGGAAAAAGCGATCCATATTTCTCATCCCCAAGGCTTGAAATATTTTGACGGAGGCAAGTATCAGCGTCTTTATTGGGGTGCAGAATTTTGTCAAAATCTCATTCCTGATGAAAAAGATACGGCCAAGGCCGTTGCCTTTGCGCTTAAGAACCATGCGGCGTTCAGTCTTATGACCCCCTTTGTTACCGACCAGGGGCTTGGAAAACTGGACAGACTTTTCTCTTATTTTAAAAAAAATAAAATCACGTGCGAAGTCATCGTCAATGATTGGGGAGTGTTAGAACATCTGCGTTCCGGTTTCGATCAGTGTTTCGAGCCTGTTTTGGGGAGACTTTTGGTAAGGCAACAGAGGGATCCGTCTCTGACAACAGTGCTTGAACAGCAGCCCCCTTACGCCGTGAAGGACAAGAAGACGGGCAAATTATCCCTCATCATCCACAGGCCTCCCGGGGAGCTGTACCGGAGGGGAATGATGGCATCTTACATCAGTTCTCGTCCATTGCAGGATTTTTTATCGGGGTTCGGTATCGAAAGGATCGAGCTGAATCATGTGATCCAGGGGCTGTATTTGCGCGGAATAAAGTTCAAAAAATCCATCTACACACCTTTTGTTCATGTTTCCACGACCCGCTTTTGTCCGATGGAATCAAAGGTGCAGAAAATCTACCGCATCGGCGGATGTCGTAAAGAATGCCAGCGACATTTTTTCAAACTGCGCAGCAAGAACATTCCTCTAACCCTCTTCAAGAGAGGAAATACCCTGTTCTATAAGAATCCCTGGGGCATTCAGGCATCAGGTGGAAGCGACTGTGGGATTGATCGAGTGGTCTATCAACCCGAGCTCCCTTTTTAATGGAGCTAATACGACAGTTAAAATCTAACTTTTGACCTTTTGATGGCCAGTGGGAAACAATGTAAACGAGCGGCGTGGAGTATTTCGGGTGGAGCCTATGGCAAAGGGAGATCTCGTGCACGAGGATGATCCCTCGAAGAAGGGCGGATTTAGTCTTCCCGATGTTGACTTTTCGGCATTGTTGGAAGCATTGCTTGAGCAACGATACTCTTTTCCCTTGACGGCGAAAGGCTGGAGCATGTTACCGTCCATTAGGGATGGTGACGTTATTACGATTTCTTCCGTTACGGATCCAGAAATCGCGGTTGGCACGCCTGTGGTGTTTCGATGGCCTAGAACAAAAATGCTTTTTGTTCACAGAATTCTTGCGAAGTCCCAAGATCGTTATCTTATGAAAGGGGACAGAGTTTTTAAATCGGATGGTTTTATTCCCAGGAAGAGTATTTTAGGGGTTGTCACGCGGGTGGAGCGCCACGGCAAGAAAGTTGCTTGGGGTTTAGGGGGTGAGAGGCATCTCCTTACTTTTTTGAGCAGGACAAGGATCCTGTATTTTCTCTTTGAAACCTGGAAAATAATTCCCGCATCCATCCGGAGTTTTCTGCGCCGCAGGCTCGTTTTCGGGAAAGTTTTGGAGCGTATTTTAAAACGGTGATATAATCCACGCTCATCCATTCATGAATAGGAGTTCTTGAAATGGCGTTGAAAGATATCGGGACTGTTGAGACAAAATATTTCACGTTTGCGGAGCCGCCGCACGAGTTCAAGCTCGAGTCGGGGCGGACGCTGGGCCCCATTACGCTCGCTTACGAAACCTACGGCAAGCTGAGCGCGGACAAAAGCAACGCAATCCTCGTCATGCACGCTTTTTCCGGGAACGCGCACGTCGCGGGACCCGAACAGGGAGATCAGGACCCGCCCTGGTGGGATTTCATGGTCGGTCCAGGGAAGGCACTCGATACGGAACAATATTTTGTTCTCTGCATTAACGTGATCGGGGGTTGCAAGGGAAGCACCGGCCCTTCCACCGTCAATCCAAAGACGAGGGAGCCTTACGGTCTTGATTTTCCGCAGATCACCATCGGGGACATGGTCCGCTCTCAGAAGGTATTGATCGACTCACTCGGCATCAAGAAACTTCATGCCGTGATCGGCGGGTCGATGGGCGGGATGCTGGCCCTGCAATGGGTCGCGTCTTATCCCGAAAGCGTGGAATGCGTGATTCCGATCGCCGCGACTCTGAAACATTCCCCGCAGCAGATCGCGTTCAACGAAGTCGGCCGGCAGGCCATCATGGCGGATCCCGCATGGAACCACGGGAATTACTATGGCGGGGCCATGCCTGAGAAGGGGCTCGCGGTCGCGCGCATGGTCGGGCATATTACCTACATGAGCAACGACTCTATGGAGAAAAAATTTTCCCGGCGGCTGAAGGATGACAACAGCGGATTTAAATTCTCCGCGGATTTTGAGATCGAGGGGTATCTTCAGCACCGCGGAATGACTTTTGTCAAACGCTTTGACGCGAACTCGTACCTTTACATCACCAAAGCCATGGACTACTTCGATCTTTCGGACGCGAAATGGATCCCGGAGGGCGGACTGCCGAACGTCCGGTTCCTCGTGATCGCTTTCAAATCCGACTGGCTTTATCCGTCGGTCCAGTCGCAAGAGATGGTGAAGCAATTGAAGATGCGGCACGTGGATGCGACGTATTGCGAAACTGATTCCACCTACGGCCACGACACTTTTCTGATCGAAAGCGAGAAGGAAAAGCAGTCGCATCTTATCAGGCATTTCCTTGCCAAACGGAGTTAACCGTCCGCTCGGTTTGTTTTCCTTGAAAAAATCCCGCTGGGGGAATACTATCCTGATTCTATGAAGCCAACGGCTGAACGGCTTGACCATCAGGCGATCTGCGGCCTTATCGAACCCGAAGCCAAGGTCCTCGACCTCGGTTGCGGGAACGGTGATCTTTTGCACTTGCTGGTCACTCAAAAGAAAGTGAAGGCCCAGGGCGTCGAGCTCAACAATGACGCCATCCACTCTTGCGTGGAAAAAGGTCTGAGCGTTATCCACAGCGACATCGACAGCGGCCTGCCTTATTATCCCGACCGGTCTTTCGATTACGTGATCCTGAACCAGAGCTTGCAGGAAGTGAAGGGCGTGGAGTCCGTGATCCGTGAAGCTCTCCGTGTCGGGAAGAAGGTTATCATCGGTTTTCCCAATTTCGCGCATGTCGAAGCGCGTATCCTTCTTTGCTTCGGCGGCCGCGCACCGATCAGCTCGTCGCTGCCGTATGAGTGGTACAGTACGCCTAACTTGCGGTTCCTGGCGGTCAAGGACTTCCGGGACTTCTGCCGGCAGAAAGGTTACAAGATCCTGGCCGCGCGTTATCTGGGGAAGCGCGGAAAGGTTTTTTTCATGCCCAACCTTTGGGCGCTGCACGCCATCTTTGTTATTACGAAATAAAAAAGGGGACAGACGTTCAGTGAACGTCTGTCCCCTTTTATTTTAAACCGCTGCGGTCGCCAGGAGCTTTTCCTTCACAAGACTCGCGACTTTGATCCCCGAGTGCAGCATGCCTCCGAAAGTCGGTCCCATTCTCGGAATACCGTAGGCCGTGGAAACGGCCATGCCGGTCACGAAAAGTCCGGGGAAGATCTCACCGGTCTTTTCGACCAGCCGGTCTTCCGACCCGCACACATCCATCGCACCGAAATCCTCGATCTTTAGAAGTTTTCTCCGTTCAAGGCTTTTCAACACCCAGGCGTCGTGGCCCGTGGCGTCGATCACGGCTTTGGACTCAAGAGCGATCGGGTCCACGCACGTGATGGCTTTCGGCAGTGCGGAGACAGGCGACCAGTTGATGACTGCGCCCTCCACGCGTCCGCCGCGGAGGACCACGTCGTCGAATTTCGTGAGGTTGAGGATCTGCACGCCCGCGTCGCAAGCGGCGGAGATTAGTTTCGAGCAGGCGGACGGCCCGTTGGCAACAAAAAGCCCTTTTTCCGTTTCCTTGTGGGGGACCCCGAGTTCCTCAAGGATCTTCTGGCTCGGGGCGCGGAACGTGAGGGTATTCATGAAATAGCCGCCGACCCAGAACCCGCCGCCGATATAGTTGTTGCTCTCGATGATCAGGGTCTTGAGACCGGCCTGAGCCAGATCCCTTCCGGCGATAAGGCCGCTGGGCCCGCCGCCTATGATGATCACGTCTGAAGTGATGTAATCGTCAAACCACTGCATGAATTCTCTGACGATGGCGCGACTGATGCTTGACTCCGTGACTTTTGCGAACATGGTGGATCTCCTTTTCAGTGAGATCTGGGATAAAAGAGCCGGCGGTAAAGGCGGCCGGGGCCGAGAAGGGAAAATCTACTTCCTCCCTATACTGCGTTCCATTTAAAATTACGGGTTCGCAGTATTGTACCGTTAACCCTTTAAAAATGGAGAACGGTACTACGCTGGTATTATCCAGATCAGGTTCATCGGGTCATCCGCTTCCGCGGAACTCTCAGGCCGGTCAACGACCTCCCCGTTTTTGGAACAGGGGTATTTAAGCAGACCGGCGCGTTTTTCGCAATGTTTTTGGGGCGCAAGATTATGGTATAATCCCGCGCTATGCCGTCACAACCTTCGAAGAGTCTCGAGATATTCAGGAACCCCAAGCCGGGCCGCGAGTATGAGATCGACCTGGAATGCCCGGAGTTTACCTGCCTCTGTCCGAAGACCGGGCAACCTGATTTCGCAATGATCCGCATTTCCTACGTCCCCGATGAATTCTGCGTCGAGCTCAAGAGCCTGAAGCTTTATTTCTGGAGTTACCGCAATGAGGGTGCCTTTCATGAAGCGGTCACGAACAAGATCCTCGATGATCTCACGAAGGCGACGAGGCCCCGGAGGATGACGGTCGAGGCCGATTTTTATGTCCGCGGTGGGATCCATACCGTGGTCCGCGCTCATTATTCAAAAAAATCCAGGAGAAATTCCTGATCTTTAGCTGCAGCGGAGGCGATCCCATGGCACAGGAACGGAAAAACGCGGTCACTTTTCAGGGCGGGCCTTTGACTCTTCTCGGCCCGGAACTTAAAGCGGGCGACAAGGCCCCCGATTTCAAGGTCGTGGGGACGGACCTGAAGCCCGTCACACTGGCTTCTTCTCAGGGAAAGACGCGGCTCATCAGTGTCGTTCCTTCGATCGACACGCCGGTTTGTGATCTCCAGACGAAGCGGTTCAACCAGGAAGCGTCCAAACTTCCGGGAAACGTCGCGGTCCTGACCGTTAGCATGGACCTGCCGTTCGCTCAGCAGCGGTGGTGCGGTCTCGCGGGCGCGGATAAAGTGCAAATGCTTTCGGATTATCAGGAACATTCTTTCGGACAGGCGTACGGTGTCCTGATCAAGGAGTTGAAACTCCTCAGCCGGGCGATCTTCGTTATCGGACCGGACAACAAGGTCCAGTATGTCGAATATATCAAAGAGATCACGCAGCATCCCGATTATGACAAGGCGCTCGCGGCTCTCAAGGGCAAGTGCTGCCCCGGCACTGTAAAATGTTAACGGTTGTCGGGGCTGTACTTGCCAACCTTTATTTGGATCCAATGAGGGCAAGTGCTGTTCCGGCGTTGTTACGGGTAAATGCCGTGGTTAGAAGGATCGTGTTCGTTCTTGCGCTTTCGGTTCTTTTCACGATACCCGCGAACGTCCGGGCATCGGAGCCCATGCTAAAGACCTTGAGCGCCCATATGGTCAAGGTTGCGGCGGACGGTTCCGGGATCGAAGTGGATTTCAGGCATCCGGCCACCGGGAAGGTCCACAGGATGGCATTCGTCGCCGACGGGCAGACCGGCCTTAGCGGGATCAGCAAACTTACGGAATTACGGGCGGGGCAGGTGGTGAACATCGATTATGTGGAGGACGCGAGAGGCCGCCTGTGCATCCGCCGGATCGCGCGCGTGAAACTTTCCGGTCCGCCGCCCGGCCTTGAGAGTTTCCGTGGTCTCTAAGGACTTCTTTTTTGTCGCGGTCGTTTTTTGCCTTCTTGCCGCGGCCGCGCCGCTCGTCCATGGCGGGCCCCCTCAGGGGAATGACGAAAGTGATGAAGGGCAAGGCGGGTCCGATGGGAAATATTCCGGATGGAGCGAATCGGAATTGTACGCCGCCGACAAGGATATGAGAAGCAAGCTTGCCCTGGAGCCCGGCAACGCGGCCTATTATTTCGAACTTTCCAACATTGACGCCGCTATTTTCGACCGGTTGCGGAAAGGGAAAACCCCGGGCGACTGGTTGTGGAGGAGCGGGGAAGCTCTGGAGAAGGTCGTGATGCTGGATCCCGCGAACAAGATCGCGTATTACAATCTCGGCGTGGTTTATAAACGCCAGGGGCGCATGGAAAGAGCGCGCGAGGAGCTGAAAAAAGGCGTCGCGCGTTGTAATATCAAGGAGGAAGCCATTCTGACCGCGGCTTTCTGGACCCAGATCGGGGAGACTTACGCGGAACAGGGATTTTTCGAGGAGGCCCAGGCGGCATATCTCAAGGCCGGGGAGTGCGATCCCGGAAATCAGGATGTTCAGGCGGCCCTCGCGGAACTTCGTACCAGGATCCAGTCGGCCGAAGGCGGCAAATCTTCAATACCTTTCTCCATGGCTCCTACGACGAGCGGAAATATGGCCGCCGCAATGTCCGGCGATCCCACGGCCATCGAAAACAACAAATACCAAGGGGCCGCTCAGGCGCTTCCTTACTTGGGACAAATGGTCGCGCAGAAATTTTCGGGGGCCGGTTCGGGCGACCAGGACAGCGGTCAGTGAGAGGTCCGGTGAAACCGCGAAGGATCATTCCCGCCGGGACACGCGCCATCTTTTTTGACGCGGGGGGCACGCTTTTCCGTCCCTATCCATCCGTGGGGTACTATTACAGCAAGGTCGCGGCGTGCCACGGATGCAAAGTCGGCGCCAGGGAGATCGAGGCGGCGTTCCGGCGCGTGTGGTATGAGCATGACGGTATCGGGGATCTGAAACGCTACTGCGATGAGAAGGTCGAGAAGATCTTTTGGAAGAAGATCGTTTCCAAGATCTTCAAAGACCTGAAAGGAATCCGGTCCTTCGATCTTTTTTTTGACGAACTGCACGCGCTTTTCGGCGAGCCGTCGGTCTGGAAACTTTTTCCCGAGGTGAAGGCTGTTTTGCGGGCCTTGAAGAAAAAAGGTTTTATTCTCGGGCTGGTCTCGAACTGGGACAGCCGCCTTTTGAAATTGTGCGCGGGACTCGAGCTGGACCCTTTTTTGGATTTTAAAGTGATCTCGGCGGTTTTCGGGGCCGCCAAACCCAGTCCGAAGATCTTTGAAGAAGCTCTGCGGATAGCCGGTGTCCGTGCGGGCGAAGCGTTGCATGTGGGAGACAGTCTTGGGGACGATATCCGCGGCGCCCATGAGGCCGGTATTAAAGCCGTTTGGGTGGACCGGTCGCGGCGGCACGGGACCTTGCCCAAGGATCACCGGGATTTTGTGACGGCGGTCCGGGACCTACGCGAACTGATCAGAGGATGAAATGACGGACAATAAGAACATCATCGTGCTGGACGTCGAAACGCAAAAGTCGTTCAAAGAGGTCGGAAAATCCAAGGCCATGGGTCTTTCCAAGCTGAAGGTGTCTGTGGTCGGAGTATACGATTATTTGACGGAGCAGTACTTATCCTACGAAGAAAAGGACATGATGAAGCTCGACCAGCGTCTCCAGGCCGCGGACCTTATCATCGGGTTCAATATCCGGCATTTTGACATGGCGGTCCTGGCCCCTTATCTTTTCGCGCCGGTCGCGAATCTTCCGGTGCTGGATCTTCTGGAGGAAATTGAAAAGGTCCGGGGACACAGGGCAAGTCTTGACAGCGTTGCGCGCGCGACGATCAAAAGAGGGAAGTCCGGGGACGGCGCCGAGGCGCTCGTTCTTTTCAAAGAAGGTCGGATGGAGGAGCTCAAGAAATATTGTCTGGATGACGTACGTCTGACCCGGGAGATCTTCGAATACGGGTGCCGCGAGGGGAAGATCTTTTTTACCTCAAGCTGGGACTTCAAGACGTACGAGATTCCGGTGGGTTGGAAACGGACGGCCGAAGAGTTCCTGAACAAGAAGAAAGAAAATAAAACCGATTTCCCATCAAGTTTATTTTAAGACAGGAGCGTTATGCTGGAGACGGTCGTGAATTATTTCAGTTTTTTCCTTTTAGGGATCGGACTCAACCTGACGCCGTGCGTTTATCCCATGCTGACGATCACGCTTTCGCTTTTTCGCAGCGCGGAAGGGGAACATCACCGGCACTCGTTCTGGCGAGCGCTCCTTTACGTGGCCGGGATCACGGTAATGTATACCGCGCTGGGCGTGACGGCGGCTTATACGGGACAATTTTTCGGGGGACTGCTCCAGAATTTCTGGGTCCTCGTTCTGATCGGTTCTTTCATCATCGCCCTCTCTTTCAGCATGTTCGGCCTTTATACTTTTCGGCTGCCCGCCTGGCTTGTGCCCCAGCAGGGAGCTTCCTCACGGCGGTCGGCCCTGGGCCTGTTTTTTTCCGGGGCCCTGGTCGGTCTGATTGCCGCGCCCTGCATGGGACCGGTGGTGCTCGCTCTTCTGGCGCACGTCGGCCGGGAAAAGAACGTCGTGTTCGGGGCGGTCTCTTTTTTCATGCTGGCGCTCGGTCTGGGGATGCCTTACCTGGTGCTCGGGACCTTTTCGGCACTTTTGAAAAAGTTGCCGAAGTCCGGCGCCTGGCTGGTCTGGGTCGAACGGGCCTTGGGCGTCGTCCTTTTCACTTTCGGATGTTTTTATCTGATCATTGCCTTCCGCTGGCCGATCATGCCGTGGCTGATCCCGTCCGCTTTGCTGGGCGGCGGTGTTTACCTGGGGTGGATCGAGGGCGTGGACGGAAAATCTCCCCAATTCGGAATTTTCAAAAAGATCGCGGGAAGTCTGTTCGGGATCGCCGGGATCGTGATGATGCTTTATGTGACCGGTTTTTCCCCGAAACCCGGGGTCGTTTGGGAAAAGTACCGCGCCGGGATCCTCGAGGAAGCGAAGGCGGCCGGTCAGCCGGTCATCCTGGATTTTTACGCCGATTGGTGCATTCCATGCCATGAGCTCGACCGGTTCACTTATACGGACCCGAGGGTCATCGATCTTCTGAAGAATTTCCGGAGGATCAAGATCGACACCACGTCCGTGGACACGCAGGAGATCGAGGACGTCGTCCTCAAATTCGGCGTTTACGGGGTTCCGTCCATTTTTTTCCTGGACGCGAAGGGCCGGGAAGTAAAGGAGCTCCGGATGACGGGATTCGTGTCGCCCGATGAATTCGTCGCGGCCGTCCGTGCTTCGGGGCTCCAAACTTGACAAAGCGGGGAAGGGCTCCTATGATGCCCCGAGTCGTGCAACGAACACATGAGAGACACCATTCAGCATGAAGATCCTCCAGCGCTACGTTCTTAAAGAGCTTTTATTGCCGTGTTTGATCTGCTTTTCGGTCCTCTGTTTCATCTTTCTGACGGGGTATCTCGTCAAAATGGCGGACATGATCATCGGCCGCGGGGTTCCGTTCACCAACACTCTCTATGTCCTGCTGCTTTCCCTGCCTTCCGTGATCAGCTGGACGGCGCCGATGAGCCTTTTGACGGGCGTTCTGATCGTCTTCGGGGGTTTTTCCCAGCATAACGAGTTCCGTGCCATGAAGGCGTCCGGCGTCCATCCGCTGAGATTTATGATGCCGCCGCTTATCCTCGGTTTCGCGCTGAGCGTCTGCATGTTCGTTTTCAATGATCAGGTCGGGCCCGTCGCGCGTTTTGAGTTCCGGAAGGTCACAAAAAAGATCATCATGCAGCATCCCATGGCGCTCATCGAGCCCGGGCGTTTCGTGAAGATCAGCAATAATATCCTTTTTCTTGCCAAACGGGTGGAAGGGAATGTGATGAGGGATATCGTGGCGCATGAGGGCGTGGATACGGACAATCCCGTGCGCACGATCGTCGCGGACCGCGGCGAGATCAAAATGGACCCGGACACCGGCCAGCTGGAGGTCCGTCTTTACGACGGCAGCGTCTCGGAATCGCAGGACAAGGGCATTCAGTCCGTGCAGTTCAAGACCTACAGGTTCCCGACCCTTGAAGAGAACGATCTCCGCAAAATGGGAAAAAAGAAAAAGGACATGTCTCTCGCGGAACTGCTTGTGGAGGTTTCGGAAAAGATGGAGAAAAAAGACCGGCGCGAGATCTGGGCCGTGTTCCACCAGAGGATCTCCTTTTCTTTCGCGGCCCTGGTGTTCATGTTCATCGGCATCCCGATCGCCTGTATCGTGAAGCGCGGGGAAGTGGTGATCAGTTTCGGGATCTCGATGGCGGCGATGAGCCTTTATTACATTCTTTTCGCGATCGCCCAGGCTATGGCGTCCCGCGGTGTGCTTCCCCCCTACGTCAGTCTCTGGATCCCCAATATCATCCTCATCGGCGCCGGCACCTGGCTTCTCCGCAAAGCCGTCCTTTCTTAGTCAACGGCTGAAGAGATCAGCTCAAAGATGAAAATCCTGCAGAAGCGGTCTGTTCCTTAACTCGCGGTCCCGGTCTAGTGGATGCCCAGGAGACGGCAGAGTTCCGAGGGTGTTCTGACGATAAAGTCGGGGTGGGTTGTTTCGATCTCTTTGATGGCCAGGAAGGGATTGGCGGCCAACATGGGAAAAGCGGCGGAACGGATATTGATCGTGGATTTGGCGCGGTTCGCCGACAGGACATCGTCGGGAAGGTCTCCCACATAGAGGAATCTTTTTTTTGCGCCGAGAGCGTGAGCGGTCTTGATAAGGGAGAACGGATGGGGTTTGCGAAGGGATTCCTTTTTCTCCCGTTCTTCTTTTTTGACGTCATCCATGGTCGTCATCCCGTCGAAAAGTTCCGCGATCCCGAAAGCCCTCAAGGCGTGTAAAGCCTCGTAGAGGGAGCGGCCCGTCGCGATCCCCAGCTTCAGCCCGTGGGCCTTCATCTTCTGGAGGACGGGTTTTTTGAAAACGAGCTTTTCGCGGTAGATCAGCCCGCGTTTTTTCCAATAACGCATCTTGTTTTGGGTGAGCCGCGGAAAAAGGTCCTTGCCGAGATAGATCTCCTGGAAGATGCGGGCCACTTTTTCGATCGTCACGGTCGTCGGGCGGCCGAAAAGGGCGGTGATTCCCGAGACCCGGAGGGGCCTCTCCTTGATCGTTTTGGCGAATTTTTCGACATTTACCACTTTCTTGAGAGCTTCGATCGTCCGGTTGCCGACGGGCAGGGACAGAAGATAGACCAGAAAGCCGTAACAGCAGTCCCAGTCGTCATTGAAACCGCCGAGGAGCTTGAACTGGTCCACGTCCTCGGGGGTCAGAAGGCCAGGGAATTTCCCGGTTGCCGCGCGGCTGAAAAAAGGGACCGGACCGTGTGTTAAATAAAGTTCCACGGTCTCGCGGATGGCTTCCAGATAGGAATGGCGGGTATCGACCAGGACATTGTCAATGTCGAAAATAACGGCGTCGAATTCGTTTTTTTTGCGCGCGGGATCTTGCTTTTTGGGTTTCGGGTGAGCCTTCGATTTCATGAGTTCAGTGTACGCACTTCATGGGGTTCTGTAAAGGATGAATTGGGCCGGGATCCGTGCGAGGGCGACCGCACTTGTGTACTCTGATAATGCTGTGATAATATAGCGCTCCTTTTGCGGGTTTCCCCGCGGTTTTTTCGGCGGGGAAAAGGGAATATCTTCCGGAAATTCATCCGGTTTTAGGGAATTTGATTTTCATGCCGGGGTAGCTCAGTTGGCTAGAGCGAGGGACTCATAAGCCCTAGGTCGCCAGTTCAATCCTGGCCCCCGGCAGTTTTTGTCCGACATCAGGAACGGGACGGCGGTCTTTTTTCACTTCCGGGGCCATTTTCCATGGCGCGCGATCTTACGGCGCTCTTCGAAGAACATCTTGAGCGCAAAAAATTTTTCAAACCTCACGATCAGATCCTCATCGCCTGTTCCGGCGGGCCGGATTCCGTGGCGCTGTTCCACCTTCTGGAAAAGATCGCCCCGCGATATGCCTGGAAGCTTGGGGTGCTTCATTTCAATCACCAACTGCGTCCCAAGGACGCGAAGCGGGACGAAATTTTCGTCAAGAAACTGGCGCGAAGATTTGGGGTTCCTTTTTATCACGGGAAGGGGAACGTCAAAAAAGAAGCGAAAAAGGAAAAGAGCTCGGTCGAGGAGGCCGCGCGAAAATTGCGTTACGGATTTTTTTTAAGGATCGCCCGCCAAAAGAAATATTCCAAGATCGTTTTTGCCCACACTCAGGATGACCAGGCCGAGACCGTGCTCATGAGGATCCTGCAGGGGACAGGATTGCGCGGGCTTTCAGGGATCCGCGAAAAGGTCTTCCGCGGTCCCATCTTGCTGGTCCGCCCCGTGCTTCCGTTCACCAAGAAAGAATTGCTGTCTTATCTCGAAAAGTATTCCATCTCGTTCCGCACGGACAAGAGCAACGAGTCCCTCCATTTTTTGCGCAACCGTATCCGCATGAAATTGATCCCGAGCCTCCGGCGTGATTACAACCCGCGGCTCGTGGAAGCGTTGTCGCGGATCCCGGCCATTGTCACCGAGGAGAACGATCTTTTTTCCGAGCTCGAAAAACTGGCTTGGCGCAAAGTCCTCAAGCGGCGCACCGGCCGGAAAGTGGAATTTCGGCGCCATGTTTTTTTGAAGCTGCCGGCGGCGCTTCAGTTCCGGATGGTCGAAAAGGCCCTCAAGGAGCTTCACCCGCAAAGCGGACTTTCATTTGACGCGTGGGAGAGGCTTCGCCGCGGACTGAGCCGTCCGCGGAATTGTTTCTCGCTGCCCAAGGATATTGACCTTGCGCTAACTTCAAAAAACATAACGCTTTATAAGAAAAAAAGGCCGGGTTAATCCGATTTGATATCTTTCGGAGCGCGTGCTAGACTACGGCTCGTTTTGCCCACGGAAAAACGAATTAGTACAAGTTTTCGGAAGTGGTAGAAGAGAACTTTTGGAGCGGACATTCATGGCCAAGATCTCGAACGGAGCGAATAATCTGAAGCGGAACACCCCGCGTCCCAAAATGGGGCCGAACGTTCCGAAAAAAGGTCCGACCGGGGACCCGGAACGACGGAGACTGGTGGCGCTTTTTCTTGTGCCTCTTTCCATCTTCATCCTTCTGCAGATCTTCGTCTTCCCGAATTTCGAGCTCAAAGAACTTAATTATTCGGAATTTTACCGTATTCTTTTGCGCAACCCGGAAGCCGGGGAGATCATTTCCTGCGAACTGGTGGACGATGTCGTCCGCGGCAAGATGGTCACGGGATCTTTTTTCCAGGTCCACATTCCGCCCAATGACCCCGAGATCATCCCGCTCCTGCGCAAGAACGTCACGAATTTCGCGGTCAATCCGCCGCAGGTGTTCTGGCGCCAGTTGATCGCCGGGATCATTCCGACGCTCCTGCTGATCGGTTTTTTCTGGTTCTTCGTGTATCGCGGGGTCCAGCAGGGCAGCGGCAAGGTCTTTTCGTTCGGGAAATCCCGCGCGAAACTTGCGGACAAGGAAAAAAGTCCGATCACGTTCAAGGACGTTGCCGGGGTCGAGGAGGCGAAGGAAGAACTTCAGGAGATCATAGAATTCCTTAAAGAGCCGCTCCGGTTCCAGAAATTGGGCGGACGGATCCCGAAGGGCGTGCTTCTCATGGGACCTCCGGGGACCGGGAAGACGCTCCTCGCGAAAGCGGTGGCGGGAGAGGCCGAGGTGCCTTTTTTCTCGATTAGCGGATCGGATTTCGTGGAAATGTTCGTGGGCGTCGGCGCGGCCCGGGTGCGGGACCTTTTTGAGCAGGCGAAAAAGGCCGCCAAGGCGGGAGGCCGCGGGGCCATTATTTTTATCGACGAGATCGATGCCGTGGGCCGTCAGCGTTTCGCCGGGATCGGCGGCGGCCATGACGAGCGGGAGCAGACTTTGAACGCGCTTTTGGTGGAAATGGACGGGTTTGATACGAACGCGGGCGTCATCCTGATCGCTTCGACGAACCGGCCGGACGTTTTGGATCCCGCGCTGCTGAGGCCGGGACGTTTTGACCGCCAAGTGGTGCTCGAACGGCCGGACATCAAGGGCCGGGAAGAAATTTTGAAGGTGCACGCGCGGGAAGTCAAGTTGGCGCCCGATGTGGACCTCGGGAAACTGGCGCGCCAAACGCCGGGATTTTCCGGCGCGGACCTGGCCAATCTGGTGAATGAAGGAGCTCTTTTGGGCGCGCGCCGCAAAAAAGAATCCGTGGGCCAGCAGGAACTTGCGGAGTCGATCGAACGCGTGATGATCGGCCCGGAACGCAAGAGCCGTGTCATTTCGAAAAATGAGAAAAAGATCAAAGCGGTCCATGAATCGGGCCACGCATTGATCGCACTGTTGGTCCCCGGCGCGGATCCGGTGCATAAGATCTCCATCATCCCGCGCGGCTACGGGGTCGGCGGTTATACGCTGCAGGTGCCGGACGAGGATCGCAACTTGATCACAAAGACCGAGATCCTGGGGCGGATCACCGTGCTGCTGGGCGGCCGGGTGGCCGAGGAACTTTACTTCAAAGAGATCAGCTCCGGGGCTTCGGACGATCTTGAGAAAGCGACCCATTACGCGCAGGCCATGGTCTGCGAGCTCGGGATGAGCGAAAAGCTCGGCCATCTGACTTTCGGGAAAAAGGACCGCCAGGTCTTTTTGGGCCGCGACCTGATGCGCGAAAAAGATTATTCGGAGCAGACCGCGGTCCTGATCGACGGGGAGGTCCGCCGCATCGTGGACGAATGTTACGTGCGGGCGAACGAAATTTTGAAGCAGAACATGGAAAAGCTGACGAACCTTTCTGACGTTCTTTTGGAAAAGGAAGTGATCGAGGCCGAGGAGATCAAGAGGATCACCGGCATTGCGGGGGTAGATCCCGAAAGAACGAACGCTTTTCCGGAAGGCGAGAAACCCATCGCGTGATCTGGCGGCTCCGGCACGAAACGATCTCTTTTGAGCGCGCCGTGGTCATGGGCATCCTGAACCTGACGCCGGATTCTTTCTCGGACGGCGGCCGGTATCTCGATCCCGAAGCCGCTTTGAATCAGGCCGTGAAGCTGGTCGATGAAGGCGCGGACATCCTGGACCTCGGCGCCGAGTCCACGCGCCCCGGCGCGCAGCCGGTCCCGGAAAAAGAAGAGCTGGAGCGGTTGCTGCCCGTCCTGGAGAAGATCCGAGAAAAGTTGACCGTTCCCGTTTCGATCGATACGACCAAGCCCGGAGTCGCCCGGAAATGTCTGGAAGCCGGCGCCGCGATCATCAATGATGTGAGCGGCCTGAAACGGTCCGGCGTCGAAATGGCCTGGGTCATCAAAGAATTCGAGGCCGGCCTGATCCTGATGCACAGCCGCGGCACGCCGGAGAACATGCAGACCCTGACGGAATATTCCGATGTCGTCGCGGAAGTCCTGGCAGAGCTTCGCGAAAGCGCCGGAACGGCGGCGGCGGCGGGAGTCGAAAAGGAACGGATCGTGATCGATCCGGGTCTCGGGTTCGCGAAAACAGTGGATCAGAACCTGGAGATCCTGAGGCAGCTGAAGAGGTTCTGCGAGCCCGGCTTTCCGGTCATGATCGGACCTTCACGGAAATCTTTTATCGGGCAGGTGACGGGCCGTAAGACGCGGGGGCGGGAGTTCGGGACGGCCGCGTGCGTGACCGCGGCGGTATTGCAGGGGGCCAAGATCGTGCGGGTCCATGAAGTGAAAGGGATGCGAGACGTTATTCTGATGGCGGAGGCCATAAAAGGTTCATCGCATTAGTATTAAAAATATGTTTTTATAATCCATCAACTTGTTCCATAAGTTAAGACCTTAACGGGGGCGATTATGTCAGGACATTCCAAGTGGGCGAGTATCAAACATAAAAAAGCCATCGTCGACGCCAAACGCGGTCAGGCCTTTACCAAGGTTATTCGCGAGATCACGGTAGCGGCAAAGACGGGCGGCGGCGATCCGAACACGAACCCGCGGCTCCGTACGGCCATCCAGGCGGCCAAAGACGCGAACATGCCGTCGGACAATATCGATCGCGCGGTCAAGAAAGGCACGGGCGAACTCGAGGGCGTGACCTACGAGGAAGTGGCTTATGAAGGCTACGGACCTCAGGGGACGGCGATCCTCGTGGCTTGTCTGACCGACAACAAGAACCGGGCGGCTTCCGAGATCCGGAGCCTTTTCAATAAGGGCGGCGGGACGATGGCGGGCGCGGGCTCGGTGGCATGGATCTTCGAGAAAAAAGGTTTCATTGTCGTTCTGAAAAGCGCGATCAGCGAGGACGCGTTGATGGAGATCGTGCTCGGGGCCGGGGCGGAAGACATGACGTCGACGGATACCGCGTACGAAATTACAACCGGTTCGCACGACCTTTGGGCCGTCCGCGAGGCGCTTGAAAAAGCCAAGATCAAGATGGAAAGCGCAACGCTTACCATGATCCCCAAGAATCTCGTGGCTGTGAGTGTCGACAGCGGCCGTTCGGTCCTGAAACTCATTGAAGCCCTCGAAGAGCATGACGACGTTCAGAACGTCTACGCGAACGCGGACATTCCGGAAGAGGTCATTAAGGAACTTGCGTGATCGAAAGAGCTTGTTCTCTCCCGGAGAGAGACGGGGAAGGATCCGCGAACTTAAGATCCGTACCCTTTGTTTTTAGGAGGAACGAATGCGCGTTTTAGGCGTTGACCCCGGGACCCACCGCACGGGCATCGGTATCCTCGAGGCCGATGGACAGAAGTACAAAGTGATCCATTTCGAGACCCTCCGCGCGAATTCCAAAGATCCCATTGCTGCCCGATTGCTGACGATCTTTGAAGCGCTCCAGGCCGTGATTGAAAAATTCGGACCTTCGGTCATGGCGCTCGAGACGCTTTTTTTCGCCAAGGACATTCAGGCGGTGGAACGGATCGGCGAGGCGCGCGCCTGCGCCATGCTCGCGGCTTCAAAACAGGGGATCGACGTGATAGAATACGCCCCGACGGCGGTGAAAAAATCGGTGACCGGCAACGGTCGCGCGGCCAAGGAGCAGATCCAGTTCATGGTGACACGGCTTCTCGGCCTGAAGAAAAGCCCGGCGCCGGACGCCGCGGACGCGCTCGCGATCGCCATGTGTCACTTGCATAACGCGAAGAGAAAGATCCCATGTACTATTACTTGAGCGGAAAAGTCGCGGAAAAAAGTCCCACGGCGGTGGTCCTCGACGTGAACGGCATCGGTTACGAGGTCCGTATATCGCTCTCGACTTTTTCAGGCGTTCCTTCCCTGGGGGAGACCGTCAAACTTTTCACTCATTTCATCGTCCGCGAGGATCTCCAGGCGCTTTACGGTTTCGCCACGGAAGAAGAGCGGGAAGCCTTTAAACTCCTGATCTCGATCTCGGGGATCGGGCCCAAACTCGCGATCACATTGTTGTCCGGCGTGACGCTTCCCGAATTAAAACGCGCGATCCAGGAACGGGACCTTCCGGCGCTGACGGCGATTTCGGGGATCGGACTCAAGACGGCCGAGCGGGTCGTTGTCGAGCTCAAGGACAAGATCGGCCGCGCGGAGATCGCGGCGGGCAAGGAGCTCGTTCATGACGCGAATATTTCCGACCAGATGGTCGAAGATTCCGTCGCGGCGCTTGTTTCGCTCGGCTACACGAAACCGAAAGCCAAGGAAGCGGTCCAGAAAGTCCTGAAGAGCGCGACCGGAAAAAAGATCTCCGTCGAAGAGATCATTCGCGCGGCATTAAAGCACGTATGACCTTGCGCGGCGCGGTATCAACACAGGAATGAATATGGATGATGATCGATTGACCGACCAGGAACCGAAACCCGAAGAGCTCGAGCTCGAGGTCACACTGCGGCCCGCCACGCTCGATGAATTCATCGGGCAGACGGCGGTCAAAGAGAACCTGAAGGTATTCATCGACGCCGCCCTGCAACGCGGGGAATCGCTCGATCACATGCTTCTTTTCGGGCCTCCGGGTCTCGGCAAGACCACGCTCGCGAACATCGTCGCCACCCGCATGAAAGCCAAGATCCATCAGATCGCGGGCCCTGTGCTCGAGCGGGCGGGGGACCTGGCCGGCATCCTTACGAACCTGGAAAAAGGCGACGTCCTTTTTATCGATGAGATCCACCGCATTCCGCACGTGGTGGAGGAATACCTTTACTCGGCGATGGAAGACTATTCGATCGAGATCATGATCGACAAAGGGCCGCACGCGCGCTCGGTGAAAATGCAGCTTCCGCGTTTTACGCTGATCGGAGCGACGACGCGCAGCGGCCTGCTCACGGCCCCGCTGCGTTCGCGTTTCGGGATCATTGAGCGGCTGAATTATTACGAGGATGAATTCCTGGCCGCGATCGTGAAGCGTTCGGCCAGGCTTCTGGAGATCCCGATCGACGAAAAAGGGGCGTGCGAGATCGCGGGCCGCGCGCGCGGCACGCCGCGTATCGCGAACCGCTTGCTCCGCCGCGTCCGGGACTACGCCCAGGTCAAGGCGGACGGTTCCATCACCGCGGAGGTCGCGGACCAGGGGCTCAAGATGCTCGGCGTGGACAAGGAAGGCCTCGACCCGATGGACAAAAGGATCCTGGAATATATCCTGAAGGAATGTAGCGGCGGTCCGGTGGGCGTCAACAGCCTGGCCGTGGGCGTCGGCGAGGACGCCGAGACCCTCGAAGAGATCTATGAACCGTACCTCATCCAGCGCGGATTCCTGAAGCGCACCGCTTCCGGCCGCGTGCTCACTGAACGTTCTTACCAGCATTTCGGCGTCAAGCCGCCCGCGAATTCGAAGCAGCTTTTTTAAAAAAGCGCGCGCTTTTCTGACCGGTCCAAAAAAATAGGTGGGCCCCCTTTTTCCCTCATGCTATAGTATGAAAAATCCGGAGGGAAATGTCATGAGCGACTTCGCGAAAACCCTGATCTTTTTCGGTGTGATCCTTGTCGGCATGGGGATCTTCGCGACCTTTTTTGACAAGATCCCCGGGCTCGGGAAGCTGCCGGGCGATATCTTTATCCGCCGCGGGAGTTTTACTTTCTATTTTCCCATCACGACCTGTGTTCTGCTGAGCCTGATCCTCACGCTCGCCTTCACGTTATTCGGGAAAAAATAACATGCTCGGGCTTCTCATCTCCTTCTGGCGGCCCGTTGTCGAGATCCTGTTCATCTGGGTCCTGATCTATTTCGTGATCCGGCTTTTTCAGGGCACGCGCGCCATGCAGCTGCTCCTGGGCTTGATCCTTCTGGTCGTCATTTTTCTTGTGGCGAAATTCTTCGAACTCAACAGTATCATCTGGGTGCTTTCGAAGGTCTTCGCGGTCGGCGTTGTTGCGTTCCTGATCGTTTTCCAGCCGGAGATGCGGCGCGCCCTGGTGCGTCTCGGGACGACGCTCTCGAGCGGTTTTCTTCATTTGGGCGGGACGATCGACGAGATCCTCCGCGCCTGCGACCAAATGGCGGGCCGGCGGATGGGTGCGCTGATCGCGATTGAACGGGATGTGACGCTGAAGGATTATATCGAAAGCGGCATGATGCTCGACGCGAAAGTGAGCGCGGAGCTCCTTTTGAGCATCTTTGATCCGCACACGCCGACGCATGACGGGGCGGTGATTATTTCCGGCGACCGGATCGCGTCCTGCGGATCGCTTTTTCCGCTCACCCAGGCGACGGGCCTGCCGCCCTCGATGGGGACGCGGCACCGCGCGGCGCTCGGACTCACGGAAGAATGCGACGCGGTCTGCATCGTGGTCTCCGAAGAGACCGGGAATATTTCGATCTCGGTATTCGGAAAATTGACCAAGACGCTGGACCGGGAGGACCTCAAGCAGATCCTTGAAGGCCTTTTCAAACCGGCGGAGAACAGCAAGAATGTTTTCCAGGAATTCATCGAAAAGAACAAAAAACTTTTCCAATTTCACGGGAAATCCAAGGACGCATGATCAAATGGCTGGGCCGTAACTGGGGCCTCAAATTCATTTCACTGGTGCTCGCGGCAGGGCTCTGGTATTACGCCGTCGGTGAGGAAAGCATCGAGGTCACCCGCGTCATCCCCGTCAAGATCCAGATGTCCGATCAGAAAATGCTGGTCTCGGAAATTTCCGCGAGGGCCGTGCAGGTCACGTTTTCCGCGCCGCGTTCCCTGATCGTGAACCTCGCGAGCCGGGACATCCAGGCCGTTCACAGGATCGGCCCCGAGATCAAGACCGCCGGGGAATATTCGTTCCGCCTGGAACCGGCCGAGATCCGCGTTCCGGATTTTCAGATCCGTGTCCTGAAGATCATCCCGGAAGCCGTGACCGTGAAACTGGACGAGGTCGTGGTGCAGAAGCTTGAGATCCAGCCGGATTTCGTCGGGGAACCCGCGATCGGTTATAAACTTCTCAACGAGGAGGTCCGGGTGAATCCGAACGCGCTGCTGGTCCAGGGGCCGAAAGGTGTCCTGGAAGCGATGAAGGCGGTGAAGACCGAGCCGATCGACCTGGTGGGGCGCATCCGTTCGTTCAACCGGACCGTGCGCGTCAAATTGCCGCCGACCCTCAAGCCGCTCAGCGAAGCCCTGGTGGACGTTTTGATCCCTCTCCGCGAAGAATTCAATGAGAAAGAGTTCAGGGACGTGACCGTGCGTGTCCTGAATATGCCGGACATAAGCAATATTTTCGAGGTCACTCCGGAAAAAATCTCGTTCACTCTGAAGGGATCCAAGCGTCTTCTGGAGAAACTTTCCCCGGAGGACCTTCTGGCCTATGTGGACCTCTCGGGGCTGAAAAAAGGGACCTACGATCTGCCCCTGCATGTTGTCCTGCCCGAAGAAGTCAGCTTGAAGGACAAACAACCCATGATCATCAAGACGGTGATCAACTCCCAAAAGAAATGAGCCGGTCATGACTCCCGTTTCTTCTAAAAAACTCGGTGTGAATATCGATCATGTCGCGACGCTGCGGCAGGCGCGCGGCGGGAACGAACCCTCGGTACTGGAAGCCGCGCTGGAAGCGGAGAGCGGCGGCGCGGACAGTATCACGGTCCATCTCCGCGAGGACCGGCGGCATATTCAGGACAGTGATGTCCTTGAGCTCCTGAAAAAGATCTACGTTCCCTTGAACCTTGAAATGTCGCTCGCGCCGGAGATCATCAAGTTCGCGCTGAAGACGCGGCCGCAAAAAGTTTGCATGGTGCCGGAAAAACGTCAGGAACTTACGACCGAAGGGGGGCTGGACCTTTTTTCCAAACGGGACCTGCTCGGCCGGACCGTAGAATCGCTGTCGAAGAAAAAGATACAGGTCAGTCTTTTCATCGATCCTCTCGCGAAGCAGATCCTGGAAGCGGCCCGGGTCGGCGCCTACGCGATCGAGATCCACACGGGCTCCTACGCGAACGCGCGCGGCGGAAAAAAGGAAAAAGAACTTTCCCGCATCCGGATCGCCGCGCAACTCGGAGCGAAGCTCGGGCTCAAGGTCCATGCCGGGCACGGGCTGAACTACGAGAATATTTTCCCGCTCCTCGACATTCCCGAGATCCTCGAATTCAATATCGGCCATTCGATCGTCAGCCGCGCGGTGTTCACGGGGCTTTGCAAGGCCGTTTCAGAGATGAAAAAGATCATTACAAGTGGTAAGTGATAAGAAGTAAGTGGCAAGTAGTAAGTCGTAAGTGCCGGAAGACTTACTACTTACCACTGACCACTTACGACTGAAAACCATGGATATCAAAAATCTGGCCCAAGAAAAATTAAGGCGTCCCGCCACCGGCCACAAAGGCACATTCGGCCGCGTTTTCATTCTGGCGGGGTCCCGCGGCATGGCAGGCGCCGCCCATCTGGCCGGTATGGGGGCTCTGCGGTCCGGCGCCGGTTTAGTGACGGTCGGAGTGCCGGACGCGGTCTATTTGATCATCGCCAAACGCGAATCCGAGCTTATGATCCGGCCGCTGCCTTCCACGGCAAAAGGAACTCTTTCGCTCAAGGGGTTGACCGAGATCAAAAGGTTTTGCTTTACCCAGCAAGTACTCGCCCTCGGGCCCGGTCTTTCACAGCACGCTACCACGCAACAACTCATCCGGAGAATTATCCAGGAGACCGAACTTCCGGTCGTGATCGACGCCGACGGCCTCAATGCCTTGAAAGGGCACTTGACGATCCTGAAAAAAGGCCGCGCCCTTGCCGTCCTCACGCCTCATCCGGGAGAATTTACGCGGGTGTTCGGGGGAAAGCTGGATGATTCAGACATCCTGCGGCGGAAGCGCGCTTTGGAAACTGCGAAAGAATACAGCGTCGTCCTCGTCCTCAAAGGACATCACACGGTCGTGGCTTCTCCGGAAGGGAAAGTTTATGTGAATCCCACCGGCAACCCGGGCATGGCGACCGCGGGGGCCGGGGATGTTCTGACCGGTATGATCGCCGCGCTGGTCGGACAAGGATGCTCTCCCTTTGAAGCCGCGTGTCTCGGCGTTCATGTTCACGGACTTGCCGGAGACCTTGCCGCGAAAAAAACCGGACAGGTGAGCCTCACGGCCGGGGATATCCTTTTCTTTTTGCCCGAGGCCTTTAAATCGCTCGTTCCCTCCTGAGTTTTTCGATGGACCCTTTCGAAGCTTACCGGTGTTGCAGACTTTGTCCGCGGGATTGCAAGGCGGACCGCGCGCGGGGGAAAACGGGCGTTTGCGGCGAGACCTCGACCCTCCGGATCGCACACCTCGGAGCGCATTTCGGGGAAGAGCCTTCTTTCTCCGGAACGCTCGGTTCCGGCACGATCTTTTTCAGCGGTTGCTCGGGCCGGTGTTTTTTTTGCCAGAACTACCAGATCTCTTTTCAACACGAAGGAAAGGAATTTTCTTCCAAAGTGTTTTTAAAAGAGGTCGAGGCGCTCCTTCAAAAAGAAGTCCATAACCTGAATTTCGTATCCCCGGACCATTTTTGGCCGCACATCAAGGAACTTTGCCAAACTTTGCGCGAAAAAGGGGTCAAGGTTCCGTTTCTTTTCAACAGTTCCGGTTATCAGAGGGCCGAACTCGTCGAAGAATACGGCGCGTTCATGGACATTTTCATGCCGGATTTCAAATTTGCTCTGCCGGAACTGGCGAAGACCTGCATGGGGGACGAGCATTACCCGGAGATCGCTTTGGAGGCGGTCCGGAAGATGGTGAAGATCAAGGGACCTCTCCAGCCGTGGGACCCGACGGGGGAGCGGCTCGCCCAGAGGGGAGTGCTGATCCGCCATCTGGTGCTTCCCGGCCATGTGGAGAACAGTCTGGAAGTGCTCCGGTTGATCCACCGGGAATTCGGTGCGGAGATCCCGGTTTCGGTCATGAGTCAATATCAGCCGGTGCCCGCCTGTTCCGGTCGCGGGGAATTTCAACAGCCGCTGAAGCCCAGGGAATACGAACAGGTCCTCGAACTGGTCGGTGAGCTCGGTTTTACAAAAGTTTATGCCCAGAACTTGGTGGAACAGACGTCTTTTCTGCCTGATTTCAATGACCCGGAGGACCCTTTTCCGGGACACCGTCCGAAGAAAAATTAGAACGGCCGAAGTCGAAGGTTATGCTGGCCATCCCTCGGGGCCGGGCATATAATGCCCCGTCTGCCTGATCTTGATAACTCACGTTAGGAACTATGACAAAAGAAGTCAAATTATCTCCCTCGGCGCTCAGTCTTTTTAAGGATTGCCCGCGCTGTTTTTGGCTTGAAAAGGTCAAGGGTATCAAGCGGCCGCGCGGCATTTTTCCGTCACTGCCCGGAGGGATGGACCGCGTCATCAAGGCTTACTTCGATACCTATCGCGCCAAACGAACGCTTCCTCCCGAGCTCCGGATCGATCACTTCGAGGGAGTGTCGCTTTATGAAAATCATGCCCAACTGGAGCGGTGGCGCAACTGGCGCACGGGTCTTCAATACGCGGAGGAAGTGCCCGTTCTTTCCGGGGCGCTGGACGATCTGCTGGTCAAGGGGGACCGTTATATTCCTTTTGATTACAAGACCAAAGGGTCCCCGACGAACGAAGAGGACGCCACCAAGTATTATCAGACCCAGCTTGATTGTTACGCGCTGATGCTCGAGGCGAACGGCATGAGGACGATCGGCCACGGTTTCCTGCTCTATTATTCGCCCAAAAGCGTGAATGAACACGGGCAAGTCGCTTTTGAGGTCCAGCCGATCAAAATAGCGACGGAGACCGGCCGCGCCAAAGAACTTTTCCGGAAGGCGGTCGCGGTGCTGGCGGGAGCGGCCCCGGCGTCGTCAGAGAAGTGTGAGTATTGCAATTGGCTCGAAAATTTTAGAAAATAGAAGGGAGCGGGGTGGACCATGGCGCAGGAAACGGCTTTAAAGGTTCTCGTGGAGAAACCTACGAGCAAGCAATTGAGCGACCTGAAAGTTTCGAGTTGGCCGATCTGGACCAAAGAAGTTTCGACCTTCGACTGGGAATATAATGAGAAAGAGGTTTGCCACATTCTGGAAGGGGACGTGACGGTCAAGACGCCGGGCGGCGATGTCTCGTTCGGTAAAGGGGATCTGGTGACGTTCCCGAAAGGACTGAAATGCGTTTGGAACATCAAACGTGCTGTGAGGAAACATTACAAGTTCGGATAAAAAACATCATTCTGGTTCTCATAAAGAAAAGCGGTTTTTAGAAAGGATCTCATGATCTTACCGGTACCGAAAGCGAACGCGATGCTCATCTGCGATTATGTGATCACCGAGCGGGTGACAAATAAGAAGAGCCTGATCGGCATTTTTGAAAATATCGGGGCCGCGGTTTTCCCCTGCACGCATTTCGCGATGTCTGTCTACATCAAGCTGACGGACGCGCAGGGGGGGTATCATTTCAGGCTTGAGCTGGTGGACCTGCAGAGCGACACGACGATCGGAAAAAGCGAGATGCCGGAGGAGGTCCAGGTCCCGAGCCCGCTTTTGGCGCACGAACTGGTGTTCAATCTACGGGGCGTGCGTTTCATGCATCCCGGGGAATATGAATTCCGGATCTTCTCCAACGGCAAGATCTTCGGCCAAAAAAAATTCGTTGTGGAACAAATGACGCAACAGCCGCCCGTCGATGAGGGCGGGTAAGGAAGGATCCATGGCTAAAACGGCGGTAGTGGTTCTCGCGGAGGGTTTCGAAGAGATCGAGGCGGTCGCTCCGATCGACGTGCTGCGGCGCGCGGGAGTTCGCGTCACGATCGCGGGACTTTGCGCCAAGAACGTTAAAAGTTCGCGAGGAGTTTGGGTCCAGGCGGATCAGTTGTTCGAGGAGATCAAGGACCTTCCGGATGCCGTGATCTTGCCGGGCGGACTTCCCGGCGCGACCAACCTGGCGGGATCGGCGGGTCTTGCGGCGTTCCTGAAAAAAATGAACGGGGCGGGGAAACTGATCGCGGCGATCTGCGCGGCGCCGGCCGCGGTGTTGGCGCCGCTGGGGATCCTCGACGGGAAAAAAGCCACGTGTTACCCCGGTTGCGAGACGGATTTTTCTTCAAAAACGATCCACTCCAAGGAAAGCGTGGTCAAGGACGGAAACCTTGTGACGAGCCGGGGCCCCGGGACCGCGCTTGAATTTGCTTTGGAGATCGTCCGGGAACTGGCCGGCGCCGAAATGGCCGGTACCCTCCGGGAAAAGATGCTCGTGAAGGTGTAGTGTCCGATGAAATTTTTCGAGATCGAACAAAAATACCGGCTGAAGGATCCGCAGTCGGTCCGCACCCTGCTTAAAAAAGCGGGCGCCAGGAAGATCAGGGAAGGCCTTGAATTTAACGAGTTTTTTGATAAAGGACGTTTTTTCCGGGGCCAAAAAGTTGCGTTGAGGCTCCGGCGTCACGGGAACGGTCAGGCGCTCCTGACTTTAAAAGGGCCACGGCTGAGATCGCGGTTTACCCGGCGCATGGAGATCGAGACCGCCGTGGATTATAGGTCCGCGAAGGCGATGCTGGAGTTCCTGGGCTGTGAGCCTGTTATGCAGTATAAGAAGAAAAGGGAAAGCTACCGTTTCGGCCGGGCGCTTGTAACGCTTGACCATCTTTCCCGGTTCGGCTGGTTCCTCGAGATCGAAACGCAGCCGCGGGAGATAGCGCGGATCGCCGGCAAACTTGGGTTACGCCCGGAGGACCGCGAGCCAAGGTCTTATTTGAACATGCTGTTCCAATGGAAGCACTGATACTGCGTTTCTTTTAATTTTAGGGTTCGTAGAATTGTACCGTTACCCCATTCCATTTAATGGAGAACGGTGCCGGGCGGGAACGGGAGGACAAAAGATGAGCATCGCATCGGAGATCCGGGTCGGGAATGTCATCCGCTGTGACGGCAAGACCTGCAAGGTCATGACGCAGGAGATCCGCGGAACGGGCAAGTTCGGGAAGATGGTCCATCTCAAACTGAAAAGCCTTGAGGACGGTCACACGCTGGAGAAAAGTTTCCGGGCCGATGACAAGGTCGAGGATGTTCCGGTCAATTACGTGAAGATGCAATATCTCTACCGCGAAGGCTCACAGTTCATTTTTATGAACATGGAGACGTACGAACAGTTTTCCATTGCGGCCAAGGCGGTGGGGCGGCATGAGGTGTTCCTTAAAGAGAACGAGGTCATCGAGGTCCTTTTCGGCGAAGGAAAGGTCCTGAGCATCGCTTTCCCGAAGGTCGCGGAGCTGAAAGTGACGAGCACGTCGGCGGGCGTCAAAGGGCAGAGCGACTCGACTTATAAAGAAGCCGCGCTTGAGAACGGTCTCACGGTCCTTGTTCCGCAATTCATCAGTGAAGGAGAAAAGATCCGGGTCAATGTCGATGATCTGAGCTATCTGGAGCGTGTTTCCGTAAGAAGCATGTCCTGAATTCCAAAGAGGAAGGATGGGATTTCCGATGAAAAAATGCGGATTGTTAGTTCCGGTCCTTTTGGTCGCTTTGATAGTTCATCCGCCCGCGGGGCGGGGGGAGGAGAACATGAAAAACAGGATCCGGGTCACCAGCCCGACCTTCAGTGAGGGCGCGAGCATTCCCGCGGACCATACGTGTGACGGAGCCGATATTTCTCCGCCGCTTCAGTGGTCGGAGGTGCCCCCGGAGGCGAAAAGTCTGGCGCTTATCGTGGACGATCCGGATGCCCGGGCGGGGGATTGGGTCCACTGGATCCTCTACGATCTGCCGCCGGGCGTGACGCAATTACCGGCGGCTGTTCCGGCGACTGCGCGGCTTTCCACGGGTGGGACGCAAGGGAGGACCGATTTTGGAGCGACCGGATACGGCGGTCCTTGTCCGCCGCGCGGAACGCACCGTTATTTTTTCAAGCTCTACGCCTTGGATGTCCCGCTTAACCTGGCGCCCGGCGTGACAAAGAAAGAATTGCTCAAGGCCATGCAGGGCCACATTTTGGCGGAAGGCCAGTTGATGGGAAAATATCAGCGGTCCTGATACATTTCCGGGAGAGTCACGGTCATGACGGAACATTCGGAACACACGCGTAAAAATAAGATCCTGGCCATTGATGATGACGGTCTGGTCCGCAGGACGTTAGAGCTTCTCTTGAAAGAAGCCGGCTATGAACCGACGATGGCCGCCGGCGGCCAGGAAGCCCTGGGATTGCTGGCCCGCCAGCATTTTGATCTGGTGATCACGGATATCCGGATGCCGGAGATCGACGGTCTGCAGGTGATCCAGGCGGTCCACGATTATTGCGGACAGATGAAGAAGCCGCTCATTCCCGTGATCGTACTGACCGCCTATAAGGACGAACCGGTCCGGCAGGCGGCCGTGCGGATGGGGGTCAAGGAATTCCTCCTCAAGCCGTTCAAGATGGATGAATTTTTGAAAGTTCTGGAGCGGACCCTCAGGGACGCGGCGAACGGCCGTTTGCATTGAATTTTTAAATAAGGTATGATGCGACCATGAAATCAAAAGATCTGGATTTTGAGATATCTTTCTTTGAAGGAGTGGTCAAGCACCGGCCCAATTACGTGGATGCCCTGGCCCCGCTTGCGGAAGCTTACACGCGTCGCGGATGGTACGAGAAGGGCCTCGAGATCGACAAGCGGCTCGCTTTCCTGTGCAAGGACGATCCGATCGTTCATTACAATCTCGCCTGCAGTTACGCGGTCTCCGGCTATACCGCGAAATCCCTGACGGCCCTGAAACGGGCGGTGCGGCTGGGTTTTCGGGACATCAAGCACCTCCAAACGGATTCGGACCTGAAGTGCCTGCATGAGTACCCGCCGTTCCAGAAGTGGTTCGCGACGATCCCCCCAAAGCCGAAAAAATAAAGGACTTCCTTCCGGATCGCATGGCCTCTTTCAAAACGAAAAGAAAAAAGGAACAAACGGAGAATATCGCCGCGCATCACGGCAGGAAACTGCTCCGGTTCCTCGAAAAGAAAAAGGGGTCGATCTCGCCGCTTTTGATCGTCACGCATGATTATCCGGACCCGGACGCTATCGCGACCGCGCTGGCCCTTCAATACCTGGCCGAACGTTCCTACGGGATCCGTTCGCGGATCGTTTACAAGGGGATCATCGGCCGCGTGGAGAACCGCGCGATGGTCAGCCTCCTGCGGATCCCCGTGCACAAGATCCGGCCCTCCGACATCAAGACCTACGAAAACTCGGCCCTGATCGACACGCAGCCGGACTTCGAGAATAATCCTTATCCGCGCAACCGCAAAGTCACCCTCGTTATCGACCAGCATCCCTCCGCGAAACCGCCTTTCGCGGCCTTGTCGATCATCGATACGGAATGCGGCGCCACGAGCGTGATCCTGACCCAGGCGCTTTTGCTGAGCGGGCTCGAGATCCCGAAAAGGATCGCGACCGCGCTGGCGTACGGTATTTTGTCCGACACGCTCAACCTTTACCGCGCCCATCGGGCGGACATTATCCAGACCTATCTGGACATTTTGCCGCTCTGCGATATGCCGACACTGATCCGGATCCAGAACCCGCCGAAGTCCAAGAAATTTTTCAGCACGCTCAACCGCGGGCTTCAGGGTGCCCGCGCTTTTCGGGGGCTCATCGTTTCGCACCTCGGGGAGGTGGAGCATCCGGACCTGGTTTCGGAGATCGCGGATTTTCTTTTGACTTACCGGGGCATCGCGCGTTCGCTTTGCACGGGCCGTTACAAGGACAAGCTCCATGTGTCATTGCGCAGTAACCGGATGACGGACGACACGCCCGAGATCCTGAGGGGTATTTTTGACGACCGTAAAGAGGCGGGCGGGCACGACATGGTCGCCGGCGGGAGCTTCCATATCCGCCGGAAAGAGATCAATGAATCCCGCTGGCAGGAGGCGGAGGCCCGCCTCGTGACGCGTCTGCTGAAACGGTTCCGTCTTCCATCCAAAGCGGAATTCTACGCGCCTTTCCAACAGGAAAAAAGCCCGGACCAGGTTTCCTAGAAGGGATCCGGAAAGGCAGGAGCTGTTTCCGCTCCAAAATTGTTCTTCCGAGGGCATAATTTATTTTTAGAATTCTCTTTTCCGTTCTATAATGAACCCCGCTGTTCATCCATGATCACAATCTATCGAGGAGGCCTGTTATGAAAAAAGCTCTTTTGATCATCCTGGGGATCTTAGTCGTTATCGTTGTCGCGGGAGCGCTCGCGTTCGGTGGCATTTATAATAATCTCGTGACCAAAGAAGAGGGCGTGAACAGCGCTTGGGCGCAGGTGGAGAACGTCTACCAACGCCGGCTTGATCTCGTGCCGAACCTTGTGGAGACCGTTAAGGGTTACGCCGCTCACGAAAAAGAAACGCTGCAGAATGTCGTGAACGCCCGTTCCAAGGTCGCGCAGATCACGGCTTCGCCTGCCATTATCAACGATCCCGCACTGCTCGCGAAATTCCAGGAAGCCCAGACCGCGCTGACCTCCTCGCTGAGCCGGTTGCTGGTGGTCGTGGAAAAATATCCGGACCTGAAGGCCAGCCAGAATTTTCTCGCGCTCCAGACTCAACTGGAGGGGACCGAGAACCGCATTACGGTCGAAAGAAAGCGCTTCAACGAAGCGGCCATGGGGTTCAATGCTTTCCGCCGGCAGTTCCCGAACGTGTTCGTCGCGAACGTGGCGGGATTCCAGAGCAAGGCTTATTTTCAAGCCAATCAGGACGCCAAGTCGGCACCTCAGGTCAAGTTCTGATCGATGGATCGAACCAGGGGACAGTCCCATTTTTTTAAAGGGTGGGTCTGTCCCTTTTTTCTTTTCGCTTTTGTCTTTTTTTCCGGGCTGTCCGTTCTCTCAGCGCTTGAAGTTCCCAAACGGCCCGAAGGTTATGTGAACGATTGGGCCGGTCTCTTATCTCCCGCCGCGAACGCCGATCTCGAAGTTCAGCTGCGTGCCTTCGAAGACAAGACCAGTAATCAGGTGGTGGTCGTGACCTTTCCGTCCCTGGAGGGGCAGTCGCTCGAGGATTTTTCCATGCGCCTCGCGGAAGCCTGGAAGATCGGACAAAAGGGGAAAGATAACGGCGTCATTTTCCTGATCTTCCGGGATGACAGAAAAATGCGCATTGAGGTCGGGTATGGCCTGGAAGGGGCTTTTCCGGATCTCGTGGCGGGTGAGATCATCCGCCAGGTCGTGGCCCCTTATTTCCGGAAAGGGGACACTACGCGCGGGATTGTCGCGGGGGTGGACGCGATCCTCAGGGCCACGCAGGGAGAGTTTAAAGGAACACCGCGGTCGGCGCAAAGCGACGTTGTTCCGAGGCTCTTGCTGTTGATCTTCATTTTTGGCCTTTTTCACATCCTTTCGCGGGCCGGGATCTACCAGATCAACGGCCGCGGAGGACGTTTTGGCGGATTTTACGGAGGGTTTTCGTCGGGCGGCGGGTTTGGCGGAGGTTTCAGCGGCGGCGGTGGAGGGTTCGGCGGCGGCGGAGCTTCAGGAGGCTGGTAAATGAGAACACATCATCCGGCATTGTTTTTTTCGAAGGCCGAAAAAGAAATGATCGCCGCGGCGATCCGGGAAGCGGAGAAAAATACGTCGGGCGAAATCCGGGTGCATCTGGAATCGAGGGCGGGGGAGAATGTCTTCGGCCGCGCCAAGAGGGTTTTCCAGAAGATCGGGATGACACGGACCGCACAAAGGAACGGTGTGTTGATCTTTATCGCGATCAAGGACAGGAAGTTCGCGGTGCTCGGCGACACCGGGATCAATGAAAAAGTCCCGGAAGGTTTCTGGAACGATGTCGCGGAGATTCTTCACCGGCACTTCACGGAAGATAAATTCGCGGAAGGGATCTCCGAAGCCGTTCTGCGCGTCGGCGAGAAGCTCAAGGAATATTTCCCTTATCAGGCGGGCGATAAGAACGAACTTCCCGACACCATTTCCTATTAGGAAGGACCGGCAAGAGCATGGACATTCACGAATCCTGGGAAAAGGCGCTCAAACATACGGAGATCGTCCGGCCGCGTGTCCAGCCTCTCCAGACGTTCGAGGTCACTCAGATCCCATATATTTTTTTGGCGGAATCGCTCGTTGACCATGGAAGTACGGTGGTCCGGAAGGGGGATGTCATGGTGGACAAGCCCTCGATCATTTTGCCGCCCGATCTTCCGCAATTCGAAGGGTTCGAATTCGAGAAGCGGTTCTCCGGCGTCGCGGATTATTTGACGACTTTTCTGATGGTACGCGGGATCCGCTTTCCATCATTGAAATACGAGAATAAAATAGCTTCGCTGGACGTCCGCAAGGAAAAGCTCGCGCGCGAGGTCGAGGCCTTTTTGCAGGTGCTGCAACGCCAGGAAAATGTCTCGACCGGCCTCGTGATCGGTCCGGAAGACTGCTGGCAGTTTTCGATATTGATCTTTATTTGCGGTCAGATCGTTCGTTCGGCTGACGGGGACGTTCGCAAGATCTTCGAACGTTATCGCGATCCGTCCCGTTAGAGGAACTATGAACGGCGATAAGCCCGGGACCGCGCGAACCGTCAAAATTAGAAAAATATACCACAGAGCATTTTGAAAGGGAAGGATATGGAGGATATTCCGGAGTACGCATCATTTCTTCAATCGGCCTGCGCCAAGGCCTGGAAAAAGATCGGCGCAAAACGGCGGGCCGGTGTTACGGCGCCTCTTTTTTCGATCTACTCTAAAAAAAGCATCGGGACCGGGGAAGCTCCCGACCTCAAGGGCCTCATCGACTGGTGCCGCAAGACGGGGCTTTCCATTATCCAGCTCCTTCCGCTCAACGACGTCGGATTCGAATTCCGGCCCTATGATTCCCAGTCAAGCCTCGCGCTCGACCCCATGTATCTTTCCCTGGAAGGTCTTTTGGGTTGTGACCTCAAGAAATTCGCCAAGGACAACGCGGCTCTCAGGAAAAAATTCCCGGCCGGCAAGGGGCGTGTGGACTACGGTGTCAAGCGGGCCAAATTGGAACTCCTGAAAAAGATCTTCGGACACGCCTCGACATCCCGTAAAGAGAAGGGGTTCCTGGCTTATCTCAAGACGCATAAAGCGTGGCTGGAGGATTACGCCCTTTACAAGACGCTCAAAAATAAGTTCGATCACGCCGGATGGATCGATTGGCCCGAGACGTTCAAGACGAAAGAGCCCGCAGCGATGAAGAAGGTCGCCGCGGAAAATGCGGAAGAGCTCCTTTTTCATCAGTGGCTGCAGTGGCAGCTTTTCGAGCAGTTCGCGGAAGTCAAACGGTACGCCGCCAAGAACGGCGTGCTTCTGATGGGCGATATGCCGTTCCTTGTTTCCCGCGACAGCGCGGACGTTTGGGCTAAGCAGGAATATTTCAGGCTCGACCGCTCTTCCGGCGCGCCGCCCGACCTTTATTTTGCGCAGGGTCAACGGTGGGGCATGCCGCCTTACGACTGGAGCCGGATCGCGGCGGACGGGTACGGGTATTTGATCCGGAAGATGCAGTATAGCGAGAATTTTTTCGACATGTACCGAATCGACCACTTCGTGGGGATGTTCCGGCTCTGGACGATCGATCTTTTTGAACCGGTGGAACATGCCGGTATGCGCGGCCGTTTCGATCCTCCGGAAGAGCCCCTTTGGAAAGAGCACGGTCGGAAGATCTTGAACGTCATGGTGGAGAACACGAGCATGCTCCCGTGCGCGGAGGATCTCGGTGTCGTTCCGAAATGTTCGTACGAGATCCTCGAGGAATACCGGATCCCGGGTTCGGACGTTCAGCGGTGGATACGGAACTGGGGGAAGGATTATCATTTCAAGCCGGGGAATGCCTGCCGGCCGAACGGGATGGCGATGCTTTCGACCCACGACACGAGTCCCTTTTGCGCGTGGTGGGAGAACGAGGCGGGCACGGTCGACGAGTGGTTTTTCCGGAAAAAATGCCAGGACGCGCGTATCCATTTTGACGATATTCAAAGCATGCTTTTTGAGCCCGGCGGGCCGGTGCACGGCCGGCTTCGCTGGCGTCCGGAGATCGCGAGCGCGGACACTCTTCTCTCGGTCCTTCGCCGTTCGAAGGACGAAGCGTGGCATCTTGTCGATGCCTTCATGAGCTCTTATAATGAAAGGCAGCTTTACTGGCACTTTGTGGGCATGCACGGGCATCCGGGGAAAAAAGTTTCGCACGAATTCATGCGGAAGGCCCTTGATGCGGTGAACGCGGCCCATTCGGTGTTCAGTCTGCAGATGCTCCAGGACTGGCTTGCTCTCGGGGATTATGAGCAGAGGGATTCGTGGGAATACCGGATCAATGTTCCGGGGACCATGGGACCCAACAATTGGTCGCTCGTGGCGCCTTGCTCGCTGGAGGCGATGCAGGATCTGGGGATCAATGCGTCGATCCGCGAGATCGTGACGGCGTCGCAACGGCTTGCTCCGTTAAAATAAAACAAGGAAGGTCCGGCTATGAAGATCAATGTTCTGTCGTTTTTGACGGGGTTGTTAATTGTCGTGTTGCTCGTTGCGGGAGTCATGTTCTTGAAGTCCCGGAAAGTGGCGCCCGTAAAACAGCTTCCGGTCACGGCCGTGGCGGGTCTTCACCGGGCCTTTCCGAAGGTCATCGGGCCGGAGAGCGCGCCCGTTAAACTGATCGAGTACAGTGATTTCGAATGTCCGTCCTGCCGTATAGCGCAGGGAACGATCGCGCAGGTCTTCAGGGACTATCCGGGGAAGATACAGCTTACCTACCGGCATTTTCCGCTAACCTCGCATCGCTGGTCGATTTATGCCCACCAGGCCGCCGAGTGCATGCAGATCCAGGGAAAGTTCTGGCCGTATCAGGACAAGCTTTATGAAAAACAGCCGGAATGGGCAGCCTCTAAGGTCCCTCCGGTGGAAATGTTCGGCAGATATGCACGCGAGCAGGGAGCGGATATGAACCTTTTCACCGCGTGCATGGGAGATGTGGCGGTTACGCGCGGGATCTACGCGGAAAAAGAAGAGGGTGCCAGGAACCAGATCAACGCGACGCCGACTTTTTTTCTGGGGGGGGAACGTTTCGTCGGTCCTCGCGAGATGAGAGAAAAAGGAGTGAACGCGATCCGCCGGGCATTGGGGCTTCCGGAGTTTCCCGTCGTTCCCGAACCGGCCGTGCCGCAGGCGAAAGAGTCCCTGCCTCCGGCCAAGAAGTAGATTTTTTGAAAAAGGTCATTCCTGACAATTTCAACAAGGTGATCATCATGAGAGAAAAAAATTACAAGTTACTGTTCGCGGGGCGCGTTTTTCTGGGGCTTGTTTTTGTTTGCTCGGGTTTTATCAAATTGATGGAGCCTATCGAGAATTTTCGGGGCGCCATGACTGCGTATGATGTCATCCCGTCGGTGGTGATCCCGGTCCTCGCGCAGGTCATTCCGTGGGCGGAATTTGTTTTTGGATTTTTCCTTGTGGCCGGATACCTCCCGAGGATCAGCGCGGGAGTGCTGGCGGGACTCTCCTGGAGTTTCGTTCTTCTCATTCTGATCACGAAGACCATGACAGGGAGTCTGCCGAAAGATTGCGGGTGCTTCGGAGAAGGAAGCTTTCTTCATCTGAAGCCGCTTCAGGTCGTTTTCCTCGATGTCTTCAACACCCTCATCGGCATAAAGCTGGCGCTCACCAAAAATCATCCCTTCAGTCTCGCGTCGATCCTGAAGTAAATAGAAAACAGACGGGTTTTCGTCAGACAAGTGCTCTCTTCAATTCCCTCGTAGTGCCCCGAAGGGGTAGTCCAAGTTTCATTAATTGGGGAATGAATTAGAGAATTGGGCAGGGAGGGAATTGGCTCCTCCGCCTCGCCTGCTTACCGGCAGACGGGCTACGGTAGGCCACTCGCGCTTGCAAACCTGGCATGGGTCAGGTTTGCAGGCAAGCGCTCTCTTCAATTCCCTCGTAGTGCCCCGAAGGGGTAGTCCAAGTTTCATTAATTGGGGAATGAATTAGAGAATTGGGCAGGGAGGGAATTGAACCCCCGACACAGGGATTTTCAGTCCCTTGCTCTACCGACTGAGCTACCTGCCCGTGTTACTGTGAAGAGACCGCTTGGAGATGAGGACTGTACCAGTTTCCCGATGGAATTTCAATCGGAAAACAAGGTGGCCCATAAAATCGCCCGCTTCCGACACAACCCGTTTTTTTTAATTGACGGCTCGCTGGTGCGGGTTTACCCTGTCCTTGGGTCGTTAGTCGCCTCGTTATGCTTCGGTCCTGGATTTTTAAAATGGCCCCCTGTGGGTTGGCAGTTCTGGCAGAGGGGTGTTTAACCTAGGAGGAACCAGCGATGGACAGTTCAACGGGCACTCGCATTTTCGGCAAGTCTTCCGCACCAAAACTCTCGGGAGCAGAGTTCACGGCGCGCGTTCAAAAGAAAGCCAAAGAGTTATGGGAACGCAACGGACGCGCTCAGGGAAAAGACCTTGAGAACTGGCTTGAAGCCGAAAAATTGGTTAAAAGCGGAAAGGCCTAAGTACATTCGCGGCAAAGAATAACCGGACGGCGTTCGGAAGGGGAGGGCGGGATTTTCAGGCGAGAGTGCTTCCCTCCATCCGAGCGTCGTCCGGTCGTGTTTTTTAAAGCCCGCATTTTTCAGGATCCGGAGGAACAATGTTCGATATCAGCAAGCTGGGGGATATGGCGAAGATCGCCAGCGAAGCAAAAAATATGCAGGAGAAGCAGGACAAAATGGCGAGAGAACAGCTTGATCTTCTGAAAAAGATCTCCGGACAAATGGATGCCCTTATTCCCCTGATCAAAGAAGCAAAAACATAAAAAGCGGCGGAACACGCGATCCGCCGGCAAAATACGGAACCTATCGGAAAAGGAGCAACCTAGCGATATGAAGAAACGCTCGAAGGGCAAAACAGCAAAAGCGAACCAAACCGATATGCCGGAACTTGTGACCGCGATGACGAAGCTCGTCGAACGGCTCGAGGCCCTCGAGAAAAAAACGGATCTGGTGATAAGCCGGGTGGCGTCCCTGCCGCAGGAGATGCGGCGCGCATGTCAGGACGTGCGGCGTTCGGAACCGTCCCATCAAGTTCAACCGTTCCAGGGTGCCGGGCAAGGCTCCCCGCAAAATCATGGCGGGAGAGAGAGGCCTTTATATCAGGCGGTTTGTGCGGATTGTCGCAAGAACTGCGAGGTCCCGTTCAAGCCGACGGGAGAGCGCCCGGTCTATTGCAAAGAATGTTTCGCACGCCGCAAGTCCGGGAACGTTCCGAAAGCCCTTGGCGGGCCGACTCCGGCGCCGGAGCAGCCGCGAAAAGCGACAGCCGCCCCTCAAGGATCCGGAGCTTCTATCGCGCGTGGTACCTCCAAGATCCCAAAAACGAAGCCTTCGAAAAAGAAGAAGAAAAAGGGCTGAATCCAGCCCGTCAGAAAAAAACGAGGGCGGTTTTTTTAAAGATCAGAACTTGAAGAGTTTGATCTTGGCGGCGTCGCCGGAATGGTCGGTCGGTTCCTCGATGGAATAGCTGTCGTCCTTCGCATACCCCAGTGAAACCACTTTTTTCACGCCCTTGATGGTATTGTCGATCACTTTGGCGCCGCCTTTTTGCGCGCCGTCCAGTGTTCCGACGACGGGTTTTTCATGGGCCGTGCCTTCGGCGGTATCGGAAAGGGCGTCCTTCGCGTTGTCGTAGGTCATTTCCTTGACGCCCGTTGCGAAATTTTTCATGGGGTGACGTTCTTCCGAAGGTTGAACCTCTTCTTCCATCTGCTTTTGGGCTTTTTCCTGCTCGCGGGCGTCCTGATCGTACTGATCGCCGCTTCTTGCGCCGAGGTTGAAGGAAGCGGCAAGGACCATTAAGAAGACAGTGACTTTGAGGTTTTTATCCATAACGGGACCCTCTCATTTCGAAAATTAACGGATGAACCACACCTGACTCCATGTGGGGAGGTAGTATACAATATCCTCCAGGAAAGTAAAACCCGTTTAACCCAATAAAAATCCATTTGAACGGTTTTTACCACTCCGTGGGAAGTCTTCATGCCGCAAGGGCTGTTTGATTTTTAGTTGGGCGTGGGATATACTACCCCGACTTCTTAAGATTTTGCGGCTGTTGAGTTTAGAACATTTTCAGGGAGAGAAATGAAAAAGATCAGAATAGGCCTTTTGGGGCTCGGTCAGATCGGGGGCGGGCTTTACGAGATCTTGACCGCAAAGAAAGCTCTTTTTGCCCGGCAACTCGGTGTATCGCTCGAGATAGGAAAGATCGCCGAAAAATTCCCGAACCGCAAGCGGAAGGTTCAACCTCCCAAACGTCTGATGACCAAGGACGCTTTTTCCGTCGTGCGGGACCCATCCATCGACGTGATCGTGGAACTGATAGGCGGCACCCGCATTGCCAAGGTCCTCGTCAAGGAAGCGCTCCGGAACGGCAAACATGTTGTGACCGCCAATAAGGCCCTTCTGGCCGAACACGGGGACGAGATCTTCGAGCTCGCGCACCGGAAAGGGCGCTGGCTCTGCTTCGAGGCGAGCGTCGGCGGCGGGATCCCTTGCATCAAAGCGCTCCGCGAAGGCCTGATCGCCAACCGGATCGATTCGATCCACGCAATCATCAACGGAACGACGAACTACATTTTGACACAGATGACTTCCAAAGGTACCGGATTTGCCGCGGCCCTGGCCGAGGCGCAGCAAAAAGGTTACGCGGAGGCCGACCCGACGCTCGATATCCAGGGTATCGACGCGGCGCACAAATTGGCCATCCTGGCGCGGCTCGCGTTCGGCGGTAAGGTGAGGTTCAAAGATATCCACTGTGAAGGGATCACTCAGATCTCGAGCGAGGACATTGCGTTCGCCAAGGAGTTCGGCTACACGATCAAGCTGCTGGCTATCGCGAAAAAGACCAAGGACGGGATGGAAGCACGCGTCCAGCCGACGCTTCTTCAAAATTCTCACATCCTCGCGAACGTGAACGGATCGTTCAACGCGATCCTGATCCGCGGCGACGAAACGGGCGATGTGCTTTTCTACGGCCGAGGGGCCGGGCCGCATCCGACCGCGAGCGCGGTCATCGCGGACCTTGTGGACATTGCGAAGGCCGGCGTCGGGGGACCCGTGGAGGACCGCTTTATCATGCGGGCGCTCGGGAAAACGATCCCGGTCAAGAGCATTGCCTCGATCCTCTCGCGTTATTATTTGCGGTTCCATGTGATCGACCAGCCGCGTGTCTTGGCCGGGATCTCGAAGATCCTCGGCGAGTACGGGATCAGCATTTCGGACGTCATTCAGCGCGAACGCAGCGCCGGCCGCGCCGTGCCGCTTATTCTGTTGACGCACGACGCGCACGAAAAAGACTTGCGGGCCGCGATCCGCGAGATCGACCGCCTGCCTTATGTCCGCAGCAAGTCGCAGGTCATCCGGATCGAAGAGGCCTAGGATCCATGCCCCACTACGCCGTCAAGAAGATCGGAATCATCGAGCGTTACCAGGAATATCTTCCGGTCACCGACCGGACACCGATCATTTCGCTCAATGAGGGCAACACGCCGCTCATTCTGGCTGAGGCTTTGCCCGTGGAACTCGGGCTCAAGAACATCCGCATCTATTACAAGTTCGAGGGGCTGAACCCCACCGGTTCGTTCAAAGACCGCGGAATGACCCTGGCGATCTCCAAGGCGGTGGAAGCGGGATCAAAGGCCGTGATGTGCGCTTCGACCGGAAACACTTCCGCGTCCGCGGCGGCTTACGCGTGCCGGTGCGGGCTGAAATGTTTTGTGCTGATCCCGGAAGGCAAGATCGCCAAAGGGAAGCTTTTGCAGGCGTACCGTTACGGCGCCAAAGTGATCATGGTCGAAGGGAATTTCGACGAGGCGCTCGAGATCGTCAAGGAAATGACGCAGGACGGCAAGATCACACTCGTGAATTCCATCAATCCGTTCCGTATTGAAGGACAGAAGACCGGAGCGTTCGAGATCGTCGACGATCTCGGCGACGCGCCGGAATATCACGCGATCCCGGTCGGGAATGCCGGGAATATCACGGCGTACTGGAAAGGTTACAAGGAATATAAAAAAGCGGGAAAGTCCGAAAAACTGCCGAAGATGCTCGGGTTCCAGGCGGCGGGGTCCGCGCCGATCGTTCTCGGGAAAAGGGTCGAGAAGCCTGAGACTCTGGCGACGGCGATCCGGATCGGGAATCCCGCGAGCTGGCAGGGCGCTACGGCGGCGCGCGATGAGTCCGGCGGTCTGATCGATTCCGTGACCGACGAAGAGATCACGCGGGCGTACCGTTTTATCGCGGAAAGGGAAGGTGTTTTCGCGGAGCCGGCGTCGGCCGCGGGGGTTGCGGGAGTGATCAAACTCGCCCAAAAGAATTTTTTCAAAGAAGGAACGCGCATTGTGATCACTCTGACCGGTTCCGGATTGAAAGACCCGGATTTCGCGCTGAGTTTCGAAGATCCTATTTTCAAGGTCAAATCGACCGTCAAGGCCGTCAAGGAGGTGATCGAGTGAAGTACATCGTCGTGGTGCTCGCAGGAGCCGCAGATCATCCGACCGAGGAACTCGGGGGAAAGACCCCTTTTGAAGCCGCGAAGGTCCCCCATCTGAATTTTTTCGCGAAGAGCGGAAAGGTAGGCACGGCAAAGCTGGTCGCGGACCGGCTGCCACTGTCTTCGGACGTGAGCCTCTTCGACCTGCTGGGTTATGACGCGTCCAAACTTTACACCGGCCGCGGGCCGCTTGAGGCCGCGAACCTGGAGTTGACGGTCGAGGACAAGGAAGTGGCGTTCTGCATGAATTTCATCACTGAGGCCGCCGGAATGCTGGCGGACCCGACCGCGGGCAACATCAGCACGAAGGAAGCCAAGGCGCTCGTGAATTTCCTGAATAAAAAGGTCGCGAGCGATTTCGTGCGGTTTTTCCCGGGCACCGGGCACCGGCACATCGCGATCCTCAAGGACGCGCACGGGTTCGAGGCGCTGTCGGCCAAGACGCATGCGCCGGAAGACGTCACGGGACAGAAGATCGAGGACCGCCTCCCGAGCGGGCCGGGCGATGAATTGATGCGGAAACTGATGTACGACGCCAAACTGCTTTTGCAGGACCATGAGATCAATCAGGTACGCGTGGACCTCGGCGAGAACCCGGCGAACATGATCTGGCTCTGGGGCCAGGGACGCAGGCCGGTCCTGAAGCCGTTCCGCGAACTTTTTGATCTGAGCGGCGGCGCGATGGTAGCGGCGCGCGAATTCGCGAAAGGCCTGGGCCGTCTGGCCGGCCTGACGGTCATGGAAGTCAAGGCCGAGAACGAGGAACCGGCCGCTTTTTATGAAAGGATCACCAAAGTGGCGATCGAGGCCATGGAAGAAAAAGATTTTGTCTGCCTGTACCTGCACACGCCCGATGAGGCGGCGCGGACGGGCGATGTCAAAGAAAAGATCTCCGCCCTTGAAGGGATCGACTTTTTCGTGCTCTCCAAGATCCGGAAATACATCGAACGGTCGAAGGACGCGCGACTTCTTGTCACGCCGGGCCACGCGACCCTCTGGAAAATGAAAGCGATGATCCGCGATGCCGTGCCGTTCTGCGTGACCGGCAAGAACATCATGGCGGATGAGATCGAACGGTTCTCCGAGGTCGCGGCCAAAACTTCGGAACTGAGATTCGGGAAGAGCACGGAACTGATGCCTTTTTTCATCACGAAGGCTTCGTAGGGAAGAAGGGCCCCGTTCGCCCCCAACATCCGGTGAGCCACGCGTAACGCCCATGTGCGCGAAAAAGTTTCCGCGGGATCCCGGACGTGGCGCGTCACACGGTTTTTCTATCGAACTTTAAAAGAAAGGAAGTAAAGGAAAGCATATGTCACTGATCGTGCAGAAGTACGGGGGGTCATCGGTCGCGAATGCCGAGAAGATCCTGCGCGTTGCCCAACGCGTGGTTAAAACAAAGAAGGCCGGGAATAAGGTCGTCGTGGTCGTTTCCGCGATGGGCGACATGACCGACGATCTGATCACGCTCGCCGGCCAGATCAATAAGGACCCGGCCGACCGCGAGATGGACATGCTTCTCTCGACGGGAGAGCAGGTCTCGATCGCTCTTTTAGCGATGGCGGTCCACAAGCTCGGTCACGAGGCCGTTTCATTCACGGGGCCGCAGGTCGGGATCATCACGGACGCGTTCCACAGCAAGGCGCGCATCCAGGACATCAGCGCCGAACGCATCAAAAAGGCCCTGGCCGACGGCAAGATCGTGATCGTGGCTGGTTTCCAGGGACAAACGCCTTCCGGTGAGATCACGACGCTGGGGCGGGGCGGGTCGGACCTGACGGCGGTGGCTTTGGCGGTCGCGCTCAAGGCGAAACATTGCGAGATCTACACGGACGTGGACGGGATCTATACCGCGGACCCGCGCGTGATCCCCGACGCGCAGAAAATGAACGTCATCACTTACGATGAGATCCTGGAGCTCGCGTCGCTGGGCGCGAAGGTCATGCACTCGCGGTCCATCGAGGTGGGAAAAAAATTCAACATGCCGATCTGGGTCTGTAATTCGCAGAACGAACACAAAGGAACTCTTATTACAAAGGAGAACAAGGCCATGGAAGAAGTTGTTGTCAGCGGGGTCGCCCTCGCGGAAGATGAAGCCAAGATCACACTGTTCCGCGTTCCGGACCGTCCGGGGGTTGCGGCGAAGGTATTTCAGACCCTGGCGGACGCGAACATCAACGTGGACATGATCATTCAGAACAAGACGCAGACGAACTCGACCGACATTTCTTTCACGGTCTTCAGGAACGAGCTCAACAAGGCCATGAAGGTCGTGAAGAACATCCTCAAAAAGGTCGGCGCGACGAACGTGATCTGCGACGAGAACGTCGCCAAGGTGAGCGTGGTCGGGATCGGGATGCGTTCCCATTCCGGAATCGCTTCCAAGATGTTCTCGACGCTCGCCAGGAACAAGATCAATATCGACATGATCTCCACTTCCGAGATCAAGATCTCGTGCGTGGTGGCCGGTGACAAGGGCAAGCTCGCGGCCCGCGTGGTCCATCAGGCGTTCGGGTTGGGAAAGAAAAAATAAGTGAGAGCCCGGGGAAAGACCAAAAAGGTCCTCTTTTACGATACGACCCTGCGGGATGGTTCGCAGGCGGAGGGGATCAGTCTGTCTTCCCATGACAAGGTCCTGATCGCGAAGCGGCTGGATCAGTTCGGGATCCCTTACATCGAAGGCGGCTGGCCGGGGTCCAATCCGAAGGACATGGAATTTTTCCATATGATCAAAAAGGCCGGGCTTCGCCGGTCGAAGATCGTGGCTTTCGGTTCCACGCGCCGCGCCCACATGAAGGTCAAGGACGACGCGCAGATCAAGGCGCTGCTCGAGGCCGGCACGAAGGTCGTGACCGTGTTCGGGAAATCCTGGGACATGCACGTGACGGAGGTCTTCAGGACCGCGCTCAAGGAAAATCTCCTCATGATCCATGAGACCGTCTCTTATCTGAAGTCCCGGAAGATCGAAGTGATCTACGATGCGGAACATTTTTTCGACGGATTCAAGGCGAACCCCGAATACGCGCTCAAGACATTGCAGCAGGCCGCGCGGGCCGGAGCGGACAATATCACGCTCTGCGACACCAACGGCGGAACGCTTCCCCATGAGGTACGTCACGCGATCCTGCGGGTCAAACGCGCGGTCAAAATGCCTCTCGGGATCCACTGCCACAACGACGCGGAGCTGGCCGTCGCGAACTCGATCCAGGCCGTCGGGGAAGGCTGTGTGCTGGTCCAGGGCACCGTCAACGGTTACGGCGAACGCTGCGGTAACGCGAACCTGATCAGCATTATCTCGGACCTGCAGTTCAAGATGGGGGTCCCGTGTTTTCCGTCGAAGACGATGAAGGAGCTGACCGCGCTGTCGCATTACGTGGCCGAGGTCTGCAATATGCCGCTCGTGAACAGTCAGCCGTTCACGGGACGTTCGGCGTTCGCCCATAAAGGCGGCGTCCACATCAACGCGATGGTCAAGAACGCGAAGACCTACGAACACCTCGACCCGAAAGCGGTCGGGAATTACCGCCGGTATCTCGTGTCCGAGCTCGGCGGCAAGACAAACATCATGATCAAGGCCAAGGAACTCGAGCTGCATTTCCAGAAAGATTCGGCCGAGACCAAAAAGATCCTGACCGAGATCCAGCGCCTGGAATACGAAGGTTATCAATTCGAGGCTGCCGAGGCGAGTTTTGAACTTCTCGTGCAAAAACTGCTCGGCCGGTTCAAGCCTTTTTTCAAGATCGAGGACATCTCGGTCCGCACGGAGAACATCGGCAACGGCCAGCCGCGGTCGGTGGCGGACGTGAAAGTGACGGCCAAGGGAAAAGAGCATTTCGAATCCGCGGAAGGGGACGGCCCGGTGAACGCGCTGGATTCCGCGCTGCGGAAAGCGCTCGGCCGCTCTTATCCGGAGATCGAGAAGATCCATTTGACCGACTATAAAGTGCGCGTCGTCAACTCCGAAGCCGGGACCGCCGCGAAAGTGCGCGTTTTCATCGAGTTCCAGGACAAGGAAAAGGACAAGACCTGGACCACGGTCGGCGTGCACGAGAACATCATCGAGGCCAGCTGGAAGGCGCTCGTCGAAGCCATCGAATATAAACTGCATAAAGGATAGGATGGCGGAAGGCGGATAGCGGATGGCGTAAAACCTGGTTCTTCGCCTTCCTCCATCCACCATCCTCCTCCCGTTATTTTTTATGGAACTGGACAAACAATACGATCCCAAACAAGTCGAAACGAAATGGTATTCTCTTTGGGAATCCGAAGGCTATTTCCGTCCGCGGAGTGACTTTCCCGGAGCTGAAGGGCTGAAAGAAACTTCCAATCCTTATGTCATCGTGATCCCCCCGCCGAACGTGACCGGCATTCTGCATATGGGACACGCTCTCAATAATTCCATCCAGGATATCCTGGTCCGCTGGAACCGGATGAAGGGCGCGGACGCGCTTTGGGTGCCGGGCGTGGACCATGCCGGGATCGCGACGCAGAACGTTGTCGAAAAAAAACTCGCCAAGGAAAAGAAAACGCGCTGGGACCTCGGTCGGGAAAAATTCCTCAAAGAGGTCTGGAAATGGAAAGAGGAGCACGGCTCCACGATCACCCGCCAGCTGCGGCGGCTCGGGGCGTCCTGTGACTGGACTCGCGAGCGGTTCACGATGGATGAGGGCCTGTCGAAGGCCGTACGCGAGGCGTTCGTCACGCTGTATGAGCGGGGACTTATTTACCGCGGCAATTACATCATCAACTGGTGCCCGCGCTGCCAGACCGCGCTTTCGGACGAAGAGGCGGCCCATAAAGACGTGCAGGGCGGTCTTTATCACATTAAATACCCGATCGCGGGGAAGAACGGATCCTACGAAAAAATGGGGGATGACCATATCGTGGTCGCGACGACGCGTCCCGAAACGATGCTGGGGGACACGGCGGTGGCGGTCAATCCGGACGATCCGCGTTACAAGCATCTGATCGGGAAAAAGATCGTTCTGCCGCTCGTGAATCGCGAGATTCCGGTGATCGCGGACGCGTTCGTGGATCCTGAATTCGGGACCGGCATCGTGAAAGTGACGCCGGCGCACGATCCGAACGATTTCGCGATGGGGCACCGGCATCATCTTGAGCAGGTGAACGTCATGACGCCGGACGGCAAGATCAACGAGCACGGCGGCGCTTACAAAGGCATGGACCGGTTCGAAGCCCGGAAAAAGATCCTCCATGATCTTGAAGAACTCGGTCTTTTCATCAAACGCGATTCGCACCTTCATGCGGTAGGACACTGTTACCGCTGCGATACCGTGGTCGAGCCATATCTTTCCAAGCAGTGGTTCGTCAAGATGCAGCCGTTGGCCGACAAGGCGCTCAAGGCGCACGAACAGGGAAAGACCGTGTTTTCCCCGGACCGCTGGACCAAGGTCTATCTCAACTGGCTGCACGGGATCCGTGACTGGTGCATTTCCCGGCAGATCTGGTGGGGCCATCAGATCCCTGCTTGGCATTGTAAGAAATGCCAAGCCGCGGATATCGGAGGAAGGATGGAGGATGGCGTAAAGCCTGGCTCTTCGCCATCCGCCATCCGCCATCCGTCATTCGATGGAATTATCGTTGCAAGAGAAACTCCAAAAGAATGTCCCAAGTGTAAGGGGAAAGATCTTGTTCAAGACCCCGACGTGCTGGACACCTGGTTCTCCTCCTGGCTGTGGCCGTTCTCCACGCTCGGTTGGCCGGAGAAGACCGGAGACCTGAAAAAATTCTACCCGACCTCGGATCTGGTGACGGCGCCCGAGATCATTTTCTTCTGGGTGGCGCGCATGATCATGGCCGGCCTGGAGTTCCGGGGCGAAGTTCCGTTCCGCCGCATTTATATCCACGGCACCGTCCGCGCGGCGAGCGGGCTCAAGATGTCCAAATCGCTCGGGAATTCGATCGACCCGCTGGAAGTGATCGACGAGATGGGCGCCGACGCCCTGCGTTACAGTCTCGTGATGCTGAGCGCGCAGGACGTTTACCTTTCCCGGGAAAAATTCGAAATGGGCCGCAATTTTACGAACAAGGTCTGGAACGCCTGCCGCTTCGTGTTGATGCAATTGGAGGATTTCAAGGACGGTTCCGTTGATCCGGGACAGTTCAAGAAAGAGACGCTGTCCCTGCCGAGCCGGTGGATCCTTTCTCAGTTCGAGGAGAAGGCGGCGGAGATCGAGAGATATCTCGGGCAGTTCGGCCTGGCACAGGCCGCGGGCGAGCTTTATCACTTTGTGTGGGACGATTTCTGCGACTGGTATATCGAATTGGCCAAGCCGATGGTCCAGGGGCAGGACGCCGCGCTGAAACACCAGACGCAGCAGGTCTTGTTCTTCGTTTGCGAAAGGATCCTTCGGTTGCTGCATCCTTTCATGCCGTTCGTCACCGAAGAGATCTGGCAAAAATTCAAAGAGAAGGCGAAGGGAACCCGTTGGCCCAAGACCCTGATGCTCGCTCCGTGGCCGTGCGATGCCGGCCGGCGGTTCGGGGACGCCGCCGCGCAAAAAGCGATCGGGATCCTCCAAAAAGCGGTCAGCGGGATCCGCGATCTCCGTTCCCGTTTCCGGATCGCGCCTGCGAACAAGCTCAAGGCCGTGGTCGCGTGCAAGGAAGAGGCGACGCGGGAGGTCCTCAGGACCTTCGAACGCGAAGTCAAAGTGCTCGCACGGCTTGAAACGCTCGATTGTGTCCTGGAGTTCCGGAAGGAAGGTGCGATGGTCGCGAACGCGTTCCCGGAATTTGATATTTTCATTTCGCTGGAGGGCATCCTGGACCTCGGCGAGGAAAAGAAAAGGCTCCAGAAAAAGCTGCAGGAGACCGAACAGTGGATAACGGCCCTTCGTGCAAAACTGGAGAAGCCGTCCTTCGCGGAAAAGGCCCCGCAGGAGATCCTTGAAAAAGAGAAAGAGAAACTCGAAGATGCAAAAAAACTTCTCGTATCCTACCAGAGCCAGCTCGCGAGCCTCGGGTAGGGAAACGGCGCTTCACGGGGCCGGCCATTACGGCCATTCCCTGCCGGTCTCGAACCGGACGCTGGTTTTTCTGAAAGAAGCCCTGCACGAAGACATCGGTCGCGGGGACATCACCTCCAACCTTCTGATCCCGCCGCACGCCAAAGGGACGGCCCGGGTTATCGCCAAGGAGAAGGGGATCTTCTGCGGCGAGAGGCTGGTGACGGAGCTTTTCAGGATCGCGGACCCAAAGGTGCGGCTGGAGTTCCGCGTGAGGAACGGCCAATCCTTGCGCCGTAACCAGGCCGTGTTCAAGATGCACGGCAATATCCGCTCGATCCTGAAAGTGGAAAGGACGATGGTGAATTTCATCGGGCATCTTTCCGGGATCGCGACGAAGACGCGCCAGTTCGTGAAAAAAGTCAAAAAATATCCGGTCCTGATCCTGGACACCCGCAAGACCACGCCGCTTTGGAGAGAACTCGAGAAAGTCGCGGTGCAGGTCGGCGGCGGTTGCAACCATCGGCAGGGGTTGGACGAATTCATTTTCATTAAGGAGAACCACCGGATCCACGGGGAACTTCCGAAACTCAGGTGGCACGCAGGACAGTTCGAGATGGAAGTCCGCAGTCTTGCCGAACTCTGGGAGGCGATCCAGTTGAAGGCACAGGTCATCCTGCTGGACAACTTCACGCCGAAAGAGGCCAAACGGGCCGTTGAGATCGTCCGGAAGGAAGCGCCCGGAATCCTTTTGGAAGCGTCGGGCGGGATCACGCTCGAAAACGTCCGCAAGTACGCGGCGGCCGGAGTGGATACCATTTCCGTCGGATCGCTTACGCACTCCGTCAAGGCCGTAGATTTTTCGCTTCTTATCGATTAGATCTTTAACGCGGACGGGAGAAGTCGAACCGAGGAGGGAGGAACGCTTATGGTTGATAAACTGGTCCGTTTTCTGGTGACAAGAGCGGGGCGGGAATATTCCGCCGGCTACCGCACGATCGCCGCGATCCTCGGAGCGACATTGTTCCTGGCGGGATGGCCCGCGCTCGTGTGGTTTTTCGGACGGCTGTCAGGCGGGACCGTGCTTCCTTCAGGTCTTGCTGGGATCCTGAGCCTCCTCTGCTTTCTTTGGGGAATCCCGTGGCTGGTATCGGCGGTCCTCTGGCAGTTGTGGAAAGGGAAGGGAACGCCCGTGCCCACGGTTCCCACAAAAAATTTTCTTCCGACGGGGCCGTACCGTTTCTGCCGCAATCCCATGATGCTCGGTTTTTTCTTTTATATCACAGGATGGGCCGCGGTCTTCAATCAGGCGGGGGCCTACGTTACCGCCGCCGTTCTGATGGCGCTCCTGTTCGCCGAAATAAAATGCGTCGAGGAAAAGGAGCTCGCGGAACGTTTTGGGGACGTCTACCTCCGCTACAAAAAAGAAACGCCTTTTTTCTTTCCCGCGGTTCTCAGAAGAAAAGCCCCGCCCTCCGCGGGAGCGTGATCGTTCCGCCGCCTTTGGGGAACCGTTCCGGAATGTTATAATGCGGCATGAGTATTTTTAAACTGACCTCAGCGATGCGGCCGAAGGGCGACCCGCCTTCCATCGAATATTTAAAACAAGGAAGGCGAGGTTCGTCCCGTGCTTCTCAAGGCTGTTTTTTTGTGAGGAGCTGATCATGGGACAATTCAAGTTGATTTCTTCGATGCAACCGAAAGGCGACCAGCCCCAGGCCATCCGGAAACTCGTCGAAGGGTTCCGCGCCGGCAAAAAAGAGCAGGTCCTCATGGGAGTCACCGGTTCCGGGAAGACCTTCACCATGGCGCACGTGATCGAGCAGCTCGACAAGCCGGTGCTCGTGATCTCCCACAATAAGACCCTCGCGGCCCAGCTTTATTCCGAACTGAAGGAATTCTTCCCGCAGAACGCGGTCGAGTATTTCGTGTCCTATTACGATTATTACCAGCCCGAGGCCTACATTCCGCACACCGATACCTATATCGAAAAGGACGCTTCGATCAACGAGGACCTGGACCGCCTGCGGCTTTCGGCCACGAGCTCGATCCTTTCGCGGCGCGATTGCATCATTGTTTCCAGCGTCTCCTGCATTTACGGCCTCGGCGCGCCGGAAGACTGGCAAGGCCTTCTTGTCACGATCGTCCAGGGGGAAACCGCCGAACGCGATGCTTTTCTTTCGCAGCTGATCGGCCTGCAATATGAGCGCGTGGACACCGAGCTTAAGCGCGGAACGTTCCGTGTCCGCGGCGGCAGGATCGATCTTTTTCCTTCTTACGGCGTGAACCCCTACCGTATTGATTTCGGCACTGGTTCTCCTTCATTACGAAATAAAGGTAACCAGTGCTGTCCAAACGTCCATTCCGGAAAAGAAAAGAAAAGTTTGGACGGGCCCGAGAGGATCGAAGGGATCACGGTGATGGCCCCGGTAAGCCTCAAGCCGGCGGGCGCTATCGAGAAGCTGGCGATCTATCCGGCGAAGCATTTTGTGACCCCGAGCGACCGTCTCGCGAGGGCGATCGTTTCGATCGAGCAGGAGCTCAAGGAGCAGGTCAAGAAACTCATCGCCGAAGGGAAAGACCTTCAGGCGAAGCGGCTGGAGTCCCGCACCCAGTACGATCTCGAAATGCTCAAGGAGGTCGGTTATTGCAGCGGGGTCGAGAATTATTCGCGGCATCTCGCCGGCCGCGCGCCCGGATCGACGCCGTACACGCTCCTCGATTATTTCCCGGAGGATTTTTTGATGATCATCGACGAATCGCACCAGAGCGTTCCCCAGATCCGGGGGATGTTCAACGGCGATCTGGCCCGGAAAAAGGTCCTCGTGGAGCACGGGTTCCGGCTGCCGTCCGCCATCGATAACCGGCCGCTCAAATTCGCCGAGTTCGAGGGCAAGATCCGGCAATGCGCTTATGTGTCTGCCACTCCCGGGCCGTACGAGATGGGTTGCGTGAAAGAAGTGGTCGAGCAGATCATCCGGCCGACCGGGCTCATGGACCCTGAGATCGAGGTCCGCAAGACCGAGGGGCAGATCGATGACCTGATCGCGGAGATCAAACAGCGGGCCGTGAAGAACGAGCGGACGCTTGTGACCACGCTGACCAAGAAAATGGCCGAAGACCTGAGCCGTTACCTGAAGGAGCTCGGCATCAAGGTGAATTATATCCATTCGGAGTTCGACGCCTTCGAGCGGGTGGAGATCCTGCGAGATCTCCGGTTGAAGATCTATGACTGCGTGATCGGCGTGAATCTTCTGCGCGAAGGACTGGACCTGCCGGAGGTGTCGCTCGTGGCCGTGCTCGATGCTGACAAGGAGGGGTTCCTCCGCAACGACGTCGCGCTGATCCAGATCGCGGGCCGCGCCGCACGGCACGTGAACGGAAAGGTCCTCATGTACGGGGACAAAGTGACGGATTCGATGAAGCGGGCGATCGACGAGACCGCGCGCCGCCGCAAGATCCAGGCCGCGTACAACACGGAGCACAAGATCAGCCCGACCTCCATTATCAAGGAGATCAAGCAGGGGATCGAGCAGTGGAAGAAAGCCGAGGAGTTCGTCCAGGAGGTCGTGCATGAATCCGGCGAAACCTATCAGGCGAAGAATTACCTTTCCTTTCTGAAACAGCGGATGGAAGCCGCCGCGCGGGCGTTGGAGTTCGACAAGGCCGCCCGTTACCGCGACGCGATCCGCAAGATCGAAGGGGAGCAGGGCGCAAGACAGAGCGTTTTAAAGACGGGCAACGTGAAAAAAGGACAAAAAACCGGGACAGGTGACAAAAGGCGCCCCAAGAAGGGCTAGCGGCGGACGCTAAGGCCATATACATTGCTTCCCCATGAAAATCTGATACAATACGCCCGTTGTTGCGGAACTGTTCTTTATAATTTACGTCGCGGGGTGGAGCAGCTCGGTAGCTCGTTGGGCTCATAACCCAAAGGTCGCAGGTTCAAATCCTGCCCCCGCTACCATCTGTACTGGAGAAGAAGGCTTTGGAATCGGGTACCACCCGACCAAAGCCTTTTTTTCTTTGGGGAGTATTCGCACGGCGCCGATATAACGGCGGATAAATGCTTTCTTTTCGCCTACGGACGCTTCTTCCGTGAAGATCTGGTCAAAGTCCCTGATCCCGCTTAAAACCTCCCGCGAGGCCTTTTCCAGGTCGATCCTCGTTTTTGAGTTGGCCCTCAGACTGACGATCTCGACCTCAAGCCGTTTTTTTTCTTCGCTCAAAACAGTGATCTTGCGGTTCAGAATATCCTTATGCTCCGGGGCCACGGCATCCAGCAAGTCGTCGATCTTCTTGTTGATCGCCTTGACCCGTTGCTCCAGGACGTTTATTTCAAGTGCCGGATTTTTGAACTGCTTGTCCAGTTCCGTCCGGATCTCGCCCAAAAGCTCTTTGTAGGGATTTTCTTCACCAAGACGATTTTTGATCCCTTGCAAAATATGCCCCTCAAGCCGGTGGCTCGCGAAAGAGAAATTCTCGCAAACGGTATTGCCCCGGCTCCAGTATCCGCCGCAGGTGTAGGACTGGGTTTTGACCTTTTTCGTATTGGTCCTCGTTGTGCCGAAGTAAGTATGGCCGCAGCGGGCACAAGTGATCATTCCTGAAAGAAGATAATTCGAAGTGGTCGCCCGTCCACTGAACTGGCTTGGGAACTTGCTCCGGCCTTTCCGCTTTTCCTGTGTCGCGAGCCACAAGTCTTTGGTGATAATTGCGGGATAAGCATTTTCTTTCACGAACCACTCTGATTCCGGATTATGTTCGATCTTTCCCTGCGGAAGTCTTGGCTTTTTCTCAGCCAGACCGTTCCTGACCGAATGGAATTTGCTAAGTGTCCTCCGGTTCCAGACAAAGGCGCCGTAGTAGATCGGATTCATCAAAAGAGACCGGATGCAGGAAGAAGTCCATGTGCCGCCTCGTGGGGCCAGAAGTCCTTCCTCGTTTAGCGTTTCCGCGATATGCCTGAATCCCATCTCTTTCCGGACATAACGGTCGAAGATCCTTCGGACCACGGCTTGTCTCTCCGCGCTATCAAGAACAAGCGAAGACTTCCCGTTTTCGTTTACGATCCTCTGGTAGCCATACGGAACCGGCCCGCCGAGGAAGCGGGCTTCTTTTGCGCAGGTGACTTGTCCGCGAATGGTGTCCTTTGAAAGACTTTTCAGGTAAAGATTCGCGTTGAACTGAAAGACGGGTCGCAGGATCTCGTCCATGTCGTCGCCTTTGAGGTTTTCTTTTACATAAAGAACTTCAACACCGGCTTTTCTCAAGATGTGCAGGTAATAACCGACCTCGATATTGTCCCCGCGGCTAAATCGCGCGATGTCATAAACAACAATAAGATCAAATGGGCGTGATTTTTCCTGTGCCGTCTGAATCATGGCCTGGAATTGGCTTCGGTTCTCGGAAAACGCACCGGAGATCGCGTCATCGGCATACCAGCCGGTCATTTCAAAACCTTCGCGTTTGGCGAAAGCCAAGATCTCTCTTTTCTGGTCCTCAAGAGATTGTTCTTGCTTGTCCGTGGAACGTCTGAGGTATCCGACCGCTTTCTTCATGATGGCAGGCCTCCTTTCAGGCAGGGATCGAAAACGCCAGTCGGGCGCTTTGATCGAGAAACGCATAATACACCCGCCGTCAAGTGGACGGAAGCCGTTCGCCTTTTCTGTTTTGCTACCCAATCCCGGACAAGCCATTGCGCAAGAATAGCTAATGAGCCGCTCCGGGCATATTCCGGAGGCGGTCCGGGCATCTCAAAATCTTCAATTGTCAGATCTTTGGATTTATCAGCTCTATCCCGATCCTTTAGTTTCGGATGGATCAGAGACAGCACCCCCTTTGTAGCGTTTATAGCGCTGTTTGTAAAATTCTTCTTTTTCAAACCGGCGGAATTCGGCTGCCGCCTTGTGGATTTCGTCGTACTCGTCAACGAAGTCCTCATCAAACTCGAGATACTCGTTCAAAACGAGCGTTCTGTTCTTTTTATTAACGAACATCGTATCTCCTTCGCGTCTGAGCAGTTCCTCCATCGTTGCGAAATAGAAACATTCGGGACAACGCTCAAGTTTCTTGAACCACTCGATCATCGATTTTCTTTCCACGAGGTAGAGAAAGGCGCTGATACCCTCGTTTTTAACCCAGGTATCTATGAGCACTCGCTCATAATACCGTTTACTCTTCAGCGTCCGTTCGATCTCGATCACAAAGCTGTATTTCCGGCCATCATCAGCCAGGCCATCCGGGACCTTTCTTCGTTCCGTCTTATGTTTCAACACACGCTCGGGTGTCCAAATGAGCCCCGGAGAACGCTCCAGAACGATGCGTGCATCCGTAACCCAAACGTCGTGCTCGTAGATTTTAAGATCTACTCCGTCTAATGGTCGCAGCTCGTTCGACAGATTCAGATTCTTTAGGTGCTTTACGCCTTTGGCGGTCGTGAGATAAAGCGTGTCATGACCGACCCTCGGCTTCACTGCTCTCAAATAATCCTGTCGCATCAGGAGATTCACTCTTCTTGCCGGGACCTTGTACATACTCAGGCTTTCCGGGAAGAATTTCTTGGCGATATGCCGTAGAAGCAGAAACTTCTGCTCAAGGCACATCTTCAGGATCTCCGTATCTCTTTCTGTGATGATCATCCGCTACTTGTTCCTTATCTAATTTCGCGAGAGACATTTTGAAGCGGATCTGACGGTGGAGCGATCTGCGTCGTGTCTTTTTTTGTGATTTTCAAATCTCCGGTACCTCTTTGGCTTTAGCGCCGTGTTAGCAACCAGGCTTTGGACTGGTCTTTGTTTATATTTATAATTCCAACACCCCTCATGGGACATTGAGTTAAGAGCTCACCATTCAACGTTTGCGAACCTTTTTATGCTTGAAATAAATTTCCACGAACATCGGTTTGATCTATTAAGCCCGTCCGAAAGACCCCGGCTTCTCAAAAACCGTCCGGCAATTAAATTATCAATGCCCTAAACACTCCCCTCATGGGAGGTCGAGTTACGACATGGCCATTCACACCAAACGAACATTTCTATACCTGAAATATTTTTTTCAAGAAATTGCAACGATGTTTTTGCCTCCTCGTCCGTCCCTTTCATAGCCCTCATGGGAGGTCCATTTACGACATGCCTGTTCATGCTTCGGGAGGGTTTTTAAGCGCAAAATAATTTTTATCTCAAGGCACCGACCAGCCGGGTAAAAGTCCGGGAAGGATTAAGTCCAAAACAATCAATGCTCTTTAACAAGTTAAAGAATTATTCCACCAAATCACATCCCAATAGCTTGCCCGAAGCCCGCCTCATTGCAGCCGACCACTACCTTTCGATCTCAGAATGAAGAAAGGGAGTGGTCGGGTGCAAGCAACAAGGGCGAAGGGCAAGCGCTGATTGAACTTAAGTGTGGTTGCCTTGGTGGAATCGTCTCCCTCACGTCATTCCACCAGCCATTGAGAGGGCAAAATGAGTTTTATTCCATTTTAGGAAATCGGTTTCCAAGACCAGTTTCAAAAAATAGTCTAAAACAAAATATTAAGCTGAACGATAAGCTGAACGAATTATTCTCCACAAAATTCAGTTCTTGATTTAGAATTACCCAATTGAGTACCTAGTTAAACTGATATTACCTAATGGCCTATGAACGAATCCGAAACGCGAAAAGAAATCATTGATCTTGAACTCGACAAGCGTGGCTGGCACATAGCCAACCTGGCCGAAGTGATTGTTGAATTCGAAATGGAAAAACGCCTCGACGGCAAGCCTGGTATTGCCTACAGCGGACAAGTGTATAACCCCAAGCATGAATATGCTGATTACCTGCTTTTGGGGAGAGACGGGCAAACACCTCTCGCAGTTGTAGAAGCGAAGAAAACCTCCAAAAATCCCCGCGTGGGTCAACGCCAGGCAGAAGGCTATGCTGATAACATCTCAAAAAAATACAAGGTGGAACCTTTCATTTTTCTGACGAACGGAGAGGCGACACTCTTCTGGGACCGGCTTAGATATCCGCCCCGAAAAGTTTACGGTTTCTTTGAACGTTCGGACATGGAACGCCTTAACTATCTTCGGGCTACTTGCGAAGACCGGCCTTCTAAAATTCCAGTCAACCAAACCATTGCCAACAGGGAGTATCAACTTGAAGCCATCAAGCGGATCGGTGAAAGGCTTGAGAAAAAGCACCGAAAGTGCTTGCTGGTTATGGCCACTGGCAGCGGTAAGACGCGCACAGCGATGGCGCTTATCGATGTTCTATTGCGTGCCAAGTGGATCAGTAATGTTCTTTTTCTTGCGGACCGGAAGCTTCTCCGTGATCAGGCCTATGGCAGGAAAGGTTTTCAGGGATTCTTTACCGAGGCTATGGACAAGATCAAATCCTCCAGCTTCGACAAGACGAAACGCCTTTATGCTGCCACCATCCAGACTATGGAAGAGATTTACAAGGACATTTCTCCGGGCTTCTTCGACCTTGTTATTATGGACGAATGCCACCGCTCCATTTACAACAAATGGCAGGATATCCTCGCGTATTTTGACGCGATTAAGATTGGTCTGACCGCCACGCCTTCGGAATCCATAGATCGCGATACATTACGCTTTTTTGAATGTGACGAAGGCCGCCCTACTTTCAACTATTCCTACGATGAAGCAATTGAGGACAAGGTCCTTGTTCCTTTTACCCCGTATCATGCAAAGACCTCATTCCAGATCAAAGGGCTCAAATCCGAAGAAATCCCTCAGGAAATCAAGGACAAGTTGATCGCGGAGGGAAAAACCGAGGAAGAACTCAATTTTGAAGGAACGGAGCTTGAGAAAAAATTTACAAATAAGGCAAGTCTTGAATCTATGGTTAAGGAATTCATGGAGGTTTGCGTCAAGGATGAAACCGGCGTGCTTCCCGGCAAATCGATTTATTTTGCCATCTCAAAAGAACATGCCTATCGCATTCTGGATACTTATGACCGTCTTTATCCCCAATACAAGGGAAAACTGGCCGAAGTAATCGTTTCGGATGATAATCGCTCGGACACCTTCCTCCAACGATTTGAGAATGAATCCTTCCCTCGGATCGCGATCTCGGTGGACATGCTTGACACCGGAGTAGATATTCGGGAAGCGGTAAATCTTGTTTTTGCCAAACCCGTTTTCAGTAAGATCAAATTCTGGCAGATGATCGGTCGTGGTACACGGACCCTCGATCCTCAAAACCCCAAGGAATGGTGTAAGGAGAAAGATTCCTTTCTCATTATCGATCACTGGAGCAACTTTGAGTATTTCAACCTCAAACCCGAGGGGGAAGTGCCGAAACCGCAGGACTCTTTGCCGACACGTATCTTTAAACTGCGGATTCAAAAACTCAAGTATCTGATGGCGCAAAAACAAGATTACTCAGGCATCATTGAAGAAATCAAAATAAGCCTTAATGCGCTGCCCAAGGACACGGTTAGCATCAAGGAAAAAAAGGATGTGCTCAAGCGCGCGCTTTCTGACGATTTCTGGAAGTACATCGATACTGATTTTCTCATTCGCGAAGTAGCACCGCTTCTCCGGTTCACGGAAGACGTTAATCTGCATGTTTATGCCTTCCTTCTCAAGTGTGAGCGATTGGATCTGGTGCTGTTGACTCAAGACGCGGAAGCCAGGAAAGACCTCGAAGAATCCATGCGCGAAGATCTCCGGTTATTGCCGCTGACTCTCAATGTTGTCCGAGCAAAAGAACAGGAGATTTTACGGGCGTCTTCCGATGCTTTTTGGACAGGAATCAACCGCGAAGGTGTTGATTTGCTTAAGAAGGACATTGTTCCGCTGATGAAATACAGGAAGGAAAAGCGTGAAGAAGTCATCGAATTTGATCTGGATGACAAGATCATTGAAAGGCGATGGATTGAATTCGGACCCCACGGAGAAGGCGAATACGTCCACCAGTACCGGGAAAAGGTCGAGAAACATATCCGGGAGCTTGCGGATAAGGATGAAACCCTCAGGAAAATCAAGGATGGCGTTCCGGTTTCTGACGAGGATCTTGAAAAGCTCGAAGAAAAGCTGAACAGCCCCGAACTTTATATTACGGAAAAAGTCTTGCAGGAAGCCTATGAGCAGCCTGGGGGCACCTTCAAGCAATTTATCCTGAAATTGCTCGGCAAATTCGAATTTCCTGCCCGCGAAGAGATTGTTGCCAAGGCTTTCGAGACCTTTGTTCATGGAAAACATTATTTTGCCGCGGACCAGATCCGGTTCCTTCGAATCGTTAAAAATGTATTCCTCGAAAAAGCGCGTCGGCGGGAAAAACTGACGATTCACGATCTCTACGAAGGTCCGTTTGAAACGCTCGGCATTGATGCCGCAGACCGGCTCTTCAAAAAACAGGAGCTCGAAGAGATCATCAACTTTCTTAACACACAGGCGGTTCTAAAATGAAATCTTTTGAAGAAAACTACATCAAAAATCTTTTTATTCCGCCGGAAATGATCCCAAATCTAACAGCGCTCACCGAGTTTAAGGGCAAAGAGACCCTTTATCAGAGGCAGTCTCGTGACGCGCTCGAGACGATGCTGCAGATCGCAAAAATCGAAAGTGCTGAATCATCGAACCGGATCGAAGGCGTGATCGTCCCGCACAAGCGGGTTGAGGCACTGTTCAAGAGCAGCACTCCCAAGAACCGTTCGGAACAGGAAGTCGCGGGTTATCGGGACGCTCTTGCGCGTATCCATGAAATGCACCAAGGTATGCCGCTTTCGAACAATGTGGTTCTCATGCTACATTCCATGCTTTTCAAATACACAACGATCAAGTCGGGTGAATGGAAGAAAGGAGATAATGAAATTATCGAAAAGCTTCCGGACGGTAGCGAGCGCACACGATTTAAACCCGTGCCTGCGTTTCAGACGCCGCCTTACATGGAAACTTTAGTAAAAGAATACAATCGTTATCTCGAAAAAAGCAGAATGGAACCCTTGATCCTGATTCCGTTGTTTGTCCTGGATTTTCTCTGCGTTCATCCCTTTAACGACGGGAACGGAAGAGTTGCGCGGCTCCTGACGCTTTTGCTTCTTTATCACGCCGGTTTTAATGTCGGAAAATATATCAGCCTGGAACGCATCATCGAACAGAGTAAAGAAACGTATTATGAAGCCTTGTATGATTCCTCTCAAAAATGGCATCAAGGCAAACACAATTCTCTTCCTTGGCTCCGTTATTTCTTTGGTGTCCTGACTGCCGCCTACAAAGAATTTGAGGCCCGTGTAGGCGTGTTCAAGGAGCAGGGAACCAAAACCGAGCGGCTCACAAAGGCCGTTCGCCGTCTTGACCAACCATTCTCCGCAAGCGATCTTCAGGAGGCCTGTCCTGATGCCAAGATCGATCTTATCCGAAAAGTCCTTAAGGACATGCGTAAGTCCGGAGAAATCGAGCCCATGGGCCTTGGCCGTTACGCCAAATGGCGCCGTGTAGGCAAATAGGTAATGGTATATTTCAATTAGGTAATAAAACATTAAAATACCCAATTGACATTACCGCAGTACCCATTTAGAATACGCCCAACCTAGGAGGCGTATTTATGCTTAAACCTGAACTCAAATCCCAGATCGACAAACTCCGCGACCGCTTTTGGTCCGGCGGCATTTCTAATCCGCTGACTGCAATCGAACAAATTTCCTACCTCATTTTCATGAAGCGCCTCGAAGACATGGATAACCAACACAAACGTGCGGCGGAACGGCGAAGCGAAAAGTATGTTTCAATCTTCAAAGGCTCTGACGATTGCCGGTGGTCGAACTGGATCCCAATGTCCGCCGAAGGAATGCTCGCCCATGTCCGCGACAAGGTTTTTCAATTCATCAAGAACCTGAAAGGCGAAGAAAGCATTTTCGGGACCGCGATGAAAGATGCTGTTTTCATGATCCCCAAGCCGTCGCTTCTACAAGAAGCGGTCAAGATCATCGACGAGCTCAATATTTCCCAGCAGAACCTGGACACCCAGGGCGATCTTTACGAGTACCTCTTAAGCAAGCTCAACACTTCGGGCGAGAATGGCCAGTTCCGTACGCCGCGGCATATCATCCGGATGATGACAAAGCTAGTGGACCCCAGAATCGGGGAGCGCATTTGCGATCCTGCGGCCGGGACAGGCGGCTTTTTAATGAATGCCTATCTTCATATCTTGGAAGAGAATTCCTGCAAGGATTCCATCGAATACGACGAGGAAGGAATGCCTCATCATCTTCCCGCCGAAAAATTGACCGCTTCGCAAAGAAAATTTCTTAAGGAGAAAACACTCACGGGCTTTGATTTCGACACCACCATGGTCAGAATCGGGTTGATGAACCTCGTGCTCCACGGGATCGATAAGCCGGCTTTTATCTACGCCGACACGCTTTCCAAGGGTTTTGAAGAAAAGGAAAAATACGATGTGATCCTCGCCAATCCGCCGTTCAAAGGATCGATCGATAAAAGTGATATTTCCGATCAATTCAAGATCAAATCCACCAAGACGGAACTTCTTTTCGTGGAGCTCTTCATTCGTTTGCTTACTACCGGCGGGAGATGCGCCGCGATCGTGCCGGACGGAGTTCTTTTTGGCAGTTCCAAGTCGCATCAGGCGGTCCGGAAAATGCTCGTCGATGACAATCAGCTTGAGGGGATCATTTCCATGCCCTCCGGGGTGTTCAGGCCCTATGCGGGTGTTTCCACAGCCGTGATCGTTTTTACCAAAGGTGGCAAAACGGACAAAGTCTGGTTCTATGATATGGATGCGGACGGATTTTCACTCGACGATAAACGGCAGAAAGTTCCGGAGAATGATATTTCTGACATTATTACGACGTGGACAGAACGGGACCTGAAAAAAAATCCGTCTAAAAACGACAAATGGTTTTTGGTCGATGTCTCCAAAATTCGCGAGAACAAGTACGACCTCTCCATTTCTCGGTACAAGGAAATCGAATATGGCGAAGTTCTATACGATTCGCCACAGAAGATCACAGAAAAAATCTTATCTTTGGAGAAAGAAATCCAAGCTGAAGTGATAGAAGTGAAAGACTTACTCTAATGGAAAACGCCTTTAAGTTAAGACCTCTGGAAGATGTTGCTATCATCGAAAGGAAAGCGATACTTCCTTCGCAAATAAAAAAATCAGATTCTTATCTTGGCCTTGAAGATATTGAAGGAGGAACTGGGAGAATTGTTGCCTATCGCTCAGCGGCTGAAGCTGAACTTAAAAGCGCTAAGTTTAAATTCACAAAGCATCATATCCTCTACGGTAAATTACGGCCCTATTTGAATAAAGTAGTAATGCCTGATCGAGATGGTGTTTGCAGCACGGACATTCTCCCGATTCTTCCCAAAAAAGATATAATGAATCGCGACTATCTCGCGTATTTTATGAGATCCGCCCGTTTTGTGAAGTTGGCATCAGCGAGATCGGCGGGCGCAAATTTGCCGCGATTGAGCCCTTCCGAATTAAGTAAATTCATGGTCGCTTGCCCGTCGCTGGAGATTCAAACAATGCTGGCCAATCTTCTTAAAAAAAACGAATCCGCCCTCGAAAAGCGTCGCGAAGCCATTCGTCTTCTCGACGATTTCCTCAAATCCACTTTTCTCGAAATGTTTGGCAATCCTGGGGAGAATCCCAAAGATTTACCCCTGCTGACACTCGGCCAAATTGTTGCTTCCGAACGTCATGCGATAAAAAGAGGCCCTTTTGGCGGCTCGCTGAAGAAAGAAATTTTTGTTTCTTCTGGTTATAAAGTTTATGAGCAAAAACACGCTATCCAGAACGATTTTAAAATTGGTTCCTATTACGTCAGTGAAACTAAGTTTGTCGAAATGACTCCATTTCGGATTAAATTAGATGATCTTATAATTAGTTGTTCAGGAACTATAGGTAAGATCGCGATTGTTCCTAAGGATGCAGAAAAAGGAATAATAAATCAGGCTCTTTTAAAGTTAACCTTGAACAAAAATAAAGTGCTACCTGTTTATTTCAAATTTTTACTTGAAATGCCAGCCATGCAACGTAAGCTCTTTGGATTTAGTCATGGTTCATCAATAAAAAACGTTGCATCAGTTGCGACTCTTAAGACTATTAAATACCCAATCGCGTCGTTAAACGATCAGACTAGGTTCATAGCTGTTTTAAACCGGGCTCACAATCTTTGTGAGAAAATGGAATCCTCCGAAACCGAACTCCAAAACCTCTTCAACGCTCTCACGCAAAAAGCCTTCAAAGGAGAACTATAAATGGGAATAATGAAAGCCGTCGTTTCTTTTTGGGGTTGGTTAAAACTAAATGATTTGCCAAATTGGGTGGCGATTGTGCTCTGGCCGATCGTTTTATTTTTATGGAACCAGCGGGAGGTAAATAATATTCCGAACCTACAAGTCTCATTATCAAAAACAACAATGACATTAGGCGGACAAGGAAAAGACGCCTTATCGTTAAACTTTTTAAACAATACCGGTTCTGTTGTTTATTTAACAAATGTGTGCATATTAAAATGCTCAAAGCTGTTTCAAGTTGATGCTGCAGCTTCTCGGGATATTGCCCAGTCTTCGCACGAGCTAAAATTTTCCGGAGCAGGCACTGTTGGCTTTACAGAAAGACAGATTATTTTACAAACGAACGAAACGAAAGAAAGCCGTTTATCACTAAAAAGCGTAGCCCCTGAAGGGATGCTGATTTATCAGCCGCACTGGTTTAGGAAAATAATTCATCATCCCAAATATTTTTTGTTGAAGTACATTGCACTGGTTGGCGGTAAACGTTATAGAGTTTCAACGATTTATTAATGGATTGGCAATGAGATCTTCAAAAATTGAACCCCAAGATTTCTTTGCTGCCCTCATACGAAAAACCTTCAAAGGAGAACTATAAAATGACTATGACAGACGCATTAACAATTTTGGCCATTCTATGCTCGCCGTTTCTTGCCGTGTTTGCGCAGCGGCAGATCGATTTAGCGCGAGAAAAGCGAGGCCAAAAATTGTGGATTTTCCGGACCCTCATGGCCACACGTGGGAACAGACTTTCGCTGGATCATGTGCAGGCTCTTAATTCCATTGAATTGTTTTTTGACCATCCGCGCAAAGACAAAGTAATCGTCGAGAGATGGAACGAGTATCTTGATCACTTTGGTCAAGGCCCTAAAGAGGATGATAAGGATTACACGGCAAAACTTATCCCGTGGCTGGATCGCGGCGATGACTTGCTTGCCGAATTATTACAAACTATGGGGAAGTCTTTGGGATATGACTTCGACAAGGTAAAAATTAAAAGAGGTATTTATTTTCCCAAAGGACATGGTGATGAACAAAACGACCAGTTTTTGATCCGCAAAGGATTGGTATCGCTGTTGCATTCCAAGTCTCCGCTCACCGTTAACGTAACCAATAAATAATTTTGTCTATCATGAAAAAGTCGGCTGATCCGGCGAAAGGTCTCAGGAGTGAAAAACACCGTAGCGATTGAAGTGAATGGGAAAACGCACATGGCTTTTTATGTTGTGGCAAAAAAGATCATTACTGTTTCTACCGGCCTCGGTAGCAAATCGACGCAGCTTGGCAGTCTTCCTCCAGAACATCTTGCGAGGATATTGCTGAGAGAGCTAATCCAAGAAGGCAAAGTGTAGGAAGAGGCTGTCAGCATGGTTAGAAGTCTCAAGGAAATTCTAAGGCTTGCCAGACAAGCGGCGGAATTTGCGCAGGATGAAGATGAAGGCTACGACCGGATGCGATTTCTTGCTTTGGAAGAAGGCATGAAGCGTGAAACGCTGGAATATTATAGCAACGCTTATCAGGCGGCTGGTGAATCGGGAGTGCGTGCGCTTTCTTACAAAAAACAGATGCCGGAAAACATTCGGGCGGAAGCCGTTAAGGCCGTGAATGAATTTCTTTTAAACCGTCTTCCCAAGAATCTTCCTGCCGGTGCAATTTGGTTCCAGTCCGTTGCCAGGGAAAACCACATTGTCGCACTTGAAAAGCGGCCTTTGTTCAGCGACCCCAAGCAATCCTCATCAATCGAAATTTTTCAGATCCGGTACACCGATTACGATCAGCGGTGGCACCTTTACTGGAAACGGTTGTCGGGCAAATGGTGGCCTTACATTGGGAAAAAAGAAGTGAAATCCGTTGAAGACTGCCTCCGCGAAGCAGCTCAAGATGATTCAGGATGCTTTTGGGGTTGAGCCCAACATCACCGTTTCAAACTTCAAATTCTCCTCGGTCCAGTATTTCGCGAAATGTTCCCCCGCTACCAATTCACGAAAAGCCCTCTTCAGAAATGAAGGGGGCTTTTTTTATGTGAATTGGTACTGCATCGGCGGGGCTTTTGGAGTGTCCCGTCCGATGGCTGTACCGCGTGGCTTCTAGGATTTGAACCTTGTGAGAATCGTGCGAAGAGCAGAACCACAAGTTCTGCCGAGCCTGACGGGATCATTGGATCCCGGCCTGCCCCCGCTACCAAACGCAGAAGGCCGGCAGGTAAAACTGCCGGCCTTTTTTATTGCGTTTAGTACTGCGCCGGCGGCTTTCAAGGAGAGCGCCGTCCGGCGACTGTACCGCGGGCAGAAGCTGAAGAGGAGCTCCAGGCTCCTACAGCGTGATACTGATGCCATGAGGCATGGGTACTGCGCCCGCTACCAATTCACGAAGGTCTATACCGTTTTTAAAATTGCCTGTTGTTGCGTTTTTCCTGCTTGTCTTTTCGTTTTTCCATCAGCGTGCGTTTCGGAGCTTTCTTTTGCGAACCTCTTTCTTTTCCCTTGTCCTGTTCTCCCATAAATCCCCCTTGATGATGTGTTTCGGTGAAAAATCATGAATGCCTACCCGGAATTAACATCCTTTCGTCATTATACCTGCACTTACCTAGCCAGTCCTCCTAATTCGGATTATACTATCTTCCAATCAAGGGAGGTATCCTCTGAAGAAGGCCATAGCAGTTCTTTTTATTCTTTCCCTTCTTGTAAGCCCCTGCCAAGCCGCCGATCCTCTCACCGTTACCCGTGTCATTGATGGCAGCACCCTCCAGCTTTCCAATGGCGAGAAAGTGAGTCTGATAGGCATAGATACCCCGGGATCGGAAGATAACGCCAAGGTGCACCGGGATGCCAGGAGAACCGGGCGGGAGGCTGAAACGATCATCAAAATGGGCAAGGAGGCGGCGGAGTTCACACGGAGGCTGGTCTCGGCCGATAAAATTGGCACGGCAAGTTCTGCGGTAGATACAAAGAGGCCTTCCTCCATCCCGGTGGTTTCTGGGGAAGCCTATAACCCGGCGCTTCTTACGGCGCTTCCGGGGAGTCCTATGGTGAGCAGAGGTAATCGGGGGACTCCGCCAAGCATCGAAGGCAAGCGGATTAGGCTGGAGTTTGATGTTCAGAAAACGGATGAGTACGGGAGGACGCTGGCGTATGTATATCTCGGAGATGGCACGTTCGTGAATGCCGAGATCATCAAGGCCGGCTACGCCAAAGTCATGACCGTCTCGCCGAACATGAAGTATCAGGAGTTGTTCGTGAAGGCAGAGAAAGAAGCGAGAGAGCATAGACGTGGCCTGTGGGCATAAATGCTCTGGCGACTCAATATACAAGTAATTGGCAAATCCATCAAAAATAGGTGACAGTCACCGACAAGGGGACATTAACCGCACGGCGTACCACGGTGCTGCAAAAAACGCTGTCCGGCGGGCGGGGAGAGGTAAGGCGTCTTAACGCTTCCCCTCGGGACGGCGTCCGGTTCGGCGTAAACTTTTTACTATTTCGACATCAGGATAAAAGTAAATCCATACGTAGAGAAATATTATGAAGAAAGCACCTTTGTTGGTTTCAGGTCTCTTGGCAAGTTCGTTATTTTGGGGAGTATTCATCAGCGGTTCATTCGGGGCAGGATCATGGGTGGATCTCGTTTACGATCAGGAAGTGCCTTCCCAAACCAAGGAAAATTTCCAGCAAGCCTTTGACGCGGTAAAAACGTTACTTGCGAAATATAAGATCGTTTTTAGCGATCCGATCACCATTGTGGTGACCGGCAACGATGCCGAAAGCTATATCCGGGCTCTCATAGTTTATGCTCATGTGAGTCGGGCCGTGGCCGAAGACAAGGTGAGATTGGTTGCCCTGGGGCAAAGCGTTACGGGAGTACCTGTTATCGTGATAAGATGGACCCCCACGAGGCAATCAACGGGGCACGGGACAAGCTATCCTGTAAACAATCCCGAGGAAGGTTTCCTCGTTTTGCCGCATGAAGTTTTTCACCAGGTAGAGAACCAGGGCAGCCCGATCCGTGCGGTAAATTGGCTGAAGGAAGGTCCTGCCGAGCTATTCAAATTTATGGCGCTTGAGACCGCTGGAATCAGAAGAGTAACCGATAGTGTCCAACAATACGAACAGGTCATCCGTCGGGCCGCGGAGATCCCTGACCCTGGACAACTGGCGAGTTACGATTATAAAACATGGCAATCTCTTGCGCGGCAAAAATATCCCGTCTATTACATGGCCGCATTAATGACGTATCGTCTGGTCGGGGATAATGGGTTTGAAAAGGTGATCTTGTTCTACCGGCTTTTACATAACGGGAGCGACCCTGACAAGGCGTTTATCACCGCATTCGGGATGCAGATGTCTGATTTTCTATCCGATATGGACGATTATTTTAATAAACTTACTAAAAAACAAAAAATGAGGGAGAAATAATTTTAATAAATAAAAGTTAAATCTTGAGTTGTTAACACAAATGAAAGCAGCTCTAAAGAGAATTGAACCATGATCAAAACGAAAACCGTGGTCATGCGCGAGTCGCTAATCTTATAGTACGGGAAGGAAGAGAGGATAGAAAATGGATGGAAGACAAACCGGGTGTTTGATCTGTGCGGTGATGCTGTTAGCCTGGGTTTCTGTAGCACTTGCGGATACCGTTCCCGAGGAGGCGCGACGTTATATGGCGCGCGGGTTTGCCGCGGCAGAGATGGCCAAGACGCCGAAGGACTACGAACGCGCTGTCCGCGAGTTTGAACAGGCAGCGAAGCTCGCGCCGGACTGGCCAGACGTTTATTCCAACCTTGGCTCTGTCCAGGCCAAGGCCGGAAACTACGGTGAGGCCATGCAGTATTACAAACGCTATCTCGAACTCGCCCCCCAAACCCCCGACGCAGCGAAGGTTCGAGAGGAAATCTACAAGTTTGAGTATCGGGTAGAACAGGAGAATCTGAAAAAAGATCTGAGAAAGGGAAGAGGAAGGTTCAGTCTGGAGGATGGGGTTATTTACGACTCACAGCTTGGACTTGAATGGGCGCCTTCTAACGGACAGGTTTTGAACCACTATCAGGCAGAGGGGTATGCCCGGGATTTAAGCCTTGCCGGAGGTGGATGGCGGCTGCCGACAAGGGAGGAACTTAAGAGCTTGTATGATAAAACCAAGCTCGGCAATGTCGACCCTGTTTTTGGTGTTGGTGACATGTGGGTATGGACGTCGGAATTGTGGAATGAGGTCCCGTCCATGCCCGGCGCGGTCGGCTTCTACTTTTATGATGGCGGAGAGAAAGGAGGCGACCGCGACAACATAGGTCGCCATAACAATAGACGCGCTCTGGCAGTGCGGTCCGGCCAGAATGTTGTGGATCCCGAAAAGGCTTCCGCTGCCAGCCGCATTGCGGCTGCATACAAAACAGGTGCATACAAAGGGGTTCGCAACTATGAAAATGGCGATAAATACGAAGGTGAATTTACCGATCGCAATTTAAACGGCAAAGGAACTTATACCTATGCGAATGGCGATAAATACGCAGGTGAATTTGCTGATGGCAAATTCACGGGTAAAGGAACTTTCACTTGCAGTAACGGCAAGCAGTTCAAGGGGAATTTGGAAAATAAAGTGCCGCTCGAATTTTCTATGAGATGTGACTGATTTTGGGTAGGGTCAAAGCGGTCTTAACCGGACGGCGTACCACAGGTACTGCAAAAAACGCTGTCCGGCGGGGAGGAGTAAGGCGTCGTAACGCTTCCCCTCGGGCCGCCGTCAGGTTCGCCGCTGAAAATGGGTGACAGACAGTCACCAAAAAGAAAACGGAGGCTCTAAATGAAATTTGTCCGGGCACTTACGATCGCGGTCTTTTTCTCCCTGTTCTCGGCGCTGGCGAGCGCCAGTGCCGGTACGGTTGACGGCAAGTGGCTCTTTCACAAGGACAAGGCGGACAATCTTGACCGCGCCTTGAATATTTCCGGGTCGAGTTTTACCTCCCTGATCTCAACTTCCGAAGGGGTATCTTACGAAACCGGCTGGTGGACAGAAAGTCCCGGGAAGGATGGCAGGACAAGCGTGATCGTGCGCTACAACGGAGACGACAATCCCGATACTATTGAATACAAGATGGAAAGCCCGGACAAGGGCACTATTTGGTTCTCCGGAGAGGAAACGCCCTGGGGAACGATGACCCGCATGAACTGCGACCTGGGCATGCAGTACAGGAACAAAAGCGACATCGCGCCCGAAGGTTGCGCCTACTTACAGATCCGCGGATGGGGATACTCGGGGCTTGAAGGCGAGTGCGTGTTCAATGAGGATTGGGTCAATAACGCCGGTGACGAGAACGCCCCTATGGCATGCCTGGTAGAAGCTCCCGCAAAAATGGCGAGCTAGAGCAACAGGTCCCGTACACCATCGCCGGAGCGTAACAGGGAGACTTTCTCGGTCCAATATTTCTCGAAAAGTCCTGCCGCTTAGAGGAAGCGGAAAAGCCAGCAGGCAAAATCGCTGGCCTTTTTTGTTTCTGCATCAGCGGGTTCCAAGACCCGCGACAATGTTTCGAATAGTCCTCCCTGATGAACTCCTCCGCTAACTTACCAGAAAAAGAGCTGTTTTTGAGCCAATTATGATAGTAAAGCATAGCAAGATATAGCTCCGACGCTATATTTATCAAAAATATGGTAGATTTACATGGGGATTACTATAACTATGGAAATCAAGAGATGCTAAAAACGTCAAGAAAGTCGATCCGGCCAATGTCGGTAAAAGGGACCGCTGTATTCGTGTGTGCGGCGTTCATTTTGACGTCCGTGTGCCCGATCCAGGCAAGGGCCGAGGTCTCTCCGGCGCCGGTGGTGAGTTACCGTTCATTGGCGGATGACTTGACCTCGATCGCGCTGCCCCAAGAGATCGGGAATATCCAGGAAACGTACCGCGGCGCTAGCGACAAGATCGTGGTCCTGATCCGTGACGCTCACTCCATTCCCGACGCGCAGCGCAGCATTCAGGGCGCCATCGATCATTTCCAGACAAAGTACGGCATTTCGCTGGTCGGACTCGAAGGGGCTTCGGAAAAACTGGACCCGCAGATCTTCAGAAGTTTTCCGGACAAGGACCTGCTCCGCCGGACATTCGACGCTTTTGCCGCGAAAGGCGAGCTTACCGGAGGCACGGCCGCTGCGTTGTTCAATCCGTCGCCGGGAATTTATCGCGGCATCGAGGATTGGCCCCTTTATGAAGAAGGCGTTTTCTGCTTTCTCCGGGCGATGGCGAAAGAAAATGAGATCATGGCCGTGCTTGATCCGGTGGCGGCTGAGCTACGGAAAGAGAAAGAAACCATTTATTCCAAAGAACTCCTCGAGATCGACCGGGCACTCGCGGATTTTAGCGAGAACAGAACAGCCTTCGCGCAAGTCCTGGACCGACTCGGCAAATACCAGAGACCCCCCAAGGGCTCCGAACTCGCCGTATTACTCGCAGAGGTCCGCCGGAACGGGACCGCGGACACCCACATGGAGACCGAGATCAAAAAAGTCGCGGAACAAGTGGAGAGCTGTCTCAAAGAACAGGTTTCCTCTCCCGAAACGCAGCAGGAACTCCGGGAATTCAACGGACGTCACCAGGAATTCCGCACGGGCAGGACCACCCCGCAGGCTTTCGCTTTATACCTCAGGGACCTGACGGAAAAACACAGGATCAGCACTAAGGTTTCCCGTGAACTCGCCCGTTTGGCGGAAGATCAAAAGAGACTCAGGGACATCGAAGGCACCCTTCTCTTTGGGGAGTTCAAACATTATGCGGATTCAATCACGGAAAAAATGATCGCGGATTCACCGCCCGGGATCCGAAACTCGATAAGACTATTGAACGCCAGAGCCAAAGACCTTGAACTGCTAAGGCGCCTCGCCCGGCTTGAACTCAGCTTTGAGGACTGGGGAAGGGTCCGGGACATGATGCTCCGGCCGGGTTCGCAGGGTGGCGCGGTCGACCGTGGCGAAATTCCGGCGCTTCTTCAGAAAATGGAACCGCATCTAGCTTTTTACCGCGTCGCGGAGAAACGCGATCAGGTATTTTTGAAGAACATCCAGTCCATGATGGCGGAGAACGGAAAAACCAACTCTCTGCTTGTCGCCGGAGGGTTCCACACCGAAGGACTGACCCGGGTATTCAGGGAAAAGGGGATCTCCTACGTCCTCGTCACGCCGCGGATCGGGTCCGTCCCCGCGGAACCGCTTTACCGGGAGCATATGCAGGGGCAGGTTTCCTGGAGCGATCATTTTGAGATCAAAGACGGCAAAGTGAACCTCTACGATGCGTTCGTCCGGGGAACGAGGGATAAACTTTTAGGGGATAAGAAGGCTTCTGCCAGAAGCGGAAAAGAATGGCGCGACCAGATCATCCGCGACCTCGCGGCCGAGGGCCGGATCACGCAGGCATCCGAATACACGCGTTTCATAGACGAAACCACAAAACCGGATGGCGGAGGGCGGATGGAGGATGTCGATAGGCTTCAAACTCTCCGCAAGCAATGGTTATCGAACATCGATCGCTTCGGCGAAGGCCTCAAGAAACTCCGGGACGAAGGCCGCCTCAGTGAATCCGGCATCCTCCAGCTCATCAGGACCATCACCACCGCCGAACCCGCTCTTGCGGGAGCTTTGGCAAACCGGAGTGTCAATGTTGGCCTGCTCCCTTCGCTAAAAGTCGCGGCCCCGGCCCGTTCTGAGGCGCGCGCATCCGGCGTTCCGGAAGGGGCGGAGGGGGATTGGCGTGTGACCTTCCCGGAGGTAACGTTTAACGCGAGCCAATTCTCCGGGCAGAATAAAGCGCGATCGGAAGCTATGGATGCCGCCGACCTTTTCGTGAAAGGGTTCCTTTTGAGAACCCCGCAAGCGGGGATCGAGGAGATATTCAGCCGGATTGCCAAGAGGCCCGTTTCCTTGAGCGATCTCACAAAAGAAATCGTCGTAAGCTATCAGGACGAGGGCGCGCACAAGATCGTTTTCAAAGTCGTCATTAAAACCAAGGATGAAAAGAACCTCTCGCTTAAACTGGCTATGAAAAAAGTCAAGAAGGCAGACGAGATTTCAATCGAGGAAACGGAGGCTTTGAATTTGATCTCCGAATATACGGACGCAGTGCCGATCTTCGGGGGCCGTTTTGAGCTGAACGGGGAGAGTTTTTACCTGGAAGAGTTTATCGAGGGAAAGACGGTCCGTCGGATCCTCCAGGAGGGAAAGCTGACGACAGAGATCCGGCGGCGGTCGGTCGAGGCGATCCTCAAAACCGCCAGGGAATGGGGTGCGGTTCCTACGGATGTGAATTTAAAGAACGTAATGATCCGCGATTCCGACGGTTCGGCGGTCCTCGTCGATATCGGGACACGGTATGAGGGTTTGGGTGACTGCCTTTTGAACCTTGTCGAGTTTTACGGTTTTCTTCACGGCGATCCCGGCGACAACAGGTTCATTTTCAAAATTTTCATCGATGTGCTGGGCCCCAAGGCGGGCCTTGCAACGCTGAAGGCGAACCTCAGGGAGATCGCGGAACAGTCCGTCGCTCCCGACAGGCGCGCGCGGCAGATGTCTCTCGGGAAAGTGTACATGAGGGACAGGAGACTGGAACCGCCGTACAAAGAACGAAATTTCGAGAAGATCCTCAGAGAACTCCGGACCTTTATCGCCGACACAGAGACGAAGAAGGGCGTTCCGACTACGACAGAGAAAGCCCGCCGTTCTGAAATGCGGGCGGGGCGGGTCGAAGAAGGCGATGTACGTAAGGCCCTAGCTTCCGATCCGGCGCTTGACCGTTACGCGGACAAGATCATCGGGACGCTCCGGCTTCTGGAAAATTCTTACCGGTATTCGTCCTATTTAAAGGGTCTGCTCCTTGACGGCTCCTTGAACGAGGCCATTATTGAGAATAAGGGTGATCTGCTGAAGGTCATCGCTTCCGATCCTGATTTAAAACGGGTTTTCATAAAGCGGTTTTTCTATGACACTTCGCGCCAGGCCGCCGGCGAAGAGTTCGGCGAGCTGCTGAAAGCCATAGCGCCGATCCCTGAATTAAAACAGCCTGTCATTGAATGGCTCGCGGCACGTCCGGATATTTTTTATCTCTGGTCGCGGTTTTTCATGAAGACATTAAACCCGGACCTTGGCGACGCCGATGCGGCCCGTATCGACAAAACACTTCAGCTTTTAGGGGATCCTGCCGGTTATCCGTCCTTTCTCATCAAACCGCTCCTCGACGGTTCCATCAGGGGCGGCGATCTGTTGAAAGCCATTGCCTCCGCTCCCGAGTTAAAACAGGCCGTTATGGAGTGGTTCGCGGCACATCCGGATGTTTTCTACCCCAACGCTCAGTTTTTCCTCAAAGCGTTCAACCCCGCCATGGACGTCCACGCGGAGCGGATCAAGGAAGTTTTCGCGCTTTTTGGTTATCCCGATGTGTATCCGTCCTTCCTGGTAAGGCCGGTCCTCGATGGGGCTTTGGACAAGGTCATCGCTAAAAGTAACGCGGAGTTGTTCCGCGCGATGGCTTCCGATCCCGGGCTCAGGAAGGTCGCTCTTGAATATCTCAGGAGACATCCGCGCGTTCCTTCGGCGGCCCTTCCGGACCTGATCGGGGCATTGAATTCGGGGCTCGGCGCTTACGCGGACCGGATCGCGAAGGTCTATGGCCTGCTGGGCGAGCCCGGTTTTCTGGTGACCGCGTCCTTGGATGAGCAGAGCGGTTTGGACAAGGTTTTTTCGGGGAACGGCAGCGTCGGTATTGATACTTTTATCGAAAGGGTCCTCGACCCCGCTTCGGCTGTGGCAACAGAGCATAAAGTCGCCATGCTGGATTTTCTGATAACGTATCCTTCATCTTCCCAGGAGCGGCTTGATATTTTGCTGAACGCGCTGTCCAAGTATGACCCCAAGGGGGAAGTTTATTTCCGGATCGCCGACGTCATTGCCGGGAAATATTCCGAAGACCATTTAACGTTACCCGGAAATTTGAAACAGGCCCTCGATAAAGTTTCCCGCGGGCAAATGGACATCAACGATCCCACGCATCTGTTGGCGAATTACATGGGTATCATCAAGGCATTCCGCTCATGGGGGATGAAGCGGCAGATCACTTATCAGGAATATACCGCGATCATTGATGGGACCAGGAACAAAACGGGCGGCGCGCTGCAGATCGAAGGCAGGGACATGAAGGAAGAGATCATTCGCAATCTTTGGGGATTGGTCTATGAGGCATCTCTGGTAAGGGAAGAGATCCTCCGGGTCCGGGAGCGGGCGAAGGAGTTGGGAAGGAAGACCGTGGTCCTCGCGAACGGGTCTTACGGCAAAGCGGCCACGGACCCTATCACGACCGGAGAAGCGAGCGGCAACCCTCACCTCATCGACAGGCCCGACATCCCCGTATGGTACCCCAACGTGGGTTCTACGGAGAGCCACCAACACGAATTTATTTTGAACGAAGACCTGTTCACGCCGGAGCAATTAAAAATGCTGGTCGAGGAAAGCCCCTGGGTGACGGTCGTTGACGGCAGCCGGTCGGTCGGGGACAGGGCGGAGACGACCCCGCATATTCCCGACGCGTTCAAGGGATACCGAAACTTCTTCATGGTCCTGGATCAGGCCCTGTACGGCACGGTGGACCCGGCCCAGTTCTATGTGGACGCGGATTTTGCGAAGGCGTTGATGGAAACTTCCGCGGCCCAAAGCCTTATCAAAAAGATCCGGGCTATGCCGGTCAAGCCGCGCGCGCCGGATGCTTATAAACTGCGGTTCTGGTATGAGCGGAAAGCGGCCGCTCCCAGGAAAGAATTTCTGTATCTGCGGGTCAATATGGCGCCCGTCACTCCGGTCCCTCCGCTCCGTGATGTGAACGCTATTGATTCTCCGACTTGTCTGGTGATCCAATCGATCCTGCATCCCGATGATATCCCTCCCGGCATGGAAAAATACGAGCCGGGCTTTTTTGACGACAAGACCCATTTCAAGGACCTCCACCTGAAATATGAAGAAGGCTACGGCCTGGTCCCCTCCAAGCAATATGTCGATCTGGCGCGGGAGCTTTTCAGGAAGTTCATGGAAGAAAACGGCCGGCCCCCTCAGGATTCCGCCGCCCGCTCGGAAATGCGCGATGCTGCGAAAACTGTTGCCGGCGTGGCGGGGGCTGTTCCGCAGAAGGATCTGGCTCTTGGGATGACGGACGAGGCGTTCGCCAAGCTCCCCAAGAAAGAAAAAGCCGCGCATCTCTACAGGATCATGCAGGCCGCCATTGCGGAACCCGGCGTCCTTTTTAATCTCCATCTTAATGTGAGCGGCTGGCTTGTGTATATGGGACAGGGAACGTTGCAAGCAATTACGCCCCGTCCCGACGGGGAGAATTTAAGGAAGCCGACCTCTTTTGGCGCTGTTGAGAATTTGCAAGAGATCTATCTTACGGAGATCGAGAAGCGAGACAACGGGAAGCTATATTTAACATTCAGCTATGTGACAAAAAAAGGAAAATCAGGCACAGCAGTCGCTTACTGGAACGAGGAGAAGCAGACGTACGAATCGATTGACATTGAGAAACGTGACGATCTTGTGCGCAAGATTCAGGACGCCTTAAGAGGGAAAAAGTTCACGGGCCGGCTTAATGTAAGCGGCTGGCTTGTGGGCATGAGAATTGGACGATTTCAAACAACTATGCCTCGTCCCGACGGGAAGAATTTAAAGAAACCGGCCAGTTTTGGCGCTGTTACTTATCTAAGCCGGATCGTTCTTCAGGAGATCAAATACGAAGAAGGACGTCTTCAGTTAAAGTTCGAATACTGGGATGAAGAAGGTCAATACGGCTGGACGCGTGTGGTCTGGGACCCTAAAAAAGAGACCTACACGGTCCTCGAAAACTCCGCCCCGGGGCTTACCGTGAACAAATTGAAGGGTTATGTGTTGGAAGACGTTGGGACGATGTTCCTGAGGTACCTCAAGCCGGAAGCGGACCTGAAAGTCAAGCCGGCCGTCAAGTCGGCGGAAGGGACGACCCTCTGGCCGGACGCCGTACTGGACGGGCAGACCATCGAATTCAAATTCGGGAAATGGCGCGATGACATAACAGATTCCATTAATAAATATTCTCTAGCTTTGAAACTACCAGTCAATGAGGGCGTACTGAAGGAGGTGGATGACGGCAATCCCCTGGTGGTCTCCACGCTTTCGGATGTCCCCTTTAACGGGAAGACGATCACGCCGCATTACTGGTATGTGCCCATGTACCGGGTCTTCGATGAAAACTCCTGGAATCCGGCGGTGCAATATTTCCGGAAACGTTTCGGTCTTGAGGGGCGCAAAGGGGATGAGGAAACACTTAAGAAGTTCAAGAACGCTTTTGTTGACCTGAAGACCTTGATGAGCGCGAATATCCACCGGAAGGAGATGCTGGAGATCTTGGACGGTATCCGGCAGTTAACGAGAAAATTCCCCGGGGTCACTGACGAGGCGGAGATGTTGGAGTGCCTGGACAGGCTCAATGCGCGTCTTGCGAAAGTCCTCAAAAAGATGCCCCAAAGTTCCTTGGTGTTTGACGATGTCGATCAGGATGGGGAGACCGAAAATGATGCCGATGTCGATGACGAGATCAATGCTGATGATGGCCCCGATATTTTGGACCGAGTGATCGCGGAGCGCGAAGCTGCTCTCGGATCGGAAACGCAAGAAACAGTTCAATACGCCGCCCAAGGCGAAGCCCGCTCCGAGATGCGAAGTCTGGATCCCGCGAGGGAGGCCGAGGCCCGGGAATTTTTAGCTTCCAGGATCGATATTTCGAAATTGGAAAAAAACTTCGGAGGGATCATCAAAGAGTATGGTTATGCCGGTTTTGAGTATCTGTGGCGCGCTGGCGGGGAGAAGGCACAGCCCCTGTTCCAATACGGCCTTCCCGCGATCAAGAAACTCTTCAGCCCCGGGGAACTCAGGAACTATTGGCCGGAGCTTGTCCGGTTGGGCGTGGCCGCGGGCGGCGGGGCCGGCGATCTGTTCCAGTACGGTCTTCCTGCGGTCAAAAACCTTATCACTGACCGGAGATCTTTAAGGTCCGTGGGGAAAGAGCTTGTACGGCTGAGTCTCGCCGCAGGTGAAAATGCCTGGCCCTTGTTCAAAGATGGCCTCCCCGCGGTCAAAGAGATTATAACCGACCAGAGATCTTTGGGGTTTGTGGGGGACGAACTCGTGCTCTTGAACGAGGCGGCAGGCAGAGGGGCCGGTTATTTATTCAAATTCTACCTTCCCTCGCTGCGAAAAGTTTTTGGACGCGCCTACTTTATCCGGCAATGGCCTGAACTCCACAAGCGCATCCTCGCAATTTATAAGCTGACCAACAATGACAACCGCCAGAGAATGCTGGAACTTCTTTTAGGTAAATTTCCGGTACTCATAAAAAACAAGGGGCCGGGTTTTCTGGGAAGAGCGTTGGAGTCCCTTTCCTGGAAATTTCCGGCGCTCACGCAAGACAAAGGCCCGGATTTTTTGGAGGTCCTCGATCTTGCGATCGAGGTCCTCTCAAAAGAGAACAGGCTCTGTTTTCAGATCCTCGAGGGCATCTATGACGGGATCGAAAAAGGCGTCCTGGAAAATAAGGACCTGGGACCGGGAAAAGACCTGATCTTTGATTTTATCGGCATGACCCATTCTTTCAGTCCGTCCCTTTTCGGGCTCTATAAGCGGGACGGCCGGGGCGCTCTTGAAAAGGTGTTCGCCTTTTCCGGGAAAATACTGACCGATGATGTCGGCGAAGCGGAACTGGCACAGCTTGAAACTTATTTCCGGTCGCAAGGGGTCCGGGATGTCGACGAGGCGGTGGTGGCGAGCATCCAGATCGCTATTCCTTCCTCGGGATCTTCCTATGTGAAGAGAAAAGAGATCGTGGGTTTATACAAAAAATACCGCCGGGCGGGTGACAAGCGCACGCATGTTCCGGCAGCGCTCGCCGGCAGGGATTTCGGGAGAGGCGAAGAGAAAACGGCTTCTCCTGTCCAAGACCTTGCTCTCCGGACGGCGGTCCTCGAATTCCGGGTGGTCAAGGGGATCCCGTACGGGTTTTGGGGGCTGCAGGCGGGTGTGTGCATTGCGACGGATATTGCCCTCTGGAAGAAAAAAGAGTTTTTCCTGCTCGCCATGATCGATAAGAAAACCCAGAAAACGGTCGGTTTTATTCATCTTTTCGAGAAGGAGATCGACAACGGTCGTATCTTGACCGTTCCCGGCATCGAGCCGAGCGTGGAGTTCCTTAGTGAGGTGAAAGCGGTGGATGTTTACCCGCAGATCGAAGAAGCGCTCATTAGGGTCGCCGAGGCGGGGGGGTATGCGGGGTTGTATGTCCCGACATCGAAAAATATCCTGAGCAATCGCTCGGATATTTTCGCGATCGCATCGAAAAATTATAGCAGTAAAAAGAACACGATCGTCAATTCCAAGGGGGAAAAACAAACGGTCAAATGGAATACGCTCCCTCAACTTTATCCTTTCAGCAGGGTCTATACCGTCTGGCAGAAAAAAGTCCCGCCCGCCCGCTCCGAACAGCGGATGCAAACCGCGTCGTTGAGGGAGCTAGCCGGTCCGGTCGCGGACCTGCTGAAGCCGGGAAGCAAAGGAGGCGAACTGGGTCGTGGGGCGGCGCGGCAGATCGAGGCGGTGGTGGTCCGGGGAGAGCTGGATGTTTTGATCGAGGCTGTGAAACGGTTTGCGGAAGAACAAATGGCCAAGGCCGAGGTTGAAGTCGCGGCCGGCGCGTCCGCGGCGACCGTTCAAGTGACGAAAGAGACGGCTGACGCGATGGTGCAAAGGGTCCTGGAGGCTTTGAAGGCGAACGGTATTAAGAGCAATCTTACGGTGATATTCGATGTTTCTCCCGACCGCAATTTCACGGAGGCCCTGCGGGCACTGAAGGACAGGATCGGGACCGCTGTGTTCACAAAAGAGAACGGTCCTATATTGGACCGCAAAGCGCTTGAAGGGGTCACGATCCAGACGGTCCCGAACTTAAAGGGGTATAAACCTCTCGCGGCCGAAAATACCGGGGCCGTTCCGGTCCTGTCTCAGGATCTCGGATCGGATTATTTTTCCAATGAAGTGCTTTTTGGCATCGGGTTGGACGCGGGGAACATCCGGGGAGAGCCGTTCCTTGAAGTCGTGGAGAACGTGGTCAGGATCGCGAGCGGTCTTCTGATGGCGGGCCGGATCAGGTCTCCGGAGGATCTGAAGGACCCGGCGAAGATAGCGGAGATCAAAGCCGAGCTCGCGCATATCCTTTTCAAGATGGACACGGACCCGGGTATCCTGACCCTTGAGGGTCGTAACCTGATCGTGCACCGCGGTCTTTTGCAGAAATTCATTCTCGAATACCAGGCCAGTTCCGCAGTTCAAAAGGCGGCGTAGTTCCGATGCGCTGAGCGCATAAGCGGGTCCGGCGCGGTTCAGTATTAACACTCCTCCGCAGTGATCCCTGAAATCGAAAAGAAATACCTCTGAATAGGGGGAAATGTATTACAATCACAACAAAGTGACCACCCGATGGAGAAAGGCCCATGGATAATTTTTCGCTGAGTAAATTTATGTACGAAACCGTGGCTTGCGGCGCAACGAATCAGCTTCCGGTCTCGTCCGTGTGTAATGCGAGATGCCTTTTTTGTTCAAACAAAATGAATCCGTTCAAGATCCACAGGGTGGGGTTCAGACCGTTAGAAGACGTCAAAAAAGGGATCGCTCTTCTGAGCCCTCAGCCGGTTCCGGAGATCAGGATAGGGGACAGCCTTCCGGGAAGGATCTCGGAGGGAGAGGCTTTGTTGCATCCCGATATTTTTGAGATCCTCAGGCTTGTAAGAGAAAAGAATCAGACGTCCGTCATTCAGGTATCTACGAACGGGACGATGCTCACAAGAAAATTCATCGAGAAGCTCAAGCCTTTCCAGCCTCTTAAGGTCACAATATCGTATCATTCCAATACCCCCCGGAACTGGCGCAGGATCTTCAACCTTAAAGAAGACAAATACAAAACGGCAAGCGACTCGTTTTTTCTTTTACTGAAAGAGGGCTTTTTGATCGAGGTCGTCATCGTGCCGCTTCCGAAGCTGGTGGGGTATCCCGACATAGAAGACACCCTCAAATACCTCCGGCCTTTTACCAAAGACGTTATCATTTTTCCGCCCGGGTACAGTGCCAAAGCGCCGCCCTCCCTGAGAAAGATCCTGGACTCGGACTATTCCGAGATGAGCCGCTTTTTCACAAAAATGAGGAAAAAATACCTCATGAATCTGTGCCTGATGACGGATCCACTAAAGCCGTTGAATTTCGATCCCCGCGCGTTAATGCTCGAAACCTATAAGGCCAGATTTTCTCACGTGCTCTGGCTGTTTTCGGAAGCCGCTTACGGGCATGCAAAAAAGATTCTGGGGGACCACGATCCGTACGTCCCGAACGAGCATTCCGCTTTCATGGTCAAGAATCACACGTATGGGGGAAACATCATTTGTGCCGGGCTGTTGATGATCCAGGACTACAGAAAAGCGATCCGCGCGGCCCTGAAGAAATCCAAAAAAGAAAAGATAGCATTGCTAATACTTCCCAAGATCTCTTTTGATAGGTTCGGGGACGATCTGCTCGGCGAGAACTACTCCAGGCTTTCCTCGGAATTCGGGGTTCCGGTTTGGGTGCGGTGATGTCCTTTCTCCGTTTGGCGGACGTTTTTCAAGTTAGGACCGCCGGTCTTTCGCGTTCCGGGGGCGTAGTAGCTGCGGAGAGGTGCGGGCCGTGAGGGGGACTGGCGGGCCAATGGGTTGGATTTAAGGTGCGGCCGTCCCCGGATGGCCGCACCTTTTTTCATGATTATTTCTTTTTGCCTTTAAAAACGCTTTTTTTCTTTTTAACTTCTCTTTTCGAATTGCTCTTGTTACCCGATCAGACCACCCCCTTTGAGGGAGGCAGTATAACCGGTATCTTGTACCTGCCTAATGAAATCGGGAGTTTCGGCACGTTTTAAGAGTTCTTAGGAATGTTTTTTGGCAACTTCACCCAAGTCTTCATCTCTTTTGATGGCGACTTGGGTGGCCCCAAATTCAGATGCTCTGAAATTGATCAATATTGGACCAACGAAAGGAGAATCATGCGAGTCAATTACAAGGGAAATAAAATGAGAAAAGAGGCGGCACGGCGGCAGGAACAGGAAGCAAAAAGGCTCAGGCGCCTCAACCGGGCCAATGACAATAATCCTCAAACAGCACCCGCCGAGGGAACTCCCCCTGTCGAAGGAACGGATCCTTCGGGGACTTAAGTTCCGTTCAGATGTTCCCACCTCAAGGGAAGAGCAGAAACGCACATGGCATTGATCAGTCTGCAAGACATCACATTGGCTTACGGGGGACCGCCTCTTTTTGATCATATGGACCTCCAGTTGGAGCAAGGAGAGCGCGTGGCTCTCCTGGGGCGCAACGGAGTGGGGAAAACCACTCTGATGAAAGTGATGGCCGGCCAGTTGCAGCCCGACGCGGGGAAGGTGGTCTATCAAAAAGGTGTCCGGGTCACGCATTTGCCGCAGGAAGTTCCGTTGGGGATCACGGGCAATGTGTTCGATCTGGTGCTTTCGGGGTTGGGGGATCGCGTGAAGCTTTTGAGCGACTACCACCACGTGAACCACCGTCTTCAGACCGAATACTCGGATCAGCTCATGCGGCAGCTGGAGGCGCTTCAGGCCGAGATGGACCATACCCAGGGCTGGGAGACGAACCGCGAGGTCGAGGAAGCCATCGCCCACGTCAAGCTGGACCCCGAAAGCCGGTTCGAAAGTTTATCCGGCGGTCAAAAAAAACGGGCCCTGCTGGCACGGGCGCTCGTCCTCAAACCCGAGATCCTTCTTCTGGACGAGCCGACCAATCATCTGGATATCGAGTCGATCGATTGGCTGGAGGGTTTCCTGAAGGGATATCCGGGGACCCTTTTCTTTGTGACGCATGACCGCACATTCATGACGCATTTGGCGACGCGGATCGTGGAACTGGACCGCGGGAGGCTTTTCAGCTGGGAGTGTGATTACACGACCTTTTTGGATCGAAAACAGAGGGCCCTTGACGCGGAAGAGGCCGAGCGCGCTCGGTTCGAGAAAAAACTGGAGAAGGAAGAACTCTGGATCCGGCAGGGCATCAAAGCGCGGCGGACCCGCAACCAGGGCCGCGTGGTGGCGCTGGAACGGTTACGGGCGCAGAAGCGGGCGCAGCGGCGCGGGATCGGGAGTGTCCGCATGAAAGCGCAGGTCATCGAACCGTCCGGGCATCTGGTCGCGAAGGCGCATCATGTCAGTCACGGATACGGCGGCCAATGCCTGGTCCGGGATTTCTCGGTGAAGATCATGCGCGGGGACAAGATCGGCGTGATCGGACCGAACGGGTGCGGCAAGACGACCCTGTTGAGGCTTCTTTTGGGGCAGATCGTGCCCGACAAGGGTTCCGTGCACGTCGGGACGGGTCTTGAGGTCGCGTACTATGACCAACTGCGCGAGCAACTCGATCTCGAAAAAACGGTCGCCCAGAACGTGAACGAATCCGGGGACACGGTGATCGTCAACGGCAAGCCCAAGAACATCATCGGTTATCTTCAGGATTTTCTTTTTTCCCCCGACAGGGCCAGGACCCCCGCGAAGGTATTGTCGGGAGGGGAGCGGAACCGCCTTTTTCTCGCGAGGCTTTTCGCCAAACCCTCCAATCTGCTCGTCCTGGATGAGCCCACCAACGATCTGGACGTGGAGACCCTGGAACTGCTCGAGGAATTGCTTGTCGAGTATCAGGGAACGGTGCTTTTAGTCAGTCATGACCGTTCGTTCCTGAACAATGTGGTCACTTCGACGTTGGCGATGGAGGGCAAGGGTGCGGTCCGTGAATATCCGGGCGGGTATGACGACTGGTTGAGTCAGCGGACCCCTCAACCCGAAGCCGGAGGAGCGGCCAACGCGGCGGCCAAACGCCCCCCGGTCTCCGGAAAGGACCGGAACGGGCCGGGATCATCTCTGTCCGAACAGCGTGAACTGAAAACCCTTTTAAAAAAGATCGAAAAGACAGAAGCGGAGCAGGAAGAGCTTTACGTCCTCATGGCCGCGCCCGGTTTTTATCAGAAAGATCCCAAGGAGATCTCCCGTATCAAACTGCAGGCGGAGGCGCACGCGGCGGAGCTTGCCGGCATGTACGACCGGTGGGAGCAGTTAGAAAAAAAAGAAGGCGCGTCGGACCCATCGGAATGAGATGCGGTCCGTTCCCGTGTTTTAGCTTTGTAATGAGGAGCGGGACAGCTAGAATAAGCGGCAATTCTGATAAAAGGTGTCCGTAGTCGGGACGTTCATTCGCCAACGCGGGAATTGCGCAGGCTTTTAGGAGTATTTCCGGGATCACTGATGGCCATTTTGAGATATTTACCGAAGGTCTTCTTCGCGGTTTTTTTTGCGTGGATCTCCTTCCTGCCGACCCCTTTCCATGGTAGTTATTTTTTCTCTTCTTTAGCCGTTTCGTTCATTTTTTTGATCATAATCCTTTTCAGTAATGGCAGGTCAGGGCCTGTTGCCGGTTGGGGAGATTGGCCGATGTGGGCTTTGGTGATCCTCCTGGCAGCGGGGGTTTTGAAGGCCGCGGACAAGAACGTCGCATTTTCCACATATTATTCTCTTGCGGCGAACATGCTCGTTGCTTTTTATATCGGTAAAGGAATATTCCTGCACGAACAGGAAAGAGATTTTGCGGTCACGGTGATTTGTTTTTATGCCATCATTGTTTCCCTCCTGGGTCTTTTTGAAACGTTTTGGGCGTTCAACCCGCTCTATACTTTTTTTATCGATAATATATTCTACGAAAGATATATTTCCGAAGAAGTCCGTCCCATGTCCACGCTTTTGAACCCTGCGGCTTTGGGGACCTACCTTCTGCTATCCGGTCCGTTCTCGATTTTTTTTCTCAAGCAGCAAGAACGGCCCAAGAAAATACTGGGGGCCGTAACGCTGACCCTGGTAATGACCTGCTTTTTTCTGGCGCTTTCCCGCGGATCTTTTGCCGGGTTGATCGCGATGGCGCTCTTTTATTTGCTCGTGGAAAAGGACCGCGAACGGTTGCTTTTTTATGGGCTGCTGTTTGTGGGGTTTTTATGCGTCGCGTCCTTTCTGCCGTATCCGTTCAGCCGTTTCAGTCTGGAGGGGATATTTATTCATGGAACGGGATTCTTTTCGAAATACAGGAGCGTTCGTCTCGATATGGCCATCCAAATGTTCAGGGACAGCCCGTTCTTGGGGATCGGGCTTAATCATTTCCGCGTATTGTTCGACCATTACTATCCGCTCAAGAGCCAGGTCGCCGATATTCTTTGGGAGCATAAGATCGCGGATAACATGTATTTAACGCTTCTTGCTGAGACAGGCTTGGCCGGGATCGCCGGTTTTTTGATCTTTATTTCATCGCTCTTTCTCCGGGGGATACGGAAATTGGGAGAGCTGGAGAAGGGGTCCGCGAGGACGCTGCTTCTTGTCTCGTTGTCGTCGCTGGCCGGGTTCCTTACGGACATGAACGGCTATGAAGTGTTGTATTGGCCGAATCTCTATCTGTTTTTTTGTCTGATCTGCGGCTTCATACAGGGGATTTCGGGGAACCGGGAAGGAACGGGGGCTGTTCCTCATGGATGAATCTCCCGAGGCGCGCCTGTTTTTATTTCTGGCGAAGAATATTCTCGAAGCCAAAAAAGTGGACCTCGCCGGTTTTTTGCGGGGGAATGCGATCGGCTGGAAGCGCTTCAAGGACATCGCCGCTTTCCATGAACTTTGGCCCTTCTTTTATCCCGAGATGAAAAACGCCGCGGCGATCATTCCCGCGGACCTTCTGGAAGTTTTCAAGCAAAGCCACTACCAGACACTGCTCCAAACCCAGAGAATGTGGCACCGGTTCCTGGTTCTCGCGGAAACTTTCCAGAAAAAGGATCTATCGATGGTGCCGCTCAAAGGCATGGCAAGTCTCGCGGACATTTACCGGGACATGCCTTTCAGGGCGATGGCGGATACCGATATCCTCGTCCGGGAGCAGGAAATGGACAGGGTCCGAGAAGTTCTCGCGGGAGAAGGGTATGCAAGCGCTCTCGGCGGGCTCAAGGAAGAATACTGGCTCAAAAAACATTGCGAGCTGACTTTTTATAGAAAGGGTGAGGAGCCTTTAGACGTCCATTTCGGGCTGGATTTCAAGCGTTCCCGGGGGGGCATTTTGCCGCGCCTTTGGGAACGGGTACAGAGCGTGTCAATCGACGGCCGGCAGATCTCTTTGCTTTCTCTGGAGGACCAGCTTTTTTCGCTGGCGCTTCACGAACGGCGGTACGGCGGGAAGATGTTCTGCCTCAAGAACGTTTTTGACCTGGCCATGATCCTGAAAAAATACGGCAGTGGTTTTGATTGGGATTATGTGCTCCGTGAGGCTGATGTCGGAAAAATGCGCGCGACGGTCTTTTTTATCCTCCTTCAGGCCGCGACGTTCTTTGACGCGGCTGTCCCGGACCTTGTCTGGAAACGGCTCAAGGTCCCGGAGCTCAGGCGGAGGGCCGTCGCAAAATTGATCAAAGAGCACACGTTTGATCTTGCGGCGGCCGGCGATGGGAAAGAACTTTTTCTGAAAAGCCATTTTTTACTGTTCGACGGTTTTTGGGAGCCGATCAGTTACATTCTCAACATTCCCATCGAGCAATTCGCCAAATATTACGGCCTGGAGCCTTATGCCAGGAGAACAGAGATCCTCTACCGGATGAGGTTTTTCTATTTGCCGTACTGTCACGCCTGCGGGGTGAAGCCTTCCCGGTATTATGCGGCAGGGAAATGACTGTCCGGCGGCCGGGGCGACGGATAAACGACGGAGAACTTTTCCTTTTTATAGTAGAATAAGCTCCTTTGTGTTAGGGACGGTTCTCTATTGGAGAGTCCCTGGTTTTCTCCAAAAGAGAAACGTCCCCAGGGATTTACAGGGCACTTAGCGTTGAGGATCTAAGGAGGTAGCGGCTTGTTCTCGATCATCGGGGAAATATGGAGAGGGCGCGATCTGATGCGCGAGCTTGTGGCCAAGGACATCAAGCTGCGTTATTCCAGGCCGATGCTCGGTTTTTTCTGGGCGTTCATTCTGCCGTTCGCGACGGCGGTGGTCTTTTATTTCATTTTTTCGATTGTCCTGCGGGCGAAAACCGAGGAAGCGCCTTTTTTCGTGTATTTGATGAGCGCGATCTTCCCGTGGAGGTTCTTTCAGGATTCTCTGTGTAGCGCCACGTCCAGCCTCATGGACAACAAGGGCTTTCTCCGGGAGGCGCGATTCCCGGCCTATTTCATTCCGCTGTCCGTCGTTGCGGCGAACGCGGTCAATTTCCTGCCCTCTTTGGCGATCCTGATCGTAACGGCGCTGATCTTCATGAAGGGGATGTCTGCATTTATCGTTTTCCTCCCTCTCGTCTTTGTTCTGCACGCCTTGATCACGGCGGGGTTGGCGATCATTCTCTCGCTGCTGTACCTCAAGTGGCGGGACGTGAAGTTCATTCTTGAGGCGGGTCTGCTTCTTCTTTTCTATCTGTCCCCGGCGGTTTATTCCGTAAGCCTTATAAAAACTGCTTTGCCGGCATGGGGGTTCAGCCTGTTCATTTACAATCCGCTCACCGGCATTTTGAATCTGTACCGGGTCGCGCTTTTGAAGGGGTTTTATGGACATATCGCCGGGGATGTCAGCCTGGGGTCCATGATCGCGGTTCCGGTGATCTTTTCCGTTCTGGTCGTCGGATTCTGTTGCCATTATTACAAGATCAACAAGAACACGATCAATGACCACCTCTCCTACTGATACTGTTCTCTATTTGATTTTACGGGTTAACAGCCCGGATTCTCTTTTATCCGCCTACGCAGAAGACCTCGGGGCGTAAGCCCGAGGATGAATGCGTTGGACGGACCCTGCGAAGCGTTAGCGTAGGAGGGTTCGTGAAATGCTTTGGCGGATTCCGCCGAAGAAACATAAGGAACCACGGCTGTAAAGCCGTGGGGCTCCATGATTAATGATGTCAGGACAGTCCAAACTGCCTTCATAAATATAAAGAATTTGAACAGTACTGTACCGCTTTCCTATAAATTCAATTGTCAGGCGGTGCTGAAATGAAAAGTGAAAATGCCGGACAGGCGGCCGGCGCGGTCCTGAAGGTGGAGCGTGCGGGGAAGAGGTATGCCTTGGCCCGTCGCGCCGAGACCGGGAGCCACGATTTTTGGGCGTTGAAGGATGTTTCGTTCGAAGTTGTTCGCGGCAAGGTTCTGGGGATCATCGGCCGAAACGGGGCCGGGAAAACGACGCTTTTGAACGCTATTGCGGGCGTTCTCCCGCTTACGGAAGGCGAAATAAAAGTCTCGGGGAGAGTTTTGGGGCTCTTTAATTTGGGGGTAGGTTTCCAGGACGAATTGACCGGAAGGGAAAACGTGTTCCTTAACGGGACCATTCTCGGCGCCAGCAGGGAAGAGCTCGAAAATAAATTCAACGCGATCCTCGATTTCTCGGAACTGGGGGAGTTCATCAATATGCCCATGGGGACTTATTCCCAGGGTATGCGGCTCCGTTTGGCCTTCAGCATTATCGCCAATCTCGATTTCGAGGTGTTACTGATGGACGAGGTGCTGGCTGTGGGGGACGCGCTTTTCCAGAGTAAATGTTTCGAGCGCCTCATGGATTTCAAGCGGGCCGGCAAGACGTTGGTGCTCACGACGCAATCCATGGAAATGATCGAGAGGTTGTGCGATGAAGTCCACTTGCTGGATCACGGGAAGCTGGTGTTTTCGGGGGATCCGGCCGCGGCAGCGTCCCAATACCGCGCCTTGCTGAACTCGGAACAGTTCTATGTCGGATCGGTGAAAGAAGAGAACCCTTTGGTGGAGAACACGAAGAAATGGACGGATGATATCTCGGAGTGGGGCAAGAAGCTCGGCACGCGGGAAACCGTGATCCGGTCGGTCGGGTTGTATAACCGGTGGGGTTTCAGGACCAGCGCGGTGAAAAGCGGACAATTCCTCAAAATACGCGTTGTTTTTGACGTCCGGAACGCGATCAAGGAACCGCACTTCGGGATCGCGATATTCAGGAGCGACGGAGTGTACTGTTACGGACCTAATACCATGTTCGACCGGCAGCTGATCAGGGAGATGAAGCCCGGGAAGGGGTGGTTTGAGTTGCAGTACGGGAGATTCGATCTTGCTCCGGGGGACTACAAGATCTCTGTCGCGATCTGGGACAAGAAAGAATCGTTGGCTTATGACTACCATAACGGATGCTACGATGTGAAAGTTTCCGGCTCGCAAGGCCCGGAGAAAGAACTTTTGAACATTTCCGGTAGGATCAATTCTCGGCCTTGCCGCGGGGGACGGATGGTCCCGCTGCCGGAAGTGTTAAAGGATCCCACCGCCCCGGCGGAACATGACAGCGAGATCGGGATCGCTTCGGTCCGGTGCAAGGACGCTCTTGGTAATCCTCAAAATACTTTCAGGACAAATGATGCTATGCATTTGGGGTTCGAACTGGAAGGTGTTACGGGTCCGCGAAAGCGAGACGTCGATCTGTGGGTGGGGCTTTTCCGCGATGACGGTGTGTATTGCCAGAGTTTTATGGAAGACCTTGAAAATAAACGGTACCATGAACTGTTTTTCCGGACGTTACCGCTGTTGCCCGGAGGATATAAGATCGCGGTCGGCGCATGGGACAGGAGGGCACAAAAGTTTTTATTTTTCAGGAAAGATGCGGTGTCATTCAGAATGGTTTTCAACAAAGAAGACCATGGTACTGTTTATTTAAAGCACGCTTGGAAATGGGAGCTGGCCAGGTAAATGAAAAAAGCACACCCCCTTGTTAGTTTCGTCATCGTCAACTATAACGGAAAACGTTTTTTAAAAAACTGTCTCGATTCCTTGATGGCGATGGAATATCCCAAGAATAAACGGGAAGTGATCATGGTTGACAACTGTTCTTCGGACGGCTCTCCGGCGTATGTGCGAGAAAATTATCCCAATGTCAAAATCTTTAAAAATGATGTTAATAATTATGCGCGCGCGAATAATCTCGGGATCAGGCATGCCAAGGGGGAATTTGTAGCCCTCGTGAATAATGATCTTGTTTTTGATAAGGTGTGGCTTAGGGAATTGGTCAAAGTCATCAGCGCGGACAAAAAAGTTGGCGCGGTGATGGGGAAGGTTTTATTCCCGGACGGGAAGCTTCAGGGGACCGGGCATTACGTTTTGCCGAATTTTTATTGGTCCGACCGGGGGTTCCGGGAGGAGGATATCGGACAATATGATAGGGTCGAAGAGATGCGGAGCATTTCCCACTGCGCCGTCTTGTACCGGAGCACCTGCCTCCAGGACGTTGGCTCTCTCGATGAGGACTTTAATATGTACGTTGAGGATGTGGATATGGCGATACGGGCCAGCCGGAAGGGGTGGCGATTATTGTATGCGCCTCGCGGTCGCGTGTATCATAAGTTCCACGGGACGGTGAATGAAGGCATGGTTGATTATTATTGCGAAAGGAACCGTTTGTTTTTGATCGCCAAACATTACCCCGAAAAACTGCCTGCCGCTCTTTTAGGAAAAGGTTATTTTACTGTCATGAATAATCGAAATGATCTGGTTAAAATCCTTCCCGAAGTTATAAATAAATTGATAGCAAATCATAACGTGAAGTCCCTGAAGACCATATGGCCCGCTTTTTTTGATAATCTTAATATGATCACCAATGGTGAGAAAGATCATTTGATCAAGCAATTAGATCATTTTAAACAGGATGTATCGGAAAAAGACAGACTGCTATCCGAGAGGAACCAGCAAATAGCGGGACTTGGGCCGCAACTCGCGCAGAAGGACTCCGCGATCGCTGAGCGCGACCGGCAGCTTTCGAGGGCACATGCGCGGATGAAGGACCTGGAGGAGTCGCTGTCTGAACAGAAGCAAGAGGCGGCGCGGAAGGATGAGCAGCTTACGTCGCGTGACCAACAGCTTTCGGAGGCAAATGCGCGGATGAAGGAACTGGAAGAGGCATTGTCCGGGGACCAGCAGTTAGCAGGGCTGGTTCAGCATCTCGCGCAGAAGGACGCGCAGTTACATGAAAAGGACCGGCAGCTGACCGAGAAAGATCGGCAGTTGGCGGGGCAGGGCCAACGGCTTGCGCAGAGGGACGGGCAGCTGTCTGAGAAAGCCCAGCAATTCACGATGCTGGAACAGCAGCTTTCGGCGGCAAATGCACGGTTGAGGGATCTTGAAGAGGCGCTATCCGAACAGAAGCAAGAGGCCGGGAGGAAAGATGAGCAGCTTACGTCGCGTGACAGGCAACTCTCGGAGGTGGCTGTACGGTTGAAGGAGCTTGAGGGGGCGCTATCCGAACAGAAGCAAGAAGCGGCGAGAAAGGACGAGCAGCTGACTCAGAAGGACGCACAGTTACTGGAGAAAGACCGGTCGTTGTCAGTCAAGGATGAACAGCTTGGTCAGAAGGACCGGGAACTCGTGGAGAAAGACCGGATATTGTTGGTCAAAGACGATCAGCTTGGTCAGAAGGATCGGGAGCTTGTGGAGAAAGACCGGATGTTGTTGGTCAAAGACGATCAGCTTGGTCAAAAGGACCGGGAGCTTGTGGAGAAAGACCGGATGTTGTTGGTCAAAGACGATCAGCTTGGTCAGAAGGACCGGGAGCTTGCGGAGAAAGACCGGATATTGTTGGTCAAAGACGATCAGCTTGGTCAAAAGGTCCGGGAGCTCGAGGAGAGAGAACGAGAGCTTTTGCAAAAAAACCAGGAAATTAATCAAGGAATCGAGCGCGTCACGGTTCTTGAGGGAGCGGTTGAGAACGTTACCGCTCAATTGGACACAAAAAGCCGTTTTATCAGTGATCAAGGGAAGGAAATACTGGCGCTGCGCCACCAACGAGATCAATTTTACCGATCGGAAACTTACCGCTTCATTATCAAACCTATGTGGGCGTTACTTGATTTTTTAAAACTCAAACCGTTCCGCAAAAAACGATCCGCTTCGGATAAGAAATCTTCCGAGATCATATTGATAAAATCCTACTGTGTTACGGTCGAGGAAGTCCAACAAGTTCTTGCGGCTATCGCGAGTTTACGCCCGAATAAGTCGGTCGCGTTGGTGGTCAATGCGCCTGCCGATGAGATCGAGAGGCTGCGGGAGCTAGAAGGCACTTCAGTTGCTTTGGCCTATTGTTCGCATGGGAAGAGGCTTTCGCTTGCTGAGAATATCAGACTCATCTCAAAATTACGACGATACAAGCCTGAGGAAGTTTTTGTGATCATCAGTCATCCCGTTTATCACGGTTATCGCCAAGCAAAAATGCTTGCCCTTTTGAGCGGGGCAAAACAGGTCACATGGTATTACGTGAATTCGGGGAACGCGGAGGTGTTTAAGCCGCGCATTTCCATTCAGGGGGCGGCCCATGGGGCAGCCGGTCTCGTATCGCTGTGGGGGATCGCGGCGCTATTTTATATTTTTGTGGTGCTCCCTTCCAAGGTACTGAAGCTCTTCAGGCGATGAAGATCCTGTTTCTTTCCCGTGACTATCCGCCCCGGCATGTCGGAGGTGTCGGAACTTACGTCTTCGAGATGTCCCGGGTCCTCGCGAAGTACGGCCACCAGGTCTTTGTTATTACAGAGGCGATCGATACACCTCTCGATTATGTCGATCAGGGGGTCCGCGTTTTCCGGGTCCAACCCGGTGAGATCCGCTGGTTGAATTCATGGAGGAAAAAATTCCCGGGACTTATCTCCCGCCTGGAATACAGTGTGGCGGTCTCTAAAAAAATAAAAGAACTTGTAACCCGGTATTCAATAGACATTGTTGAGAGCTGCGAGGCCAGGGCGGAGGGATTCTGGTTTTATCTTTTTAGAAATAAGCCGGCGCTGGTCATCAAACTTCACACTCCGGAGGGGCTTGTCTACAAATTGAACAGGGAGGAGTATTCACGCGACCGTTTTTGGGTCGAAAAGCTGGAGGAATGGTGGATCCTGAAGGCGAAACGGCTTGTGGGATTAAGTGAAGCGATCACCCGTCTGACGAGCGATCACTACAAGATGAAATTCAAGGATATCCCGATCGTCCCGAATCCGATCGACATTTCTTCATTTAAATGTATCCCATCTGACAAGAGCGAAAATATTGTTCTATATGCCGGACGGCTCGAATTTAGGAAAGGGGTCCACGTGCTCGTCCGGGCCATTCCGCTTGTTCTGAGCGAAATGCCCAACGTTAAGTTCGTGTTTGTCGGAGATGATTGCGGAATGAAGGACTATATGCTGAAGAAATTACAGGAGTTCAATGTAACATCCAACGTGATGTTCGTTGAACAATTGCCGCGGGAGCAACTTCTGGAGTGGTATCAGCGTTGCGCCTTATGTGTTGTTCCATCCCTTTGGGAAAATCATCCCTACGTCATTCTCGAAGCGATGTCATGCGGCAGGCCGGTGGTCACAACGAATGTCGGTGGTCTTCCTGAGATCGTGCGGCATGGTCATAACGGATTGCTGGTGGAAGCCGGAAGTGTTGTGGAACTCGCCGTCGCGATCAAGGAGCTGCTTTCGAACAGGACCCGGTGCGAGGAACTGGGGGTGAGCGCGCGAAAGACAATGGAAACCCGATATGTGCCGGAAGAGGTAATGCGGAAGACCTTGGCGATCTACGAAGAAATGAAAGCACGTTGATCCTGATAGGGGAAAGAGAAAACGAATGCATGGAGTGATGAAAAATTGCATGCTGGCTGTTTTTTCGCTTCTGCTGTGTCTTGTGGCCGCGGAGTTGACCGTTCGCGCCCTCCATCTATCTCCGGCCGTCATGACACAGCTTGACTGCATACGTTTTGTCGACAACCCGGAACTCATGTATGAGCTTATTCCCGGAGGGGAGGTGGATGGAAGCCGCATCAATGCGCAAGGGTTTAAAGACTCAGAATTCAGTATCGCAAAGCCGCAGAATCTTGTCAGGATCGTCATGCTGGGGGATTCGATAACCCATGGGTGGGGAGTTCCCCTGGGCCAGACTTTTTCCGACCGGTTGGAGACTTTGTTGAATGAACGGTCGGCGGCGCTCTCTCGTCCTACAAAGTACGAGGTCATGAACTTTGGCGTTGTGGGATACAATTTGGCGTGCGAGTGGGTGACCTTAAAAGAGAAAGCGATCGTTTATCAACCGGATATCGTAGTGCTGAATTTTTTCCATAATGATGGCGAACCCTTGCCGGGCTGTTTTTTTTCAGATCTCCCCCTGGATGATTTTCAACGGGGAATTCTTTTAAATAGATACTATCAACATCGCTCCGATCCCGGATGGCGGCGTTTTTTTCGTCAAAATTTATATAAGTCCGAACTGTTTGTTTTCATTTTAAGCCGCACCAGTAATTTTAAGGCGCAGGTGGCGAGTTATGTTAATACACACTACAATAAGGTCTCGGGAGATGAAGCTGTTTATGAAAAATATATAAAAAAGATCATTCAATTGAGGGATGAAAAGAAGTTCAAGCTATTGATTTGTTTGCACTCCCATTTGCTCTACGGGGTTCATTCCAATAATGAAACATTTGCCCGCATTCTGGATCGCGAAGGCATACCCTACTTCAATATGATCGATTATTATGAGCGCGAAAACATTAAACCTGACTCCATACAGCGGGCAGAGGATAAAAGAGACACGTGTCACCCCAATGCGGCTGGGCACTTGATTATTGCCAAGGCGATGATGACCGAACTTCGAAAACACCATTTTTTGGATGGCGGCTCTTAATTGTTGATCAAGCCGAAGGAAAAAAGCTTTTCAGGTTTTAGGACAGCCAATCCGAGCGGAGCCATTATTGATCATGAAACATCCTGAGATCGTAGTATTGTTTTCGAGTTACCGCTGCAATTCCAGGTGCGTGATGTGCTCGGCTTGGATCAAACAGGGCTCTGCGCCCGAGCTTTCGCTGAAACAAATTGAAAAAGTATTTTCAGACACGCTATTCGGAAAAAACATAAAGATCATTAACCTGACCGGAGGGGAGCCGACGCTTCGCGAGGATATGGTGGACGTTGTGAGGGTGCTCGCAGCCCAATGTCCCAACCTCCGGCGCATTGATATTCCCACCAACGGTATTAATACCCAGCAAGTTCTCGATAAGATCGAGAGGACCCTGGCTGTCCTGTTGCCGACTCCCGTCAAACTGAGCGTTACGGTCTCTGTGGATGGTGTGGGTGATGTCCATGAGAGGATCCGCGGGGTGAAAGACATTTTCCCGGGAATCAGGAAAACGATAGAAGGTTTGAAGGAATTGTCCTGTATTTATCCTTTCCTTTCCGTTTCTTTGAATACAACGATCACGAAATTCAATGTTCAGGACCTCGAAAACCTCAGGGCTTTTTCAAGAACGGCAGGAGTGGGCATCAACTTCACCTTGGCGGCTCTCTCAGAGATCGGGGTTGAAAGTATCGCAAAACAGGGATCTTTCGAAATAGAGGTCGAAAGTGGTCGATTGATAACAACTTTTATCCAGGAAATTACGGAGCAAAAGGAGATGGAGAAAAGTTACGGGGAGTTCATCCTCCACTGGCTTAAAACCGGGGAGAGAGCGGCCCCCTGTAATTTTCGCAAGGGGAGGGTTATTTTGATGGAGCCCGATGGCAATGTGTATGCGTGTGGTAATTTTAAAGAGTTTCTGGTCGGGAATGTACTTAAAGAGACATTCGGAGTGATGTGGAAGCGGAGGCGGTCCGTTCCGGGGAATGCCGGAGATAAATGCCGCACCTGCAACAGTAATTGCTACATGGGGGAAATTTAAACGTGAGGATCGCGCTTGTGCAATGTCCCGCGTGGACGGTCGAAAGTCCTCCGTATTCACTGGGAATACTGGCGGCTATTTTGCGGGCAGCAGGCCATAAAGTGAAATGCTTTGATTTCAACATTGCGACATACAATTATTGCAAATCCCAAGGGGCCTCTGTGCCGGAGGGGATAACGAGTGAATCCTGGATCATGGATCAACGCGGAAATGTCTGGTACGAAAAAGAGAGTGTATCTGCGTTTGTTAAAAACCACCATAAATTCATAGAGTCCATGGTCGATGAAATAGGCGCCTTTGAGTCTCAGATTGTCGGATTTTCAACCCAAAGTACGTCGAAGTTCTTTAGCCTCGCGTTGGCCGCCCGTTTCAAAGAAAAAAAGAATACGACCCCGATCATTTTTGGCGGGCCGCTTGTTTTTAAAAATTGTTACGGGCCGGATATTCTCAAGGACCACGCTTTTCTCGATGCGATCAGTTTTTCTGAAGCCGATACGGCACTCCCGGCATTTCTGGATCTTTTCGAGCAGAGCGGTTTTTTACAGCCTGTTCCGGGATTCGCCGTCCGGTCGGCTTCGGGAGAGATTACGGTGGGCAATGAACCGGGTGTGGTGGATGACCTGGATAAAATACCTTACGCAGATTACACTGATTTTTCCGGAGAACATTATACCAAGCAGCTCATACCGATTGCTACAAGTCGCGGGTGCATCAATCGGTGCGCTTTTTGCGCCGAGAGTCCTCATTGGAGAAGGTTTCGCAGGAGGTCGGCTGAAAATATCGTTCGTGAAATAATCATGCAACTTGGGCAATATCCCCAGACGAATGAATTCTGGTTTAATGATTCGCTCATTAACGGTGACATCGCTATGCTGGAAGAATTATGTGATTTGATCATTTCAAGAGGGTTGAAGATCAGGTGGGGAGGGCAGGCGATGATCCGTAAGGAGATGAACGTCTCCTTCTTGAAAAAAATGAAGGCCGCGGGTTGTTATTTGATAAGCTATGGAGTGGAAAGTGGCAGCGACGCGATGCTCAAGCTGATGCGTAAAGGGTATGCCGCAGCTCTCGCAGAACGCGTTCTCCACGATACGCACGCGGTCGGGATAGACGTCATTTTTAACATTATGGTGGGTTTTCCCGGAGAAGATGATAAGCGGTTTCGGGAAACAAAAGATTTCGTGCGGCGCTGCCGTCAGTATGCCTCACACATAGAGCTGCCCACCTATCTCCTTCTGAAGGGGTCTTTTGTGTTCAATCATTTAGAGGATTTTGCCATCGCCCCAGTTGATTATAGTAACGAAGACTGGCAGCTGAATTGGAAAACCAAGGACAATACTAATACGTACCAGATCCGCAAGGATAGATGGGCTGAACTGTGGCGACTGGTGGGCTCTCCGCAATCATGATCCCTGGTTCTCAATTGAAGTCATGCGTATGGCGTAATCCGAGCCTTGCTGACAATGTTGTGCGCCTGAGGCGCTAAGATTCTGCCCTTATGAAGGAGGAGTAATGAGAGTAACGCTGGTGCTGTGTCCACAGGCCAATCCGGACAAGCCGCCGCTTTCTTTGGCGTATCTGGCTGCGAATTTGATTGCGCAAGGAATCGATGTGCGATGTTTCGATCTTAATATCGAGCTATTCTCAAAGCAACCCGCCGAAAAGAAGAAATTGTGGGAAAGTATGATGGAGCCGCTATGGTTCGATATTGAGAGGCTTAAAGATGCTGGCCTTATCAGTGATAGTATTTTTGATGACTGGGTGGAAAAGATAGAAAAAACAGCCCCCGAGATCGTGGGGTTTTCGTTATTGGCTACGACCTATCACGTCACGACCCGGATAGCCGAAAAGCTGAAAAACAGGAACCCTAACTTAAAGATCGTGTTCGGAGGACCAGAGGTCTACCGCTTATTTGGGCTAGGCAATCTGGATGTTCTTAATTGTGCAGACGCACTGATACTCGGGGAAGGCGAAGAGACCTTGGTAAAAGCTGCCTTGTCTCTGAAAGAAAAGGGCCATTTTGTCGCGGGAGAAGGTATTTTGACCAGGGAAGGAAAAAAGTTCACAGGGGAGGAAAATATTCAGTTGATATGCCCTCTCGACGTAATATCGTTTCCCAAGTATGAGTTATTCCCTCTCGAACTCTATAAAGAAAGAGGGCAGCTTCCGCTTATTTTCAGCAGGGGGTGCGTTGGAAGGTGCACCTTTTGTTTCGAACGGGCCTATTGGAAAAAATTCCGCCAGAGAAGTGTGGACAATGTCATTCGGGAAATACAGTCGATCCGGGAACGATTTGGGGTGTACTGCTTTTCTCTCAACGACTCGCTTCTGAATGGAGACATGTCCTTCCTCAAAGAGTTTTGCGAGAGAGTCATAGGAGAAAAGATACGGGTGCAGTGGTGGGGGATGGCAAGAGTGGATGGTCGCATGTCCGAGGAGTTTATCCGGAAGATGAAACGGGCAGGATGTCAAAGTCTTGCCTATGGGGTAGAGAGCGGCTCCCAGCGCGTTTTGGATTTAATGCGAAAAGATTGTTCCGTTTCCCTTATTGACGATGTCATTACGAATACTTGGAAAGCAGGAATAAAACCTGGGATCAATCTCTTGCTGGGTTTCCCCGGGGAAGAGGAAATTGACTTTCAGCAAACCTGCGAACTCGTTAAAAGGCACGGAGAGCACATCGCGTATGTCAATATCTCGACGCTGGGAATCGAGCCCTTTACCGATGTGCATGCAAGGCGGCACGAGTTGGGGATAAACCTGCTCGATACCTCGCATTGGCAAACAGCGGACGGCAAAAACGATTCGAAGTTGCGTAGAGAACGGGCCGAGAGACTATCGGAGATCATCGGGCGCTATGTGGGCAAGGCCAATAATTTCGCAGACGAACAATAACGAGAAGATTACCGCGTTCTTTGTTTTTCACGATTTCAGTTAACGATGCCGCGTGTTTTTCAGGCCTAAAGGAGGGAAGTAAATGAGGACTTACATTTTTAAAATGACAAAAACCGTTTTATTCCTTTTAATCATTTTTTTGATCGCGTTCTTCCTCAGTAGTAGTATTTTTCCAACCTATTTCAAGGGGGATGATGCCGAGATGGCTGTAGATGCCAAATATTTCGGCAAGCATATGGATCTTATTTTTAGTCCGACAGCGGTTCCTGCGCCTTTCTATGTCGGTGCCAATATGCCCATGTGGGGTTATTATCGTCCCGTGGAGCGCTTATATTGGACCGTTCTCTACGGCCTTTTTGGTTTGAACGAAAAGCCGTTCCATGTAATCCAAATATTCCTATTTTTATTGACACTCATTATCCTGTTCAAGATCACAAATCACATCAGTGGAACAAGATCAAAGATACCCGGTTTTTTATTCACGGCCGTATTTTTGATTTTCTTTTTTGAGCATGCGATGGCCATCATTACATTTCTCTCTCATACCAATACCATTCTGATGCTTTTTTTCATGTTTCTGGCCTTGCTTCAGTACTTTGAAGCGTATCAAAATCGATCTCGAGTCGGTCTGTTACTTGGGATGATTTGCACGTTGATCGCTTTTTTTTCCAAAGAATGGGCCTGTTACATGTTGCCGGCGATTTTGTTTATGTATTTCTACACTCATTGGTCGGGGTCCGATGAAGCTCAAACGAAAATTATTTTCAAAAGCAGTGTCTTTGTTTTTTCGTGCTTGCTGTTAACGGGTGTTCTGCAATTTATTTTCCGTAGCCATAATGTTTATAAAATGAACGCGGATTTTTTGCTCGGACCGCAGTTTATGGGCACGAATATTCTGTATGTTGTTGCGATGCTTAATGAGGACCTGACATGGGTGTTGATTCTATCCGGCGTTATTTCCCTGCTGTTTTTTCGTAACAAGGGGCAATGGACAGCGGTTTTATGGTCGATTCTGGGCTTGGTGATGCCACTGTTTTATCGGAACCTTTGCAGCCATTCGAATTCTCATTACTTGCTTATAGCCATGATCGGTCTGTCTGTTTTTATTAGCATAGGCCTTTACTGGAACGCGCGAGAAGTCGTTGTATTGATGCGCCGACGGGAGCGGGACCGTTCTTTGCGGGAAATTCTTAATACAAGCTTTTTGAAAATGTTATTACTTTCGTTGAATATTGTCCTAATTCCGGCGGTTGTTTTTACTTTCGCGATGGCTTCCTTAAAGCTACCGGGTAGATTTCAGTCTCTTCATAGAGCAACTCTCGAAGAGTACGATATGCGTAAAAAAAATCTTGAAAGAGCCGTTTTTGCACCCCCGGGGGTTGCTTTTTTTGTGCCAGATCTACCCGCGGAGCAATTTTATAAAGCCATGCTCTATTTATTTGCCAGAGAGGATGTGAAGCTCAAGGTCTTCGGTCTGGGAGATTTAAAGGACGTAAAAAACGCGGGAAAAGGGGAAAATCTTCTTTCCAACAACAGTTTTGAATCCGGCTGGGATGGTTGGAAGGTTGAGTTTAAAAAGATCTATTCCATAGCCTCTGCGGACGCTTTGCCGGGGCCCAAATCCTTGGAAATTGATTTGGAGAAGGTCAGCAGGCTCTCTGACGATTTTATAGATATAACGCAGACAGTAAAAGCAAAACCCGGGCGGCTTTATATGTTCGGAGGTTGGTTAAAAGCGAACGAGTTTGACGGCAGATTTTGGATCGAGACCAGAGATGCGAGAGGGTGGCAGTTCGGGAATTGTGCGGCCAGATATTTCAAAGACATGAATGGGGTGGATGAGGGGTGGACGTTGGTCAGTGGTTTTTTTGCTCCCCAAGCGGAAGCCGTCACGTTCGTGGTTGTCCGTACGCGAACGCCTCTTAAAGGCAAGATATCTCTCAAAGAGCTGTTTTTATTTCCCGTAAATGAAGGCATGTTGTTGTATTAAATCAGGCTGGAGAAGGATCGTTCCGCGACAGTTTTTCCGTCGTTGCGCTGATGCGCAATGAACAAAGGGCCATGGAGCGGACGTCATCTTATCCCTCAGATATTCTTTTCAGGGTCTTTCCCGATCAAGGAATCATTGTTTGTGATGGTGGCAGTGCCGATGTGTTTAATGGAATTTTTCCGATATGGAATGCTAACGTACTATCCGGAGATCGTGAAACGAAGAAAGTCTATTGGGGTAATATGAAAGACAAGTTGAACATCTGTCTTGTCTCAAGGGAATATCCTCCCGAAACGGGGTGGGGAGGGATCGGGACTTATACTTATCACTTGGCCCATGGGCTCAGCGCCTTGGGGCATCAGGTCCATGTTGTGGCGCAGAGCCTTGATATCAATAAGGACTATAGGGACGGTGACGTCTTTGTTCATCGGATCGCGCATAGAACTGTTTTCTATAACAAAGGATCCCTAAAAGAATTCGCATTGAGACTGGAATACAGCCGCAGGGTTAACGGAAAAATCCAGGAATTAATAAAGAAATACGGTATTGATATTGTTGAAGGACCGAATCTTGCTGGCGAGGCTTTTGTGTATAATTTTTCCAGGAAGACGGCTTTGGTTACGCGATTGCACACTCATTTTTCCGAAGTGATTGATTTCATCGGTTGGAACAAAACCCTGGATCTTAAGCTGAGCTGTTATCTGGAAGACGCGGTTGTGCTTCGCAGCGATCTGGTCTTATGTTCGACCCGCAAGCATGCGGAGACAATCTCATGGGAAACGGGGTTAAGTTCAAAAAAAATCGAAATTGTTCCTTTGGGAATTCCGCTGTCCGATCTGAAAAACGAACAACGCGGGAACGGAGATCTGAAAGTTTTGTTTGTGGGCAGGCTTGAGAAGCGCAAAGGCGTTCAAGTTCTTTTGAAGGCTATTCCACATGTTTTGGACGCAGTGCCGGAAGCTGTCTTTGATATTGTGGGAAGAGATACCTTTGTTAATTCTGATTTTGTTTCTTTTCATGGGAATCAAAAGGAATCATTCAAGGCAAGGCTCATCGAGGGGTTGCCGGAGAAGTACCGTGCCAAGGTCAGGTTCCTGGGACATGTCACCGATCAGGCATTGGCCGAATACTACCGGGCCTGTGATGTTTTCGTCGCCCCTTCCCTGTATGAATCATTCGGTTTGATCTACATAGAAGCCATGGGCCATGGAAAACCTGTGATCGGTTGCGGTGTAGGGGGCGTGCCGGAGGTCGTTAAGGATGGTGAAACTGGTTTGCTGGTGCCGCCGGAAGATCCTCAAAGGCTTGCTTGCGGCATTATTCAACTTCTGAAAGACCCCGAAATGAGAAGGGAAATGGGACAAAAGGCAAGAAAGCACGCGGAAAGCTGTTTTACGAGAAAACTCATGGCGGAGAGGACCGTAGCTGTCTATCGAAAGGCTATCGGGGAGAGGAAAAAAATCCGTTTTTTTTAAACCGAGTGTTTTTCATAGACGTATTTCCCCGAGGACAAAGCTATGCGGGATCTTTTCCAAAAGATCGGTTTATTTTTCTTAGGAGTTTTTTTCGCTATTTTGTTAGTAGAAATTGGATTACGCGCGGAAGGATTTCTGTTATCCCTCCAAAGACAATCGAGGTCGCATCATGTGAATGTCGGAAATAGGATAAGAATATTATGCATAGGAGATTCCTTCACATGGGGATTCGGCAGCAGCTCTGATGAGAGTTATCCGTCCCGCCTAGAAGCATTGATCAATACTTCGGGAAGACGAAAATGCGAGGTGATCAACGCAGGTATTCCGGGCATGAATTCGGCTTTGATAGTGGAAGAATTGGTAAAGAAAGTTAATTTTTATAAACCCGATATAGTTATTGTAAACGGTGGTGTCAATAATTATTGGAATCACGCTGCCCTTAGAAAATATCGCAGTATGTACGATGATGTGTATACGAAACAATTTTTTTACGGCACAAGCTCCAAGAGGGTTTTTTTCGATTTTGTTTATAGGACAAGAATTTATAAGCTGATCAACAATCTGCTGGCAGATAGTACTAAAACAACTCTTTATTTTCTGAAGCCGGATGTTATTGCTCCAAGTTTTACATACGATGCAGAAGGACGTCTTTTTGCAGACGCTTATGTCGTAAAGGATGGAGATTTTAGTGAGGTCGTTAAATATGAAGGACATCCCGATCGGCCCATCCAGTGGGAAACAAGTAAAGGTTCTTATGTGGACAACTTCAAGAGATCGATCGATGTATGCTATATGGAGATGCTTCAATTCCTCGGTCGGAAAAAAATCCCTCTGATTCTAGAGACCTATTTGTGTAATGATGAAGGGGGAGCGTATCAGATGGCCAACGATGCGCTCAGAGAATTTGCTGTTAAATACGATATTCCGCTTGTACGGAATGATACTTATATAAAAAATAACGGTTATGACCGTAAAGATCTACTGATGGCTGACGGACACCCTAATGCAAAGGGGTATGAAGTAATGGCGGAAAATACTTATAAGGTTATCAAGGAATCGTTATAATTTTACGAGGCGATTTGATCGAATCCGCAGTCTTCGCGTTAATGAAGTGATCTTGCAACATTAACAACAGGTGAAAGATGGGTGATGCCGCGCTGAATTTGACCGGTCTGTCATTGATCGTGCCGGTGTATAACGAAGAAAAGGTCATTGAACGTACTCTGTTCCACCTCGCGCAGGCCCTTTCTGAAATTTGTCCGGACCATGAGATCATTGTCTGTAATGATGGCAGCACTGACGGCTCTGCGGAATTAGTGCGTCGGTTGTCGCAGAGCAACGGCAGAATACGTTTGGTCGGCTACGATGGGAACAGAGGGTATGGCTATGCGCTGCGTTATGGGTTTGCGCATGCGACCAAGTCGTTGGTGGCCTACACCGACGGCGATCTCCCGTGCGACCTCTCGATCCTCGGGCGATGTTTGGAACTTTTGCGAAGCGCAGACGCGGTGTTTGCTTTCCGGGATTGCAGAGACAATGCGTTAAGGGAGTTTTATTCGGTTGTCTATAATTTCCTGATAAGAACGGTTTTTAGCATCAAGATAAGGGACGTGAATTTTTCCTTTAAGATTTTTAAAAAGGAAGTTTTGGATAGCCTCGCGTTGAAAGCCAAGGGGTCGTTCATCGACGCCGAGATGGTCTGCAAAGCCCGGAAGTCGGGATACCGTATCGAAGAGGTCGCCGCAAAGTATTTGCTCCGTACTGTTGGCAAGTCGAAGTTGTCATCTCCGGGGATCATCCTTTTTATCATTTATGAAATGTTGAAACTTTATCCCGAGATCATCCGGACTCGAAAGATCGCCTCCTAGCGGGCCCGGCCTTCCCCGGAGAGGGCCCCAAGTACAAAGCTTACGGAGCGATTCAGGCAGGAGCGATATGAGCGGCAAGCCCAAGGTGTTGAGGGTGTTATATGCGGCCAGGGACATGGTTTTTAGAGACCTGTTTCGGGCTCTCCGGCAGTACTGTCGTGGTGACGTCTTGGACGTGGGGGGCTGGGATTTTTATCTGACCGCCAAGCAAAGGAAAATAGGTTTCGATACCTGGACGACGTTAGAATGCTCGGAAGGGAAAAAACCACAGATCCCGGATGAGAAGTTCAAATTTGTCACCGGTGACGGCTGCAACATGCAATTCGCGGACAATAGCTTTGATACCGCGATCAATATCCACGTGCTTGAGCATGTTTTTGAGCCGATACGGATGGTGCTGGAAATCGGACGAATCCTTAAAAAAGGGGGGCGTGCCGTTTTCCTGATCCCTCAGAACAGCGCTCTTCACTGTGTGCCGCATCACTATTATAATTTCACAAGATTTTGGATCGAGCAGGTCATGGCGACCGCCGGTCTCAGGATCATTGAGCTTGAACCTTTGGGCGGCTTTTGGTCTTCTTTGGCGGCCCGTTTTTTTCATTTTTTTCTTCAAAGTTTTAAATATGGCTACATGTCTACAGCCGATAACCGCCGGAACGTTTTCTTTTACATATTTTACCCGGTCATGTTCCTGTATGCGCTTTTGAGCATCCCGTTAAATTTGATGCTTAGTTTCGGTGATCTGCGCGAGGAGCCGAATAGCCATTTGGTTGTCGCGGAAAAGAACTAGTACTGCGTCACAGTAAATTTTATAGGTTTGCAGTACTGTGCCGTGTACCCTTGAAGATTAAAGTGACACGGCACTAGTTGCAGCAGAACAAAATACTTGGGGCCCGCCGCGGATCCTCAAACATTTTATCGGGAGGCAGGGATGCTCGCTGGAGCGAGAAGGTTTTATGAAAGCTGTGACTTGGGAACCCGGTTCCATAATTATTTCCGGACCAAAACGTGCCCCTTCTCGGAAATAGCGAAACGTATTCCTGCGTCCGGCGAAGTCCTGGACCTGGGTTGCGGCAACGGCCTGTTTTCCAATTATCTGGCATCGACATTCGCCGGGCTTAAGGTCACGGGCATTGATATATCGGAAAAAAAGATTCACATGGCCCGCAGGGGCGCGGGAAGCAGGCCTAATGCTCGATTTCTTGTGGGCGATTTGAGTTCTTCGAATTATCTCGATGATCGTTCGGAGAGCTTCGATGCTATTTTACTGATCGACAGCTTGTATTTGTTGCCTTTCAAGCGGCAAAGGGACTTAATAACGGAGTGCCACGGCTATCTCAGAAACGGGGGGACTTTAATTGTTAAAACACTGGATACAAAGCCGCTATGGAAGCACTACTACTCCATGCTGCAGGATTGTATTTCTATTCATATCTTTCGAATGCACTTTTCTTTGACCAGGCATGTCTTGAATCCTCTTCAACTGAGGGAGCTGCTTGTAGAAGCCGGTTTCACCGTTGTGGAGCAGGTGGATTTAAGTAAACGATACATGCATCCGCATCTTCTTTACGTATGCCAAAAAAAGATATAAACAAAAAAATTATTATAACCGCGGATGATTTCGGCCTGGCGGAGGGCATCAACCGAGGCATCTTGAAAGCCTATGAAAATGGCGCGATCACTTCCGCTTCACTGGTCGCGAATGGCAGGGCCTTTGAAAGCGCCGTCGAAATGGTGAAAAGAAGCGGCTTGGACGTTGGTGTTCATCTGACCTTTTTAGAAGAAAAGCCGGTCTCAGACCTTGGCGATGTCCGCAGCATTGTCCGTCCGGGCGGATTCTTTTTAAATAGCATCCCTCAATTTGTCGCAAAGGTTTATCTGGATCGAAATGCGCTCGGGCATGTGATGAAAGAAGCGCGCGCACAAATAGAAAAGATCCTGCAAACAGGACTTAGGATCTCTTTTTTGAACAGTCACCGCCATGTGCACATGCTGCCCGTTCTATTCGGCCGATTGGTCTCCCTGGCCAAAGAATACGGTATTCGGGCTGTGCGCCTGCCGAACGAGCGGTTATTAAAGCGCCATTTTCTGTCTAGCTTCAAAAACCTGTTATTTTTCCCCCCGGTACTTTTTCTTAAAGAGCTCGCTGTTTTTCAAGCGGGGCGACTTCGAAGAAGAGGCTTCCAATGCCTCACTTGTAGTACAGGAATTTTGAGCAGCGGGCGATTGGACGAAAAATACCTGCTTTCGCTTCTCGACGCGCTTCCTGACGGAACCTCGGAAATATTTTCGCATCCGGGAACATTTGAAAGTTCGATGGCTCCGTACCGTCGATGGGGATATCGCTGGCAGAATGAGTTGGACGCATTGCTGTCCCCGGCTGTCAGGGAGCGTTTGAAGGACCGCGGGATCAAGCCGGTCAGCTTCAGGGATTTTCTTCAGGAGGCATAGCCTCGGTGGGATTATCTGTGAGAGGGCGGTGTTTGATTCGATGCGCTCTGTTTGGGAAAGCGCTTGCGAGGAGATGAAAGCCTTCATATGCACGGTATTTCTCTGGCAAATAGAACGTGTCAAACATTGTGGATATTGTGACGTTACTAGTTAGATAGAGGGCAGCCCATGGAAAAAGGAAAAGTTATTGTGATTATGCCGGCGTATAACGCCGCGTTAACGCTCGAAAAGACCCTGGCGGAGATTCCCAAGGGTTCTGTCGATGAGATCATTCTGGTCGATGACGGGAGCGGGGATGACACGGCGCGGATCGCCGAACGGCTGGGGCTGTTTGTTTTCAGGCATCCCGCCAATCTCGGGTACGGGGCGAACCAAAAGACCTGCTACCGGCTGGCGCTGGAGAAGGGGGCGGACTACGTTGTCATGATACATCCCGATTACCAGTACGACGGCCGGCTTGTCCCTGTCGCGGTCGAGGTGTTAAAACTGGGCATTTGCGATGTCGTTCTCGGGAACCGGGTCAGGACAAGAAGGGAGTGCGTGGCGTCCGGCATGCCCCCTTATAAGTATCTCGCGAACCGGTTCCTGACGGGTATCGAAAATATCGCCCTAGGGCAGAACCTCGGCGAGTTCCACTCCGGGTTCAGGGCTTACAGAAGAGAGGTTTTGGAAACCGTTCCTTTTGACAGAAATTCCAACGATTTTGTTTTTGATGCCCAGCTCTTGATCCAGGCGGTCTATTTCGGATTCAAGATAGGGGACCTGCCGATCCCGACACGTTATTTTAAAGAGGCCTCTTCGATCAATTTCCGGAGGAGCCTTGTTTACGGCCTGCAATCTTTGGGAGCTATCCTGGTTTATTTCCTGCACCGGTTCAAGTTGATCAAGTCACCTCTCTTCGATCGTGCCTGTTCCCCCAAAGACCGCTAGGCATAGCCGGAGTTCCAAAAGATCCTCAAGGAAGCGGAAATGAAAATACTACAAGTGGTGCACGGTTTCCCCCCGGAGAACACCGCCGGGACCGAAGTCTATACCTACAATCTCTCCAGGGAACTGAGCAAACGGCACCAGGTCTCCGTTTTTTATCGGGAGGCGGATTTTTCGAAGAATGAATACGAGGTCTCCCGTCGCGAAGTCGACGGTCTGAAGCTCTTTTCGATTAATAACACCTTCCGGGACTATGCCTCATTCGAGTCCACCTATAAGGACGCGCGGGTCGCGGAAAAGTTCGGCGAAGTCCTGGATGAGATCAAGCCGGACATTGTCCATATCCAGCATTTGCTTTATTTGAGCACCGGGATCGTTGGAGAATCCAAAAAACGGGGTATTCCGGTCATTTTTACTTTGAATGATTATTGGTTGCTTTGCCCCCAGGGGCAGCTGTTTAAGAACAATCAGTCCCTTTGCAGCGGTCGCGAAACGACGGTGTGTGCGAGATGCGTCCTTTACCAACTGGGTATCAGGAAAAACATTTCTTACTTCTATGCCTTACTAAAAAAACATGCTCCGGAGTGGCTCTTCCAGGGGATCAAGAGCTTCTACTTGTTCTATGCAAGGGCGGTTTACCTTAGCAACTTGGGAACGGAAGATCTCATCCGGGAGCGGCGTGATCACATGAGAAATGTCTTTTCCCAGGTGGATCTTTTCATTGCCCCGTCGGATTTCCTGAAGAAGTTATTCGTAGCTTTTGGGGTCCCCGACGAAAAGATCAAAATCCTTCCCTACGGGTTTGATCTCCAAAGAGTGAGGGCCCTTCCTAAAAGATCTTCCCCGGTCGTGAGGTTCGGTTTCATTGGTAACCTGATGCCCGCCAAAGGCGTGCATGTTCTGATAGGCAGCTTTAGAGCCCTGCACGCCGAGAACGCGGAATTGAAGATCTACGGCAACGCATTCTCGTACAAGAGTGCCTTGGGGAATTATGCCGGTCGCCTTAGGGAAGCGGCCAAAGGTTATAAAAATATCAGATTCATGGGGAAATTCGACAATCAATCGGTGGGGGAGGTGTTCTCCGAGGTCGACGCTCTTGTTGTTCCCTCCCTTTGGTACGAAAATTCACCCCTGGTCATCCAGGAGGCGTTGCTTACCCGGACGCCGGTGATTGCCTCAAGGATCGGCGGCATTCCCGAACTGGTGAAAGACGGGGAAAATGGTTTTTTATTTGAGGCCGGTAATGAGCGGGATCTGGAAGAGACGTTGAGACGGATCGCTCGGGATCCTGGGGTCTTGAACGGGCTCAACAAGAATGTTTTAAGGGTTTCTAGCATTAAAGATAATGCAAAAGAAACGGAATCGATTTATGAAGATCTGTCGAATTAATCTCAAGAATATTTTTTATGTTGCGAAGCATCATGCGGGCAAGACATGAGAAGCGGCTTTTATGTTATTTGGGCTCTAACTAAATAGGGGGCAGGCTAATATTGTGTCTAAGGGAGCATCTTTTTCTCTCAGAATAGGCCTCATTTTTTTCGGACTTTTCCTGACGGTAATTATTCTCGAGGTGGGATTGCGTTTCGGAGGTTTTGCCATTCTTACGGTACAAGAATATAAGAACCAACAATCGATAAGGAAAAAGGGGGTTTACAGGATAATGTGCCTTGGAGAATCTACCACGCAGGAGCAGTACCCGCCTTTTTTAGAGGAAAAATTAAATCAAAGCGAAACGGGAATAAAATTTAGCGTGATCGATAGGGGGAAAGTGGGTACTCGAACGGAGGTGATACTTTCGGAGTTAGAGGCCAATCTTGATAAATACAAACCCGACATGGTCATCGCCATGATGGGGGTTAATGACAACGGAAGGCACATGCCGGTTGAGGAGGCTTCTTTCCTAAAAAAGGACATGATATGGAGGTCTTTGAAAATTTATAAGCTAGTGAAGTTTCTTTGGCTGCGTTTGGAGACTAAATATGAAGAGGCGGGGCTTTTTTTTAGAGCTGAGGGGCAGTTTAAAAATATGCATGAGAGCAGCAGACATCAGCGAAAGGCGGCACTTCAAAAAACCTTAAACGGAGATTCCGGCTACGAGGCCGCATCTCAAACCCGATCGGATAATTATGGTTCTGGGCTGGATCCTCATAATTTCTCATACGCGCAAATGGGCCAATTTCGCAGCGACAAGAAAAGTTTCGCCGATTTTGAACAGTGGGGCAAGAAAGCGATAGAGCTTAAGCCGGATGATGATTCGCTATACATGCAATTGGGTTGGCTTTATGACGATCATTTGGATTTTGTTAAGGCGGAGCATGCTTACAGAAAAGCTATGGAACTGAACCCTCTTAATGAAATCGTGCGCGTAAATCTTGGCCAAGTCTACGTTCAGCAAGGAAGGTATGCTGAGGCGGAACAATGTTTCAAGGAAACTCTAGAGCTTAATTCTGACAATAGTTCTGCGTTAGATGCATTGGGAAATCTTTATGGTTTTCAGGGGAGATTTTATGAGGCTGAACCATTGTTCAAAAGAGCCATAAAGCTTGAGCCCGATAATTGGTGGTTGTGTGGCAGATTGGCATTGGTCTATTCCGCGATGGGCGGCCGCAAGCGTTTTAATCTTTACACTGAAAAGGCAAACGGTCTGAGGAATCGAATTTATGATCCTGTTACTATTAATAATTACCAGAGACTTAAGAGGGCCTTAGATAGAAGGAAAATACACCTCGTGTGCGTGCAGTATCCAATGCGGAACGTGAGCCCTCTAGAAGATATTTTTAAAGAAGATGGCGGAGCCGACGTTGTCTTTGTAGATAATGAAAAAATATTCAAAGATGCCGTGGAGAGAGAGGGATATAAGGCTTATTTTAGGGATATGTTTGCTGGGAATTTCGGACACTGTACGGATAATGGAAATAGGCTTTTGGCGGAAAATATCGCCGACGTGATCTTGAGAGAAGTGTTTAAAAAAGCGGCACGCGGCGGATCATCGTAAGCCCTATGATGTTGTCCGTGCAAAAAGGACAATCTTTCGTGTAAAGTGCCCCGTTAGCTGACGGGCGAAAAGTGTAGAATCAAGGGCTGCCGCCAGGTCTATTCGGAGAGAAAAAATGATCGAGATAAAAAGCAAGGGTGTCCTGTTAGAAAAATTGTCGGCCGGTGCCGGAGACCGGAGGCCCCCTTTCCGTTGCAGGATAAAGGGGGAATCTTTTGAGGGGCTGAATTTTACAGACCTCGATCTTTCCCTTAGCGATTTTATCAAATGTAAATTTTCCAACTGTATATTTTTACGCGCCGTCCTTCGCGGAGCGAACTTTCATTCCGCAGTGTTCGGAAATTGCTCTTTTTCAAACACGGACCTTTCCTTCGCCAACATGGGCCGTACCTTGTGCGTGGGCACCGTCTTTGAGGATGTCTCCATGCACTTTGCGGACGCCCACGATAGTTGTTTCGCGCGGAGCAAATTTGTGGATGTGAAAGGCGAGGGGGCGAATTTTGACGATGTCATCATGCAAAACTGTCAAACGGGGCATTGTAACATGCGCGGCTCTTCCATGAGGTCTGCGAATATTGAAAAGTGCACCTGGTTGAACACAGATCTTTCCGCGGCCCATTTCGAAGGGGCGGTATGGAAGGGATGCCGCGTTGAGGGTTGCGACCTGTCATTCGCCGTTCTGCGCGAAAGTGAGATGCGAAAATGTGTATTCGATACCAACATCTACTGCGGGGCGGACCTCACCGGCGTTGCGGGCATCTCTTCCGAAATGGCGAACAATGTATTGGCCGGCAACGGGGTTATTAGACCGACACTCCTGCAGAAACTTTGGAGAATGAGATATGGCAAATTCGCGGTTCTTTTCCTGATGGCGACATTGATCGTTGGTTCAGCGGAACTGGTGTTCGATCAGCGCCTGGAAACTACTGATGTGATTCTGAAAAAAGCGTCGGAGGCCGTCACAAAGAATCAATTAGGGGAGGCGGACCGACTGTTGTCTATCGCGGGCCATCGGAACCTGCTTATCTACCAGATAGCATGGCTCAAAAAAACCACGGGTGATCTTCTAAAAAGGAAGGGGGACAGGAAAGGGGCGATGATGAATTATGCGGATGCAAAGGCCTTGTCAAACAGCGGATTTTCCCTGGATGCGCGTGCTGAGATAGCCTATTTGTATTCTGAAGAGGGGCGCTATGGGGAGGCCGCTCGGGAGTTTGAGTCTCTGCTGTCGGTCATTCCGGCCTGGGAAAGTGAAAGGGACATATGGACGCGCATTATTATGCTAGAGAAGTGGATTGAATGGGGGAGGTATTCTGAAGCTGAGCGAATGTTTGAAGACGTACGGAAAATCAAAGGCATACAACCGGAGCAGATTATCGAGGCCCGTATAAGAATGGCAGGGCTCAAGGGCCGTATGGGTGACCATCGGGGAGAGGTTCGGCTGTATGAAAAGCTGCTGTCAGAAGGCCAAGCAAATAAAAGTCAGCACGGGTGTCTTCTTTGGATGGCTGGTAGCGCCTATCGTGCCATCGGTGATCGAGTAAAGGCTAAGGAGCGATACGAGGAAGCGAAGGCGTGGCCGAATGTCGAAAGCGGACTCGCGGCGCGCTTTGATATCGCGACGATGTATTGGGAGGACAAGAAATATGAAGAATCGATCAGGGAATATAAGGGTATCCTGAAAATGGGCTTAAGTTTGGATGCGGACCAAAACGCGAGGGCACGGCTGGAGATGGGGGACGTTTACGCTCAGTGGGGAAGGCGTGATGACGCCGCTCTCATGTACAAGAGCATTGAGCGGATATCTAGGGCAGGACCGGAGAGGATCAAGGAGGCCCGGAGGCGGATGGCGGAATTAACAAGAGGTGATCGCAGATGAAGTGCGGAGAATGGAACGCTAGTAGGATTCTTTTATGGCAGCTATGGGCAAGACGTTTTGTGCCCAGCGCTTCCGTCCTCGTCCTTCTATTTGCGCTGTTGCTAAGAACTATTCAATATGTTTTGAATCCGTCATTGCTGGTCGATGAGACATCCCTAGCGGTTAACATACTAACGAAAACTTACGGGGAATTGTGTGACGGGCTTGATTGGGGGCAGGCCGCTCCCATTGGTTTTTTGATGCTGGCGAAGACATGCGTCAAACTGTTTGGGGAGACCGAGCTCGCACTGCGGGCCTGGCCATTTCTCGCGTCGTGCCTTAGCGTGTACGCGTTCTATCGGCTCAGCAAGGAATATTTTCGGGGGATCGAAGAGATATGGGCGGTTCTTTTACTTGTTCTTGCGAAAGCCCACGTTTTTTATGCGGTCGATTTTAAACAATATTCTACGGACGCCCTCGCGACCGTGTGCGCTCTTCTTCTGGCCTTTCGTGCCAGAGAACATAGGATCGGGCGGGGAATCTATGCCGTCAGCGGTGCCTTGCTGGTATGGTTCTCACATCCAGTCATTTTTTTTCTTCTGGGAATAACTATGACCGACTTTACGGCCAAAATTTTTAAAAAGAATAAAACCGAACTCAGACAGATCCTTTTGATCGGCCTACTTTGGAGCGGCAGTTTCGTGGTCAATATGCTTATTTCTTACCGTCGTGTTCACACGCAGTTTATGGCCGTTTTTTGGGACCCTTTTTTTCTTCAAAAACCATTTTTTAGCTTTGGTTCTGTGGCCGAGATCTGGGGCAAGATCGCTGGAGTGTTCGGCTACAACTTCGGGTACGGTGTCCCCGCGTTGGTGCCGGTGGGTCTTTGTTGCATGGGATGCGTTCTCCTCTTTCTTAGAAAAAGGATCGAAACGGGTTACCTGCTGTGTCCCATCGCAGTGGCTGTGGCGGCCTATTTGCTGAAGCAGTACCCGCTTTTCGAAAGGTTGACGCTTTTTCTGATGCCGGCACTTATTATTTTTATGGTGGAAGGTATTTCCGCGATCCGAGTGTGGAACAGGGGTGTATCACGGTTGGTTCAAACGGGCATGTTGGTTCTTTTGCTTTATGTTCCTGCGATGGCGCTCGCCCAGGCGCCGGTAAAGGAAACGATGTACCGTCCAGCACTTACGTTTATACAATATCATGCCAGACAAAATGATGTTGTGCTCGGGAATGCCGATTCCGACTATTACTTTTTAAGGATGCCCTTTCGAAATGTGGCGTATAGATTTGTGCAGCTTGACGCGGGGCCCGAAGAATTGAAAGCAATCTTAATAGGAACGGCGAGAGACAGGGACGTTTGGCTTATAGCGCAGGCAGGCGACATGAGCGATATCGAAGCGGCGGTTCGCAGCAGTGGACGGGCCATGAAGGTCACCCCATTTCGCGACTATTTTGTTTATCGCTGTACGGCGAAATCTAACATGAAATGAGAGATGTCTTACGCGATTTAAAGGTCTTCAGGATCATTTGAGGTGGCCGTAACCATGGAGGGTCTTCTTTGGCTCTCGGATACTGGATTCGCGAACGGAGGGGACAGGGGTCCCGTCCAACGATATTGGGAAGGACAGAATGAAGCTTTCCGTGGTGATACCTGCTTATAACGAAAAGGGAACGATCGGGGAGATCATTGCCCGTGTCCGCGAAGTCAAGATCGATGGGATCGACAAAGAACTGGTCATTGTCGATGACGCTTCGACGGACGGAACGCGGGAAGTGCTGAAACGGTACGAAAATGACAAGGATATTCGCGTTTTTTATCATGAGAAAAATCAGGGCAAAGGGGCTGCTCTCCAGACCGCCTTCGGACAGGTCCAGGGCGAATACGTCGTGATCCAGGACGCGGATCTTGAATACGATCCGAAGGAATACCCGAAACTCCTCGAACCGATCCTAGATGGGCGGGCGGACGTGGTTTATGGGTCCAGGTTCCTGGGCGGTCCGCACCGTGTATTTTTTTACTGGCATTACGTTGGGAACCGTTTTTTGACCACTCTTTCGAATATGCTCTCCGATGTTAATTTGACGGATATGGAGACCTGTTACAAGGCGTTCCGCCGTGAAGTCTTTGGAAAAGTCAAGATTCGTTCGAAGCGCTTCGGCTGCGAGCCAGAGTTTACGATGAAGGTTGCCAAATACAGGTTCAGGATTTACGAAGTGCCGATCAGCTACAGCGGACGCGGCTACGCAGAGGGGAAGAAGATCACCTGGAAGGACGGTCTCAAGGCGATCTTCACACTGCTCTGGTTCCGTTTTTTTGATTAGATTCCAGTTCCACCATTGCCCACCCAACCTCGGAGACCACTTACGGTTAATGACGGTGGCTCCTTTATTTGATACGCTACTCTCCTAGCGCAAGTGGTTCGCGCAGACGCTTCTGAAGCGTATGTGCCTGATCACGGAAAATAAAGAGGCATGGGAATGTCCTTACTTCAGAAAAAAGAAACCCGGGGATTGCCGTCGGAGAATGACATCCGGCGGATCGTCTGTTTCGAAGAGGACGATCCTTTCCGGGTTCTCGGGCTTCATCCCTTGGGGCAGCATCGCGGGATGGTCCTCCGCGCGTTCATCCCGCGCGCTACCGAAGCATGGGTCTGCGTCCCGCACGGGAAGAACGGTCACAAGCCGATGCAAAAGATCTATCCTCAAGGCTTGTTCCAGGCCGTGTTCGACCGCTCCGCGGAAATTTTTCCTTATAAAATAGGATTTCGCGACGCCGCGGGATTTTCCCAGGAGACAGAAGACCCGTACGCTTTTTTCCCGAACTTCCTCAGCGATTACGACCTCCATCTGATCGGCGAAGGCAACCATCATAGAAGTTATGAAAAATTCGGCGCGCAGCCCATGTCGATCCGCGGAGTTTCCGGAGTTCTGTTCACGGTCTGGTCGCCGAACGCGAAAAGTATCAGCATCGTTGGGAATTTCAACCACTGGACTCCCGGGGCCCATCCGATGACCCACGTGCCTTTTTCGAGCGTCTGGGGCCTGTTCATTCCCGGTCTCAAAGAAGGAGAGATTTATAAATACGCGATCCGCTCGAACGTGGACGGCCAGATCCGTCTCAAAACGGATCCTTACGCGTTTGGCACGGAGGTACGGCCGCACAGCGCTTCCGTGGTGACGCGGTTGGATAAACACGAGTGGCACGATCAAGCATGGCTTGGAAAACGGAAACAGGGGAATGTTTTCACGTCGCCGCTTTCGATCTATGAAGTCCATCTCGGGTCATGGAAAAAAGAGGAGAAGAACGGTTGGGGCTTTTTGAATTACCGGGACCTTGCGCACCAGCTTGTGGAATACGCAAAATTCATGGGCTACACGCATCTTGAGCTCATGCCCGTGATGGAACATCCGCTGGACGAATCCTGGGGGTATCAGGTCATTAATTACTTCGCTCCGACCCGGCGCTTCGGGACGCCCGAGGATTTTATGTACTTCGTGGATTTTTGCCATCAGAACGGCATCGGCGTCATCCTGGATTGGGTGCCGGCCCATTTTCCAAGGGACCATCACGGGTTGATCGATTTTGACGGGCGGCAGATCTATGCCTACGAAAGCTGGCGCAAGGCCGAACAGCGGGAGTGGGGGACACTGGTCTTTGACTTCGGGAAAAAGGAGGTCAGTAATTTCCTGATCTCCAACGCCCTGTTCTGGCTGGATAAATACCATGTGGACGGTTTGCGGGTGGACGCGGTGGCGAGCATGCTCTACCTGGATTACGGGCGGAAGCCCGGGGAATGGGAGGCGAACATTCACGGCGGCCGCGAGAACCTGGAAGCGATCGCTTTCCTCAAGAAATTCAACGAAGTGGTCCATGCCTCCTTCCCGGGAGTCATGACGATCGCCGAAGAATCCACAGCCTGGGGCGGCGTTTCCAGACCGACCTATCTGGGAGGGCTGGGTTTTAGCATGAAATGGAACATGGGTTGGATGCACGACACGCTGGAGTATTTTTCCAAGGACCCTCTTTTCAGGAAGTTCCATCAGGGAATGATCCCGTTTTCGACGGGGTACGCGTTTTCCGAGAATTTCGTCCTGCCGATCTCTCATGATGAGGTCGTGTACGGCAAACGGTCGCTCCTCGAAAAAATGCCGGGGGATGATTGGCAAAAATTCTCGAACGTCCGGCTTTTCCTGGGATATCTTTTCGCGCATCCCGGGAAAAAGCTTCTTTTCATGGGGAATGATTTCGCGCAGCGCAATGAATGGAACGCGAGCCAGTCCCTGGACTGGCATCTGATGAACGCCGCGCGGCACCGGCGCGTGAACCTGACGTTGAGGGACTTGCACCGCATTTACCGGGAGAACCCGGCATTTTACGAGGGAGATTTTTCGCAAGATTGTTTTGAATGGATCGATTGTTCGGACGCGGATGGGTCCGTTTTCAGCTTTTTGCGCTGGTCCCGGGACAAAGGACAGCTGCTGGTCTTTGTTTTCAATATGACGCCGGTGATCCGTGAGAATTACCGCATCGGGGCGTCGCGCTGGGGTTATTACCAGGAGATCTTCAACAGCCAGGCCAGGGATTACGGAGGGTGCGGTTTGGGGAATCTTGGGGGAGTGCATGCGGAATCCGTTCCGTGGCACGGACGTCCTCATTCCCTGAACCTTCAGTTGCCGCCGTTGTCGGCACTGATCTTTCGTTTGTGTTGACCGGTCGTAGCGTAGCGGCTCTCTTTTTGTCCGGGAGGTTCCCGGGAATGTTCTTTGCATGAAAAAACGTTTTCTGTTCCCCCTCATTTTTTTGCTCGGCATTTTGCCGGTTTGGGTACGGGGGCAAGAGCCTGCAAAGCCTTTCCGCCGCGGTCTCTTTGTCTCAGCGATCCAGGAACCTCCCGTGCTTTCGAACCGCGAAGCGATCCTGAAGCTCGTGTCTTTTGCGAAGAAGGCGGATGTTCAAGTTCTTTTCGTACAAATTTATTACGCGAATAGAACCTGGTTCCCGTCCCGTGTGGGGGATCCGGTGCCTTATAGAGAATGTCTCAAAAGTGTCGGCGAAGACCCTCTTAAGGTACTCCTAAGGGAAGCGCATGCTGCAGGGATCCAGGTGCACGCCTGGCTTAATATGCTGAGCCTCAATGATAACGGGGACGCACCGCTCCTCCGGAAATATGGAACGGACATTTTGACACGCGATGCGGCGGGAAAGCGGTCGCTTGTGGACTACAAGATCGATCGCCAGTATTTTCTTGAGCCCGGCGATCCGCGCGTCAGAAAAGAGCTTGCCACGCTGGTGGGGGAGGTGCTTCGGGGATATCCGGACCTGGACGGCATCCAGTTCGACTATCTCCGTTATCCTGACGTCCATCCGGTCTACGGACATACGAAGATTAACATTCAGCGTTTTAAGGAGACCACCGGGTCGGTAACGATCAGGAATCAGGATCCGGTCTGGCAGCAATGGAAACGCGATCAGGTGACCGGACTTCTCGGGACGTTCGTCAAAAAGGCGCGCGAACTTCGCCCCGGGATCCGGGTTTCCGTGACTGGGTGCATGCCGTATCCCCGCGCTTATCATGAGGCCTTTCAGGATTGGCCGTCCTGGCTCGACCGGAAGATCGTGGATTTTGCGACGGTCATGGATTATTCCCCGGACCCGGCGCAGTTCGAACGCTGGATACTCAATGTCAAATCCAAGATCCGGGATTTTTCAAAAATGAATATCGGGATCGGAGCGTACAGGTTGGGGAACGAGCCTGAAACGTTTTCCAAGGAATTCCGTGTTTGTGAGACCGCCGACGCAGGCGCGTGTGTTGTGTTCCATTACGGCAGTCTGGTCGAATATCCGGCCCTCGCGGAGCCGCTGCTGGAAGCAGAACGGAGAAACGCAAAGCCCTCCATCCGCTCCTGATTTTGTGTGGTTTGCCGTTCCTTTTCGGCCTATAATCAAAATGGCTTTTGGAGCAGTACCAGCGAAAGGAGCTGAACATGCGGAAGCTTGTGGTCGCGGTTTTTTTCCTTGGTTTGATTTTGAGCGGTATTCCGATGCAAAAGGCTTTTGCGATGAATTGCACAGAGGACACTCCGATCAATAAGGCGGGGGATTGGTTCGCGACCCTCGGCAAGCAGGGGACGGAAAAGGATCAGATCCTTGCCAAACGCAAGGCGGACCGGCTGTTGATCTGCGCGAAGAAGCAGGCCCATGAAGCCGGAAAAACGGTCGAAAAAGCCGGGAAAGATCTGAAAAAACAATTCGGGATGTAGGTTTCCGGAAAAGAGTGATCTCAATCGAAAACGGCCGGGAAAATTTTCCCGGCCATTTTTTTGGTCTGCAGCGGGAACTATTCCAAGGGGAAGGTTGTCCAAAGTAACGTGGGGATATGATGGATACGATCGAGCGGGAACTTATCATTCGGGCAGGAGAAGGGGATATGAGAGCCTTTGAAGCGATCTATCAAAGAGCCGTCGGATTTGTTTACAGCCTGGCTTTCCGCGTTACGAGCCGCAAACACGACGCCGAAGAAGTCGTGCAAGATGTCTTCCTCAAGGTCCACAAGAACCTCCGGAACTTCCGGTTCGAATCTTCCTTTAAGACCTGGCTTTACCGGATCGCGGTCAATACGGCGCTTAACGCTGTAAAAAAGCGGAACCGCGTGACCTCACGCGAGGTCGAAGAAGTGTTCGAGGATCCGGCGACCGCAACGCAGCCCCATGCTTCAAGGGGGCTTGAAGCTGAAGAGGCCGAACAAAAATTACAAAGTTTTTTGGAACAGTTGAATCCGGACCAACGCGCATGCATTCTCCTAAGAGAGATCGAGGCGTTGAATTATCAGGAGATCGCGGAAAGTCTCGGGATCAAAATCAATACCGTTCGTTCGAGGCTTAAAAGAGCCCGTGAGGCCTTGATGGCCCTCGGGAAAAAGGAGGTGGCGAGCCATGGAATGTAAAAAGGTCCAGGAGTGGCTCATAACGGATCATTTGGACGGGGAATTGACCCCCGCAGAAAGTTCGTCGGTTCGGCAACACGTCGAGGGATGTGCGGCGTGCCGGGAATTTTGGGAGGCGGTGAGAGGAACGCTGGAGGAGCCTTTCAAAGGGATCTCCGAATTGCAACCCGACCCCATCGTTTGGCAAAAAATCCGTGGAATGATCGCGACGGAAGGAGCGCGTTCCGAAGGTTGGATCGAAAAGATTGGAAGGGCTTTGGAGCCTGTGTTGCGGCCGCTGCCTGCTTTTCGTTTCGCTTTTGTGGCAGCTATGGTTTTGATGGTCGTCGTGCTTGTGAAATGGCCTCTCAGTCGTGTGGATCCCGCCTACACGTATGTGCAGGAGCAGATGTCGTTCATGGGAGAATTGCAGTCCGGCGATCCTGACCTGCTTAACGGGGACCCCGATGTCTATGAGACGGCTTTTGAAGATATTATGAAATAAGGAGAACTTTTTTGGAGAAGGCGTTGTCCAAGAAGACAGAAAAGGGAGGGTTTCAACATGGATAAAAAACTAAAAAGGGTGATAGCAATACTGGGCGTTGTAGGGTTGGCGGTTTCAGGGCCTGTCGGATATGCCGCCGCATCGTCCGGGGAAAATGAAAAGGGTTTTGAGAAAGGCAAGCAGGAGGAGTTTTTAAAGGACCTAAACTTGACGCCGGAACAAAAAGAAAAGGTCAAGGCGAAGCACGAGGTCCAAAAGGCTCTTCATAAGCAGTCGCGGGAGCAGATGAAGGCCAAAATGGAGGCCTTGCATGAGGAACTGGGCAAGCCGGTCACGGACCGTGCGGTCGTGAACGGACTTGTCGCGGACATCAATACGCTGAAGGGACAGGGGTTCGCCGAGCGCATTGAAGGAGTGCTTGCGCTCAAAGAGATCCTGACGCCCGAACAGTTCGCGAAATTCCAGGCCAAACACAAAGAGCATGGTTTTTGCAAGCGAGGGGATTGGAAAAAACACCAGAAAGGCGGCTCACAAGAGAATGGTCCGGAAGGAACGGAACAGGGACCGGATAAGAGCTAAGAGGGAGTTTTTCGCAAGCAGAAGTTGTTCGAACGGTTGGAGATGGCTCTCTGATGGAAATCGGGGAGCCATCTTTTTTTGCCGTGATCTTTCAAGATGGTCCGGCCGTGCCCCCGCTTGATGCATCTGGCAAGAAGAAACAATTGTGATATAATACCCCCACTTTTGTCCTGAGAGAGTCTTCCCATCGGTAGTCGTGACGCAATAGCATAAAATTTTAGGAGAACTTCAATGACACAATTCAAAGGGAGCAAAACAGCTGAAAATCTCATGAAAGCGTTTGCGGGCGAATCGCAGGCGAGGAACCGCTACACCTATTATGCCTCTGTTGCGAAGAAAGAAGGCTTTCGTCAGGTCTCCGCCATTTTTCAGGAAACCGCGGACAATGAAAAAGAGCACGCCAAACTTTTCTTTACGCACTTGTTTAGTCGCGGATTGAATGAAAATCCGGTGGAGATCCACGCGAGCTACCCGGTGGCGTTGGGGGACACGCTTCACAATTTGAAATATGCGGCGATGGGGGAGAAGGAAGAGTGGTCGGATCTTTATCCTTCTTTTGCCGCGGTTGCTGATCAGGAAGGCTTCGCGGACGTCGCGAGGACCTTTAAACAAGTGGCGATGGTCGAGAAACGTCACGAAGAGCGCTACAGCAAGCTGCACAACGCTCTGGAACAAAAGAAGCTTTTTGTCAAGGACGGCAAGGTTTACTGGAAATGCCTTGAGTGCGGGTATATCGTCGAAGCATCCAAAGCGCCGGAGCGCTGTCCGGTCTGCAATCATCCCCAGGGGGATTTTGAGATCTGGGTCGAGAATTATTAATTTCCGTTTCACAACGAACTAAAGCCGGCCGGCGGGCAGGGAGAAAAAATGGTTTCTTACAAACAGCTTGGTTTTGTCAACACGCGCGAAATGTTCGCGAAGGCTTTTAAGGGCGGTTACGCGGTCCCGGCCTATAATTTCAATAACATGGAACAGATTCAGGCCATCATCGTCGCCTGCGTAGAGACACAATCGCCCGTGATCCTGCAGGTCTCAAGCGGCGCGCGCAAATATGCCAACCAGATCCTTCTTCAGTACATGGGGCAAGGGGCGATCGAGATGATGAAGGCGCATGCCAAGGATAAAGGGCTCAAGCCTGTCCCGGTCGCGCTCCATTTGGATCACGGCGACTCTTTTGAGCTCGCGAAATCGTGCATTGAGTCCGGTTTTTCGTCCGTAATGATCGACGGGTCTCATTTGACGTTCGAAAAGAACATTGAACTGACCAAACAGGTCGTGGCGTTCGCGCACCAGAACGACGTTACGGTGGAAGGGGAACTCGGCGTGCTCGCCGGGATCGAGGATGAAGTTCATGCCGAGCATTCAACCTATACTGATCCCCAGGATGTCGTCAAGTTCGTGAAGGAAACGGGCGTGGATTCGCTTGCGATCTCGATTGGGACCTCGCATGGCGCGAATAAATTCAAGCCGGCCCAGTGCACTCGGAACGCGGAAGGCGTTTTGATCCCGCCGCCGCTCCGTTTTGATATTTTGTCCGAGATCGAAAAAAAGGTCCCTGGATTTCCGATCGTGTTGCACGGCGCCTCCTCAGTGCCCGCCGACGCGGTCAAGATCATCAATGAGAACGGCGGGGCCCTCAAGGATTCCATCGGGATCCCGGAGGATCAGCTCCGGCAGGCCGCGAAGTCCGCGGTTTGCAAGATCAATATTGATTCCGACGGCCGGTTGTGGATGACGGCGGCGATCCGTAAGACGTTCAAGGAAAAACCTGCGGAATTCGATCCCCGAAAATATCTCGGGCCCGCGCGGGATGCCCTGGTCACGATGTACAAACACAAGAACGAGCATGTACTCGGTTCGGCCGGGAAGGCGTAAAAGAATTTAAGAACGATCGAGTGGCTGATTTAAAACTACAAAGGAGATGACCCGTGAAAAAGATCTTTTCTGCCGTACTGGTGCTGCTGGTATTGGTGTCGTTACCGGTCTTTGCCGAAGAAATGCAAAAGAAGGACATGCCCGGGATGTGCTGCAAAGGGATGGGCGGGAAGGCCAACCTGATCGCAACCGATGATGGGGGCGTTATTCTGCTCGTCGGGAACAAACTCAGCAAATACGATGCGGACCTGAACCTCGTGAAGGAAGTTGAGATCGCGATGCCCATGGGGGGAAAGAATTGTCCCATGATGAAGGCGATGGGCAAGGGCGAAACTTCCGAGGCGGAAGCGGGAAAAAAACCCGTTTGATCTTAGCCTGCGGGAGATCTTGAAAAAAAAGGCCAGGTCGGTCGGATCTGGCCTTTTTGTCTTGGCGTCGGTACTTTTTTAGGAGTCTTAATAGCAAGCCACAGATCGGAGCTACAAAATGAGAAAAAAACTGAGCGTTTTGATCGTAGGATTTTTGATCTGGAACCAGGCGATGGGCTACGGGGCGTTGTCCATGCGGGATCTGCGCCTTCCGAAGGATTTTTTTCCGGAATCGCCTTCCGCCACCATCGATTCCGTTAAGGAGAATCCCGAGTTCCCGGGTTTCCTGACGTTTACGGTCACGGCGCCTCACGGCAGTTACACGGTCCAGGGCCTCGAGGATCTCCGGCAGTGCCTTCATGAGATCGAAGTGGTCGAGAAATTGGATGCCGAAAAAAGTACAAGCGGCAGTGTCGCCACCGGGGCGGCGGATTCTCTCAAGGACACCGGGCGCGGGTTGAAAAATCTGGTCGTCCATCCCGTGGATTCCACTAAAGGGATCGGGAAGGGCGTCGGGAAGTTGGGCGGCAAGATCGGGGGCGTTTTCCGGAAGAAGGAAGAAGGGGAAAAGACCACCATGGGCGAGTCCCTTATGGGATCGACGAAGCGAAAGCTTGCCAAACAGCTTGGCGTGGACGTTTACAGCCGCAATCCGTACCTCCAGGAACGGCTCGAAAAGATCGCGAAAGCGCAGATGGGCGGTCGCGGGGCGGTGATGGTCGTTCAGCTTTTCATACCGGTCGGATTGATCGCCTCGGCGGTGCTCACGGTCAGCGGGCTCAATAGCGCCGCCGATGAGCTTGTGAATGATAATGATAAGGGCGATCTTTTCAAGCTGAACGAGAAAGCTTTAATCAAGGCGGGCTTTACTCAGGAGAAAGTGACCCAGTTCCTGAACCATCCGTACTACACGCCGCGTGAACTGACATACCTGCGGTTCTACTTCGAGAAATTCCAGGGCATTCCGGGGTTCCGGACGCTTATGGACGCTGCGATCGCGGTCGCTCCGGGTGTTCCTGCGGAAAAACTCCTTCATGAATTGCAGATCGCGGCGGACTCTATGGCGACGCCGCCCGAAGTGACGGGGATCCAGCTGACCGGGGAAGGGGTCGTTCTGGAAAGGGCGAGTACGGCTGTGTTGATCACCGGCTACGATTATCTGGATGCTTCGGGGTTCGGGAAGAAGACCGCGGACCAGGCGTTCGCGCTTAAACTGAAGCTCGGAAAAAAAGCTCTGGAAATCTGGAGCGCCGGCAGCATGACGACCGGTTTTACCATGGTACTCATGACCAAAGGCATTCAATCCAGGCGGATGTGTTTTTTCGGGAAGGCCGCGCTTGCCGAGCAGCCCTGATTTTCATAAACTTGAGAAGTGATGGAGAAATCAGCACTTGCCTTCTTGAATTAGAAGTAAGGGCTGGACAGCCCCGATTACCCTTTCAAGGATCGGACGAGGATCTAAGCAGCTCTGGTCACCTGTAAAAAAACGAAAGAAGGCCCTGGCAGCGCTCATTCCCAATTTTAACGGCGATTGTGCTATAGTAGGACGGTTAGTGAAGGAGATTTTCAATGCATTATCTGATCGTTTATTCCCATCCGAACCCGGCGAGCTTTAATCATGCTATCCGCGAGACGGTGCTTAAATCCTTGAAACAAAAGGACCGGGCCGTCCGCATTCGCGATCTCTATGCCCTGCATTTTGATCCGGTCCTCCAGGGCACGGAGCTTGAAGGGCTCCAGCAGGGACGGGTGGCTCGCGATACCGAGATCGAGCAGGAACATGTCCGTTGGGCGGACGTGTTCGTCTTTATTTATCCTATTTGGTGGGCAGGAATGCCGGCCATTTTGCGGGGCTATATCGATCGCGTCTTCAGCAAGGGTTTCGCTTACGATTATGGTGCGGACGGGATCAAGGGACTTTTGGGCGGCAAAAAGGTCCAGATCATCAACACGATGGGCGCGCCGCTTGCTGCGTATGAAACGGCGGGGATCTTTAAGAGCATCGAGCAATTGACGGATCAGGAGATGTTCCGGTTTTGCGGCATGGAAGTGATCGGTCATCAGTATTTCGGTTCCGTGCCCACCGTGACACAGGGGGAACGCGCGAAAATGCTCGAGGAAGTCGCCCGCATGGCGGACTCGCTTCCGGCCTGAAAGAAAATATCGAATGGACCCTGCCATGTTCGCCGGTTCTTTTAAGATCGCCGAAAAAAAAGTTTTCATCCGTTTGCGGGACCGCATCTGCGATTCTCCCGAAGACCTTTTACGCAGCGATCTCTGCTATGAAATCATCCAGCGGGCCGTTGCCTCGCTCCAACGCCGCAATTCCATTTTGCTCAAGGTGTTCGGGTCTCAAGAGGTCAATGAGGTCCGGGTCCGTCTCCTGATCCAAACGCTGGAGTTCCTCGAAAAAATGCCGGTGGATCTTGTCGGCCGGGTCGTCCAGGGGTCGGACGAATTCCTCAAGGACAGGAACCTTCTCAACGAATTCGTCGAATACCTCTACAATTTTTGGCGGAGTTTCGACCGTTTTATCATTTGCGATTCCGAGGGAGACCGGCTGGACAAGCGCCCCTTCCGAACGTTCAACGACACGATCGAAGGCCTGACCGGGCTCGTCCGCATGACCTATCGTGAGATCCAGGAGAACATTACCGGCACGCATCCGCGGATCTACCGGCAGATCGCGGCCGGCGCGGAAATGGCGGTCATCGCCTTGCCGCAGAACATACCGTATGCGGCGGACCTTTATAAAAAACTGAACGCGCTCCCGGTGATCCGGCAGATCCTTTTCTATCCGCCGCTCGTGCTGAACCAGCTCAACAATAAGCGCGAAGGAAAATTCGAGAGGATCTCCGAGAATCCCTTGGGATGGTTCGACTTCGATCGTGAAGAATGGCTTTGCTATCCCGTCAAAGCCGGGGATCTTTTGATCCACGTGTATTTCAGCGAGAAATTTTTTGAGATGGGATTGTCGATGGCGAACCTGTTCGAACTGGCGGGCGATGAGGACTTGAAACGGAAACCCGACGCGGTCTATCTCTACGGTGTTCCGAACGAGGCCTTCAAAGCGAAAGATATTTTTCCGACCGTCTTCTTCGATGATGCGGAACAGGACATGCTGGTCGGGGCCGTGCCGGCGCGGGACGAGTTCGGCTATTTCGGATATCTAAAAAAAATGATCCTGACGCTCCACAACATCAAGAAGATCAAGACCGGCCGGATGCCTTTTCACGGCGCCTTCATGAAGCTTTATCTGAAAGGCGGGAAACCGGCGACGCTTTTACTGATCGGGGACACGGGGGCCGGCAAATCCGAAACGCTCGAGGCCATGCGCGGTTTCGGCGCGGAGCTGATCCAGGACGTCATCGTGATCGCGGACGATATGGGCTCGCTGGAACTCAAACCGGACGGGTCCGTGGTCGGCTACGGGACGGAGACCGGCGCTTTCCTCCGTCTTGATGACCTGAAACCCGGCTATGCGTTGGGGCAGATCGACCGCGCGATCATTATGAGCCCTTCGCAGACGAACGCGCGCATTGCCCTTCCGATCACGACCTTTGAGAACGTTGTCCGGGGGCACCGCGTCGACTTTGTCCTTTATGCCAATAATTACGAAGACATTGATGAAGACCATCCCGTCATCGAACAATTCGGAACGCCGGACGAGGCGCTCAAGGTTTTCCGCGACGGCGCCGTGATGAGCAAAGGGACGACGAAGACGACCGGATTGGTCCACACCTATTTTTCAAACGTGTTTGGCCCGCTCCAATACAAGACCGAGCACGACACCCTCGCAAAAAAGTTCTTTGGGGCTTTTTTCCAGCAAGGTATATTTGTGGGGCAGATGCGCACGCGCCTCGGCGTTCCCGGCTGGGAAAAGAAGGGGCCGGAGGTGTCCGCGCAGGCTCTGCTGGAACTTATCAAACAGGATACGCGTATTGAAAGTGGTGGTCACTGATGGGGAAACCGGTTTGTATCTGTCTTCACGGGCACTTTTATCAGCCGCCGCGTGAGAATCCCTGGATCGAGGAGATCGAGCAGCAGGACAGCGCCGCTCCTTTCCACGACTGGAACGAGCGCATTCATTTCGAATGCTATCATCCGAATTCCCGCGCCCGGGCGCTTGACGGGAAGGGCAGGATCGCCGATATCGTCAATAATTTCGAAAGAACGAGTTTCAATTTCGGACCGACGCTGCTTTCCTGGCTTCAATCAAAACATCCCGACACCTACCAGAGCATCCTGGACGCGGACCGTCTGAGCCGCGAGACCCATCACGGGCACGGGAACGCGATCGCCCAGGTTTACAATCACATGATCATGCCGCTCGCGAATTTGCGGGACAAACGGACGCAGGTGCGGTGGGGGATCGAGGATTTTCGCCACCGGTTCGGACGCTACCCGGAAAGCGTCTGGCTTCCGGAGACGGCCGTCAATGAAGAAACGCTGGAAGTCCTGGTCGCCGAAAAAGTTCAGTTCATTATCCTGTCCCCGTATCAGGCCCGTGCCGTGAGGTCCCTTGAAGGCGGGGCGTGGGAAGAGGTTCTTGGGGGCCGCATCGATCCGCGCGAACCCTACCGCTATTTCCTCAAGAACAATCCCTCGCTTTATATCGATATCTTTTTTTACGACGGACCGATCTCGCGCGCGGTCGGGTTCGAGGGCATTCTTTTTGACGCGAAACATTTTATGGAACGGCTTGAGGGCGCGATTGTGGATTGGGGGGACAGGCCCCAGCTGATCCATATCGCGACGGACGGAGAGACCTACGGGCATCACAAGGCCTTCGGCGACCGCGTTCTTGCCTATCTGACTTACATGGAGATCCCGCGGCGCGGTTACCGGCTGGTCAATTACGGTGAATTTCTCGAGGAGAATCCGCCGCACCGCGAGGTCCGGCTGATCGAAGGCGAGAACGATGAAGGGACTGCCTGGAGCTGTGCCCACGGGGTAACCCGGTGGAAGGACCATTGCGGCTGCCGCGGGGACGGGCCCGCGAACTGGACCCAGCATTGGCGGAAGCCTTTGCGTTGGGCTCTCGATTGGCTGCGTGACGAGCTGGCGCAGCTTTATGAAAAAGAAGGCGCCAAATACCTAAAGGATGTTTGGGTCGCCCGCGACGACTACATTCACGTCATTCTGGACCGCAGCGCGGCGAGCATTAATGATTTTTTTCATCGTCAGGCGCTTCGGGAACTTTCCAAACAGGAGATCACGACCTGTCTCAAGCTCCTCGAGATCCAGCGCTGCCTCATGCTTATGTACACGAGCTGCGGATGGTTCTTCTCCGAACTCTCGGGGATCGAGACCGTGCAGATCCTGCAATACGCGGCGCGGGCGATCCATCTGGTGAAGGAAGTGAGCGGCATGAATTTCGAGCCGGCCTTCCTGGAGCACCTTGCCCTGGCGAAAAGCAACATCGAACATTTCCGGGACGGTCAGGGGATCTATGAACGGTTCGTGAAGCCGGCCATGGCCACGCTCCACCACGTCGTGAGTTATTATGCCATCGGTTCGATCTTCGATCATTTTTACGCTACGGACCCCAAGACCGACGTGATCAAGATCTTCAACTCGGACCTTCACGTGCTGCACCAGCGTAAGGAATTTTTCGGCACCGTGACCATGAATTTCGGGCGGGTGCGCGTGGTCTCCCAGGAGCTTTTGGAGGAACAGGACCTTGTTTTTGTGGTGATCCAGATCGGGTTTTATGATTTCCGCTGTTCGGTAAAACCTTTCACGTCCGAAGAGGAATTCGATTCGATCGAGAAAACCCTTTTTGAGGCGCTGTACCAGCTTCCGATCCTGGACCTTTCCAAGAAGATCGACGGTTCCTTTGGGGAAGCTTATTACGCCCTTAAAGACCTCCGCCTCGGGGACCGCGCCAAGATCATCAGTATCCTGACCCATGAGACGATCACGAAAGTAAGTAATTTTTACGAGAATATCTATGAAGAGAACCTCCGCATGAATGAGATCTACCGCTCGATCAATGTGCCGATCCCGATCGAGTTCCGTTATGCTGCCGAACACACCTTAAGCAAGCGGATGATGGAAGCGGTCCGGGAGTGGGGGGAGAAGGGTTTTTCGAGCAAACGCACACTTTCTATTTTCCGCATCATGGACTCCGCCCGGGCGTTGGACGTTCAAATCCATAAAGAGCCTCTGGCCCGTTATTTGAGCGGTGAGCTGACTAACGGGGTCAGGGATTTCATCGCGCGCCTGGATCCCGAGGCGCTCCAAAAATTGCTCGCCATCGTGCGGCTCGCGAAAAAGATCGAGGTCTTTCTGGATAAACGCGAAAGCCAGGACGACCTTTTTGCCCTTTTCAGGACCTGGAAAGGTAACCCGCAAGCCATCCCCCAAGTGGTCCGTGAGCAGGAAGGACTGCTCTTCCAACTGATGGGAGAGTTGGACCTTTCTACCGACCGCATCAAGAAGCTTCTCGGGTCTCCCGGTTGACCTGACCGGCAAGGGTTTCGCCCCGGGAACACTCCATGGGTGTAGAGAGGATATCCGGGCGTATTTTCTCCCTGAAACCAGAGAGAAATTCCTTGCCTGGACGGCGTTCCACGAATAAGATAGCCCCCGTTTGCATGCCTCATAGCGGAGGAGTTTTTAAGTTCTGCTCCGACGATTCGACCTCATATAAAGAACAATCAGAAAGGGAATAAATTCATGAGCAATACCAACGTTGAAAAGGCAGCCTTGATGAGCACGCTTCCGGGCGATGACGTCCGGCAGATCATGTGGCGGTTTGCCGACCGCTACGAGCACCAGATGGTCGTTCAGGCGACCCGGTCCGTGGCCCGCGGCATTGTCGCGCGTCTTGTGGCCGACAAACAGCGCCATACCCACGACTGGACCCCGCAGAAGCAGGAGATGCTCAAGGCGTTCGACGAAGCCGGAGTGACGGCGGCTTTTATGGAACCCGATCAGGGCGGTTACATTACGGGGCCGAAGAACCTGGTGCTCGCGTTGGTGGCGTTCGAGCTCTCGTGGGTCGATGCCGGCGCCGCGACCGCGAGTCTCGCGAATAATCTCGCGCTGGAACCGATCCATGAAAAAGGAACGCCCGAACAGATTCATCATTACATGAGCGGATGCGTTCCGCCGAAACCGGGAGAGAAGCGCAAGATGCTCCGGGGTTCGTTCGCCCTGACCGAACCGCTTCCTTATGTCGGGGTTGACGCCGGGATGTTGTCCGGAAAGATCCGCGTCGCGGAATGGAAGGACGGCAAAGAGCCCATCATCCAGGTCGAAAAACGCGGCCGCTTCATCACGAATATGGGCTACGCGAATTTCGTCACCGCGGCCGTGGATACCGATGACCCGCGCATCAAATCAAGCTGCATGGTCATTCTGGAAGAAGGCGACCAAGGGACTTATGATCGCGGCGCGCCGACCTTGAAGCTTGTGCACCAGCTTTCCTGTACTCACGATCCGATCTTTAACTTGAAGATGCCGGCAAGCCGGATCATCGGCGGCTATACGATCAAAGACGGCGTGATCGTTCCGAATTACACGCACAACGAGGTGATCGAAGCCGTGTTCCGTCGCACCCGTGTGACGGTCGCCATGATGACGACGGCGAAACTTCTTTCCGCGATTGAACCCGTGATCCGTTATCAGCGGACGCGCTACCGAGGCGGCGATGCGGCCAAGCCCGGCACCCCGCGCTATGATCTCGGCATTCAGCAAAAAGAGGACGCGCAACACCGTCTTCTCGATGTTTGGGCGACCGGAGAGGCCAGCGCCTCGCTCGGTTTTGAAGCGGCCCGGCTTTTCGACGAATTCGATCCGCTCGAAAAACAAAAGGACGCGTTTTTCATGAAGGAAGGTATCAAAGGACCCCGCGCGCAGATGAAGGTGTCCGCGGAGCCGCGCAAGAAAGCGCTCGAATATATCGAAACGATGGGGAAACCTGAAGCGCAACGTGACGCGAAAAAGATCGCCGCGTACGAAAGTGATTTCCTGGTCCAATACGCCGTGAAGGAGGCCCTGGCCGATGTGTTCTGTCCGGCCTGTAAGCTCTGGAACACGGGCTACGGCGCGACGATGATGCGTGAAGCCGTGAGTTTGATGGGAGGCTATGGGATCACGGAGGACTGCCCGGGATTTCTGACGCAAAAATGGTCGGACGCGCAGCTTGAGGCGACCTACGAAGGTCCCGAATGCGTCCAGCGCCGCCAGATGAGCCTGACCATGGTGAACGATCTTTTTCTGGCCCAGTTCAGGAACTGGATCAGGGATCTTCGGGCGCTTGACGCGCAAAAACCGGGGATCGGCGCCGGGACTCTCGCGTGCGGCATGGAACTTTGGCTCTGGTCGCTCGGATACCTTGAGAACGCGAAAGACGCGAACGGGAAAACACTTTACGGCGGTCAGCGCCAGGGAGTGACGTTCCCGATGGCGGATGCGCTCGCGTGGCTTCTCGGTTCCCGTCAGCTTATTCTCGATACGCTCGAGCTTGAGAAAAAAGGTCCCGAGAATCCGGTGCTGGCCGAAGGCCTCGCGGGGTTCGTGAATTTCTACAGCGACCTCAGCTACGTTCAGGCCGCCCGCGCGGCAGGCGAAGTCGCCAAGGTCTGCGCGGAACTTGTGTACGGATATCAAGCGAAGAGCGCGACCTGCGCCGTCACGGATGCCGCCCTCAAGCCGTTCGGGGAGCTTCGCGCGAAACTGGATTGTTCGCTGGCGGGCGCCCGCCTCGCGAAAGACCGCGCCGCGGAAGCCGTCACCCAAGTGATGATCCCGGAAGCTCTGGACTATCCGATCTGATCGGCGCAACGCACAACGCCCGGCGTAAAAGCATGACAGCGCACCTCGCGTGTCATGTGTCGGGCCAGCCATGAGGACCTTCGACAAATGACGAGTGACCGCCAAAAGATGGATGTCGATATCGTTTGTACCGGATTCGGGCCCGCCACCGCCGGTTTTTTGACCGCACTGACCCGGGCGATACAGCAGGACCCTGCGGCGGAACATTTCCAAAGTAAGGTCATGCCCGGCATGCCGCTTCAGGTGATCTGTTACGAACGCGCGGATGATATCGGGTTCGGCGTTTCGGGGATCGTGACCGAGGCGAAGGGGATCCGGCAGGCTTTCACGGCGGAAGAACTTTCCCAGGTCCCGATGGCGCATCCCGTGAAGCATGAAGAAGTTTACTACCTTCTCGATCCCGTCGGCGCAAGCCGCCGCTCCTGGGTCCTGAAGATCGTCGATCGGCTTTTCCGCGTTTTCGGTTTCATTCTTCCCTGGTACAAAGATCAGGCCTTCCGACTTCCGTTCATTCCGCCTTTCATGGCCAAGCACGGAGGGTGGGTGTTTTCCATGGGACAGTTCACGCAGTGGGTCGGATCGAACCTGATGGGGTCGGGGCTTGTCCAGGTATGGCCCGGTATGCCGGTGAAAGAGCCGCTTTTTGACAGCAATCGTGTTGTCGGCGTCCGGCTTGCGGACCAAGGGGTCGAGAAATCCGGGAAACCTACGGGCGCTTTCATGTCGGGGATGGATATTCACGCGACGTTCACGGTCGTCGGGGACGGACCCTACGGTCCCGTGGGGCAGAGTTTGGACATGAAGTTCGGGCTTCCCGAGGGGAACCACCAGCGCGAGTGGGCGCTTGGCATGAAAGCCGTTGTCGAACTTCCGGAAAATACGGCGCTTGAACCGGGGACCGTGATCCACACGTTCGGTTATCCGGAGCCTGAGATCTTCGGCTTTCTTTACGTTTATCCCAATCGTGTCGCGTCGCTCGGCATTTTTGTCCCTTCCTGGCTCGACAATCCGATGCGCTCATCCTACCGTTATCTGCAGCACTGGATGCAACATCCCAAACTTTGGAAACATCTCGAGGGAGCGACGCTCAAGTCCTGGGGCGCGAAGAGCCTTCAGGAGGCCGGCATGCGCGGCGAACCTTTTATTGTGGGCGACGGATTTGCCCGCATCGGTGAAGGTTCCGGAAGCACCAACATGCTCAAAGGTTCCGGTGTGGATGAGGCATGGACCACCGGCGTTCAGCTCGCGGAAGGCGTGATCCGGCTTCTCAAAGAAGGGAAGCCTTTCACCAAGGAAAATCTCGAAGCGACTTATTTGGAGGCACGCCGGGCGAGTTGGGTCGAAAAGGACAACCGGATCGCGAAGAAAGCTCGCGACGGGTTCAGCATTGATTTTGTGTGCGGCATGATCGGGATGGGCCTGGCTGGTTTTACGAACGGATTGCTCAATATCCCCGCGAGGCTCAAGCCGGTCTATGAACGGATCCCTTCTCTCGAAACTTATTACGGGGGAAAGATCGCTCCTGAAGTGATCGAAGAAGCGCGTCAGGCCGCAAACAAAACGAATACCTCCATGCATGACGCCCTGATGGATGCGGCGGGTTGGCCGAAGGTCCCGTTCGACGGGAAACTGCTTATCTCGCATCAGGACGCGCTTTTGCTGGGCGGGAAAGTCCAGGCCGCGGAAGGTTACGCGGACCACGTGGTCTTTCTCGACGCCGGCAAATGTCAGAAATGCCGGACCAAGGTCTGTATCGAGATGTGTTCCGCCCAGGCCATTACCGCTGGTTCGGACGGCGGGGGTCCTCTTTTTGACCGTGAAAAATGCATCCACTGCGCAGCCTGTTACTGGAATTGTGCCTACGCGCGCGAACAGGGAAGCGACCTGACCAACGTGGCTTTTAAGGCAGGGTCCGGCGGATTGCACTCGAATATCAACTGAAGAAGCTCAAAGTAAAAGAGATGGGTCATGGACCTCAAGCACTATTTTGAGAACGTCAAGGGCATTGGGGTGCTTGCGACCGCCGACAGCACCGGCAAAGTGGATGCGGCGGTCTATGCGCGACCGCATGTTCTTGAGGACGGAACCTTCACTTTTATCATGGATGATCGGCTGACGCACCACAACCTTCAATCGAATCCGTACGCGGCTTATTTGTTCATTGAAGCGGGGGGCATTTCCGAGGGGCACCGGTTCTTCCTGAAGAAGCTCTCCGAAGAAAAGAATTCGGAGCGCATCAAAACCATGCGCCGCAGCCACCTGTGCAATCAGGAAAAAGAATCGGACGGCCAGGACCGCTACCTCGTCATTTTTCAGGTCGAGAAAAAGCTTCCTCTGGTCGGTTCTTGATGGGGACAAGGTCCCTTGGAGACCCAATGGTTCCTCCGCGAAAGCAACTGCCCTTCCTTAAGCCAGCGTCGCTGACGCCTCTATTTCTCGTGTTTCTTTTTTTGTCGGGCTGTGCCCACGCGCATCACGGCAGGGAAACGATTTTCCAGAACGCGCCGATCGACGCGCTCATGGCGGGCTGCTATGACGGCACGATGAGCGTCCGGTCTTTGAAAGAATACGGTGATTTCGGGCTCGGAACGCTCGACGCGCTCAACGGGGAAATGGTCGCGCTGAACGGTGTTTTCTACCAGATCAAACCGGACGGCAAAGCCTACGTTCTTGGGAATAAGGCCAAAAGTCCTTTCGCGGCCGTAACTTTCTTTGACCGTGACCGGGAATTCTCTCCGCCCGGCGAGATGTCTTTTGAAGATCTCAAACGATTCCTCGACGGGAGACTCCGGTCTCCGAACCTTCTTTACGCCGTCAAGGTCGAAGGAAATTTCAAGTCGTTGAAAGTTCGCAGCGCGGCGCCTCAGAAAGAACCTTATCCTGTCCTGACCGAGGCGATCAAAGAGCAGAAAGTCTTTGAATTGAAAGATCAACAGGGGACGCTCGTCGGGTTCCGGTTCCCTTCGTACATGGGGGGCGTCAACGTGCCTGGCTACCACTTCCATTTTCTCAGCAAGGACAGGGCCGTGGGCGGGCACGTGCTTGACCTTTCTATGCGGAATGCCCGCATCGAGGTGGACGAAACGCGAAAATTTTCCATGAAGCTCCCTGATAATGAGGCATTCTTGAAATTCGATTTTAAAGAAAATTCCGAAACGGCCATCGCGAAAGTGGAGAAATAAGGCTCTCGCAGCGCTCCTCGTAAGATGCAGGTTTGCAGCGGTCATAGATTTTCCAGTGAGGGGGCCGGCGAAATTCCTGCCGCTGATCTGTAAAGCAGAGCAAAAACGGTACTAGCCGAAACCTTTTGCTCTTATTATAATGTGCGCTCGGTTACACGATCCTTTGCCACTCTCATAGGGGAGGAATTCCATGTCAGTAGCCTTTAATATCGTTGTGTGCGGGAGCCTGGTGCCGGACCCGCTCCAAACGCTTGAGCCGATCCAGGGAGCGACCGGACCCGCTTTGAAGAACGAAATGATGCTTCCTTCCGTCCTGGATCCTTGGGCCGGACATTCCCTCTATGAGGCTGCGGACCTGGCCAAAAAGACACCGGGGAGTAAAGTCTATCTTTTGAGCCTCGGGCCCAAAGCCAAACTCCAGCAGCTTATGATGACCATCGCGCAAAAAGTCCCGTTTGAGCTCGTGTGTGTCGACGGTTCCGCGAGCGGATTCCTGGATTCCGGCGAAGTCGCCGCGGCGCTTGCCGGCGCGATCGAGAAGATCCCCGGGCTTGATAAGACCAAACTCCTCGTTTTCGGCGGCTGTTCCTCGGCTTCCCGCGACGCGGGGACGACGATGCAGATGATCGCCGAACGGCTCGGAGTCACGGATGTGTTCCTCGGGGTCGACGAATTGAAGGTCCAACCCGACGGTTCCTTTAAGATCCTCGAACGCATTGAAGGCGGCCAGTACCAGGTCTCGGCCTGTGCCGGCGCTCCCGCGGTGCTCGGGTGGGCGACCGGGAACCTTCCCGAACCGCCGAACAATCCGCAGGTCGGGATGGCGAACATGCGCGCGATCATGCCGGCGCTTCAAAAGGCCCAGGCGGCCGCGCTCAAAACGGACGCCATCAAATTCGCTTCGGTCGAACTTCCCAAACAACAACGGCAGACGCGTATCGTCAAAGACATGCCGGTTGAAGAGATCGCCAAAGAAGTCGTGGCGTGGATCAGGGGTTAGTCATGGAGAAAATACTTTATCTCGCACACGTCGACCCGAACGGGGCTCTTCCAAAAGTTGCGCTCGAAGCTTTGAATGGGGCGCTTCAGACCGCCAAAGGCATGCCCGGTTCCACTCTGGTGATCGGTCTTATCGGGGAAAACATTCAGGCTGCCGCGGATTCTCTCGCGGCGTGCGGCGCCTCGAAGATTTTCGGGGTCAGCGGCAAAGATTTCGGAATGGCGCGTTACGCTACGGATGTTAAAGCCGCGGAGGCGATCGCGAAGGCGGCCGCCGCGACGATCATTATTGCTCCCGCGACTTCCCGGTTCGCGCGGGCGTTGCCCGGAGCCGCATTCCGGTTGAAAGCGGCGATCGACACGCATGTCAGCGGGATGACCGTGACCGGTGGTGCGCTTCAGGTCCAGCGCTGGTATTATCGTCAGCGTATGGTGGCGACGCTGTCACGGACCGCACGACCCTGGATTCTTGTGGTCGATTCGGGCGTGTTCCCGGTTTGGCAGGGAACTAAAGGTTCCGCGAAAGTCGAAGCCGTTGCCTTGACCTTGACGGATAAAGAAAAGCGGACCCAGGTGACCGGAGTTCAGGCGCCTTCGGCGGATGCTCAGACGATCCGTCCCGATGCCGCCGTTCTTTTTGTCGCCGGTGCGGGTTGGACCAAGAAACAAGCCGATGGACAAACCCATGTCAAAGACGCGGAACAGCTGATCCTGGGTTTTCTGAAGAATGCCAAGGCGTCCCTGGGAAGCAGCAAGTCGCTTGTGGACCAGGGTTCGGAGGGTGAACAGGTGCTGAGCTTCATGAGCCACCTGAACCAGGTCGGTCAGACAGGTTCCACACCGAGGCATCCCAAGGGGTTCTCCACGTGCTGTCACGGCGAAGAACCGCACGTGGTGGGCTGGCGCTTCATTAACGAACGTCGCGCCGTGAACATCGATGCGAATTGCGGGTGGGCGCAGGGGAAGGCCGACGTGCTTTATGTCGCGGACGCTTTCGCAGTTGTCGCCAAGGTAAACGAACTTCTAGCCAAGGGATAAAAACCGCAACAAGGAGAAGTGGACCCATGGTCTTTAAATTTTTGCTTCCAAAAGAGTTCAGTTTTTTCAGTCTTTTTGACAAACAGGCGGACCTGGCGGTCGAGGCTGCCATGCACTTTTCCAAACTCATGGCAGATTTTAAAGTGAGCGATGCGGAAGTGGAAACCATGAAGGATATTGAACACCAGGGCGATGAGGTGATCCATCAGATCATGGACCATCTCAACAAGACTTTCATTACCCCCTTTGATCGCGAGGATATCCACTCTTTGGCCAAGGAACTCGATGATATCATCGATATGCTCTACACCATCACGAAGCGGCTGCGCGTTTATAAGATCCTGAGCCCTGACCGTAATCTCAAGGAGTTCGCCAGGGTGATCGAAATGTCCGTGAAAGGCGTTGCCCGGGCCACCAAAGGGCTTCGCAATATGAAACACAGCGACGACATACGGAAGGCCTGCGTGGAGGTGAATAATCTCGAGAATCTCGGGGATAAGATGCGCGACGACATGCTGGGGGACCTCTTTGAAAAATTCGCGTCGGATCCTATCGCTGTGATCAAATGGAAAGAGATCTACCAGGACGCGGAGACGGTCCTCGATGTGTGCGAGGACGCGGTTCACGTGGTCGAATCCATCCTGGTCAAGCAGGCCTAAGGCGGGGCATGACCTTCTATATCGCTTTCCTCATTTTTCTGGCGCTCTTCTTTGACTTCCTGAACGGTTTCCATGATTCCGCGAATTCCATCGCGACCGTGGTCTCGACCCGCGTCCTTTCCCCGCAGTACGCGGTGATTTGGGCGGCCTTTTTCAACCTCGTGGCGTTTTTTTTCTTCGGCCACAATGTCGCGAAGACCGTGGGGAAAGGGATCATTGACATCGCGATCGTGGACAATCACGTGATCTTCGGGACGCTCATGGGCGCTTGTGTCTGGAATATCATCACGTGGTATTTCGGTCTTCCGACCAGCTCTTCGCACGCGTTGATCGGGGGGCTGGTGGGTTCCGCCCTTGTGAAGGCGGGTCCGGGGTCCCTCGTCATGGAGGGGATCATGAAGACCGTTGTTTTTATTTTTCTTTCCCCTCTGGTCGGGATGGCTTTGGGCAGCCTGTTCGGCATCGCGGTTTACTGGATCTTCAGGAAAAGCGCGCCGTTCCAGGTGGATCATATTTTCAGGAAAGGCCAGCTTGTTTCGGCGGCCCTGTACAGTTTGGGACACGGAGGCAATGACGCTCAGAAAACCATGGGTATTATTGCGAGCCTTCTTTTCAGCGCCGGGTTGCTCGGGAAGAATTTTGAGATCCCGGTATGGGTTGCGCTTTCCTGTTATGTCGCGATCGGGCTGGGGACCATGCTCGGCGGTTGGCGTATCGTAAAAACCATGGGACAAAAGGTCGCGAAATTGCGTCCGATGGACGGATTTTGCGCTGAGTCCGGCGCGGCCGTAACCCTTTTTGTCTCTTCCGCGATGGGTGTTCCGGTCAGCACGACCCATACGATCACGGGGGCCATCATGGGTGTCGGGTCCCTTAAGCGGTTAAGCGCCGTGAAATGGGGCGTTGCCGGAACGATCGTTTGGGCGTGGGTCCTGACTATTCCGTGTTCCGCCGCGATCTCTGCGATTTCCTACATCGTTATCGGCTTGTTTTCCAGGTAAACGGTTTTTTCTGGCCTTTGTCTGATCCGAGAAAAAAACGTTTGAGTTTTTCGGGAAGTTCTCTCCCGGACACAGTGTTTATGCTAGAATGACCGCCCTGTTCCAGGATTAATTCCGGGGAATCCGAAAAGAACGACTCTAAGGATTTTAAAAAAGAACATGGCAAAGACCGAAGTGATAGAGACGGATATTTTGATCGTCGGCGGAGGCGTTGCCGGGCTTTCGACCGCGATCCATCTGGCGGATCTTCTCGCGGTTCCCGGCCCGCAGGGAGGGGATCCCGCGCTTCCTCTCAAGATCCTCGTTCTCGAAAAAGGATCTTCCGTGGGAAGCCATTCGCTTTCCGGCGCCGTGGTCGACCCCTCGACGCTTATAGAACTTCTTCCCGGGGTCCCCGAAAAAGATTTTCCTTTTGAGTCCCCGGTCCTGCAGGACGAATTCTATTTTTTCCTTCCTAAACTCGCGCTTCGTGCGCCTCACACGCCGCCTTTTATGGGGAACCGCGGGAATTACGTGGTCGCGCTCGGCAAAATGACCCGTTGGCTCGCGGAGATCGCGGAGAAAAAAGGAGTTCAGGTGTATCCTGGATTCGGCGTTTCCGAGCTGCTTTATGAAGGTGGACGCGTGGCCGGCGCGAAAACGGTCGACACGGGGGTGGATAAACACGGCGCGCCCATGGCCAATTATCAGGCCGGAAACGAGGTGCGCGCGAAGATCACGGTCCTGGCCGAAGGTTCGCGTGGCAGTCTCACCAAAAAGCTCATTCAAAAACTGGGTCTGGCGGGATCAAGTAACCCGCAGGTCTATTCCACGGGTATCAAAGAACTTTGGGACGTTCCGGAAGGCACTTTTGAGGCCGGTCGCGTGATCCATTCGCTCGGATACCCGTTCGCATTCAATCATTTCGGGGGCGGTTTTATTTATGGATTGAACGGCCGGCAGGTCGCGGTGGGGATCGCGGCGGCCCTGGATTACACGGACCCGACGTTCGACCCGCACGCCGCGCTGCAGGTCTACAAGAAGCATCCTTTCGTCGCGAAGATCCTCGAAAAAGGGAAGATCCTCCGTTATGGAGCAAAAACGATCCCCGAAGGCGGCCTTTATTCCTTGCCGCAGCTTTATCATGACGGGGTGTTGATCGTAGGGGATTCCGCCGGTTTTCTGAGCATGCCAAGCCTGAAAGGGGTCCATCTTGCGATCGAATCCGGGATGTTGGCCGCCAAGACCGCGGCCGAAGCTCTCAAGAAGAATGATTTTTCAAAACAGCAGCTCGGACTTTATGAAACGCTGTTCAAAAAAAGCGCGGGTTACAAAAATCTTTACCGTGTCCGGAATTTCCGGGCGGGGTTCGGTCACGGCATGATCCTGGGAGCTTTCCACTTTGCGACGCAGATTCTGACCGGAGGACGCGGGATCACGCCGTCCGGTAAAATGAAGATCCATGAGGACGCCGCTTGTATCAAAGCGCTTGCCACAGTGAAAAACCCGTTCTCGAAGAAATTCAAAAAAGAACTCGATTTCGATAAAAAACTCACCTTTGATAAAGTAACCGACGTTTTTTATTCCGGGTCCAAGCATGATGAGGAGCAGCCGTGTCACTGCCGCGTCCTGGACAGCGAACTCTGCCGGAACATCTGCATCCCGAAATACGGCGGGCCGTGCCAGCATTTTTGCCCGGCCGAGGTTTACGAGATCGTGACGGACCCGAAAACCGGGAAAAAGGACCTGCATCTTCATCCGGCGAACTGCGTGCATTGCAAGACCTGTGACATCAAGGACCCGTTCGGAAATCTGGAATGGGTTCCGCCATACGGTGGTGATGGACCGGAGTACGAGAATCTATAAGGCCGCGGAATGTTGTTCGGGCGACTGAGCAGGAAATAAACGAACGAGAAAGCGATAAGGGTCAAATGGGATTGAAGATCATTTCTATCATGAAGCAGGTGCCGCTCCCGACGGAAATGCGGATGGGCGCGGACGGCCTGATGGATCGGACCAAAGCCAAGTCCATGATCAATGCGGACTGTACGTTCGGCCTGGAGCAGGGTCTCCAGATCAGAAAGCACGTCCCGGACGCCGAACTCATCGTGATCTCCATGGGACCTCCGAGTTTCGAGCAGTCACTCAAGAAAGCGCTCGCCATGGGGTACGACCGCGCGATCCTTCTTTCGGACAGGAAACTCGGCGGCTCGGACACTTTCGCGACCGGTTATGCCATCTCCTCACTCATCAAAAAGCTCGGGTTCGTGAAGGGGGGCAAAGACCCGTTCATTATTTTCTCGGGACGGCAGACGACGGACGGTGATACGGCCCATGTTCCGTCACAGACCGCGGAGAACCTCGGGATCCCGCAGGCGACCTTTGTAGAGAAAGTCGACTTTTGCGGGGACCATCTCAAAGTCCGCCGGATCATCGAAGGCGGTTTCCAGGTGCTGAAACTTCCGGTGCCCTGCCTTATTTCGATCGCGCCGACGGCGACGCCAGCGCGTCATCCCTCGCTGAAAGGAGCTATACGGGCGCGGAACACAAAATTGGAAGTTTGGACTTTGGACCAGACGGGTGCCGATGCCGGGGTTGTCGGGATCAACGGCTCGCCGACACTGGTCGCAAAGGTCGTGGACATTCAGAAAGACAGGCCGCCCGTGGACATGATTTCGGGCCACGCGCCGGAGGACCTCGCGGACGCGTTTGTGAAAGAATTTGAGAAGGGTAAAGGACAGTCCGCCGAAGGCCACGTTTCCGTTAGTGAAAAGAAGGAAGAACCGGCCGCTGCGGCCCAGACGGGCGCGGATTTTCCCCGGGTGGATTTCCGGAAAGGGGCCCGCGGGGTCCTGACGTGGGTCGAGATGCACGGAGCGAAACCGTCGCGGTCTTCGCTGGAGATCCTGAACCCTGCCCGGAAACTCGCCGACCAGCTCCGGACCAAGGTCCGCGCCGTGATCATCGGACATCAAGTGAAAGCTGCGGCGGCGGAAGTGATCGCGTGCGGAGCCGACGAAGTGGTGGTCGTGGATGATCCGCGTCTGAAAGAATATACGATCCTTCCGACGGCCGCGATCCTTTCGCAGCTTATCGAAAAAGAACGTCCGGAGATAGCGCTTTTCGGGGCCACGACGTCGGGCCGCGAACTTGCGCCGCGTCTTGCGAGCCGCGTTCGCGCGGGCGTGACCGCGGATTGCACCAGCCTGGAAGTGGGGGAATACGTTCACCGGATCAAAAAATCCGTTTTTTATCCCGTGTTGGAATCGATTCGTCCGACGTACGGAGAAAGCAAGCTCGCGACGATCGTCGGTTTCTGGTGCCCGCAAATGGCGACGGCCCGGCCCGGGACGTTCAAGATCCTTCCGGCTGATCCAAAGCGCAAGGGGACCGTGACCGAATTCAAGCCCCAGTTCAGGGAAGAGGATTTTGCGGTCCAGGTGCTTGAAACGAAGCGTGAAGAGGGCGGCGGGGATAACCTTTTTGTGGCGGATATCGTGATCTCGGGCGGCCGGCCGGCGGGGGAACACGATGAGTTCGCGTTGATCAAGGAACTCGTGCAAGCCCTTCAGGAAAAGGGGATCAATGCTGATTGGGGCGCCAGCCGTCATGCCGTGGACAACGGGTACGCGCCCTATGCCCGGCAGGTCGGACAGACCGGGAAGACCATCCGGCCCAAAGTCTATGCGGCGGTGGCGATCTCGGGGGCCATCCAGCACCTTGCGGGCATGAAAGAGTCCGGCAAGATCATCGCTATCAACCAGGATCCGCAGGCCGCCATTTTCCGTCACGCCGATTACGGTATCGTGCGGGATTATCAGGAAGTCCTTCCCGCGCTTATCAAGAAAGTAAAACAGGGATTTACTTTTGGTATTCCGGCGGGTAAATAGTCCGGAAATAAGGCGGACAGTTTTCAAGCGATAGGCGGCCTTGACGAATGCGGAACTTCCAATTAAAATCGGGGCCGTCACTGGTGTTGGAAACAGGCATTTTCAAGTATCTCAAAAGGAGGAAGTTATGATGAAAAAGGTTATCGCAATGTTGGCCCTTGTGGCTCTCATGGTCAGCGCGAGCGGGTTGGCTTATGCGGCCGAAACCGATCGCGGGGAGAAGAGCCTGACCCGCGGCGCGGCGTCCCTTGTGTTGCCGGGCTGGGGGCAGTATCTGAACGGAGAGATGGAGAACAAAAACGGGAAGCTCAAGACCGGAGCCATGATCGTTATCGAGATCGGCGGCATCCTCACGACGATCCTTCTCGGGACTCTGGTGGGTTACCCGGTGATCTGGGTCGGTATCGGGATCCTGATGTTCAACCATATTTGGAGCGCTACGGATGCCTACGTTAAGGCGCCGGCGGGCCCTGAGGTCGCGATGAAAGGCGACACGGTCGCGCGTTAATTCCATTGCAAAAGGTCCACTTTTTCCAAAAGAGCAGGCTGCGGGCGGTTAGCAGCCTGCTCTTTTTGTTTTTCCTCCTCTCGGGGTTCTCTCTGACCTCTTCCAAGTCCGGCGGCCGCTCGTTCCCGCTTCCCGGGAATTTTGAAGAAGTCTGGAACGCCACGGTCGCGATATTGGAAGAAGAAAAGATTCCCATCGCGGTCATGAGGAAGCAGGACGGTTACATTCAGACCGCGACTTTTCCTCTCTATAAGAAAGAATATAAAGCGTGGGCCAAAGCACCGACCCTTTCGTCTCAGGGGTTTTGCGCGCTTGAACTCGGCGTGGTGGAGAAGGACCCCGCGATGACGATCGTGGGCCTCAAAGGTTATTTCAGGCGGAAGACAGGTCTTTCGTCGCGGGGATTCCGGTCGACCGATAAGTCCCGCGGCGTTTTTGAGGGACTTCTTGCCAAAAAGATCCAGGAGCGGCTTGTGACGGCGAAGTTCCCAAAAATGAAAAGCATCGTTCTGGGTTGCAATCTTTATTACGACGATGAGACCCTCCACTATCTTGTTTATGAGGCGGAGCCCTCCCAGCTGGCCTATGAGCAAGGCCTTCGGAACCTGGATATGATCCTCAAGATCGACGGCAAGGAAGTGACGCCGGTGAATCTTTTTGATTTTTTCCTAAATATCGACGGTGAGGTGCTCAAGAAGTTCACGGTCCTTCGCAGGAAAGAGACCCTGGAACTTCCCGTCACCATTTTTTTTCTGAACCCGGAATCCCCGCGTTTGGGGTTTCGTGTGGCGCGGGACCCCGACTCACTGCGCTTTAAGGTGACGGAGGTCCTTAAGGATTCCCCGGCGTCGCGCGCGGGACTTTTACCGGGAGATATTTTGCTTGGACAGAACGGCACGGCGCTTGACAACTGGAAGCATTATTACCGCGCTGTTCTGGCTCAAAAAGGGAATGAGGTGCAAAATTTCAAGATCGAAAGGAACGGAAAGATCCTCGAAAAGAAAATAATCCCCGTGGCGGCCGTGCCGTCCACGCCGGCCACCCTATGAAAAATCCCTATCTGGCGTTCTTTTATTCGATCGTGCTCCCCGGGCTCGGACAGATCTATCTTGAGGACTACGCGAAGGGGCTGACCCTGTTTTGTATGGCTGTCGGTATCCTTCTCAGTATTTTTCTCAGTCATTCCTGGTTCGTATGGGTCCTGATGGGGGCGATCTATCTAGCCGTCGTTTTTCCCGCGGCTACGGATGCTTTTCAGACAGCCTCGGGAAAGCCCAGGGTTTTCACCGGAGACTCCGTGTGGTATGTCCTTCTCATGCTTTTTATGGTCGGACCTTTCGCGGTGCCGCTTTTATGGCAAAGTCAGAAATTTTCAAAGAAAGCCAAGGTCGTGTGGACCGTGCTCGTGATCCTGGTCGCGCTCATTGCGATCGTCGTGACGACCTTTCTGGCTTCTTCATTCGACTCTTTCGTGCGGCAGAATTCTCTTTCCGCAGGGTTTTAACGGATCTCGCGGAAATTTCGAAAGACGACCTATTCGTAGAGAAGAAGTGTTTTAAGGGAAAAGGAGCGTTTCTTCATGGAAGTTTTCAGGAAAATACTGGTCCTTGTCTTGATAGGGATTACGTTCATGGCTCAAGGCCTTTACGCAAAGGATGATCCAGGGATCAAGTTGGGGCGCGGACTGACGAATATTGTGGCATCGCCGGGAGAATATTATGTTCAGACCTCAAAAATATCTTCCGACCGTGATCCCATGGCGAGACTTTTTTCCGGGTTTTTCAAGGGGACCTGCGCGATGGTGGGAAGGATCGGCGTTGGCGTTTATGATGTTCTCACTTTCCCGATACCGTTCCCGTCCGGTTATCAGCCGGTCGTTCAGCCTCCCACCGTGATGGACGGGATCAAACGGCAACGGTCCAAATCTGACTGGTAGATCTTCGGTCAAAAAGGGGTTTATGGAATTCAGGGGGACAAGAGTTTTTTTCAGCAGGGTTTTTTTTATGGGCCTGGTTGGTCTCTTTTTTTCGGCGGGGCCCTGGGAAATCTTCGCTGAAGACACGGGTTCTTCGACAGCGGTTCCTGAAGGAGTGGTGGCGCAGGCTGTCACGGAACCCACAGGTGCGGTGCCGTCTCAGCTTGTAACGCCGGCTTTTGCCCCGAAGCCGGGATCCTCCAAGTGGTCCGATGGCTGGTATGAAGGAGGCGGAGGGTATGCCGCGGCGCTTGATGAGTACAAAAGGACCGACAAGCCCATGGCGGTTTATATGAGCGTTACCTGGTGCCCCTATTGCCGCAAATTCGAAAAGGAGGTCCTGTCCTCTCCGGTCGTGCGGGAATTCCTGAAAGACAGGATCAAGGTCAACGTCAATCCGGAGGCGAGTCAGGAAGAGAACGCCCTCGCTTATCAATACCACGTAACCGGATTCCCCTCATTCTACGTTCGTTCACCGCGGTCGAATAACGTCGTGCGGCTTTATACCGGCGGGACTCCTCGAGAATTCATCGAACAATTCGAGCAAGCCACGAAGTGATAGCCACAGCGTTAACCATCGCCGGTTCCGATCCTTCCGGGGGAGCGGGTATCCAGGCCGACCTCAAAACATTCCATCAGCGGCACGTCTACGGGATGGCCGTCATTACACTGCTTACGGTCCAGAATACGCGCGGGATCCGGCAAGTTGACGTTCTGAAGCCCGCACTGGTGGTGCGGCAGCTTGAGGCCGTTCTCGAAGATATCCCGCCGCAGGCGGTTAAGACCGGTGCGCTCGGGAACGCCGCGGTCATCCGTGCCGTTGCGGGTTGCGCCAAAAAATTCAGATGTCCTCTGGTGGTGGATCCCGTGATGATCAGTAAGCACGGCGCTCCGCTGCTTCAAGCCGAAGCGACCCGCATTTTCGTCAAGGAACTGCTGCCGTTGGCAACGCTCGTGACCCCGAATCTTCCGGAGGCGGCCGCTTTGAGCGGGATCCGTGTCCATGATCCGGAGTCCATGGAAAAGGCGGCCCGGCGCATCGCAGAAATGGGTGCGAAGGCGGTTCTTGTTAAAGGCGGGCATTTGAGGGGAGCGGCTTTAGATCTTCTCTATCATAACGGCCGGGTAAAGGTTTTGACCGCTCCGAGAGTGCGGACGCACCATACCCACGGAACGGGTTGCACCTATTCCGCGGCGATTACGGCGGAACTGGCCAAAGGGAAAAGCCTGCTTATGGCGGTCTCCATCGCGAAAAGGTTCGTAACGGCAGCGATCCGTACTTCTCCGGGGCTTGGAAGAGGCATGGGGCCGGTGAATCACCACGCCGTGATTCGGTAGGGGAAAAGATTGTCTTTTAAAGATCCCGCGTTCGGCTATAATTTCATTCCCAACCGACCCGAGGAGTAAAAACATGATCTGCTGTCTGGACCTGGAAGGTGTGTTGATCCCCGAGATTTGGATTCATGTGGCCAAGCGGACCAAGATCAAGGCACTTGAGATCACCACCCGCGACGAACCCGATTACGATAAGCTGATGCGCTTCCGTTTGGGAGTCCTAAAAAAGGAAGGGGTCCGTCTCCGCGACATCCGGGACGCGATCAAACGCATGGACCCGCTGCCCGGGGCCAAAAAGTTTTTGAAGGAACTTCAGAAACGTTATCAGGTGATCATTCTTTCGGATACCTACTATGAGTTCGCGGGCCCGATGATGGAAAAACTGGATTTTCCGACGCTCTTTTGCAATGCGCTTGAAATCGATGGCGAAGGATTCATCGCGAATTACCTTCTCCGGCAAAAGAACGGCAAGGAACAGGCGGTCAGGGGGCTCAAGAACCTTGGCTTCAAGGTGATGGCGGCCGGGGATTCCTACAATGACATCACAATGCTTCAGGCGGCTGACAGGGGAGTTCTGTTCCGTCCGCCGGCAAAGATCACCGCGGAATTCCCGCAATTCCCGGTGACGCACACCTACCCGGAACTTCTCGCGGCATTCCTGAAGACGGCGTAAGAGAAATTATGTTTCCAGATTCGAGCGGATCTTCGCCGCTATGGCGGCAAGCTCTTCTTCCGGAACACTCTTGGCCCGCGAAAAACTGAGCTCTGAGAGGCTGTTAATGATCGGGATCAGGTGTACGTGGGCGTGAGGGACTTCGATCCCGGCCACGATCACGCCGACCTTTTTGCAGGGGATGCTTTTCCGGATCGCCTTGGCGACATTTTTCGCGAAAACAAAAAGACCTTTGAGAAGCTCATCCTCCACGTCGAAGATGTAATCGATCTCTTCCTTCGGAATCACGAGCGTGTGGCCGGGATTGACGGGCCGGAGGTCGAGAAAAGCAAGGTACCTGTCATCCTCGAGGATCTTGTGGGCCGGAATCTCTCCCTTGACGATGCGGGTAAAAATCGTTGCCATGGCCTATTCTCCTTTAAAGCGATGCGTATTGGCCGGAAAGTCTTTATTGTAATCTCGCTTTTTGATAAGGGGTATAGTTTTTTCCAAAAAAGGGGTACAATACGGCGTTCTCAATAATCCACTAACGGGGGTTGAACATGGCAGACGAAAATAAGAAAACGGTTTTGGGTGTGACCGAGAATCTGGAAGGACTCCTTTGCTACGCGCTGGGTTGGATCACGGGGCTTGTTTTCCTGATCCTGGAACCGAATAACGCCTTTGTGCGTTTTCACGCGCTCCAATCGCTGGTGACTTTCCTGGGGCTTTTTATCATTTCCTTTGTGGTCGGGCTAGTGCCGGTCCTGGGTATTCTGGCGAATGTGTTGCTGCTGCCGCTCCAGATCGTATTGTGGATCCTCCTAATGGTGAAGGCTTATAAGGGGGAGCGGTATAAATTGCCCATTGCCGGGGATTTTGTCGAGAAACAACTCGGCAGTAAATAGAACCTCTCCAACGGAAAATCTGATAGGGGGGACGGGCGCCTCTCCCGAGGCAGCCCGTCCCCCTCATCTTTTTTATGGGAAACTTCCAGTGCCGTCGATGCGGTGCCTGTTGTAAGCAGCCTGGGTTCGTTTATCTTCGCGACGAGGATGTAGCCCGGCTTGCCCCGCATTTTTTCATGGATGCTTACCAGTTCACGGAAACCTATTGTCTTCTTTTGGACCGCAAACACCTTGTTCTGAAGAAAAATCCCGATGAAACGTGCCTGTTCCTGGGGCCGGAGGGTTGCTCGGTCTATTCCGTGAGGCCCGGGCAGTGCCGCGACTATCCTCTCGGATGGAAAACAGAAAGAAGTCCGAATTATTGCGAAGGGCTTAAGAAAGAAGCTTAAGCAACGGTCGGGGTGGCGTTATCCGCAGGAGGAGTCTCGTCAGATTTTTTGGGTGTCGGGCTGAAGGGCAGAGAAACAATGAACCGGGACCCTTTTCCGGGCTCACTTTCGAGGCCGATGGTCCCGCCATGCATTTCCACGAACTGTTTACTAATCGCCAGCCCCAGTCCCGTTCCCCGGACATTTTTTGAGGTGGTATGCCTCGCCTGTTCATAAGGCTGGAAAATGGATCCCTGATCTTCCGGCGCAATGCCGCCGCCGGTATCTTGCACTACGACCAATGCTCCCAAGGGGCCCTTCTTCAGGGATACGTGGACGAAACCGTTTGTCGTGAATTTCAGGGCGTTCGAGAGAAGATTATAAAGGACCTGACGGATCTTCAGTTCGTCCGCGGTGATCACCAGACTGTCGGGCTTTTCCGTGAACTCCAGGGGGAGTTTTTTGGCGACGGCTTCCCCGTAGAAGACGTCCAGGACAGTGCTGATGAGCTTCACCAGATCGACCTCACGGACCCTGAGCTGCATTTTCTTGGATTCCAGCTTGGAGAGGTCGAGCACATCGTTGATGAGGTCCCGCAAATGCTTCCCGCTTTTTCCGATACGGGTCAGAAAGTCCTGTTGTTTTTCAGAAAGGGAGCCGGTCGAAGGTTCGAGCAAAAGTTCCGAGAATCCCAGGATGGAATTTAAGGGGGCGCGGATCTCGTGGCTCATTCTTGCGAAATATTCGGTTTGAAGGTGATAAGAATATTTGAACCTGTCACTGGTCTCACGAAGTTCCCAGCAGAGTTCTTCCAGGCGGGCGTCTTTTTTCGCAAGGGCCGAGGCCAGGAAACGTACAACGACAGCGATCAGATAGAAGAAGGCGACATGACGGAAAACAACGGCGGTCTTTTGGACCAGATCCAGATCGGAGCTGAACGGAATGGTCTGGGGAATGAGGCCCCAATGACCGGCAAGAATGAGCCCGGTATAAAGCGCCGAGGCGAGGGTGGCAAGTTGCATTGTCAAGAAGGTCGGAAGATAAAGGGCACAATAAACTATGGAGATGAGGTAGCAGGAACTGTAAACAAAAAGGTCCATGTTCCCGAGAAGGTGCATGGCGACCGTTTCCGCCAGAAAATCAATGACCACGGATGCTATCAGCGCCTGATAACCGGAGGCCGGGTCCCTGAAAAGGAACGGGTAGGGACGGTTGACGAAGATCTCAACAAGAATGACGAGAAAGATGGGCCAAACATCAATCTTGAAATCTCCCCACCGGCAAGTCACGATGTATAAGGGGATCAGGATTAGGATCGTTAAAATACGCAGAAGATAGAGCTGGTAGGCCCTTTGATATATTTCGCCGATCGGGGTTCTGGCTGTGATCCTCATGTTTCCGTATCCTCGCGAGGTTGAGGTTTGAACGGCACGAACAAGTTTTATCATAGCCAATATCACCCGAAAAGGGAACTTAATTTTCGTCAGGAAAATGCCGAGAAGGAGTTGGCGACAGGTTTGTTGCGGTCGATGCGGCCGGCTGTTACAATGACAACCGTTCTGACACGATCGGCGAAGGCCGAAAAGGAGTTGTGTGGATAAGAGAGCTTACTTGAACTTCTGCCTCGAGAAGGTCATTGAAAGCAAGGGACAGGACGTCTTCCTAAAGGTCGGGGTGGCGCCCCGCATACGCGTCGGTACCCAGGTCCTCCCGCTGTCATTCAGGGAATTGGCCTCTGAAGAGGCGCGTGAACTTGTCCGTGAACTGCTCACGCCCCAGCAGTGGGAAGCCCTCGAAAAGAACCGGAGCGTGGATTTCGGATTCACCTACAAAGAGAAGGGCTGCCGTTTCCGTGCCAACGCTTTCTACCAGCAAGGACTGCTTTCCATTGTGTTCCGTCTTTTATGGAGCGGGATTCCGAATTTTGAGGAACTGCGGTTGCCAGGGATATTGGGAAAAGTGGCTTTGGAAAGATCAGGGATCATTCTCATCGCGGGAGCGGTCTCATCCGGGAAAAGCACGACGATCGCGGCCATCGTGAACGCAATGAACAAGAGCGTCCAAAGGCACATCATCACCCTGGAAGATCCGGTCGAATATCTCTATGAAGATGACCAATGCCTGATCCAACAACGGGAGGTCGGCGAGGATACGGAGAGTTTCGGGTCGGCCCTGAAATACGCGGTCCGTCAATCTCCGGATGTGGTCGTGATCGGGGAAATGCGGGACGCCGAGTCGTTCCGGTTCTCTTTGGCGGCCGCGGAGGTCGGGCGGTTGGTCATATCGTCCATTCACGCGCAATCGGTGTACCAGGTGTTCGACCGTTTTCTCGGGTTTTTTCCGTCAGAGGAGCGGGACGCCGTCCTGCGTCATTTTGCCGCGAACGTTTCCTGCATCGCGATCCAGAAACTTATCACCGAGAAAGACGGCAAGACCCTCATTCCCGCCGTGGAGATCCTTTTGGGGAACTTTATCGTCCGGCAGCTCATCATGGAGAAGAAGATCGATAAGCTTGATCAGGCGCTGCGCAATTGCCGTCAGGAAGGCATGCAGACCATGGAACAGTCGCTTTTCCAGCTCTGGGAGTCCCAAAAGATCACACGGGAGGCCGCCATGGCGGCCAGTCTGTCGCCCCAGGAACTGGAAGCCCTGATGAAGGGGATCCATATCGGCCAGGAGACCAAGATTCTTGGGGGATAGCGCTGGCGGGGTCATCCCATTCGCGGTGAGGCTCGGAATTCCTCCGGGGGCATGATGTTTTTGGGACGGTGCTAATATTTTAATATGAATACTCCGGAAAAATCCTATCAAGCGGCTCACGAGATCGGCAGGATCTATGACGCTATCACGGACAGCAAGATCCTGAACGATTTTTTTCTTACCACAGTATTCCAACTTATTCCCGCGCAAAAAGGGTACTTGTTCCTGGTCACTCAGAACAACACGCTTTTGCTTACCGCCACGGTCCCGCCTCCCAAGGAAGCCGCGCCGGAACTGCACAAAGCGGCGCGGAAGGCTTTTGACGACGGAAAACCGGCGGCTTGCGGCAGGCTCCTTTTTCTTCCGGTGATCGCGCGGAACAGCCCCATGGGGATCGCCTGTTTCGAAAGGGGACCTGAGAGCGAGGCTTTTAGCGCGAAGGAAGTGGAAGTCGGTTTTGACCTGGCCTCGGAATTTTCGGGGGCGCTGAAGAACATTCTTCTTTTCGAGGAGAACCTTAAAATGGAGCGCCTGGCGGCGGTCGGGCAGGCCATGGGGATGGTCATCCATGAGGTGAAGAACATCATGCAGCTTACGCGTTTTTCGGACGAGATGATCCGGATGGGATTGAAAGAGAAAAATAATACTTATCTCGACAAGGGCCTCGCCAAGATGGCCAAATCCCTGAAGGAGATGGACGGGTTTGCTTTTGAGATGCTGAGCCTTACGAAGGACTATCAGCTGGAGCCCGAAAAGATGAACGTTGCGGCGTTGTTGGAGGAGCTGAGTTCGGATCTTTTCGAACGGGCGCAAGGCAACGGCATACGGCTGGATTTTCAGGCGGAGCCCGGTTTCCCGGAAGTGGAAGGGGATGCGGGCGGGATCCGCCGCGCTTTACTCAATCTCGTGAAGAACGCTTTTGAAGCCTTTCAGGACCGGACCGCGGCCTGTGTGAAGATCCGCTCGCGGGTCGTGGACGCCGCGAACTATGAGATCGCGGTTGAAGACAACGCCTCCGGTATGAGCGAAGAAGTGCGGGCCCGACTTTTTGAGGCTTTTTTTTCGACCAAAGGAAAACGCGGTACCGGCCTGGGACTCATGGTCGTGTCGCGCGTCGTGAAAATGCACCGGGGAGAGATCGAGGTCGAGAGCAGTCCGGGAGTCGGGACAAAGTTCATCCTGACGCTGCCCCGCAGTTTCCCTAAATAACGACCACCAGGGACGTGATATCGTCGTGCTGCTCGGCGCCGGCGGTGAATTGCCGTACATCCTCAGAAATTCTTTCCGAATATTCCGAAGCCTTCGAAGCCCGGATCCGGACGTTCGCTGCCAGCCGTTCCGCCGTGTAGTCTTTGCCGTTCCTGTCCCGCGCTTCGATCACGCCGTCCGTATACAGGACAATGGCGTCGCCTTTTTCCAGCGTGATGGCGGCTTGGGGGAAAACCATTCCCGGCGCCATCCCGAGGGGAACGCTTTGAGCGTTGCTGAGAAATTCGGTTTGGCCGGTAGCGTTCCTCCGCAGAAGGATCGGGAGATGGCCGGCGGAAGCGTATTGCACCGTACCCGCTTTCTTATCGATGATCAGAAAAACCATGGTAATGAACATTCCGAGGAAACTTTCGCCCGCCATTCTGTCATTCAAACGCGTGACGAGTTCCGAAGAATCCTTCGATTGTGGCGCCAGGAACCGGTATTCCGACATCGCGCGGACCATGTAAAGGGCCGCCGGGACGCCTTTCCCCGAAACGTCGCCAAAGATGACCCCGACGCGGTCATTATCGATCATGAGAACATCGTACAGATCACCGCCTACGTCGAGGGCCGGGAGGGTCTGGGCGTAGAGGTCGAGCCCGTAGGAGCGTGTCTTGAGGTCCGGAAGGAAATTCTGTTGGATCTCGTGGGCGATCTTGAGCGCTTGTTTGGCTTTTTCCTGTCTTACGATCTCGGAGTGCAGTTTTGCGTTCTCGATGGCGATGGCGGCCTGGTGCGCGAACGTTTCAAAGAGATCAAGGTCGCTCGAACAGAACCTCTTGCGGAGCAGGGGGTTGATCGCCTGCAATACGCCGATGACCTTTCCCCTCGCCTGCATCGGGACGCAGAGGATCGCGCGGGTGACGAACCCGGTCGAGGCATCGAAACGTTTTGCGAAGCGCGGGTCGTTCTGGGCATTGTTGATGACGAGAGGTTTCCCGGTCTTCGCGACCGTTCCCGCGATCCCTTCGCCCATTTTGACGCGGAACTTTTCCTCAAGGGCCGATCCTTTGCCGCCGAGGGCGACGCGGAATACGAGATCGTTCGAAGCCTCATCGATCAGCAGCAGCGACGCGACTTCCGCGCGCATGACCTCCGCCGAGGTTTTCATGATGATGGCCAGGAGCTGGTTGAGTTCGAGCGTGGAGTTCAGGATGCTGTTGAGGCTGAGGACTTTCTGAAGGTTCCGGATCCTCTCCGCGGGAGTGCTTTTTTTCTTGGGAACGGGGATCTCTTCGGGTTCCATTTAAAGGACGATCCGGAAACAAAGGCTGAGAAGGACCGCGTAGGAAAAACTGATGAGGAATCCGGTCCGGTCGCGCATTTTTTTGAAGGGGAGCCTTGCCAGTCCGACGAGCGGGGTGAGAAGAATTCCAAGAAGCAGGTGCGGCGTCACCAGAACGATGATCCCGATGATGCTTCGCTCCAAAAGGGTGTAGGTTATCTCGTAGGAGGTGATCCCGTAAAGAGGACGCGAGTTCTTGACGAAACTCCGGTAGAAGGCATGGATCGTGTAGCTCCCGGCAACGGTCAGCAGGATGAAAAAGATGAGGAATAGCGTGAAGGTGTTGTCCCTGTAGACCGCGTCAAGGAGCGCGTCATTCGGGAATCCGCGGACCTCGGAACTGATCGGGAGGATCAGGATGGAACCGAGGACGAGGACATGAACGAATTGGTCGGTCATGAAATAAAGAAAAGTGTTCTTGGGGATCTTCTTGGTCAGCGTGTATTTGATGAAATCCTGGATCAGGTGGAAAATCATTACCGCGGCTGCAAAAACCCAGATCTCCGGGTTCCCCAAATACGGATAGAGGAATAGGAGCAGAACGACCCCGTGGATCAGGACATGAAGGATATGTCCCCACAGGCTCCGTACTTTTAACTGGTAAAGCCCTTCGAACTGAAAAACGAAATCCGCGACAAGATGCGCTAAAAGAACTTTCCAAAAAAGGAACATGAAGAGCCTCCTGATTTTGGGGAACATTATACCGCTAAAATAGAAAGTGAGAATATGATAAAATGACGCCCGAAGGTCGGGCACAACACTCCGGAGCGAACGATGAAAAAGAAAAAAACGGTTGTCGTGGTGGATGACGAGAGCGATTTTACTGAAATGGTGAAGATCCTGCTCGAAAAGACGGGCCATTTTGAGGTCGGGGTCTGCAATTTCGGAGCGGATGCCGTTGAGATGATCCGGGGATGGAAGCCGGACCTCGTTCTCCTGGATATTTTAATGCCGGGCATGGACGGGACGGAGATCGCAGGCAAGCTGAGGGAGGATAAGGATCTCTGCTCTATTCCGGTGATGTTCTCGACCGCGCTGGTGACGACAAAGGAAGCCTCCCAGAATCCCTTGCTCTCAAAAAATCTCTTCATTTCAAAGCCGATCGACGGCGAGGCGCTTGTCAAACGCGTCCGGGAGTTTTTTCAAATTGAAGATTGATCTCCGGGATCCTGAAATCCGGTTCGCCATCGAGGTGGTGCGCGCCGGATCCGAACTCGCACAGCGAGTGCGTTCCGGGCCTTCGGTCCGCTCACTGACCAAATCCGATAATTCCCCCGTGACCCTTGCGGACATGGGGATCCAAGCCGTTGCCGGGGCTTTGCTGGAACGTCACTTTCCGGAAGGGGTGCTGGTCGCCGAGGAAAACGCGGACGCACTGCGATCCCCCGAGGGACGTGAGGATCTCGAAAAAGTCGGGGACTATGTGAAAGCTTTCTTCCCGGGGGCGGCACCCGCCGACATTTGTCATTGGATCGATCGCGGGAAGACCGTTCCGGGGCGGACGTTCTGGACGTTAGACCCCATCGACGGGACCCGTGGGTTTCTCCGGGGCGGGCAGTACGTGACGGTCATGGCTTTGATCCGGGAAGGCCGGCCGGAGATGGCAGTGCTCGGGTGCCCGAATTTGAAAGTTCCAGGGGCGCTCGGGCAACATTCGGGTCTTTTGGTCCTGGCGGTACGCGGAAAAGGCTGTTGGGGAACGTTGTTGGGAGGCGGGGAGCACTGGGTTCCTTTCAAAGTTTCGGATTGCCAGGATATTACTCGGGCCCGGATCCTGGAGTCCATGGAGCCGGGGCATAAGAACTTGGAAAAGGGTAGGTCCGTCAGGGAAAGGCTGAGGATCGTTGCGGAGCCGTTGTCGCTGGACAGCCAGGCGAAGCATGTCGTACTCGCGATGGGCGGAGCGGAGATCTTTTACAGGACGCTTTCGAAAAATCATCCGGAACGCCGAGAAAAGATCTGGGATGTGGCGCCGGGAGCTTTAGCGATCGAAGAGGCCGGCGGACGCGTGACCGATCTCAAAGGGAAGCCGATCGATTACAGCTGTGGCGCCATACTTTCCAACAGTCCCGGATTTGTCGCGACGAACGGTTTTTTGCATGAAATCGTCTTGAAGACCCTTTCAGAGGCGGCAGCGTGAGGAGGTCCGAGGATCCAAGGTCGGGTTTTCTCGGGACATTCTTGAGTTTTCCGCGCCTTTCTGGATATTTCAATGGCCTTCATGTATAATCCGCCCATCGTCGCATTCATTCAGACCGAAGAAAGAAGATTCCATGGAATTCAAGTTCAGCCTGTTTAAAAAACATCACGTCGAAATTAAAGGCGGGGTCTATACCGTTTATCAGCCGATCGTGGATATCGCCACGTGGGACGTCATCGGGTACGAAGCCCTTTCCCGAAGCGAAACGGAAACTCCCGTCGAAATGTTCCGGAAGTCCTATGAAAAAGGGATGGTGATCCCTTTCGATTTTCACTGTTTGGAAGCGGCCATCAAGGTCCTCCCCCAGCTCCAGGACGAGCAGTGTCTTTTTCTGAACGTTGAACCTCTTACCTTGGAACAGGCCTTTTCCAAGGGGAAAGAGGGGGAGGCGTTTTTGGAGGGATTAAAAAAATATTCCGACAAGGTCGTTTTCGAACTTACGGAGGGTGTTAAAAAGTCAGATTTTGAGTTTATCCGGCGGGGCGTGGAATTTATTCGCGCGCTGGGCTACCGGTTCGCGCTAGATGACATCGCCGAGATCGGTTCAAAGACCTTTCAACTCGCTTCGCTTAAACCGGATTTCTTCAAGATCGATATTCAATTGATCCGGGGGATCGCGAGCAATCACGTCAACCAGCAGATCGTTCGCGAGATGGTCCACCTGGGACGGATGAACAGTTCCGAAATGGTCGCCGAGGGTATCGAACAGAAGGTCGATCTTGATTTTATCCGCAACATGGGGATCCGTTACGGGCAGGGATACTATTTTGCAAAGCCTGCCAAGGAACTGGTCTTTTCTCTGGAGCCGCCTTCCGTCTGACGTGAGATAGAAGGAACCCGTGTTTTTACCGTCGATCGATGGCGGGGAACCTGTAGAATGGGAGGACGGGCTACGAGGTTGCTATCAGTTTTGCGAAGTGCTCCGCGTTGCGCTCGACCCATAGCTGGGCCGATTCTTCTTCCGAGAATTTTTTCCCACGAAGGGAAGACATTTTTTCGCAAAAGTGACGGATCTCAAGGATCTCCTCGGCAAGCTTCGCCCGGAACGCGCTGACAGAATCTTCGAAACAAACCCCTGTTTTAAAAAGACCGGTCGTGGCGTCTTTCCGGCAGTGTTTTACATGGGCGTTCATTTTGAAAAGCTGTTTTTCGATGGGGATAGAGATCTGAACGTGGGAGCCTTCCGGGAGCGCGTTCGGCCAGTAGAACGACAGTCCCCCCTGCGAAAGGTCCTCAGAGCGCCCGTTCGTAGTGTTTTCCGTTGCCATTTGGGCGAGCTGGATGGGGACCTTGATCGGGTGCCGGTAAAAATTCCGCTTATCATTTTCCATAGGTAAGAGTATAACGCATAGTTTCATTTTTTCCATAGGAAGGGCCCTTTTTTATATAATACGAAAAGATGTCGGCAACCTTGGAATCGCTTCTCCGATAAATCGCTAGATCAACATAAAGCAATAATAATCATCCATGGCCCTTACGGAATTTCAAAAAAAAGCTGTCCAAAAATGCGATTCCAACATTCTCGTTTCCGCGGGCGCCGGGACCGGTAAGACCCGGGTGTTGGTCGAGAGGGTCCTTTATTTGCTTCGGACCCAAAAGGCCCTCATGGACGAGTTGTTGGTCCTCACCTTCACGGAGAAGGCCGCCAACGAGATCAAGACGCGCCTTGCGGACGAATTACGGAAGGCGAAATTAGAACAGCCGCGGCGCGACCTCGAGCGTGCGGCCATTTCTACGTTTCACAGCTTTGCGTCCCGCCTTTTAAGAGAGCATCCCATTGAGATCGGCGTGGACCCGGAATTCCGGGTTATTGAGACCGAACAGGCGGAACTATTGAAAGAAGAGGCCTTGCAGGAAACGGTCAAAAAGCTCTACGCGGGGAAAAATGACGCGTTCGAATTATTCGCGGTTTACGGCGAGGAGACGGTCAGGAACGGGATCCTAAAAGTTTTTACTGCCGCACGCCATGAGGGGAAGATCCTGCGAGAATTCTTTCTGGAGAACGAAAAAAAACGGGAAGAAGTATGCTCGAGGAGGGAAGGAACGTTGCCCGTCGAAGCGCAGGCGCTCATCAAAAAACTTCCCGAGATCGACGGTGCGGGATGGAAAAGATTTCTTGCGAATAAAACCTGGGACTGGAGTACGGTCTCGGATTTCGCGGAATGGGGTTCTTCCGCCAAGGGGAAACGCAAGGACGGCTGGAAAGAATGGCGCGGAGTTCTCGAAGATCTTGCCGCGCTTCGCATGGAACGGCTGGCCGCTCCGTGGCGGGAAAAGTTCGAACGTGCGGCCATCGAATTTGAGGCCGCCTACGGGGCCGGGAAAAAAGAAAAAGGATTTCTGGATTTCGATGATCTGCAGATGAAAGCAGTGCGTCTTTTCTGCGGGGAGACCCCGCCCCTCCGGAAACTCCGCGAACGTTATCAGAAGCAATTTAAATTCATTTTGATCGACGAATTTCAGGACACAAACCTGCTTCAGGTACGGTTCGCGGAACTTCTTTCATCCGGCAATAATCTTTTCATGGTGGGCGATTACAAACAATCCATTTACGGTTTCCGGGGCGCCGAACCCCGTGTCTTTCTTGAAAAAGAGAAGCTTTACCGGCAGGGGAGCGAAGGGGCGCGCATTCCCTTGACGGAGAGTTTCCGGAGCGAGCCTTTTTTGCTCGATTTCGTGAACGGTTTTTTCAAAACGCTCTGGGACGAAGATGGTTTTCCGTTCGACCTTTTGACCTCACGGACGGAGCAGGTTTACAAGGCAACCCCGGTAGAAATTCTGGTGACGGAACTGAAGGAAGACGAAGAAAAAGAACGTGCGCGCATGCGGGAGGCAAAAACCATTGCCGGAAAGATCCGCGAGATCCACGAAAATGACGGCGCTCCCTACGGATCCATGGCGGTTCTTTTTCAGGCCATGACCCTCAGCGGTATTTACGAAGACGCGCTCAAATTCGCCGGCATTCCTTACTTTATAGTTGCGGGGCGCGGGTTCTACGAACAGCCGGAGGTCCGGGACGTGGTGAGTTTTCTGTCCCATCTGGAGCGGCCGCTCGCGGACATCCCTCTTGCCGCCACGCTCCGCTCGCCGTTCTTCCACATCACGGACGACACGCTTTTTTGGCTGTCGCGCTATGCCAAGGCCAAGGAAGACGAGGCGCCGCTTTACCGGGCCGTTCGGGACATGGAACGGATCGAAGAGATCTCCGGAGACCAAAAAGAACAGCTGCGGTCCTTTCTCGCGCTTACCGGGGAGCTGGCCGCACTTAAAGACCGCATCCCGCTTTCCGTCCTCGTGGATAAGATCCTCGAAGGGACGGGTTACGAGCTGTCGACACTGACGGACCCGGCGGGCGTGCGGCGTTACGCGAACCTTAAAAAACTTATCGCATTGGTCCGGGAATACGAAACCTACGAACGCCTGCCGCTCGCGGTCTTCCTCAATACTCTGAACCGCCTTGAACTTCAGGAGGCGCGGGAATCCGAGGCCCAGATCGCTCTGGAATCCGGGACGGAAGCGGTCCGCCTGATGACCGTGCACGCGGCCAAGGGGCTGGAATTTCCGGTCGTGTTCGTCGCGGACCTCGGGCATCAGGGTTCGCACGCGGACTCCAAGGCGGTCATCGCGCACGCGGCGGACGGCTACGGTATGAGAGTGCGGAACGAATCGAACCTCGAGATGGAAGACCCTTTTTTCCACCGGTACATTGATGCGGAGATCAAAAAGCGCGAGGACGAAGAATGGAAGAGGCTTTTTTACGTGGCGATGACCCGCGCGAAGTCGCGCCTTTTTTTAAGCGGGGTCCATGAAAAAAAGAAAACGGTCAAAACCAGTTTCCGGGAGATGACCAGCTGGATGGATTGGGTCATGGCGATCTGCGCGAATTTACCGGTCAAGATGACCGTGGACGCGGATGAGGCCGCCGGACCGAACGTTCGCCGCGCAGCAGCCGGCAAAGGAAAAGTGGAAGAGGTTCTGCAAACGATCACCGCGAAAGCCGGTCTTCAAAAGCCACCCCTTAGGGAAACCGGGGCCGCGCCGTTCCTGTCGCGAACGATCGATCTTCCGGTGTCCGCCTTTGTGCTTTTTCAAAAAAATCCGCAGCAATTCTGGCGGGCATACCAGATCGGATGGACGGTTGGAGAGGACGAATGGGCCGAAGAGGAGACGGACCCGGAGGGCGCGCCGGTATCTCCCGCGGATTTCGGGACCGCGATGCACGGCTTTTTTGAACACCTTGATCTTAAGGAGCCGGAGCGTTATCTTGAGAGGGACTTTTTGGAGCGGATCTTCGGCGGTTTCGGAAATGAAGTGACGGCGGAGGCGAGCAAACTCATTCAAGGTTTTTTCCGGAGCGCCGTGTTTCAGCGATTGAAGGAGGCCAAGCAGGTCAAGCGCGAGATCGATTTCGTTTTGAACGGCCGCCACGGTCTTATCCACGGAAAGATCGACGTGCTTTTCGAGGACGGAAAAGGAGATTGGCATATTCTGGATTACAAGACCGCGACGGGCGACGACAAAACCGCGCGCGGAAGCGTTTATGATCTCCAGATCGAGATCTACGCGCTTGCGGCGCACAAAATCCTGAAAATCCCGGTGTGTTCGGGTATTATCTACTACCTCAAGAACCAAAAAGACGTGACGATTCCTTTCGCCCCGGAAACAGCCGAAGGCCTTTTCAACGAACTGGAAAGAAAGATCTTCGGGCTTCAGGAAAAGATCCTCGATTATTCGAACGAAAGGATCGCGTGCGCGGAACGCACACCATGACCTTCCGGTCCGCGGCTTTTGAAAAATAGGGCACATGAAAAAACTTATTCTTTATGATCTTGACGGGACGCTGGTCGATACGCGCCAGGACATCATCAACGGCGTGCGGTACGCCCTTAAGGAATTGAACGGGCCGGATCTGACGGACGAAGAGATCAAGGATTGTGTCGGCACGGGACTTCACGCGCTGATCCGCCAGGTGTTCCGTCTGCCCGCCGACAGGCAGAGGGCGGAAGATGAAAAGCTGGCGGACCGGGGCGCCCAACTTTATCGCGAGCATTATAAAAAGCACATGCTCGACCATTCACGGCTCTATCCGGGCGCGCGGAACTTTCTGGAACACTTCAAGGGCCGCAAGCAGGCCGTGATCACCAATAAGCCCAACCCTTTTTCGGCGCAGATCCTCGGCGCGCTCGGCGTCGCGGATTATTTTATCGCGATCCTGACGGGGGATAACGGCTTGCCTTTCAAACCGGACCCGGCTGCGATCCATCATTTGATGGAAGAAACGGATGCGACGGAAGCGGAAACGCTTTTTGTCGGGGACAGCCTGATCGATATCCAGGCCGCGCGGAACGCAGGTGTGGAGGTCGTGACCCTGACCCATGGCTTCACCGCGGAAAAGGTCCTGCGTGATGCCGGACCGGACCATATCGCGCGTGATTTTCCTGAACTGTTCCGTATCGCCGGGGGAAAAGGGTGGTAATTTGAAAGAGGAAAGGATATTGTAGCGGCCATGAACGAAAACACGGCTCAAAAAACAGATGGCGGGATCGCCGAAGGGGACGTCGTTCTTCTCTGGTTCGACGATGAACGCACTTATATGATCGAGGTGGTACGCGGCAAACGCGCGTCCATTCATTGCGGGCGACCGTTGCTGGTGGATGATTGGATCGGGCAGCCGTTCGGGAAGAAAGTGGTTTGCGAACACGGCTTCGGTTATCTTCTCAATCCCACCATGGAAGATCTCATGATGAAGGCCTCGCGCGAAAGCGGGATCATTTATCCCAAGGATGCGGCGCTTCTCATAATGAAAGCCGGTATCCACAGCGGGTCCAAGGTCATGGAGATCGGGACCGGTTCCGGATCGCTGACCATGGCGCTCGCCCAGGCCGTGGCGCCCAACGGGCATGTTTTTTCCTATGACCGCCGCGAAGATCTTCCGAAGAACGCCTACAAAAATGTGGCGCGCGCCGGCTTGAGCACCCAGGTGACGTTCCTTCAGCGTCAGGCGGGGGAACCTTTCGCGGAAAGCGGGTTTGACGCGGTCATTCTGGACATCCCTCAGCCGTGGGAAGAGGTCGCGGTCGTGAAGGCGGCGCTCAAGGGCGGCGGTCGCGTTGTGAGCCTGAACCCGACGTTCAATCAGATCGAGAAAATGGCCGAGGCCTTGCGGGCGCAGGGTTTTATCTGCGTGGAGAGCCGCGAGCTTTTGGAGCGCGAGATCCTCGCGCGGGAGGGGAAGACACGTCCCGTGCAGCGCATGGTGGGACATACGGAGTTCATGCTCTTCGGGATCCGGACCGCGGACGAATAATTTTAAAGATTTCCCGTTGATTTTCAAAATTTCTTCTGATAGACTGACGCCCCCGTTGGACGGATTCATTTTTAACTGGGAGAAATTTCAAACAGGAGGAAAAAATGGCAAAAGCAACACGTTTGACCGTACTTCTCGTCATGGTCAGTTTGATCGCTTTGAGCGGGTGCGCCTCAAGGAAAACCTCTAAGAAGGTCGATACGCTCCAGGCTCAAATGGGCGTTGTGACCGATGAGCTCGTGCGTCTGGATCAGTCGCTCCAGGATACCCGCGCGGCCCTTTCCGCCGAGGAAGCCAAGAAAAACGCTTTAACGGGTGAATTGGGTGCCACAGAATCCCGTATTGGCGCGCTCCAGGAAGAAGAGGGAGTCATCAAGGGGATCTATCGCACGCCATCCGGTTTCGAACTTCCTTCCGTGAACATCCAGAAAGCGCTCAAGAAGGCCGGTTATTATGACGGCACTCTGGACGGCAAAGTGGGTCCTGCGACCCGTGATGCGATCCGCGCTTTTCAGAAGGACAATGGTCTGACGGCGGACGGAGTTTGCGGCCGTCAAACTTGGGCCAAGCTCAAGTCGTATCTCGAAGCCATTAAGTAATCGTTGAAATTCCCGTCAGAAGTATTTTTCTGACGCCAGTTGAGCCGGTTGGATCCGGAAGGGTCCAACCGGTTTTTCTTTTTTCCGTTCGCGGCATTTCCTTGTTACAATGAAACTTATGCATTCCCGAATCTATCGAGCGGCCGTTTTTTTCCTGCTCTTTTTTTATTGCGTCGCGATGGCCTTTGCCGGGAGCGCCCTCAAAGACCTTTCCTTCCCTCTTCCGCAAGACCTTAAGGGTTACCATAAGATCCGCATTCTTGTCATAAAGAACAGACCCGAGGTCCAGGTCAGCTGCAGGTCCCCCTTTGAGGTTTTTGATGATCAAGGACGTTCCGTGTTCAAAGGCGCAAGCCTCACGGGTGCGACGATCAAACCGATGGCGGAGGGGGTTCAGTGGTGGAATCAAGTCGTCCCGACACGGTTTCTTTTACTGCAGAGCGTTGGGAACGGCGTTCGGGTCGGCGGTACCGGACTTTTCGGGGACACGATCTTGTTCTATAAGAACCCGAAAGGCAGCCTCGATGTCATCAACGAACTGGACCTCGACGATTACCTGAAAGGCGTGCTCCCTTTCGAGGGGAATCCGAAATGGGCCTTCGAGTCGCTGAAGGCGCAGGCGATCGTTTCCAGGACCTTTGCGCTTACGCGCATGATCGAGCGTCATGATCAGGAATATGACGTGATGTCCGGGATTTTCAGCCAGGTTTACACCGGCAAGAACCTCGAAAACGAAAAGACGAACGAGGCCATTGCCGCGACGAAGGGTGAGGTGCTGACGTATAACGGGAAACTTTTTCCGGCCTATTTCCATTCCACTTGCGGCGGCGCGACGACGGCCGCGGACCTTGTCTGGCCCGTTAAGCCGCATCCGGCCCTCCAAGGCGTGGAGTGCCGTTTTTGTGAAAAGTCCCCGCATTACAAGTGGGAAGCCAGGATTATGCCGGCCGAGATCAAGGAGAAACTCGCGAAGCACGGCATGCCCGTCAACGAGGTGCTGGGCATCAAGACCGGCAAGGTCGACCGCACGGGACGCGCACACACACTCATCATCAAAAGCACCTGGTGGGAAAAGACCTTGGATGCGGATGCTTTCCGGGTCTGGTTCGACCCCATGAAGCTCAAGAGCAATTTGATCACGCGGATCCGGCTTAACGACGACGGCGCGTTCGTGTTCAAAGGCAAAGGTTGGGGGCACGGCGTGGGGCTTTGCCAGTATGGGATGAAATATCTCGGGGAACTGGGCTACGGCTTCAAGGAAATTCTGGGTTATTACTACCCCGGTTCCCAGGTTGTCGAAGTACAAGAATTTATGACATAGTGCTGCGGGACTTTACGCTTTAAGACGAGCTCCAACGAGGGGTCGCATACCCTGCGGTATCCCTTCCATGTTATACGTTTGCGAAATGTTTTTTTACCAAGACAAGCACGGTAACCCATTCTTTCCCCAATACCTTCCGGCAGATGTATTCTTGGCGAAAGGCCTAAAGTAAGATAGACTATGACCCGTTTTCAACTGTGCGCCCGCTCTGATTTCTGTTGGGAGAAGCAAGGAAATCAGGACTGGCGCTAGTCTCGATAGAAGTAAAAGAAACTTTAAGGTTACTAGTACTGCGTCACATTAAATTTTATAGGTTCGCAGTACTGTACCGTGTACCCTTAAAAATTAAAGTGACACGGCACTAGCAGTCACCCTACGAAGCTTTCTTTGAGCTTCGAGGGTGTTGTACTAAATCGACAAGATTTGGTGCGCCCGTTATTTGAATGCGCCCGCCCTGATCTTTGTTAGAGAAGTAAGGGAATCAGGACTGGCGCTAGTCTCGATAGAAATAAAAGAAACATTAAGGTTACTAGCGCCCGTAGCTCAATTGGATAGAGCGTCAGCCTCCGGAGCTGAAGGTTCCGCGTTCGATTCGCGGCGGGCGCGTCCTACTTTATGCCGCACCGCCGGTTGAATTTTCCGGAAGAAGGAAGAACGTCGATGAAGTTTTCCAAGGTCCTCAATGTGGGTTCGATCGGGTTGCTGGCGGTCGCTCTTGTGCTGGGCGGCGTGAGCCTGAACCGGTGGATCCAGAAGGAACGCGTTTTGCGGCAGATCATCGAGCGGCTCACCGCCGAGACGCGCCTCGCGGAGGTCTTGGTCACCCGGAGCGAGTATGACGAGGTCTCGAAACGGATCAAGACCACGATCAAATTCCTCGAATATGACATATTGGGGAAACCGCTGGAGCCGCAATATTTCACTTTCCAGGGGAATATAATCCAGTTCCAATCGCTCGTGATCCGGTTCCAGGATAAATTGGTCGAGGCCGGTGACCGGTTGCGCGGCAAGAGCATCGCCCTTTTCCTGAAAGCCTTCGTGCTGGACGGCCCCAAAACGCAGGAATTCGAGATTACTTCCGCAAAGACGGTTCCCGCCGGCTACCGGACCCAAAAGGCGGTGAACGCGTATGAAACGAAATTCTGGGAGGAATTCTGGCGGTACGCTCTCGATCCCGCGAAACGGGACCTCGCGGGCGTCAAGAACGCGCAGATCGAGGCTCCTGGGTCCATGTTCCTGCCGGGCACGATCTACACTCTCGTGATCGAACACGACGGCGGCATCCGCATCGACGCGCAACCGGTCCCCGAGATCGTCAAAGGAGAGAAAATTGAGATCGCGACGAAACCCTGAACGGAAGTCCGGACCGGTCTCCGCGAAAAAGGCCGCGGGCCCGCTCATTTGCCACGTAGCGGTGCTCGGAAGCGGGACCGTCAAGGAAGGTTCTCCGGTCTATAAAAAGGCCCTTCTCCTCGGAAAAAAACTCGCGAAAGAGGGGATTACCGTTTATCACGGCGGCTACGGCGGTGTCATGGAGGCCGTCTCCCGCGGCGTGAAAGACGCCGGCGGTCACAGCGTGGGCGTGACGATCGGAAAGTCCCTGCGCGGCGCGAATCCGTGGGTCGGCGCGGAGATCAAAGCGCCTTCCTGGAAAGAACGGCTTTTTAAGCTGATCGAAAAAGGGCAGGCCTACATTTTTCTCGACGGCGCGACAGGGACCCTCAATGAACTTTTTTTTGTCTGGGAGATGGCGAACAAAAAGCTCCACAAGAAACCCATTATTATTCTCGGCCGGCGGCTCCATCGATGGGTGAAGACGCTTCAAAAAGATCCGTTGCTGAAAATTCCGGAGAATCTTCATCTGGCCCCGTCCATTCCTCATGTTATTAAAAAATTGACCCGGGGGTAGGGGGCAGGAAGTGCCGCGCGGGGTGCTCATGCTTCGATCCCCAATATTGACCTATGAAATTATCGGACCTCGATTACCCATTACCGAAAGAAAAGATCGCCCTGTTTCCGACAGAAAAGCGGACCGACGCAAAACTCCTGTGCGTGGATAGGGCGACCGGAACTTGCTCGCACCGGACCTTCCGGGACCTTCCGGAACTTTTGAAACCGGCGGACCTTCTTATCCTGAACGATACCCGGGTATTTCCCGCGCGGCTTTTCGGCAAGAGACCGACCGGCGGCAAAGTCGAGGCCCTCCTTCTCAAGGAGCTCGACGGAAATACCTGGGAAGCCTTGCTCAAACCGGGCGGCCGGATTCAGGAGGGGGCGACGCTGTCGTTCGGACAGGACGGCTCGGCCCTTGAGGCAACGGTCCTCGATTCGCTTGTTCCCGGCTCCGGGAAAAGACGTCTCCGGTTCCTTGGGGGAAATTGCAAAGAAAAACTCCGGAAGCTCGGACATATTCCGCTGCCGCCTTACATCGACCGGCCGGATCTTCCGGCGGACCGCGAGCAGTATCAAACTGTGTTCGCTGAAAAAGAAGGCGCGGTAGCGTCACCGACAGCGGGACTTCATTTCGATAAACCCTTGCTGGAAAAGATCGCCGCAAAGGGCGTGGAGACCGCGCCGCTCACGCTTCACGTAAGCTACGGGACTTTTCAACCGATCACGGCGGAGAAAGTCGAAGACCACCGGATGTTCGAAGAAGAATTCGAGATCCCGGCCGAAACCGCCCGGAAGATCAACCGGGCCAAACAAGCCGGCCGGCGTGTTATCGTGTGCGGGACGACCTGCGTCCGGGCGCTCGAATCCTCGGTAAACGGCGCGGGAGAGGTGCTGGCTCAAAAAGGAAAAACTTCCATTTTTATTTATCCGCCGTACGATTTTAGAGTCATGGACGGACTGATCACGAATTTCCACATGCCCAAAAGCACGTTGCTTGCGATGGTCGCGGCGTTCCTCGGATATGAAAAGACGATGGCGGCTTATCGGGTCGCCCTGGAGAGCGGTTACCGTTTTGCCAGCTATGGCGACGCGATGTTCATCGTATGAGAAGAAAAAATGAAGAAATTTGGATTTAAACTGCAGGCGACGGATAAGAAATGCAACGCGCGGGTCGGGAAGGTCACGACGCCGCACGGGACATTTGAGACGCCGGTCTTTATGCCGGTCGGGACGCAAGGCAGCGTGAAGGCGATGCTGCCGCGTGACCTCAAGGAGGCCGGGACCGAAATCCTGCTTTCGAACGCTTATCATCTTTATATCCGGCCGGGTCTTGAAGTCCTGAAAAAGATCAAAGGGCTCCATCGTTTCATGGGTTGGGATGGGGCCATCCTCACCGATAGCGGGGGATACCAGATCTTTTCGCTCAGCAAGCTTCGCAGCATTACGGAGGAGGGAGTGAAGTTCAATTCCCATTTCGACGGCCGCGAGATCTTTCTGACGCCGGAGAAAGTGATCGAGATCCAGGAAGTGCTCGGAAGCGATATCGCGATGATCCTCGACGAATGTCCGGCCGCGACTAAGGATAAAAAAACGGTCGAGAAAGCCGTTAATGTGACTCTGCGGTGGGCGAAGCGCGCCAAGAAGTGTCATAAGCTCAAGGAGCAGGCGCTGTTCGGTATCGTGCAGGGCGGGACGTTCAAGGACCTGAGGAAAGAGTCCCTGGAGCGGACGCTGGAAATAGGATTCGACGGATACGCCCTCGGGGGGCTCAGCGTCGGCGAACCCAAGGAGGAAATGATGGAGGTCCTCGAAGAGATCCTGCCGCTCATGCCGGAGGACAAACCCCGCTACCTGATGGGCGTGGGGGTTCCGCTGGATTTTTTTGAGGCGGTGGAACGCGGGGCCGACATGTTCGATTGCGTGAACCCCACCCGGTATGGCCGGAACGGGACGGCGTTCACGAGCGAGGGACTGGTGGTGGTCCGCAACGGGAAATACCAGAAAGACCCGCGGCCGGTCCAGAAAGATTGCGATTGTTACACTTGCAGGAATTTCTCGAGGGCCTACTTGCGGCATTTGGTGAACAGTCACGAGATCCTCGGGGCGCAATTGATTACCTTGCATAATGTCTATTTTTTTGTAAACTTAGTGAAATCCATGCGGGAGAAGATCCGGGAAGGACGGTTCCTGCAGTTCAAAAAAGCCTTTTTTAACCGTTACGATTCCGAAAACCGGTAACTTGTAATTCTGAGGAGAGTGTCATGTTCGAACAGATCGCGTACGCAGCCGAGGCCGCGCAGGAAACCCAGCAGGTGAAGCCGATGTTCCAGTTCCTCCCCATCATCCTGATGTTCGGGATCTTTTATTTCCTGCTGATCCGTCCGCAGCAGAAAAAGCAGAAGGAACTGCAGAAAATGGTCACCGAGCTCAAAAAAGGGGACAAAGTGATCACGAACGGCGGCCTGATCGGGACCATTTCGAGCGTCCAGGAGGATTATTTCGTTCTGACCCTTGGGGATTCGGACGTAAAGGCCGAAGTACTAAAGAGCGCCGTCATCGGTGTACGGAAATAGGAGAAAGCCTGTCCCGTTAGAGTTTTAACCTGCGAGTCATTCTGACGGGTCCTTAATGGTATAATTGTTCCTGGAATGAAGAATGGGATGTTTTCGATCATTTGAAACTCTAACGGGGTGAACATGGATAAAAATTATAAGTGGAAAGTCCTGCTGATCGTCGGGCTCGTCGTTTTTTCTATTTGGAAGGCCTATCCTCCTCAACAGAAGATCAATCTGGGGCTTGATCTTCAGGGCGGCGTTCAGCTGCTCCTTCAGGTCGATATGGATAAGGTGCCGGAAGAGGCGCGCAAAGACGTGACCTCGCGCGTGGCAGAGATCATTCGTAACCGTATCGACGAGTTCGGCGTGAAGGAACCGGATATTACCACACAGGGTAAAGACCAGGTCGTGGTGAAATTGCCGGGCGTGACGGACCGTGAACGCGCCAAAGAGATCGCGGGCAAAGCCGCGCACCTGGAATTCAAGATCGTCTCCGATGACGCCGCTCTCGTTCAAAAAGCCGAGGAGGGGACAGCTCCCGCGGGTTATGAATATAAGAAGATCAAAAATAGCCCGAATGACGAAATGGTGCTTCTTACTGTCCAGCCGGCGCTCACCGGCGAACATTTGACCACGGCGACGGTCGGGTTCGACCAGTATGGCCAGGCCATTGTTTCGCTGACGCTGGATCGGGAGGGAGGCAAACTTTTTGACAAGATCACTTTCCAGAACATCGGGAAGCGGCTCGCCATCGTGCTGGACGGTCAGGTCTATTCCGCGCCGGTGATCCGGGACAGGATCCCGAACGGAAAGGCCCAGATCTCCGGGAATTTCAAGGCCGCTGAAGCCAGTGACCTCGCGCTCGTACTGCGCGCCGGTGCGCTTCCGGCTCCCGTGACGGTCGTGGAAGAAAGAACGATCGGGCCCAGCCTCGGAAAAGATTCCATCGAAAGCGGGATCCGCGCCAGCCTTTTCGGCGTGCTTTTCGTCGTGGTGTTCATGCCGCTCTATTATCTGTTCTGCGGGTGGGTCGCGAATCTCGGTCTGGTTATTTATGTGATCCTCGTTGCCGGATCCATGGCGACGTTTGGTTCGACGTTGACGCTGCCCGGTATCGCGGGTTTCATCCTGTCGGTCGGTATGGCGGTGGACGCGAACATTCTTATTTTTGAAAGGATGAGGGAAGAACTCGAGACCGGGAAGACGGCCCGCGCGGCGGTTTCGGCGGGTTATCACCGGGCGTTTTCGGCGATCCTGGACTCGAACGTGACGACCGTGATCACTTCGATCCTGCTTTTCATCTTCGGGACCGGACCGATCCAGGGCTTCGCGGTCACGCTGACGATCGGTATCATCGCCAGTATGTTCTCTTCCATCTTCGTCACGCGCGTGATCTTCGACTATCTCGTGAAGAGGAACCCCGATCTGAAGTTCAAAATGTTCCATATTTTCCACAAACCCAATATCGCTTTCCTGAGAAAGCGCGGTTGGGCCTACGCGTTCTCGGCGGTCTGTCTTGCCCTCGGGATCTTCGCCTTTACGATGCGCGGGAAACAGAATTACGGCGTTGAATTCACCGGAGGGACTTACGTCCAGGTCGCGTTCAAGCAGGACGTGGATCAAGCCAAATTCAGGGCGGAACTCAGCAAGCAGGGGCTCAAAGCGTTCACGCTCCAGCGTTTCGGAGAGGCCAGCCAGCACCAGTACATTGTCAAGATGGCCGAGGGAAATCCCGCGAAGGTGGGGATCGCCGCCGAAGCGACCGTAGGGAAAGGGGCCTTCGATATCCAGAAGGTGGACCAGGTCGGTCCGTCGGTCAGCGGATCCTTGCGCGACAAGGCTCTTTTGGCCGTGATCTGGTCGTGGGTCGGGATCCTGGTCTATCTGGCGTGGCGCTTCGAATGGAAACTTGCGCTCGCGGCGGTCGTCGGGCTTGTCCACGATACGATCTTTACCATGGGTTTTTACGCATTGAGCGGTCGCGAGATCAACCTTGCGACGATCGCGGCGATCCTGACCATCATCGGTTATTCGGTCAACGACACGATCATCACGTTTGACCGTGTCCGTGACAATGTGAAGCTCATGCGCAAGACACCGTTCGCGGATGTCGTCGATCTGAGCATCAACCAAACGCTCAGCCGGACGATCTTGACCGTGCTCACCGTGCTCTTGACGTCGTTCTCCCTCTTTTTCTTTGGGGGCAGCGCGATCGCGGACTTTGCGTTCATTCTGATCATCGGTTTCGCGGTCGGAACGTATTCATCGATCTTTGTTTCTTCGGCGTTCGCTGTCGCATGGAAGTCTAAAAAGTAAAGTAGTGGAATCAGTACGGAAAGGGACGGGCACTCCAGAGTTGCCCGTCCCTTTTTCTTAGAAAGAATGACCCTTGCCAAAACCAGCGCAAAGTTTTTCTCCCGCCTTTCGTAAGCTTCTTACCAAGCGTGGTTTGACGGATGACGCCTCGATCGAGACCTTTCTCTTTTCCGGGCTATCCGCGCTTCATGATCCTTTCCTGATGAAAAATATGACGGAAGTGAAGGCCCGTCTGGAACGGGCGGTTCGCGGGAAAGAAAAGATTCTTCTCCACGGGGATTACGACGTGGACGGCATTACCGGCGTCGCGATCATGGTCAAGACGCTCGAACGGTTGGGCGTCACGCCCGCGACCTTTCTTCCCGAACGCGAGCGGCACGGTTACGGCGTCAGTGAAGAGGCGATCCACAAGGCGCAGCGGGACGGCGTCAAATTGATCATTACCGTGGACTGTGGGATCACGGCCCGGGACGAGATCCAGCTGGCGCGGGAACATGGCATGGACGTGATCGTGATCGATCACCACAGACTTCCCGCCGAGGGCCTGCCGGACACACATCTGATTCTCAATCCGCTTCAAGGCGACTGCCCCTATCCCTTCAAAGATCTTTCCGCCGCCGGGCTTGCCTTTAAATTAAGCCAGGCCCTTTTGGGGGATGAAGCGCTGGAATTTCTGGACCTCGTGGCGCTATCCACGATCTGCGATATCGCGCCGCTCACCGGCGAGAACCGCATTTTGGTGAAGAACGGTCTCGAAATCCTCTCGAAAAAAAAGAACCTCGGGCTTTGCGCTCTTTCGGACGTCGCCAAGATCAAGACTTCCAAACTGGATACGGGACACGTTGCGTTTATTCTGGGACCCCGGTTGAACGCAGCCGGACGCATGAGCTCCCCGGACACGGCGTTGCAGTTATTGTTGACCCGGGAGCCCCGGGAGGCGGAAAGTCTTGCGAAGATCCTTGATGCGGAGAACAAGGCGCGTCAGCAGTATGAAAAGGATGTGACGAAGGAAGCGGTCCAAAAAGTGGAACGCACGGTCAACTTCAACCGTGACCGCGTGCTGGTGGTCGACGGGAAAGGCTGGCACGCGGGCGTGATCGGGATCGTGGCATCGCGGCTGGTCGAAAAGTTTTACCGTCCGGCCATCGTGATCTCGACGGATGAGGGGACGGGGCGCGGTTCGGGACGTTCGATCAAGGGGTTCCATCTTTTCGAGGCGCTTCAGGCGTCCGGCTCCCTTTTGGAGGAATTCGGCGGGCATGAACAGGCGGCCGGACTGACGATCAAGGAAGAGAACATTTCCCGCTTCCGTGAAAAGATCAACAGTTTCGCGGCGGAGCGTTTGGCGCCCGAGGCCTTGAAACGGCACGTGGAAGTTGATATGGAATTAGAGCTTAGGGAATTGACGGGAACGTTCCTGGACCAGCTTGAACTTTTGGAACCTTACGGGATAGGCAATCCGCGGCCGGTGTTCCGCAGCGGCGGTCTTCAGCTGAGATCGAAAGCGCGGCGTTTATACGGTGAGACTTACGAGATCGTGCTGACGGACGGTCCGCTCAATTACCAGGCTCATCTCAATGAAAAGCAGATGCTTCTTTGCGCGGCAGCGGGGGCCGGAAGTGTTTTTGAAGCTGTTTATTCCGTCAAGACAAAGCAGTGGAACGGTCTATCGACACTCCTCCTGAACATCAAAGAACTCAAGGAGCAGACGGGGATCCCTTAAGCGGCCGTCTTAGCTTCGAATTGGCGGCGGGAAGGAGCTTTCTTGACTTTGCCGGCCTTTAAACAGCTGACGCAAACATTGACGCGCCGTACCGTTCCGTTGGGGAAAAGGACCTTGACCTTTTGAAGGTTCGGAAAAAAACGGCGACGTGTGATGCCGCTGATCTTCTTACCGATACCACCGCTCTTCTTGGAAAGACCGCGTCGCGCGATCGAATTTCCAGTCAGAGGTTTCTTTTTGCAGATAACGCATGTTCTCATAGGGCGTCATTATAGTGACGAGATGTATCTTGGCAAGCGGTTTTTTCTGATATATAATTCCGACCGTCTCTTTCAATCATAAGTGAACTTTGTTTTCCAACCTGGAGGAGTCCCGTCATGGCGAAGGCAACCAAGTGCAGTACCGCGACCTGTTCGAAAACCGTCGATTTTAAATTTCATGCGCCCAAGGCGAAAAAAGTCGGCCTCGGAGGTTCCTTCAATAACTGGAGCGCTGACAAAAACCCTCTTAAAAAAGGCGCGAGCGGGACCTGGACAACGTCTTTGAAACTTCCTGCCGGCCGTCACGAGTACCGTTATTGGGTGGACGGCGAGTGGCTCAATTCCCAGGAGCCCGCCGAATGTGTTCCAAACTCTTTCGGGAGCTGGAACTGCATCGTCGACGTTCGCTAAAGCCTTTTCCTCTTAGGCTTTTGTGAAGATCCTTTTTGTCACTTCGGAGATGGCACCCTTCGCCAAGACGGGGGGGCTCGGTGACGTTCTCGGTTCTCTTACCACGGCCATTCAGGGGCTTGGACATGAAGTCTCGGTCTTCATGCCCCGTTACCAGCGCATCGGTATCCGCGAGTGGGAACTGCAGCCCGTCCTCGATTATTTCGAAATGATCATCGGCAACCACCTTGAAGCGACGCGTGTCTTTCTCAAGAAACTTCCGAGCGGGGTCAAAGTCTACTTCATCGAGCATCCCGACTTTTTCATGCGGGACGAGCTCTACGGGACCCCGATGGGGGACTACCAGGACAACGATCGCCGTTTCATCTATTTCCAGCGGGCCGTGCTCAAAGCGGTGGAGGAACTCAAACTTCAGCCGGACATCGTCCATTGCCATGACTGGCAAACGGGGCTCATTCCTGTCTATTTGAAAAAACCCGGGACCGGGTACGCGCCGCTCCAAAAGGCGCGAAGTTTTTTTACCATCCACAATCTCGCCTATCAGGGGAATTTCCCGCCTGACTCCTTTCCTCCCACGGGTCTGGGATGGGAGTACTACAAGTCGGACTTTCTTGAATTCTACGGAAAGTTCAGCTTCCTTAAGGGCGGTCTTGTGTTCGCGGACGAAGTCACGACGGTGAGCGACCGTTACAGTGAAGAGATCCAGACCAAGGAATTCGGCTGTGGCATGGAGGGCGTGCTTGCCGCACGCAAAGATACCGTGACCGGCATTATCAACGGGATCGACGCGACGGAATGGGATCCGGCGACCGACCGGGACATCGACGCACAGTACAGCTCGGGGGACCCCTCGAAGAAGAAACTCAATAAGAGCGCGTTCCAAAAGGAGAACGGGTTCCCGGTGGATGAAAATATCCCGCTGTTGGGGCTGGTCGCGCGGTTGGTGGACCAGAAAGGCCTCGACATCCTGATCCCGCTTTTGGAAAAATTCGCGCAGCAGAACCTCCAGTTCGTGTTGCTGGGGACCGGCGAGGAGAAATACCACCAGATCCTGAGGGACCTTGCGAAGAAGAATAAAAAATGGTTCGGGGTGCACATCCTGTTCGATCCCAAGATGGCCAAGAAGATCTACGCCGCCTCGGATATGCTTCTTTTTCCGTCTTACTATGAACCGTGCGGCCTCGGGCAGATCATCGGGTTGCGTTACGGGGCGGTCCCCATCGCCCGTGCCACGGGAGGACTTGCCGATAGCATCCAGGATTTTGATCCTGAGACGCAGAAGGGGAACGGGTTCCTTTTTGAGGAGTATTCGAGCGAGGCTTTTTTCGCGGCGATGCTCAAAGCCCTGAAGGTTTTCAAGCAGGAGAAAGTCTGGAAAAAGCTTGTCAAGAACGCGATGGAATGCGATTTTTCCTGGGTCGCTTCCGCGAAGAAATATTCCAAGCTCTATGAAGCCGTCAAGCGGCGTACGGTAAAGGTTGAAAAAACCTGACCGAGAGCATAGAATCCCTCCTTTGACCGCTCGTCTTTCCGCATGGAAGAAGGTACGGGTCTTTAAATAATCCCAAAATGAACGGAGACAGGATCAGCATGAAAGAATACAAGATCGCAGTCATTCCAGGAGACGGGACCGGCACCGAAGTTGTCCGTGAGGGGAACAAGGTTTTAACGGCCGTTGCCGCGAAGTACGGTTTCAAACTCAACCGGCACGAATATGATCTCGGGGGAGAGCGTTACCTCAGGACCGGCGAAGTTCTTCCGGACAGCGTTCTTAACGAGCTCCGGGGCTTTCAGGCGATCTATTTGGGGGCCGTCGGGCATCCCGACGTGAAGCCCGGTATTCTGGAGAAAGGGCTTCTTCTCCGCCTTCGTTTTTCTTTGGAACAATATATTAATCTCCGGCCGGTGAAGCTTTTTCCCGGCGTGGATTGTCCGCTGAAGAATAAAAAACCGGAAGATATCGATTTCGTGGTGGTCCGGGAGAACAACGAAGGCCTTTACGTCGGCGAGGGCGAGTTCCAGAACAAAGGGACCGCGGACGAGGTCGCGATCCAGGTCAGCCGCAACACCCGCCGGGGCGTGGAGCGTTGTCTGCGGTACGCTTTTGAATACACGCGTAAGCGGAACCGGAGAAAAACACTGACGCTTTGCGGCAAGACCAATGTTCTGACCTATGCTTTTGATCTTTGGGAACGCGTTTTCCATGAAGTCGGCCAGAAGGATTATCCGGACATTAAACGGGATTACGCGCACGTGGACGCGACCTGCATGTGGATGGTGAAGAACCCGGAATGGTTCGATGTGATCGTGACGGACAATATGTTCGGGGACATCATCACGGACCTCGGGGCCATGATCCAGGGCGGCATGGGGATCGCGGCCGGCGGGAATTTGAATCCGCAGGGAGTTTCGATGTTCGAACCGATCGGCGGGTCCGCACCGAAATACACGGGGAAAAATGTGATCAACCCCCTGGCGGCCATTTGCGCGGGCCAGATGTTATTGGAACACCTTGGAGAGGAAAAAGCCGCGGCAGAGATCGAGGAATCCGTGAAGTGGGTGACCGCCAAAAAATTAAAGAGTCTCGCGGCGGGGAAAATGGGATATTCCACCACGGAGGTGGGCGATCTCGTGGTGAAGGGATTGGATCCAAAAATCAGGGTTTGAGGGATAGGGCTCAGGGTATGGAAAAACGACCTCCTATGCGCTAAACCCGAAACAGTACGGGGAAAAAAGACTAAGATGAAAAAAATAAAAGTGGCAGTGTTGGGCGTTACAGGCGCGGTCGGCCAGGAATTTCTCACGATCCTCGAACAGAGGAAATTTCCGATCGAATCACTGAAACTTCTGGCGTCCGGCCGCTCTGCCGGCAAGACGATTCCATTCATGGGGAGGACGTATAAGGTTGAGGAGGCAAAGCCGACGTCCTTCGAAGGTCTTGATCTGGTCCTCTCAAGCGCCGGCGGTTCCGTGAGCCGCGAGTTGGCGCCGGCGATCATCAAGGCGGGAGCTTTGATGGTGGATAACACAAGCGCCTTCCGCATGGATCCCGAAGTTCCTCTCGTGATCCCTGAGATCAATCCCGAGGATATTGCGAAACACAAAGGGATCGTCGCGAACCCGAATTGCTCTACGATCATCATGCTTGTTCCTCTTTGGCCGATCCATAAAGTCGCAAAGATCAAAAGGATCGTCGCCGCGACCTATCAGGCCGCCAGCGGCGCCGGCGCCAAAGCCATGGAAGAATTGCAGATGCAAACAGGGGATTTTCTCGCCGGGAAGAAGATCACCCCAAAAGTCCTGCCGCATCAGATCGCGTTCAACGTTTTTTCTCACAATTCGAAGATCGGGCCGGACGGGTATTGCGAAGAAGAGACCAAGATGGTGAAAGAAACGAAGAAGATCTTCCACGATGCCGCTATCCAGGTCACGGCGACTTGTGTCCGGGTGCCGGTCCTGCGCGCCCATTCCGAGGCGCTTTTCATCGAGACGGAGAAAGCCGTTTCGGTCGACGAGGTCCGCGCCCTTCTGGGCAAAGCGGCCGGAGTGAAACTGGTCGATGACCGTGAAAGAAATTATTTTCCCATGCCGTTGGAAGCCACCGGGCAGGATGACATCTTTGTCGGCCGTTTGCGTGCCGATCCGACCGTCAAGAACGGTATCGCGATGTTCGTTTCCGGCGACCAGATCCGCAAAGGCGCGGCAACCAATGCCGTTCAGATCGCGGAACTGGCGTTTAAGGTCAATTAAGAAGCGAGAATCAGGGAGGCAAAGAAAGATCTTTGCTTCTTTGTTTCTAAGGGGTGTCGTGCGCAACATCAAATTGGTCCTCGAGTACGACGGATCCACTTTCTTCGGTTTTCAAAAGCAACCGCTTCATCCCACCATCCAGGAAGCTCTCGAAAAAGCCCTTTCGATCTTTTTCCGGCACAAAATGAAGATCGCAGCCGCGAGCGGACGGACGGACGCGGGCGTTCATGCCGAAGGGCAGGTCGTGAATTTCAGGACCGCGAGCGCGGAACCCATTGCCAAGATCCAGCGGGGCTTGAACGCCTTGCTGCCTCAGTCGATCGTGGTGAGCGGGATCGAAGAAGTACCGCAGGATTTTCACGCGCGTTACAGCATCAAGTCCAAGATCTATGAGTACCGCATCTGGAACCATCCCTACCGGTCGCCGCTGATCGCGGGCCGTGCCTTTCATGTGCCGTTCCATCTGAATATTTCAAGCATGCGCCGCGCGGCGAAGCTCCTGACCGGGAAACACGATTTCCGTTCCTTTACATCGCCCTCAGCCATTAAGAAAATGAATATTTCTTTTGTGCGCACGGTCAAGCGCTTCCTTGTAAAAAAGCAGGGGTATCTGATCCTTTTTCACGTTGAAGCGGACGGGTTCCTCTATCACATGATCCGCAATATGGTCGGAACGCTTCTTGAGGTCGGGAGAGGGAAGCGCACCCCAGGATCCATCGCCGAAGTGCTCAAGGCGAAGGACCGCCGTTTTGCCGGTATGGCGGTACCTTCCGAAGGCCTTACGCTGATTGAAGTTACGTATTGATTAGAAGTCGCAAGTAATAATTCCTCCTCGATAGCAGCTCACGCAGGTTTTCCCTTGAGCGTGAAATACGTAATAGTTCAGCCCGAGGAAGTGCCCCGTCGACATCCTCGCATACACGGTCGGACTGATCAGCATCAGGTCACAATTGCGGCAGGATTATTACGGCGGCGGCGATAACGCAGCCAGGAAAGGGAATTCTTTCTTCTTAAG